>NZ_JAASKP010000001.1:0-856075 GCF_019730495.1 Enterobacter sp. Y17
CTCAGAAGTGAAACGCCGTAGCGCCGATGGTAGTGTGGGGTCTCCCCATGTGAGAGTAGGGAACTGCCAGGCATCAATTAGAAGAACCCCGTACCGTAAGGTGCGGGGTTTTTTGCTTTGTGCTTACCCTTTCTGGCCTTTCTCTTAATCCCTTATCCTGCTAATGGAATGTGTGATCCTTGTCGCAATGTTATTTATAACAAAATTATAACATTTCATTTACGAGGTAATTGAGTCTCTTGGCTCAATACGCCGCTGTTTATGGCAGGAGCATAATCACAATGACAGAAAGCATTACATCAAACGGGACGCTGGCTAACAGTGATACCCGAAGAAGGGTATGGGCAATCGTCAGCGCCTCTTCAGGGAATCTGGTTGAATGGTTCGACTTTTACGTCTACTCATTCTGTTCACTCTACTTCGCACATATTTTCTTCCCTTCCGGCAACACCACAACGCAGCTGCTACAAACGGCGGGGGTATTTGCCGCAGGGTTTTTAATGCGGCCCATCGGGGGCTGGCTGTTTGGCCGCATTGCGGATCGTCGCGGCCGTAAGGCTTCTATGCTGATCTCGGTGTGCATGATGTGCTTTGGTTCTCTGGTGATCGCCTGCTTACCGGGATATGAATCGATTGGTACCTGGGCACCGGCGCTACTATTACTGGCCCGCTTATTCCAGGGATTATCGGTAGGGGGTGAATACGGTACCAGTGCGACCTACATGAGTGAGATTGCCCTGGAAGGCCGTAAAGGTTTTTACGCCTCATTCCAGTACGTCACGCTGATTGGTGGTCAACTGCTGGCCATTCTTGTGGTTGTGATCCTGCAGCAAATTCTGACGGATGAACAACTTCACGCCTGGGGATGGCGAATTCCTTTCGCGATGGGTGCAGTACTGGCGGTGGTCGCACTTTGGCTACGCCGTCAGTTAGATGAAACCTCTCAGAAGGAAGTCAGAACGCTGAAGGAGGCGGGAACATTCAAAGGGTTATGGCGTAACCGCAAAGCTTTCCTCATGGTGCTGGGCTTTACTGCGGGCGGCTCTCTCAGTTTTTACACGTTCACCACCTATATGCAGAAGTACCTGGTGAACACCACCGGCATGCACGCAAACGTCGCCAGCGTAGTCATGACCGTGGCGCTGTTTGTCTTTATGCTCATACAACCCATTATCGGTGCGCTCTCGGATAAAATCGGTCGACGTACGTCGATGCTGATTTTCGGCGGCCTGTCGGCATTATGTACCGTACCTATTCTGTCGGCCCTTCAGCATGTGACTTCGCCGTATGCGGCGTTTGCGCTGGTGATGCTGGCGATGGTGATTGTCAGTTTCTATACCTCTATCAGCGGAATACTGAAAGCTGAAATGTTCCCGGCGCAGGTACGTGCTTTAGGGGTAGGGCTCTCTTATGCGGTAGCTAATGCGTTGTTTGGCGGATCGGCGGAGTACGTTGCGTTGTCGCTTAAATCATGGGGAAGTGAAACGACATTCTTCTGGTACGTAACGATAATGGGCGCACTGGCCTTTATTGTTTCGCTGATGCTGCATCGCAAAGGTAAAGGCATTCGACTTTAATAGCGCGCCATCTGCCACACGGCATAGCCGGTCGTTGCGCCGGCGACATCCCAGGCGAAATCTTTCCAGCTCCAGCCGCTCCCTGCGGGGCGGCTATCCCACAGTTCTTTTGATGCTCCAAGACTGACTGAAAACATCAACCCTATCGCCGCGCTACGATCCCGGCTGTATCCCTGATGCTGCGCATATTCATTGCCGGCTGCGGACAACATCGCGGAAGCGAGGAAATGCTGGGCTTTATCCTGTCCGGACCAGTTATCGTTGGCCATATGGCTACAGCCAGTCAGAAAGAGGACGCTAAGTAACAGAGGAATACGCATCAACGGCTCCATAAAAAAACCCTGCGGGTGGCAGGGCCTGGACATTACAGAATACGGCTGATAAGTCGGTCGATACGGATACGACGTAAGCGGCGGATAAGCTTGCGGACTTTTACCGGATAATCGGCAATGCTCTGCAGTTCGCGGTAATGATTAACCACAGTGGTATGCGTGCGAATCAGCTCCAGCTCACGTTCACGTTTTGCGGCTAACTCGTGCTGCGGGTCATGGATCAGGATAGCGTTTTCCAGATCCAGTCGCCACGCGCGTGGGTTCAGGTTATTACCGGTCAGCAGCATCCACTCATCGTCGACCCACATTCCTTTCAGATGGTAAGTGTTGTCTTCATCTTTCCAGAGACGCACAACCAACTGGTCAGTGTTTACGTAATACTGTAAACGGCTCAGGAAACGGCGCAGGTTGATCTCATAGAGATAAGGCAGCGCACCGATGATTTTGAACGGCTGATCTTCAGGAATGAAAAAGTCGTTTGCGGTTTTATCACCAACGATGATTTCCACTTTTTTACCGTCGCGCAGCAGCTGAATGATATTACGCACCAGCACGGCAGGGAGGTTGAAGTACGGCGTACAGATGGTGAGTTTCTGCTCCGCGCACGGCATCAGATGGAAGATCGTTTTGTTCAGCAGGCTTGATTTACCGAGCCCTACCAGCGGGGTAACGGATAACTCTTCGTTGTTCGCATCGCCCTGGAAATGATAGACCGCATCACGCAGCTCCTGGCGGAAGGCGCGAACATCGTTTTTGATTTCCGGGCTTTTAGGACGTTCGGGATCGTCAAGGCGATTAACACCGCGGCCATGGACCAGATTTTTATCAACCCAGTTAAACATGATATCGGCCATCTGCGGATTACGGATCAGATGGTAGCGGTCGTAGCGATATTTATCGAGCTGATGAAGGTAAACATCATTCAGACTTGCGCCGCTGTAAAGCACGCTGTCATCAATGATGAAGCCCTTGAAATGAAGTACGCCGAGCGCTTCACGGGTATTAACCGGGACGCCATAAACAGGCACATCAACGCCAGGATTTTCCTGCGCCGTGCGGCAATACCAGTCGGCATTGGTGTTTGACGCGGCAGCGCCAATACGGCCACGCTGAGCGCGATGCCAGTCGACCAGCACGCGAACATCGAGTTCCGGGCGCTGACGTTTGGCTTCATAGAGCGCGTTCAGGATCGCGCGCCCGCCTTCATCCTGTTCAAGATAGAGCGCTACAATGCAAATGCGTCGCGTGGCGCTGGCAATCTTTTCCAGAAGCGTCTCCCGAAAATGAGCGGGAGCGTAAAAGAACTCTACATCATCAACTGACTGAGAAATCTTCGGTAGTTGAGCAAGGTGTTGTTGATGTTTATTACGCTTAAATTTTGACAACATCACAGTGCGTTTCTTCTCTGTTCATTGAAGGGTTGTCTGTACCATGCAAACAACATAAGCGGACAATGATACCACCAGTCCCGTCCAAAGTGGGTAACATTTCCAGTAGCTTACTCGCGTTTGTCTGTTGATGTCAGACTGAGGGACAAGGCCACAATACCTTCGTCCAGCTGAATATCAACGTCAAACCCAAGTTTTCGCGCCAGGGTCACCATACCGCGATTGTTAGGCATAGTAATGCCATTGAGGCGTAACAATCCGTGATCTCGCGTATAACTGATGAGTTTTTCCAGCAGCCGTCTCCCCAGACCCAGGCCTTTAAGATCGGAGCGCACCAGCACCGCAAACTCCGCATCGACGTTATCCGGGTCAGAAATCGCACGCGTGACGCCGAGGATCTCATCCCCCTTATCGGAGCGACGAACGGCAACAAACGCCATTTCTCGATCGTAGTCGATCTG
The DNA here is from genome assembly GCF_019730495.1 of Enterobacter sp. Y17. NCBI lineage: Bacteria > Pseudomonadati > Pseudomonadota > Gammaproteobacteria > Enterobacterales > Enterobacteriaceae > Enterobacter > Enterobacter sp. Y17. Next base: position 3,759 of record NZ_JAASKP010000001.1, read on the forward strand.
GGTCATATTGGCTAAATCATCGTGGGTAAATTCGTTGATTTCGCTAAAATAGCGATAATAAAGATCCTCTTTCGTGACCTGAGAGATAAAGGCCCGCAGCTGGGGCTCATCTTCCGGCAGAATAGGGCGGAACAAGGCGCGTTCTCCATTCTTCATCTCAACCCACTCCTCCAGCTGCAGGGGATACGGGCGGATCGCCAGACGGCTCTCTCTGTCTCCTTCGAATGGCGCGATATCCAGGGTCACGTCCAGCGCCGTAAACTCATTGCCCGAGGCGAGTAGCGGATGAATGTCCAGCCGCTGGATTTCGGCACAATCCACAATCAGGTTAGACACCTGCACCAGGAACTGACTTAACCCGGCAATATCAAGCGGGCGCAGCGCACTCCGGCCACGGATCTTTTTACTTTTGATCGCCTGGATGATCAGATAACGCGCCAGGTTCATGTTCAGCGGCGGTAACGCCACCACGGCCTGCTCCTCCGGACGCCACTCAACGCCACCCTCTCCCAGCATGATGAGCGGGCCGAAGACGGAATCGTGTTCGACCACCACCCGTAATTCCTGAGCCCCTGCGCGGTTTGCCATGCTTTGCACCAGCAATCCGTGGATCCTTGCCTGCGGCCAGGCCATTTTGACCCGATCAAAAATGGCATCAGCTGCCTGCTGCACCTCAGTCGCCGTACGCAGGTATAACATAACCCCCTGAACATCAGACTTATGCGGAATATCCGGGGAACGCAGCTTCAGGGCCACCGGATAGCCAATCTGTTCGGCTATATGCACGGCCTCTGCGCTGTCGCTGGCGATCCAGGTCGGCAGGGTTTGCATCCCGTAGCTGCCCAGAATGGGCTGGACCTCATGCGTATCAAGCGAGGTCGCGCCTTCTTCAATGGCCTGCTGCAACAGCCGGTGAACGTCGACGGTGTTCGCCGTCAGATTACCCGGCAAAGCCGGCGTCTCACGCAGCTGTTTCTGGTTGCGGCGATATTCCACCATATGCATAAACGCGGTGATGGTGCCTTCCGGCGTGCGGTAGGTTGGCAGCCCGGCCTCGCTGAACAAGCGCCGCGCCTCCTGAGAGGAAAACTCACCGCACCAGTTGGTGAGCAGGGTAACGTATTTACCTCGCGGATGGTTGCGCACGGCGTCAATGAGCGCGCGCGCGCTTTCACTGCCCGGCGCGACCGCGCTGGGGGAGTGGATAATCATCAGCGCATCGAAATCCTGGCTATCCAGCAAAATGGATATCGCCCTGATATAGCGGTCGCTGCTGGCGTCATCGCGCAAATCAAGCGGATTGCCGGGCGTCACGCTGGTCGGAAGCGCTTCTTTCAGGCGCTGCAGCGTCTCTTCACTCAGCGTTGCCAGCTTGCCGAAGCGCCGCCACAGCTCGTCCAGCGCGAGCGCGGCAGGGGCCGCACCGTTACTGACAATCATTAGCTTCTCACCGCGCAACGGGCGCATATGGCTTAACGTCTCAACGGCGGAAAAAAGCTCGTGCGTATCCTGTACCCGCAGCAACCCCGCGCGCTGAATGGCGGCGTCCCAGGCGGGATCCATGCCGGAATGCGAATGCAGAAGACGCTGTGCCGCAGGGCTGCGTCCGCTTTTGATCACCAGGATCGGCTTATTGCGCGAAGCGCTTCGCGCAGCCGAGACAAAACGACGCGCGTCGCTGAGGTGCTCAAGATAAAGCAGGATCGCGCTGGTTTTGCCGTCACGTGCCAGAAAATCCAGCAGCTCATCAACGTCGATATCCAGGCTGTCGCCCAGGGCAATGAAGTAGGAGAATCCCATTTCACGCTGCTGCGCCCAGTCGAGGATGGTGTTCGATACCGCAGCCGACTGCGAGATAAACGCCAGTTTGCCTTTGCGGATCGGGACCGGGGAGAAACTGGCATTCAGCCCCTGCCAGGGGGCGAGCAGGCCCAGACTGTTTGGCCCAAGAATGCGCATTTGATAGCGGCTGGCGCAGGCCAGAAGCTCGGCTTTCTGTTCAGGCGGAGACGAGAGAATTATGCAGGTTTTACACCCTTTCTTGCCGAGTGATTCCAGCAGTTCCGGGTTGCGCTTCGCGTTTGTACAGAGTACGGCAAGATCCGGCACGAAAGGCAGGCTTTGTACATCAGGCCATGCAAGTACCCCCTGAACGGCCTTATAAGACGGCGTGACGGGCATGACGGGGCCGTTAAATCCCCCGGCCAGCAGATTACGCATCATCAGATAGCCAGCACGATCCGGCTTCATTGATGCGCCGATAACGGCAATGGATTTAGGACGAAGTAGCGCTTCTAACCCTCGCTGGCTCATGCAGGCCTCCTGTGAATGCAAGCGACCTGATGATTTTAAACGCTTTCTGGCTCGGGCGATGTGACGCTGCCCTTATGAACGGTTTTTCCCGCCAGATAGCGCTCCCGGAAGCATGAGAAATGGTTGCCCAGGGCACCAGCCGCAGCGGTATCTCCCGCTAAATCCAGAAGCGCAATTGCCACTTCGGCGGTGCAGTATTGCCCGTCAGCATGTGCTTCACGCAGGCGGTAGGCGGAGACGCGGGAAAGATCGACAGAAATCACCGGCAGCGCGTCGAGATAAGGGCTTTTGCGAAACATTTTTCGCGCTTCGGTCCAGGTACCGTCCAGCATGATAAACAGCGGTGGTTTACCGGATGGCGGCGCTGAAAGCACCTGGCGATCCACACCTGCATATGACGCGGGGAAGACGACCATCGGCTGGTAGTTGGGGCTGGTCACTAAATCGAGCAGGGCCTGAGGCGGCTCTGTACGGGACCACTGAAACGCGGCGGTATCCGGCAGAATATCGGCGATAAGACGCCCCGTATTGCTGGGTTTCATCGGCTCGGTATCGAACATGACCAGACAAAAACGGCTCTGTGCCGTACTCGGTGCCAGCGTCTCGCACAGACAAACCTTCAGCGGCAGCAGGCAGCGCTGACAGCGGCGAATACGGTTGCCTCGGGCGAGGAACGGTCGGGTGGCGCGCGCAAGGCGTTCGGCGCGTAATTTAAGAACGGCGTTATTAGTCATGGGCGAAATGCAGGAAAAACGCTATTTTCGCAGAGGCGGGAGCGGGGCACAAGACGTGCCCCGTGAATGTTACAGCGACTCGTTTAACCAGCTTTCAAAAGGTGCTTTTGGAACCGCACCGTTGAGCATATCGATCACTTCGCCATTTTTGAAAATCATAATGGTCGGGATGCTGCGAATACGAAAACGTGCGCTCAGTTCGGGTTCGGCTTCGGTATTGACCTTAACGAACCGCATTTTTCCGCTGCGCTCTTCGGCAACATCTTCGAAAATCGGCGCGAAGCTACGGCAAGGGCCGCACCATGGCGCCCAGAAATCAATCACGACAGGAAGATCGTCCTTGAGGAGTTTGTCCAGCGTAGCACCCGTCGCGTTAATGACATCGCCATCAAATAATTCATGGCCACAACGTCCGCATTTCGCACCATCTTCCATCCGATCGTCCGGAATGCGATTAAGAGCCTGACAGTTGGCACATACGGTATTCATAACTAACCTCTGATAGAGCCGTGGGACAGCGTCACAACGCCGATAATGTTTCTAATATGTTACATATTATCAATGAGCCTGTTTGAAACAACAATGCGTTTTATTCAATGAGAACAATAGTCACAGGCTTTTGTACGAAATTATGGCTATGCGCTGGCACATCGGGTAATCTGCGCGCTTCGCGCAGCGCTGGTGGAGAAAAGCATGAACGACGAAATGAAAAACAAAAGCGGCAAGGTCAAAGTGATGTATGTCCGCAGTGATGATGACTCTGATAAACGCACCCAAAATCCGCGTACCGGAAAAGGTGGCGGGCGTCCGGCGTCTTCTCGTGCAGACGGTGGCCGTCGCCCCGCCCGCGATGACAGAAATAACCGCGGTGATGACCGCAAACGTGACGATCGCAAACGCGATGACCGTCCGCGTTCCGACCGCCCACGCAGTGACCGTCCACGCGACGATCGTCCGCGTGATGACTTCTCACGTGATAACGCCTCCCCGTGGCGCACCGTTTCTCGCGCCCCTGGCGATGAGACGCCGGAAAAAGCCGATCACGGCGGTATCAGCGGTAAAAGCTTTATCGACCCGGAAGTGCTGCGCCGTCAGCGTGCGGAAGAGACCCGCGTGTATGGCGAGAACGCCTGCCAGGCGCTGTTCCTGAGCCGTCCTGAGTGTATCGTCCGCGCCTGGTTTATCCAGAGCGTGACCCCGCGCTTCAAAGAAGCGCTGCGCTGGATGGCCGCGAACCGTAAAGCCTACCACGTGGTTGATGATGCCGAGCTGACCAAAGCGTCCGGCACTGAACACCACGGCGGCGTCTGCTTCCTGATCAAAAAGCGTAACGGCACGACCGTGCAGCAGTGGGTCAGCCAGGCGGATGCCGATGACTGCGTGCTGGCCCTGGAAGATGTGGGCAACCCGCACAACCTGGGCGCAATGATGCGTAGCTGCGCGCACTTTGGCGTGAAAGGCGTGCTGTTGCAGGATGCCGCGCTGCTGGAATCCGGTGCCGCGATCCGTACTGCGGAAGGCGGAGCCGAGCACGTACAGCCGATCACCGGCGACAGCGTTCTGGACGCACTCGAGCAGTTCCGTAAAGCGGGTTATTCCATCGTGACCACCTCAAGCCATGCCGGTACGCCGCTGTTTAAAGCGACGCTGCCGCGCAAAATGGTGCTGGTATTAGGTCAGGAACGTGATGGTCTGTCTGACGCGGCGCTCTCCAGTGCGGATCTGAGCGTCTCTATCGACGGAACAGGCAATGTGGAAAGTCTGAACGTATCCGTTGCGACCGGCGTACTGCTGGCCGAATGGTGGCGTCAGAACAAGGCATAAGCCATTATGCTTTTTGTATGCCCGGTGAGCCGGGCATACAAACTCAAACTACTCGCTCTCTGCCGGTAATACAGGCATCCAGTCAATCGGCTTTTCGCCACGTTTTTCCAGCCATTCATTCGCCAGAACAAAATGATTACTGCCAAAGAAACCGCGATGCGCAGACAGCGGTGACGGGTGCGGTGCTTTCAGCACGTGATGACGCTGACGGTCAATAATCGCCCCTTTCTTCTGCGCGTGAGAACCCCAGAGTAAAAACACCACCCCTTCACGATGCTCGTTGATAAGGCTGATGACTTTATCGGTAAACGTCTCCCAGCCCAGACTGGCGTGCGAGTGCGCCTGACCCGCCCGTACGGTAAGCACCGTATTCAGCAACAGCACGCCCTGGCGCGCCCAGCTTTCCAGGTAACCGTGGTTTGGCCGGGTAAAACCGGGCACGGTTGCTTCAAGCTCTTTATACATGTTGAGCAGAGAAGGGGGGATAGCCACGCCCGGACGAACGGAAAACGCCAGCCCATGCGCCTGCCCGGGGCCGTGATAGGGATCCTGGCCCAGAATGACCACTTTCACATCGCTCAGTTCGGTGTAGCGAAAGGCGTTGAACACGTCTTTTTGCGGCGGGTAAATCGTCTGTCCGGACTGACGCTCAGCGGCAACGGTGCTGAGCGTATTGATAAAATAAGGCTGCTGCTTTTCTTCTGCCAGCACGTCATGCCAGGTTAAAGGTGTCGTCATCTCGCTCTCCTGCGAATCTCAATCTCTGACTAGCTTACCTGTTTCACCCCGGTGAGCAAAATTACGCGCTGAAATACGTGCTAAGTGGCTAAATTTATTTTGAAAAGATACAGGGTAAGTTGAATTGGCAAGGCTGTTAAATTGATCTAAAACAATAAATTAAAACCACACTCTTTATGTGGTTGGTGCTTTTGTTGATTTAAATCAATAAATCGCCGGGGTGTGAATGTTATATATACACACAAGAAACAATGGTTTTACCAATTGGCCGCGAGAGGCCGACACGAGTTAATGTAGCCTAAGGGAGGCAACACATGATTACAGGTATCCAGATTACTAAAGCTGCAAATGACGATCTGCTCAATTCTTTCTGGCTGCTGGACAGCGAGAAGAACGAAGCGCGCTGCGTCGTTGCGAAAGCGGGTTTTGCTGAAGATGAAATCGTACCGGTAAACAAACTGGGCGAAATCGAATACCGTGAAGTTCCTATGGAAGTGCAGCCGGAAGTGCGCGTGGAAGGTGGTCAGCACCTGAACGTAAACGTGCTGCGCCGCGAAACGCTGATGGATGCCGTTGAGCATCCAGAAAAATACCCACAGCTGACTATCCGCGTGTCCGGCTATGCGGTTCGCTTTAACTCACTGACTCCAGAACAGCAGCGCGACGTTATCGCACGTACCTTTACTGAAAGCCTGTAACGGCTTCAGCAGGGGGGAATAAAAAAGCCGGGGATTTCCCCGGCTTTTTTTACTCTTCAGTTTTCGTCTCTGGTGCGGCAGAGCTTGGCTTACGGCGCTTACCAATGTTTTTGGTATCGCGGTGGCGCTGCTTCACGCGCGGTTTCTCTTTTTCTTTCTCTTTTCTCTCAGCACGTTTTGCGAGCGCTTTCTTGGACGGTTTACCCGTCATCTTTTCACTCGGCGCACGCGTGGTCGGGCGGAGTTCGTCAATAACGCGCGCTTTCAGCGGCTCATCAACATAGCGGCCAATTTTCTGCAGCAGCAGGTAGTCATGCGCTTCGACCAGTGAAATCGCAATCCCTTTGCGGCCCGCGCGGCCGGTACGACCAATACGGTGCAGGTAGGTATCTCCGCTGCGCGGCATATCGAAGTTAATGACGTGGCTGACGTCCGGGATGTCGATCCCGCGTGCGGCAACGTCAGTCGCAACCAGCACGTTAACGCGGCCATCGGTCAGGCGCTTAATGCCCTCGGTACGCTTGATCTGCGCCATCTCGCCTTCAAGATAGCAGTTGTTGATCCCGGCGTTACGCAGCATCTCAGCCAGCTCGTGCACGCGCTCGCGCTTACGCACAAACACGATTGTGCGCAGAGCATCTTCCTGTTTGAGCAGGTGTTTCAGCAATTCGACTTTGTGCTCAAGGTTGTCCGCGCGGTAGTACCACTGGTGGATCTTCTTACGCTCACGGGTGGACGGCGTCGCCGAGACTTCCACCGGATCTTCCAGCAGACGCTCTGCGAAGTCTTTGATCGCTTCCCCTTCGAGGGTGGCAGAGAACAGCATCGTCTGGTTACGCCAGCGCGTTTCCCCTGCAATGTGCTCGATATCCTGTGCGAAGCCCATGTCCAGCATGCGGTCGGCTTCGTCGAGGATCAGCGTTTCAACCGCGCGGCAGTCGAAGTTCTCTTCTTTAATGTACTGCAGCAGGCGTCCCGTCGTCGCAACGACGATGTCCTGGTTTTCGCTGAACACTTCGGCGTGGTTCATGTACGCTACGCCGCCGGTGATGGTGGCAATATCCAGATGAGTATTTGCCGCGAGTTCACGCGCGTGATCGGCAACCTGCATTGCCAGTTCGCGCGTAGGCGTCAGGATCAAAATACGCGGCGGGCCAGATTTTTTACGCGGGAAGTCGAGCAGATGCTGCAACACAGGCAGCAAATAGGCTGCTGTCTTCCCCGTGCCGGTTGGCGCAGAACCGAGCACATCGCGGCCCTCAAGCGCAGGCGGAATGGCCGCTGCCTGAATGGCGGTCGGGCGTGTAAAGCCTTTGCTCTCAAGTGCATTGAGCAGGCTTTCATCGAGTTCAAGTTCGGAAAAAGTCGTTACAGTCATGTTCTACCTCTGTGTGGGGCGCTGATTATAGACGTTACGGCTGTAATCTTCATCTGTTTGTATGGATATCGCTTTTCGGCCACTTCGCTTTCCCCTATGCTACTCCAGTTTCACTTAGAAGGTTGCCCTGACATGTCTCAACTCAAAGCGCAGCTGCGCCGCGATGGTTTTACGTTTAAACAATTTTTTGTCGCTCACGATCGCTGTGCCATGAAGGTTGGTACAGACGGTATTTTACTGGGAGCGTGGGCGCCTGTCGCAGGTGTTAAGCGTATTCTTGATATCGGTACCGGCAGCGGGCTGGTGGCGCTGATGCTGGCGCAGCGTACGGAAGAACATGTCATCATTGATGCCGTCGAACTGGACGCGCAGGCCGCAGAGCAGGCGAGTGACAATATGGCCGAATCCCCCTGGGCAGTCCGAATGAAAGTGGAATGCGCAGACGTGCTCGCCTGGGCGCCTGAACAAACCGCGCGTTACGATCTGATCGTCAGCAACCCTCCCTACTACGAGCCCGGCGTTGAGTGCGGGACACCCGAGCGTGAACAGGCGCGTTATACCGGCTCCCTCGATCATAAAGCGCTGCTCACCAGCGCGGCAGAACTGATCTCCGAAGAGGGTTTTTTCTGTGTGGTCCTGCCAGAGAGTACCGGCAACACGTTCATCGGTATCGCGCAGGAGATCGGCTGGACGTTACGTCTGCGTACCGATATTTCGGATACGGAAGGTCGACTGCCGCACCGCGTACTGCTGGCTCTGTCGCCAAAAGAGGGTGAATGCTTTAATGACCGAATGGTGATCCGTGGGCCAGACCAGCGTTATTCCGAAGATTACACTGCCCTGACCCAGGCGTTTTATCTGTTTATGTAAACCTGCGGGGCGAGTATCGACGGGCCGGATTCAGCAAGCTGATCCGGGTAGTCCAGGGTATAGTGCAGCCCGCGGCTCTCTTTACGCATCATCGCGCAGCGAACAATCAGCTCGGCAACCTGCACCAGATTGCGCAGCTCAAGCAGATTATTGGATACGCGGAAATTAGCATAGTACTCATCAATTTCCTGCTGCAGCATGGTGATGCGGCGCAAGGCGCGTTCCAGGCGTTTCGTGGTGCGCACAATCCCTACGTAGTCCCACATAAACAGCCGTAGTTCATGCCAGTTGTGCTGGATCACGACCAGCTCGTCCGGATTATCCACGCGGCTTTCATCCCAGGCTGGCAGGCGCTCTGTCTCGCGGGCGTAAGGCATGCGCTTCGTGATGTCTTCCGCCGCCGACCAGCCGTACACCAGACACTCAAGCAGCGAGTTAGAGGCCATACGGTTCGCGCCGTGAAGTCCGGTATAGCTAACCTCACCGATAGCATACAGACCGTCTACGTCAGTACGTCCATGATCGTCAACCATTACGCCACCGCAGGTATAGTGGGCCGCTGGCACAATGGGCACCGGGTCGCGCGTTAAATCAATGCCAAGATTGAGCAGCTTTTCATAAATCATCGGGAAATGCTGGCGAATGAACTCTGCTGGCTTATGGCTGATATCGAGATACATGCAGTCTACGCCAAGGCGCTTCATTTCATGATCGATGGCGCGGGCAACGATGTCACGCGGGGCCAGTTCACCCCGGGCGTCAAAGTCGGGCATAAAGCGGGAGCCATCAGGGCGTTTCAGATAAGCGCCTTCACCGCGCAGGGCTTCCGTCAGCAGGAAGTTGCGTGCCTGAGGGTGGAACAGGGCGGTGGGGTGAAACTGATTAAACTCGAGGTTTGCCACCCGGCAGCCAGCGCGCCAGGCCATCGCGATACCGTCGCCGGAGGCAATGTCCGGGTTCGTGGTGTACTGATACACTTTGGAGGCGCCGCCCGTCGCCAGTACCACAGCCTTCGCCCGGCAGGTTTCCACCTTCTCTTTATTACGATTCCAGACCCAGGCGCCCACCACGCGACGCGTGCCGGGCAGGCCAATCTTGTCAGAGATAATCAGGTCAACGGCATTGCTTCGCTCGAGAACCCGAATATTAGGATGGTTCAGCGCTTTGCTGACCAGCGTGGTTTCCACTTCTTTTCCGGTGGCATCCGCTGCGTGCAGGATGCGGCGGTGGCTATGGCCGCCTTCGCGAGTCAGGTGGTAGCTCTCTTCACCGTTGGGTTGAACCTGAGTATCGAATAAGACGCCCTGGTCGATGAGCCACTGAACGCAGTGACGGGCATTGCTGGCGACAAACTCTGCGGCGTGTGCATCCACGATCCCGGCCCCGGCAATGAGCGTATCCTCGACGTGGGATGCAATGCTGTCTGTCTCATCAAACACGGCGGCAATGCCGCCCTGGGCATAAAACGTGGAACCTTCACTTATCGGTCCTTTACTCAGAACGATAACGTTTTGATGCTCGGCCAGGCGCAGCGCCAGAGAGAGACCGGCAGCGCCGCTGCCGATGATCAGTACATCACAATGGAGTTCAGGTGTTGTGTTCATGATTGTTGTTTAATTTACTAAACAGTGTTGGGTCAGAATAGCACCTGAATGCGATATATCGCACGTATTTTTTTAGAGGCTGTCGCAATGGCTAAACGCGTAAGCGGAGGTAAACGGAGGGTAAATGAGTGAAATTATTTTGCGAAGCAGATCGTTAGCGTCAGATTTTGTGGTGAAATAAAGCCTGTGTTGCGTTACTCTTCTGGCGGGAAAAAGATGTTTCTTGTCATAAAGTGGTGCGTATCGTGAACAGACTTATAATGAGAGAAAATAAACGGTCTGCGGCGCGATGAACAAAAACAAAGGCGTTACGGAACTTATTGAAGATCAGACACTCTAAATGGTGCTTGCTCAAAGTGCGGTATTTTTAGAGTGGCGTTTCGATAACGCGTGGAATTTAGGTTTGGGGAGACATTACCTCGGATGAGCGAGCAGTTAACGGACCAGGTCCTGGTTGAACGGGTCCAGAAGGGAGATCAGAAAGCCTTTAACCTACTGGTGGTCCGCTACCAGCATAAGGTGGCGAGCCTGGTTTCCCGCTATGTACCGTCAGGCGATGTGCCTGATGTGGTGCAAGAGTCTTTTATTAAGGCCTATCGCGCGCTGGATTCTTTCCGGGGAGATAGTGCTTTTTATACCTGGCTGTACCGTATTGCGGTCAATACGGCAAAGAATTATCTGGTCGCTCAGGGCCGTCGTCCGCCTTCAAGTGATGTGGACGCAATCGACGCCGAAAACTTTGAAAGCGGCGGCGCGTTGAAAGAAATTTCGAACCCTGAGAACTTAATGTTGTCAGAAGAACTGAGACAAATCGTTTTTCGCACGATCGAGTCGCTCCCGGAAGATTTACGTATGGCAATTACGTTACGGGAGCTGGATGGTCTGAGCTATGAAGAGATAGCCGCGATCATGGATTGTCCGGTCGGCACGGTACGTTCACGAATTTTCCGTGCGCGAGAAGCTATTGATAATAAAGTTCAACCGCTTATCAGGCGTTGACGATAGCGGGATACTGGAAAAGGTATTAGGCATGCAGAAAGAAAAACTTTCCGCTTTAATGGATGGTGAAACGGTGGATAGTGAGCTGCTCAACGAGCTGTCTCATTCACCCGAAATGCAAGAGACCTGGGAGAGTTACCATCTCATCCGTGACACCCTTCGCGGTGACACCGGCGAGGTTCTCCATTTCGATATCTCAGCCCGCGTCATGGCGGCGATTGAGAATGAGCCTGTTCATCAGACCACTCCGCTGATTCCTGAAGCTCAACCCGCGCCTCACCAATGGCAGAAAATGCCGTTCTGGCAAAAGGTGCGTCCGTGGGCCAGCCAGCTTACCCAAATGGGTGTGGCTGCATGCGTATCGCTTGCAGTTATTGTTGGCGTCCAGCACTATAATACTCAGTCTGAAACTAATCAGCAGCCAGAAGCGCCAGTGTTTAACACACTGCCGATGATGGGCAAAGCCAGCCCGGTAAGCCTGGGCGTACCGGCTGATGCATCCGCCAGCGGCGGTCAGCAACAGCAGGTTCAGGAGCAGCGCCGTCGCATTAATGCGATGTTGCAGGATTACGAGTTGCAGCGTCGTCTGCACTCTGAACAGCTTCAGTTTGAGCAGGCGCAGACACAGCAAGCTGCTGTGCAGGTGCCCGGAAACCAAACTTTAGGAACGCAATCGCAGTAATGAAGCAACTTTGGTTCGCCATGTCTCTGATGGCGGGTAGCCTGTTCTTCTCTGCCAACGCCTCGGCTGATGTTTCATCCGGGGCGTTGTTGCAGCAAATGAATCTGGCCAGCCAGTCACTCAATTATGAGTTGGCATTTATCAGCATCAATAAGCAGGGCGTCGAGTCGTTACGCTATCGTCATGCCCGTCTTGATAAGCAGCCGCTCGCCCAGCTTTTACAGATGGATGGCCCGCGTCGGGAAGTGGTCCAACGTGGTAATGAAATCAGCTATTTCGAGCCAGGCCTGGAGCCTTTCACGCTGAATGGCGACTATATCGTTGATTCCCTGCCGTCACTCATTTACACCGACTTCAAACGGCTTGCCCCTTACTACGATTTTATTTCAGTAGGGCGTACCCGCATCGCGGACAGACTGTGCGAGGTAATTCGCGTTGTTGCCCGGGACGGAACGCGCTACAGCTACATCGTCTGGATTGATGCCGAAACCAAACTCCCCATGCGTGTTGACCTGCTCGACCGTGACGGTGAAACGCTGGAACAGTTCCGGGTTATCTCCTTCAGCGTGAACAATCAGGTTGGCAACAGCATGCAGAATCTGGCTAAGGCCAGCCTGCCGCCGCTGCTTTCTGTTCCTGCCGGGGATTCCGTTAATTTCAACTGGGTACCTGCCTGGATCCCGCAAGGGTTTAGCGAAGTGTCCAGCAGCCGTCGTCAGCTGCCAACGATTGAAACGCCGGTAGAATCGCGCCTCTATTCGGATGGTTTGTTCAGCTTCTCGGTGAATATTAATCGCGCAACGGCAAACAGCGCCGAACAAATGCTGCGTACCGGGCGCCGTACGGTGAGTACAACGGTACGCGATAACGCAGAGATCACCATTGTGGGAGAACTCCCTCCGCAGACGGCGAAGCGCATCTCCGACAGCATTAAATTCAGGGCTGCACAATGATCAAAGAGTGGGCGACGGTTGTCTCCTGGCAAAACGGCATTGCGCTGGTGAGCTGCGATGTTAAAGCCTCATGTAATAGCTGCGCATCCCGCGCCGGCTGCGGCAGCCGCGTGTTGAATAAGCTTGGGCCACAAACATCGCACACGATTTCTGTGCCAAGTGAACAGCCGCTGATGGCGGGGCAGAAGGTGGAACTGGGCATCGCGGAAGGCAGCCTGCTCAGCTCCGCTATGCTGGTGTATCTCTCTCCGCTGGTCGGCCTGTTTATCATGGGCGGCCTGTTTCAGATGCTGTTTGGTACCGATGTGGCCGCTATGTGCGGTGCTGCATTGGGTGGCGTAGGGGGATTCTGGCTTGCCAAAGGGCTCTCTCCGACGCTCGCCGCGCGCGAGGAGTGGCAGCCTGTCATTCTCAGTGTTGGGCTGGCGCCAGACCAGCTTCGTGTTGAAACGCTCTCTTCTGAGGCCCGGTGATCCATCGGGCTTTATCATTTTTTACACCCTAAAACAGAAAACGGCCTTTCTTCACGCTATACCTGCTTCTAAGTGCATTTCCAGGTAGCGAGGATGTAGTGTAGAATGCTGCGTTTTCGCACTGAAAAACGTCAGGCTAAGAACAGCGGCCTCCAGGAATTCGTAAGGCATAATTATTTAACTATATGAAGAACATACGTAACTTTTCGATCATTGCTCACATTGACCACGGTAAGTCGACGCTGTCTGACCGTATTATCCAGATTTGCGGTGGCCTGTCTGATCGTGAAATGGAAGCCCAGGTTCTGGACTCCATGGACCTGGAACGCGAACGCGGTATCACCATCAAAGCGCAGAGCGTTACGCTTGATTACAAAGCGGCTGATGGTGAAACCTATCAACTGAACTTTATCGACACCCCAGGCCACGTTGACTTCTCCTATGAGGTTTCACGCTCGCTCGCGGCCTGTGAAGGCGCGCTGCTGGTGGTGGATGCCGGGCAGGGCGTTGAAGCCCAGACCCTGGCAAACTGCTACACCGCGATGGAAATGGATCTCGAAGTTGTGCCGGTTCTGAACAAGATCGACCTGCCAGCCGCCGATCCTGAACGCGTAGCGGAAGAGATTGAAGATATCGTCGGCATTGACGCGACCGATGCCGTGCGCTGCTCCGCGAAAACCGGTGTGGGCGTGACCGACGTGCTGGAACGCCTGGTACGTGACATTCCGGCCCCGGAAGGCGATCCGGATGGCCCGCTGCAGGCGCTGATTATCGACTCCTGGTTCGATAACTACCTGGGCGTTGTCTCGTTGGTGCGCATTAAAAACGGCACCATGCGTAAAGGCGACAAAATTAAGGTAATGAGTACCGGACAGGTCTACAACGCAGACCGTCTGGGCATCTTTACGCCAAAACAGGTTGACCGTACCGAGCTGAGATGCGGCGAGGTAGGCTGGCTGGTCTGCGCCATTAAAGACATCCTCGGCGCGCCGGTGGGCGATACCCTGACCGGTGCACGTAACCCGGCAGATAAAGCGCTGCCAGGCTTTAAAAAGGTGAAACCGCAGGTTTACGCGGGTCTGTTCCCGGTCAGCTCTGACGACTACGAAAACTTCCGTGACGCGCTCGGTAAACTGAGCCTGAACGATGCTTCCCTGTTCTACGAGCCAGAAAGCTCAACGGCGCTGGGCTTCGGCTTCCGCTGTGGCTTCCTCGGTCTGCTGCACATGGAGATCATTCAGGAACGTCTGGAGCGTGAATACGATCTGGATCTGATCACCACGGCGCCGACGGTAGTCTATGAAGTTGAAACCACCTCGAAAGAAGTGATCTACGTCGATAGCCCGTCCAAGCTGCCGCCGCTGAACAACATTCAGGAGCTGCGTGAGCCTATTGCAGAGTGTCACATGCTGCTGCCGCAGGAATTCCTGGGGAACGTCATTACGCTGTGTATTGAGAAGCGTGGCGTGCAGACCAACATGGTTTACCACGGTAACCAGGTGGCGCTGACCTATGAGATCCCGATGGCGGAAGTGGTACTCGACTTCTTCGACCGTCTGAAGTCGACCTCCCGTGGCTATGCGTCACTGGATTACAACTTCAAACGCTTCCAGGCCTCCAACATGGTGCGTGTGGACGTGCTGATCAACGGCGAGCGCGTGGATGCGCTGGCGCTGATCACCCACAACGACAATGCGCCGTACCGCGGTCGCGAGCTGGTTGAGAAGATGAAAGATCTGATCCCGCGTCAGCAGTTCGATATCGCGATTCAGGCGGCGATTGGCAACCACATTATCGCGCGTTCAACCGTGAAACAGCTGCGTAAAAACGTTCTGGCGAAGTGCTATGGCGGTGACGTCAGCCGTAAGAAAAAGCTGCTGCAGAAGCAGAAAGAAGGTAAGAAGCGTATGAAGCAGGTCGGTAACGTCGAGCTGCCGCAGGAAGCATTCCTTGCCATCCTTCATGTTGGTAAAGACGGCAAATAACCCTAAGGAGTTGGCATGGCGAACATGTTTGCCCTGATCCTGGTCATTGCTACCCTGGTAACAGGTCTGCTGTGGTGTCTGGATAAGTTTATCTTCGCCCCAAAACGTCGTGAACGTCAGGCTGCCGCTCAGGCAGCCACTGGAGATGGGATTGACGCGAAAACCCTGAAGAAAGTCGGCCCGAAACCGGGCTGGCTGGAAACGGGCGCCTCGGTATTTCCGGTGCTGGCGATTGTGCTGGTGGTACGTTCGTTTATTTACGAGCCGTTCCAAATCCCATCAGGTTCAATGATGCCAACGCTGCTGATTGGTGATTTTATTCTGGTAGAGAAGTTTGCCTACGGCATTAAAGATCCTATCTACCAGAAAACGCTGATCGAAACCGGTCATCCGAAACGTGGCGACATCGTGGTGTTTAAATATCCGGAAGATCCGCGCCTGGACTACATCAAGCGCGCGGTAGGTCTGCCGGGTGATAAAGTCACTTACGATCCGGTTGCGAAAGAAGTCACCGTTCAGCCGGGCTGCAGCTCCGGTACCGCCTGTGAAAACGCGCTGCCAATCACTTACTCAAACGTTGAGCCAAGTGACTTTGTGCAGACCTTTGCCCGTCGTAACGGCGGCGAAGCGACCAGCGGGTTCTTCCAGGTTTCGAAAGGTGAAACCAAAGAGGACGGCATCCGTCTGGTTGAGCGCAAAGAGACGCTGGGCGATGTGACGCACCGAATCCTCACCGTGCCAATCGCGCAGGATCAGCTGGGTATGTACTATCGCCAGCCTGGCCAGCAGCTGGCGAGCTGGATTGTACCGCCAGGACATTACTTCATGATGGGTGACAACCGCGATAACTCTGCGGACAGCCGTTACTGGGGCTTTGTGCCGGAAGCGAATCTGGTCGGTAAAGCCACCGCCATCTGGATGAGTTTTGAGAAGCAGGAAGGCGAATGGCCGACCGGTGTACGCCTGAATCGTATCGGCGGAATCCATTAATTCTCAATAAATGAACGCGTAGCCGCTTTAATTAGCGGCTACGTGAATTATTTCCACGATAAATCTCTTCGAACTAACGACATCCCCTGTCGTTGTGTATAGAATATTCCCCCGAAGTTTAAGGTTGGCCCTGCAAGGGTGCCACGGCACACGAAACCGCGTTGGTTTTCTCAGGTCGGTTTCGTGTGCTGCATTTTTGACGCATTCATTTATTGGTATCGCATGAACCCCATCGTAATTAATCGGCTTCAACGGAAGCTGGGCTACACTTTTCATCATCAGGAGTTGTTGCAACAGGCATTAACCCACCGCAGTGCCAGCAGCAAACATAATGAGCGTCTCGAGTTTTTAGGCGACTCTATTTTAAGTTTCGTGATTGCGAATGCGCTTTATCATCGTTTCCCGCGTGTGGACGAGGGTGATATGAGCCGCATGCGTGCCACGCTGGTTCGGGGTAATACCCTTGCGGAAATCGCTCGCGAATTTGAGCTGGGCGAATGTCTGCGTCTTGGACCGGGTGAACTGAAAAGCGGCGGCTTCCGTCGTGAATCTATTCTTGCCGATACGGTCGAAGCATTAATTGGTGGTGTGTTCCTGGACAGCGATATCCAGACCGTAGAAAAGCTGATCCTGAACTGGTATCAGACCCGTCTGGACGAAATCAGCCCGGGCGATAAACAAAAAGATCCGAAAACGCGTCTGCAGGAATATTTGCAGGGTCGTCATCTGCCGCTGCCGTCTTATCTGGTGGTGCAGGTGCGTGGCGAAGCGCACGATCAGGAATTTACCATCCATTGCCAGGTCAGTGGCCTGAGTGAACCGGTGGTGGGCACAGGTTCAAGCCGTCGTAAGGCTGAACAGGCTGCCGCCGAACAGGCGTTAAAAATGCTGGAGCTGGAATGAGCGAAGATAAAACCTATTGCGGATTTATTGCCATCGTCGGACGTCCGAACGTTGGCAAATCCACCCTGCTGAATAATCTGCTTGGGCAGAAGATTTCAATCACCTCGCGTAAGGCGCAGACCACGCGTCACCGCATCGTCGGCATCCATACTGAAGGCGCGTATCAGGCGATCTACGTCGATACCCCCGGCCTGCACATGGAAGAGAAGCGTGCCATCAACCGACTGATGAACAAGGCGGCGAGCAGCTCGATCGGCGACGTAGAGCTGGTGATTTTCGTTGTGGAAGGCACCCGCTGGACGCCGGACGACGAGATGGTGCTGAACAAGCTGCGTGACGGCAAAACGCCGGTCATCCTCGCGGTCAACAAAGTGGATAACGTGCAGGAAAAGGCCGACCTGCTGCCGCATCTGCAGTGGCTCGGTAGCCAGATGAACTTCCTTGATATCGTTCCGCTGTCTGCTGAGACCGGCCTGAACGTGGATACCATCGCGGGCATCGTGCGGAAGCATCTGCCGGAAGCGATTCATCACTTCCCGGAAGACTACATCACCGATCGCTCTCAGCGCTTTATGGCGTCTGAAATCATCCGTGAAAAGCTGATGCGTTTCCTGGGCGCTGAGCTGCCGTACTCCGTAACGGTAGAGATCGAGCGTTTCCAGACCAACGAGCGCGGTGGCTACGATATCAACGGCCTGATCCTCGTTGAGCGCGAAGGGCAGAAGAAGATGGTTATCGGCAACAAAGGGGCCAAGATCAAAACCATCGGTATCGAAGCCCGTAAGGACATGATGGAAATGTTCGAAGCGCCGGTTCACCTCGAACTGTGGGTGAAAGTGAAATCTGGCTGGGCCGATGATGAGCGTGCTCTGCGCAGCCTCGGTTACGGCGAAGACCAGTAACATAAGACGACGAGCATATGGATGGATGGCAGCGCGCCTTTGTCCTGCATAGTCGTCCCTGGAGCGAAACCAGCCTCATGCTGGACGTCTTCACGGAAGAGTCGGGCCGCGTGCGCCTTGTTGCGAAAGGCGCACGTTCCAAACGTTCTAACCTGAAAGGTGCCCTACAGCCTTTCACGCCGCTGCTGGTACGCTTCGGTGGGCGAGGGGAAGTGAAAACCCTGCGCAGTGCCGAAGCCGTCTCCCTGGCGCTTCCTCTTTCCGGCATCACACTCTACAGCGGTCTGTATGTCAACGAACTCATCTCACGCGTTCTTGAACATGAGACCCGCTTCTCTGAACTTTTCTTCGATTATCTGCACTGTATCCAGTCGCTGGCTGGCGCAACCGGCACGCCCGAACCCGCATTGCGTCGTTTTGAACTGGCGCTGCTGGGCCACCTCGGATACGGCGTAGATTTTCTGCACTGCGCGGGCAGCGGTGATGAGATAGAAGACACCATGACCTACCGCTACCGCGAAGAAAAGGGCTTCATTGCCAGTATCGTGATAGACAACAGCACCTTTACCGGGCGCCAGCTCCGGGCGCTGTATGAGCGCGAGTTTCCCGATCTGGACACCCTGCGCGCAGCAAAACGCTTTACCCGGATTGCCCTCAAGCAGTATCTTGGCGGCAAGCCCTTAAAGAGCCGCGAATTATTCAGGCAATTTGTGCCGAAACGTTAACGTTTTACCCCTCACCCCAGCCCTCTCCCGGAGGGAGAGGGGGAAGAGAAATGAACCAAAATACCGAGGATTGTCATGGCTGAATTACTGTTAGGCGTCAACATCGACCACATCGCCACGCTGCGTAACGCGCGCGGCACGGCGTATCCCGATCCGGTTCAGGCGGCATTTATCGCTGAACAGGCTGGCGCCGACGGCATTACCGTTCACCTGCGTGAAGACCGTCGCCATATCACCGATCGCGACGTGCGCATTCTGCGCCAGACGCTGGACACCCGTATGAATCTGGAGATGGCAGTCACCGAAGAGATGCTGGCGATTGCCTGCGAGACCCAGCCGCATTTCTGCTGCCTGGTGCCGGAAAAACGCCAGGAAGTGACCACCGAAGGCGGTCTGGACGTGGCCGGTCAGCTCGACAAAATGCGCGACGCCTGCAAGCGCCTGGCGGATGCCGGTATCCTGGTTTCTCTGTTTATCGACGCCGATTTCGCCCAGATTAAAGCGGCGGCCGACGTGGGCGCACCGTATATCGAAATCCACACCGGCTGCTATGCCGATGCCAAAAACGATGCCGAACAGGCCAAAGAGCTGGAGCGTATCGCTAAAGCGGCCACGTACGCCTCAAGCCTGGGACTGAAGGTTAACGCCGGTCACGGCCTGACCTACCACAACGTGAAGGCCATTGCCGCCCTGCCGGAAATGCACGAGCTGAACATCGGCCACGCCATCATTGGCCGTGCGGTGATGAGCGGTCTGAAAGAGGCGGTCTCTGAGATGAAACGCCTGATGCAGGAAGCGCGTCAGTAATGGCTATCCTGGGCTTAGGCACCGATATCGTTGAAATAGCCCGCATTGAAGCGGTGATCGCCCGTAGCGGCGATCGCCTCGCAAGACGCGTGCTGAGCGATAACGAGTGGGCCATCTGGGAAGCGCATCAGCAGCCGGTGCGTTTTCTGGCAAAGCGCTTTGCGGTAAAAGAGGCTGCGGCCAAAGCCTTCGGGACCGGCATTCGTAACGGCCTGGCGTTTAATCAGTTCGAAGTGTTTAACGATGAGCTGGGCAAACCGAGCCTGCGTCTGTGGGGTGAAGCGCAAAAGCTGGCGGAAAAGCTGGGGGTGAATCATATGCACGTGACGATCGCGGATGAACGTCACTATGCCAGCGCGACGGTGATCATCGAAAGTTAAAGTTTGTCCGCGTGGTGCATCAGGACAAACTTATCCCATAGCTGCTCTTCGCTCTCGACGTGGGCCGGATCCTTCAGGATGGTATTCGGGATCGGGCACACCTTCTGGCAGGTCGGCGTTTCATAGTGGCCGATGCATTCCGTGCAGCGGTCGCTGTTAATCTCATAGATGCTGTCGCCCATCGAAATCGCCTGGTTCGGGCATTCGGGCTCGCACATATCGCAATTAATGCATTTTTTGGTAATTAACAGCGCCATCAGGAAATTCTCAGAAACAACACAAACCGGGCGGGCATTATACGCGTCAAACCAGTTTCTTTACCAGTTCTTCGCTGTGGCGAATGCGCTCGGGCGCGCGCTCCAGATCCTGCTGCACCAGCGCCATAAACAGCAGGTCCGTCAGCATCATTTGCGCGCTGGTGGACGAGATAGCCGCGCTGCGCGTGGCCTGTTCTTCGGCAATAGTATATAAACAGCGCGTTGCCCGCTGCTGGAGGGCATTCGGCGTAAAACCGGTGATCGCCAGAATTTTACCGCCGACGCGCAGCGCTTCATCGGTTGCCATGTTGATTTCACGGCGCTCGCCGGAGTAAGAGATGGCCAGCAGCAGATCGTCAGGATCCATTGCCTGTACGGTCGCCAGCAGGGCGTGCATATCCTGCTCGACGATGGCGTTAAGCCCAATTTTAGTCAGCTTCCAGCCAAAGTTACGCGCCACAAGTCCGGACGCCCCGATACCGGTCAGGATGATTCGCCGCGCGCCGCGCAGCATCGCCACGCTCTCCAGCAGCTTCTCTTCGGTGTTCACATCAAGCGTCGCGTGCATAGCCGCCACGTTCTCTTTGATCAGCTTTTCGCCAACCAGCCGCATCGGGTCATCGCCGCGGATCTGATTATGCACCGGCATTGACTGCGGGTTGGGGTTGCTCACCAGCGCTTCGCTGATCGCCAGCTTGAGGGCGGGGAACCCCTTAAAGCCAATCTTCTGGGCAAACTTCACCACGCTGGACTGGCTCACGCCGGCTTCACTCGCCAGCTGCTGCGAGCTGAGATGGCGCGCGCGATCGGGTTGAGAAAGCAGAAAATCCGCCAGCTTCTTGTCGCTTTGGGCAAAGCCTGCGTAGCGCTGGCGAATGCGAATTAAACAGTTCATAGGGTCTCCTGGCGAAAATGTGATTATCTGCGCAAATACGAATTTTGCTCGCCTGAATGAATTTTATATTCCATTATAGTGTGATTATTATGAATTAAAAATTCTTGAGGTACAAAAATGAATCTTGGCTCACTTGTTTCTGAAACGCGTAACCCGCAAACCATGGATCTGGATGCACTCTCCACCCTGGAGCTGGTTAACCGCTTTAATCAACAGGATACGCTGGTCGCGCAGGCTGTGAAAGAGACATTACCCGAGGTGGCGAAAGCGGTCGATGCGGCGGCGGAAGCCCTCAAGGCCGGCGGTCGCATTATCTACATGGGGGCGGGCACCAGCGGGCGTCTTGGGGTGCTGGATGCGTCAGAATGTCCGCCCACCTTTGGGGTGCCGCACGGTCTGGTCGTTGGGCTGATTGCCGGTGGACCCGGTGCGCTGCTGAAAGCCGTTGAAGGAGCGGAAGACAATGCACAGCTGGGTGAGGATGACCTGAAGGAGCTGAATCTGACCGAGAAGGATCTGGTGGTCGGGCTGGCGGCATCCGGGCGCACCCCGTACGTCATTGGCGGGCTGGAATACGCCAACCTGACGGGCTGCACGACGGTCGCCATCTCCTGTAACCCTGGCTCACCGATTGCGCAGGTGGCCGCTATTGCTATCTCTCCGGTTGTCGGGCCGGAAGCGCTCACCGGCTCCACGCGCCTGAAATCCGGGACCGCGCAAAAGCTGGTGCTCAATATGATCTCCACCGGCGCGATGGTGAAGTTCGGCAAGGTTTATCAGAACCTGATGGTGGATATGCAGGCCACCAACGTCAAGCTGGTGGACAGAGCCTGCCGCATGGTGATGGAGGCGACAGGCGCAGGCCGTGAAGAGGCAGAAGCGGTACTCAAGCAGACCGATCACGATGTTAAACCGGCCATTCTGATGATCCTGAGCGGGCTGGATGCGGCGGCCGCGAGAGCCAAACTCGATGCGCATAGCGGCTTCTTACGGGCGGCATTAGAAAACTAACAGAGGCGTCTATGGACAAAACAGCAGCGCTCGCCAGCGATATCCTGCAGGGAATCGGTGGGGAAAAAAACATTCAGCGTCTCGAAAACTGCATGACGCGCGTGCGCGTCGAGGTGCATAACGACGACCAACTCGACGTGCCGCGCCTGAAGCAGCTGTCCGGCGTCAGCGGCTACGTTAAACAGGGGCAGCAGCATCAGCTGATCGTCGGGCCGGGGAAAGCGGCGCAGGTTGTTGATGCCATGCGTGCGCTGATGGGCGTAAGCGCGAGCGCGTCGATTGACGATGCGGAGCGCACCAAAGCGCAGGCAAAGGCCAAATACAAAGCCCCCATGAGCGATGCGCTGCGTCAGCTGGCAAACGTCTTTATTCCGCTGATCCCGGCGTTTATTGCCTCCGGCCTGATCACCGGGATCATCAATATCCTCAAGCGACCGGATATTGTGGGGGATTTCGCCACGCACTATCCGAACCTGCTGGGGATTCTGGGGATCTTCGGCAGCGCTGTTTTCGCCATTATGAACATTCTGGTCGGGGTGAATACCGCGAAGGTGTTTGGCGGATCGCTGGCCATGGGCGGGGTCATGGCGGGCATCTTGTCCAGCCCGCAGCTGGCGCAGATCACGTTGTTTGGCGAGGCGCTCCAGCCCGGGCGCGGCGGGGTAATCGCCGTGCTGCTGGTGGTCATCCTGATGTGCTGGATCGAGAAAAGGCTGCGCGCGGTTCTGCCTGGCTCGATCGAGCTTATTCTCAACCCGCTGTTGACCACGCTGATTACCGGTAGCGTAGCGATTGTGGCCCTCCAGCCGCTAGGCGGATGGATCTCTGAAGCCATCGCTCACGGCGCGTCTCTGGCTATTGACCGCGGCGGCCTGCTGGTGGGAGCGGTGCTGTCAGGTACCTTCCTGCCGCTGGTGCTGACCGGCCTGCACCAGGGGCTGGTGCCGATCCACGTCGAGCTTGTGCAGGCGCACGGCTATAACGCGCTGCTGCCTATCCTGTCGATGGCGGGAGTGGGGCAGGTCGGCGCGGCGATTGCCGTACTGATGAAAACCCGCAACGCGCGTCTGAAAAAAATGATTAAAGGCGCGCTCCCGGTAGGACTGCTCGGCATTGGCGAGCCGCTGATTTTCGGCGTTACGCTGCCGCTGGGTAAACCGTTCCTCGCCGCCTGTCTGGGCGGCGCGGTAGGCGGGGCGCTGATCAGCTACTGGAAAGTCGCTACCGTTATCACCTTTGGGCTCTCCGGTTTACCGCTGGCATTAACCATCGTGACCGGAAAAGTGATGCTCTATCTGTTAGGCTATTTAGTAGCGGTGATCGCCGGGTTCCTGTTTACCTGGCTGTTAGGTTTCAACGACCCAGAGGAGTAAGGTTTGGCAAATCACGCGCGTCGCGTTGTCTTTTTCGACCTGGATGGAACGCTGCATCAGCAGGATATGTTTGGCACGTTTATGCGTTACCTGCTGCGGCGTCAGCCTTTGAATGCGCTGCTCGTGCTGCCGCTCTTACCGGTTATCGGGATCGCGCTGCTGGTCAAAGGCCGGGCAGCGCGATGGCCGATGAGTCTGCTGCTGTGGGGATGTACCTTTGGGCACAGCGAAGCGCGGCTTAAGCAGCTCGAAAAGGATTTTGCGCACTGGTTTCGCGGCCACGTCGCCGCCTTTCCGGTGGTGCAGGCGCGCCTGACCAGCTACCTCGACGCGAATGATGCCGACATCTGGCTGATTACCGGCTCCCCGCAGACGCTGGTGGAGCAGGTCTACTTTGATACCCCCTGGCTTCCGCGCGTGAATCTTATCGCCACGCAAATTGCCCGCGGTTACGGCGGCTGGGTGCTGACCCTGCGCTGCCTGGGGCATGAAAAAGTGGTCCAGCTGGAGAAACGCATCGGTACGCCGCTGCGCCTGTACAGCGGCTACAGCGACAGCAAGCAGGACAACCCGCTGCTCTATTTTTGCCAGCACCGCTGGCGCGTCACGCCATCAGGCGAACTTCAGCAACTCGAATAGGCTTATCCATAATGGGCGTGTATAATGCCGCCCGCTTTTCGACTGGAGTATCAGCCTTTGTCCAACCCTGAACACAATCATGAATACTGGATGCGCCACGCGCTGACGCTGGCTCAACGCGCCTGGGACGAGGGCGAAGTGCCCGTGGGCGCGGTGCTGGTTCATAACAACCAGGTGATTGGCGAAGGGTGGAACCGTCCTATTGGCCGCCACGATCCTACTGCGCATGCCGAAATTATGGCGCTTCGCCAGGGCGGTCTGGTTCTGCAAAACTATCGCCTGCTTGATACCACGCTGTATGTGACGCTGGAGCCGTGCGTGATGTGCTCCGGCGCGATGGTGCACAGCCGGATCGGGACTCTGGTTTTCGGCGCGCGGGATGAAAAAACCGGTGCGGCCGGTTCGCTGATGGACGTGCTGGGTCACCCGGGTATGAACCACCAGGTGAAGACTATCGGTGGGGTGCTTGCACCAGAGTGTTCGGGGCTATTAAGCGATTTCTTTCGAATGCGCCGTCAGCAGAAAAAGCAGCAAAAGGCAGAACTGAAGCTGTTGGGCAATTAAGCTCGTCCGGCGCTACGACAGGGTAACTTTGAGCCAGCTGTTTGGCCTCCGTCGCCTCTTTCTCTTTCTCCAGCAGATACCCGACCAGGCTGATCTGATATTTACGGATGTTTTCCACGTAGGCGTAGGCTTCATGTCCGCGCGCGTAGCCGTATGTCAGCTTGTTATACCATGGCTTCTGGCTCAGCAGCGGCAGGCGCTGCTTAACGTCTGACCAGCTGTCCGGATTGCCTTTCGTTTTGGCCGTCAACGCTCGTGCATCAAGCATATGCGCATAGCCCATATTGTAGGCCGCCAGCGCAAACCAGATCCGCTCTTCTTCCGGCACCGTTTCCGGTACTTTAGCCATCATGTCCTGCAGGTATCGCGCGCCGCCGCTGATGCTCTGTTCGGCATCGGTACGATCGTTCACGCCCAGGCTCAGCGCGGTATTTTTGGTTAACATCATCAAACCACGTACGCCCGTGGGTGAGGTGGCCTGGGTGTCCCAGTGGGATTCCTGATACGAAATAGCCGCCAGCAGCTTCCAGTCAATCTCCTGGGCGTATTTTTCGAACAGCGGCTGCAGGTCCGGCAGGACGCTGTCTACCGCGCGCAGGAAGCTGCGGGTGTCAACGTAGTCAAAGTCATCGCCGTGCCCGAGGTACTTTTCCTCCAGACGCGCCAGGGTACCGTCTTCATTGATGGTGTTGAAGAAATCAAGCATCGCGGCAGAAAAGGTCTGGTCGTCATCAAGCTGGCTAAACCAGGTCACGGGCTGCTCGTCGGTGACGTCCAGCGCCACGGCGATTTCAGGATGCACCCGCTGAAACAGGCTGATCGCGACCGAATCGGCGATGGTGTAGGGCACCTTCTGATCTTTTACCTGCTCCAGCAGCTCCGTCGTGCCGAGTTTCGGATCCACCGTCCAGCTCAGGTCGGGATATTTCTTCTCCTTAAGCTCCCGCAGATCGTCAATCACCACGTGGCCGGGCGCAATCGTCAGCTGCCGATCGTTAATCGTGGACAGCGAGCGCGGGCGCAGGCTCCCGACGCGGTAAACCAGCTGCTGAGAAACGGAGTAGTAGGTCGGGCCTGGCTGGTAGTTCTTACTGCGCTCGCTGTTATACACCAGCCCGGCGGCGAGCATATCGGCATCGTCGTTATCGAGGTCGTCAAACAGCTGGTTGATATTCTGGCGGACGGTGATTTTAAGCTTCACGCCAAGATAATCGGCGAACTGTTGTGCCAGTTCATAATCCAGGCCAATGATTTTGCCGTTGACGTCGCTGTAAATCAGCGGCGAGTTGAGGGTACTGACGCGCAATTCCCCCCGCTCCTGAATGGCGGCGATACGGTTTTCGGCTTTGCCGAACCAGGGGATGGAAGGCCAGAGGGCCACTGCCAGCAGCAACGTTACAATGCCGATGAGCAGATAATTAATCTTTAATTTTTTCAATTAGTTAATTCTCTGCGACGCCGGTTGCCTCAGTCTGCTGTAGCCATGTTAATCATAAGGTTTGCCATTGAATGAGCGGCATTTTGCGTAAACTTGCGCCACTTGGCAACCAATTAGAGAGACAGGTCACATCTATTGTTAAATCTCTGTGCAAATTTTATTTCGACGCAAACGGTTTCGTCGGCGCTCAGGATTCTCTATAATGACGCCCGTTTTCCCCCCTTGCGCACACTGTAAGCGCCCCGGCGCTTCGAAGACGAGAGACTTATGATGGAAATTCTGCGTGGTTCGCCTGCACTGTCTGCCTTCCGTATCACTAAACTGCTGGCACGTTTTCAGGCGGCCGACCTTCCGGTAAGCAATATTTACGCTGAGTATGTCCATTTTGCTGACCTGAATGCCCCCCTGAATGCAGAGGAGCGCGTACAGCTGGAACGCCTGCTCAAGTATGGTCCAAGCCTGAGCAGCCATACGCCAACCGGCAAACTGATCCTTGCTACGCCTCGTCCGGGCACCATCTCCCCCTGGTCTTCCAAAGCCACCGATATCGCCCACAACTGTGGCCTGAACCAGATTAACCGTCTGGAACGCGGCGTGGCGTACTACGTGGAAGCCTCTACCCTGAGCGACGCGCAGTGGCAGGCGGTTGCGGCTGAACTGCACGATCGCATGATGGAGAGCGTATTTACCTCTCTCGATGACGCGCAGAAGCTTTTCTCTCACCATCAGCCTGCGCCGGTACAGAGCGTAGACCTGCTGGGG
Organism: Enterobacter sp. Y17; assembly: GCF_019730495.1. NCBI lineage: Bacteria > Pseudomonadati > Pseudomonadota > Gammaproteobacteria > Enterobacterales > Enterobacteriaceae > Enterobacter > Enterobacter sp. Y17. Next base: position 30,656 of record NZ_JAASKP010000001.1, read on the forward strand.
CAGGGCCGTCAGGCGCTGATTGACGCCAACCTGCGTCTCGGCCTGGCGCTGGCAGAAGACGAAATCGACTACCTGCAGGATGCGTTTGTTAAGCTCAACCGTAACCCGAACGACATCGAACTTTACATGTTCGCGCAGGCTAACTCTGAGCACTGCCGCCACAAGATTTTCAACGCCGACTGGATTATTGACGGCGAACAGCAGCCGAAGTCGCTGTTCAAAATGATCAAAAACACCATGGAGCAAACCCCTGACCACGTGCTGTCTGCCTATAAAGACAACGCCGCGGTAATGGAAGGTTCCGAGGTGGGCCGCTTCTTCGCCGATCGCGAAGCAGGGCGCTATGACTTCCATCAGGAGCCCGCGCATATCCTGATGAAAGTGGAAACCCACAACCACCCGACGGCGATCTCCCCGTGGCCGGGTGCGGCGACCGGCTCCGGCGGTGAAATCCGCGATGAAGGTGCGACCGGTCGTGGCGCTAAACCTAAAGCGGGTCTGGTCGGTTTCTCCGTCTCCAACCTGCGTATCCCGGGCTTTGAGCAGCCGTGGGAAGAAGATTTCGGCAAGCCAGAGCGCATCGTGACCGCCCTGGATATCATGACCGAAGGCCCGCTGGGCGGCGCGGCGTTTAACAACGAATTTGGTCGTCCGGCGCTGAACGGTTACTTCCGTACCTATGAAGAGAAAGTGGACAGCCACAACGGCGAAGAGCTGCGCGGCTACCACAAGCCGATCATGCTGGCGGGCGGGATCGGCAACATCCGTGCCGATCACGTGCAGAAAGGCGAGATCGTCGTCGGCGCGAAGCTGATCGTACTGGGCGGCCCGGCGATGAACATCGGTCTGGGCGGCGGCGCAGCCTCTTCTATGGCCTCCGGCCAGTCTGATGCGGATCTCGACTTCGCCTCCGTGCAGCGCGACAACCCTGAGATGGAGCGCCGCTGCCAGGAAGTGATCGACCGCTGCTGGCAGCTGGGCGACGCCAACCCGATCCTCTTCATCCACGACGTGGGCGCGGGCGGTCTGTCCAACGCCATGCCGGAGCTGGTGAGCGACGGTGGCCGCGGCGGGCGCTTCAACCTGCGCGACATCCTGAGCGATGAGCCGGGCATGAGCCCGCTGGAAATCTGGTGTAACGAATCCCAGGAGCGCTACGTGCTGGCGGTTGCTGCCGACCAGCTGCCGCTGTTTGACGAGCTGTGCCGCCGCGAGCGCGCGCCGTATGCCGTCATCGGTGAAGCGACCGAAGAGCAGCACCTTTCCTTAAGCGACACCCACTTTGACAACCAGCCGATCGATCTGCCGCTCGACGTTCTGCTCGGTAAAACGCCGAAGATGACCCGCGACGTAACCACCCGCAAAGCGGCCGGCAAAGCGCTCGATCGCCAGGGCATCACCGTGGCAGAAGCGGTAAACCGCGTGCTGCACCTGCCTGCTGTGGCAGAGAAAACTTTCCTGGTGACCATCGGCGACCGCACCGTGACCGGTATGGTATCGCGCGACCAGATGGTCGGCCCGTGGCAGATCCCGGTCGCGAACTGCGCCGTGACCACCGCGAGCCTCGACAGCTACTACGGCGAAGCGATGGCTCTCGGCGAACGCACCCCGGTGGCGCTGCTGGACTTCGCGGCCTCTGCCCGTCTGGCGGTCGGTGAAGCGCTGACCAACATCGCCGCGACGCAGATTGGCGATATCAAACGTATCAAGCTCTCCGCCAACTGGATGGCCGCTGCCGGCCACCCTGGCGAAGATGCTGGCCTGTATGAAGCCGTGAAAGCGGTGGGCGAGGAGCTGTGTCCTGCCCTCGGCCTGACCATTCCGGTGGGCAAAGACTCCATGTCGATGAAAACCCGCTGGCAGGAAGGCAACGAACAGCGCGAGATGACCTCTCCGCTGTCGCTGGTGATCACCGCGTTTGCCCGCGTGGAAGACGTGCGTCACACCGTTACGCCGCAGCTTGCGACCGAAGACAACGCCCTGCTGCTGATTGACTTGGGTAAAGGTCACAACGCGCTGGGTGCTACCGCGCTGGCGCAGGTTTACCGCCAGCTCGGCGATAAGCCAGCCGACGTGCGTGACGTGGCGCAGCTGAAAGGCTTCTACGACGCGATTCAGGCGCTGGTGGCGCAGCGTAAGCTGCTGGCCTACCACGACCGTTCCGACGGTGGCCTGCTGGTGACCCTGGCAGAGATGGCCTTCACCGGCCACTGCGGCGTGGAAGCGAACATTGCGACGCTGGGCGAAGACCGTCTGGCGGCGCTGTTCAACGAAGAGCTGGGCGCCGTGATTCAGGTGCGTGCGGCAGATCGCGACGCGGTTGAAGCGATTCTGGCGAAGCATGGTCTGGCAGACTGCGTGCACTATCTGGGCAAAGCCGTTCAGGGCGACCGCTTCGTCATTGAAGCAGACGGTCACGCCGTGTTCAGCGAAAGCCGCACCACGCTGCGCATGTGGTGGGCAGAAACCACCTGGCAGATGCAGCGCCTGCGTGACAACCCGGAATGTGCCGATCAGGAGCATAACGCGAAAGCGAATGACCAGGATCCAGGCCTGAACGTGAAGCTCTCCTTCGACATCAACGAAGACATCGCCGCGCCGTACATAGCGACGGGTGCGCGTCCAAAAGTGGCCGTGCTGCGCGAGCAGGGCGTCAACTCCCACGTTGAGATGGCGGCCGCCTTCCACCGCGCGGGCTTTGACGCTATCGACGTCCACATGAGCGACCTGCTGGCCGGGCGTACCGGTCTGGAAGATTTCCAGGCGCTGGTGGCGTGCGGCGGCTTCTCCTACGGCGACGTGCTGGGCGCGGGCGAAGGCTGGGCGAAGTCCATCCTGTTCAACAGCCGCGTGCGCGACGAGTTCGAAACCTTCTTCCACCGTCCGCAGACCCTGGCGCTGGGCGTGTGTAACGGCTGCCAGATGATGTCTAACCTGCGCGAGCTGATCCCGGGCAGCGAAGCCTGGCCGCGCTTTGTGCGCAACCAGTCTGACCGCTTCGAGGCGCGCTTCAGCCTGGTGGAAGTGACCCAAAGCCCGTCTCTGCTGCTGCAGGGAATGGTCGGTTCACAGATGCCAATCGCCGTTTCCCACGGTGAAGGACAGGTAGAAGTGCGCGACGCTGCGCATCTGGCTCAGCTGGAGAGCAAAGGCCTGGTAGCGCTGCGCTTTGTCGATAACTTCGGCAAGGTGACGGAAACCTATCCGGCTAACCCGAACGGCTCCGCCAACGGTATTACGGCAGTGACCAGCGAAAGCGGTCGCGCGACCATCATGATGCCGCACCCGGAACGCGTATTCCGTACCGTGAGCAACTCCTGGCACCCGGAAAACTGGGGCGAGGACAGCCCGTGGATGCGTATCTTCCGCAACGCGCGTAAGCAGCTGGGTTAAGTTTTAGCCCCACCCCCTTCCAGGCCCGGTAAGCGAAAGCTTGACCGGGCTTTTTTATTTGTGTCGCAATTACGCGACAGACCCGCAACATGGCTGTCTCCAAATGGAGACACTTAACTCTTTGATTTATATATGTCAGATAAGGTTCCCCTTAAGGTGTTGCTGAATAGCGACACTTAGCCTGAAAATCATTCAACCGATAATTAACGTGATAAACGAGTAAAAACCATATATTTCAATGTGTTAATATTTTGTTTTGCATTTTGGCACGGGTGTTGCATAATATTAACCAGTGGCTCATTCACCTTCTTATGTCAGCCCCTTCGGGACGCGCTACATAAACTTCGAATGACGCACAAAAAGGTGCCTGCCGTCCAACTACTGATCATAGCGATGCTTTATCAGGCCAGGGCGAAACGTCGAGTTAGGCACCGCCTCATTCCATGACAAAGCCGGGTTTTTACCCGGCTTTGTTGTATCTGAAGGGCAGACTCAGTTACGCTCTGCGTAAACCCCCATTAAGAGAGTAATGCGTTGAAACGCTGGCCCGTTTTCCCCCGCTCCCTGCGGCAGCTCGTCATGATGGCCTTCCTGCTGATCCTGCTGCCGCTGCTGATCCTTGCCTGGCAGGCGTGGCAAAGCCTGAACGCGTTGAGCGCGCAGGCGGCTTTGACCAACCGTACGACGCTTATCGACGCCAGACGCAGTGAAGCGATGACCAACGCCGCTTTGGAGATGGAGCGCAGCTATCGTCAGTATTGCGTGCTTGACGATCGGACGCTGGAAAAGGTTTATCAGAGCCAGCGTAAACGCTACAGCGAAATGCTGGACGCTCACGCGGGGGTCTTACCTGATGACAAGCTCTATCAGGCGTTGCGTCAGGATTTGAACGATCTCGCGCAGCTGCAGTGCAGCAACAGCGGCCCGGATGCCGTTGCCGCCGCGCGCCTCGAAGCTTTTGCCAGCGCCAACACCGAGATGGTGCAGTCTACGCGCGCGGTGATTTTCTCTCGCGGCCAGCAGCTCCAGCAGGAGATTGCCGAGCGCGGCCAGTTTTTCGGCTGGCAGGCGCTGGTGCTGTTCCTGGTGAGCCTCGGGCTGGTACTGCTCTTTACCCGCATGATCATCGGCCCGGTGAAGGGCATTCAGCGTATGATCAACCGTCTGGGGGAGGGGAAATCGCTCGGGGATACGGTCGCCTTTAAAGGTCCCCGCGAGCTGCGATCCGTAGGCCAGCGCATTATCTGGCTGTCCGAGCGCCTGGCGTGGCTCGAATCACAGCGCCATCAGTTCCTGCGTCATATCTCTCATGAGCTTAAAACGCCGCTGGCCAGCATGCGCGAAGGGACGGAGCTGCTGGCGGACGAAGTGGCCGGGCCCCTTACGCCAGAACAGAAAGAAATTGTCGAGATCCTGGATAACAGCAGCCGCAATCTGCAAAAGCTGATTGAGCAACTGCTGGATTACAACCGCAAGCTGGCTGACGGGGCGGTTGAACTGGAAAACGTTGAGATTGAGCCGCTGGTGGATATGGTGATCTCCGCCCACAGCTTGCCAGCAAGAGCTAAAATGATGCATACCGGCGTCGAGCTGAATGCGCCTGCGTGCCTGGCTGAACCCATGCTGCTGATGAGCGTTCTGGATAATCTTTACTCCAATGCGGTGCACTATGGTACTGAATCCGGTAACATTTATATCCGAAGTAATACGAATGGTTCACGGGTGTTTATTGACGTCGCAAACACCGGCACCCCGATCCCCGATGACGAAAAAACCATGATCTTCGAACCCTTTTTCCAGGGAAGTCATCAGCGGAAAGGCGCGGTTAAAGGAAGCGGTCTGGGCTTGAGCATCGCCCGGGACTGCATACGACGCATGCAGGGTGAGCTAAACATTGCCGCGGACGAACGTTCAGATGTTTGCTTCCGTATCGAACTGCCCGTGAGCCGGAAAAATCAATAAAATGAATCTATGTCTGGTGAGTATGTCACACGTCTTTTTCCGCGCCGTACGTGCGGTGTTTTCCAGCAAAACGCTTCGCCTGAGCCTGCCCTGTTTATTTCTGGCAGGGTGTGTTTCCCATGCGCCACAAAGTGCCATTAGCGATAAACAGGAAGATAAATGGCCCGATAACCAGCTGGCAGACTTCCTCTCAACCCGCTGTGACGACATCTGGAACCTGTCAGGACATGACGTTGAAAGCAACCCGCTGTTCTGGCTGCGTGGGATAGATTGCGCCCAGCGTCTGGCGCCGGTAGACGCCCGCTCGAAGGCGGCGATGCTGGATGACGACACCTGGCAGGACGCTTTCAAGCGCGGGATTTTACTCGCAGATGCGAAAATTACCCCCGTTGAACGTCGCGTCAATGTGACCCGACTGGACACGTACGTGGTCAATCTTCCCGTGCAGGTACGCCCGGTATACCAGCTCTGGCGCGATGGGCAGACATTACAGCTTCAGCTGTCTGAAGAGCGCTCCCGCTACAGCAAGCTGCAGCAGTCAACCGACAGCGAGCTTGATACGCTGCGTCAACAGCAGCAACATTTACGTACGCAGCTGGATACCACGACGCGTAAGCTGGAAAACCTGACCGATATCGAAAGGCAGCTCTCGTCGCGTAAATATCAGCCGGGGAGCTCATCCGCTGCACCGGACAGCGATACGCCGAAACAAGAGGATGTGAAGCATGACGAGCCGTAAACCTGCCCATCTTTTACTGGTGGATGACGATCCCGGGCTGTTAAAGCTGCTGGGGATGCGTCTGGTGAGCGAAGGCTACAGCGTCGTGACCGCTGAAAGCGGGCTGGAAGGGCTAAAAATCCTCAGCCGCGAGAAAATCGATCTGGTGATAAGCGACCTGCGGATGGACGAAATGGATGGCCTGCAGCTGTTCGCGGAGATCCAGAAGCAGCAGCCGGGTATGCCCGTGATTATCCTGACGGCGCACGGGTCGATCCCGGATGCGGTTGCCGCGACGCAGCAGGGGGTCTTCAGCTTCCTGACCAAGCCGGTGGACAAAGACGCGCTGTATAAGGCTATCGACAGCGCGCTGGAACATGCCGCCCCGGCGGGGGATGAAGCGTGGCGGGAGTCCATCGTCACCCGCAGCCCCATTATGCTGCGTCTGCTTGAACAGGCCCGGATGGTGGCGCAGTCCGACGTCAGCGTGCTCATCAACGGCCAGAGCGGAACCGGGAAAGAGATCCTGGCGCAGGCGATCCATAACGCCAGCCCGCGCAGTAAAAACGCCTTTATCGCCATTAACTGCGGCGCGCTTCCGGAACAGCTGCTCGAATCTGAACTGTTTGGACACGCCCGCGGCGCATTCACCGGCGCGGTGAGCAGCCGGGAAGGGCTGTTCCAGGCCGCGGAAGGCGGCACGCTGTTCCTGGACGAGATTGGCGACATGCCCGCACCGCTGCAGGTCAAACTGCTGCGCGTGTTGCAGGAGCGAAAAGTTCGCCCGCTGGGCAGCAACCGCGATATCGATATTAATGTGCGCATTATTTCCGCCACCCACCGCGACTTGCCAAAAGTGATGGCGCGCAACGAGTTTCGCGAAGATCTCTACTACCGTCTGAACGTGGTGAATCTGAAGATCCCGGCGCTGGCGGAGCGCGCGGAAGACATTCCGCTGCTGGCGAACCATCTTTTGCGCCAGGCGGCCGATCGCCATAAACCGTTCGTGCGCGCGTTTTCCACCGACGCGATGAAGCGGCTGATGGCCGCAGGCTGGCCGGGTAACGTGCGCCAGCTGGTGAACGTGATTGAGCAGTGCGTGGCGCTGACCTCCTCACCGGTGATCAGCGATGCGCTGGTGGAGCAGGCGCTGGAAGGGGAAAACACGGCCCTGCCGACGTTTGCGGAAGCGCGGAATCAGTTCGAGCTGAACTATCTGCGCAAGCTATTGCAGATAACCAAAGGCAACGTGACCCACGCGGCGCGCATGGCCGGACGCAACCGCACCGAGTTCTACAAGCTGCTGTCGCGCCACGAGCTGGAAGCAAACGATTTTAAAGAGTAATGCCGTATGATACTGTGAGCAATCGATTACGAGGCAGCTTACAGGTAAGAGTTTAAGGACCCACCATGAAAAAGATTGATGCGATTATTAAACCTTTCAAACTGGATGACGTGCGTGAAGCGCTGGCGGAAGTCGGCATCACCGGGATGACCGTGACGGAAGTGAAAGGTTTTGGTCGTCAGAAGGGCCACACCGAGCTTTACCGTGGCGCAGAATACATGGTCGACTTTCTGCCGAAAGTAAAAATTGAAATCGTGGTCAGCGACGATATCGTCGATACCTGCGTGGATACCATTATCCGCACCGCGCAGACGGGCAAAATCGGCGACGGTAAAATCTTCGTCTTTGACGTGGCGCGCGTGATCCGTATCCGTACCGGCGAAGAAGACGACGCCGCGATTTAACAATACCAACGGTTTTGTAGGCCGGGTAAGGTGCAACCACCCGGCGAAAAAAAAGCCCCTCGAACGAGGGGCTTTTTCATTACAGCACCTTATGCGGCCCGAAACATTCGTAGTGAATGTTGTCTTTGTTCACGCCCAGATCCACCAGCTGCTGGGCGGCATACTGCATAAACGCTACCGGCCCGCAGACGTAGAACTGCATGTCTGGCGCGCTAAACGCCCCTTCCATCTGGCTTAAATTCATCAGGCCTTCAGTGTCAAACCGTGCGGCCGCGCGGTCTGCATCCGTCGGCAGGCGATACCAGGTGTGCGCGGTGAAGCGCGGCAGGGACGCCCCGAGCGTTTTCACTTCATCCGCAAAGGCGTGCACGTCGCCGTTATCCGCAGCGTGGAACCAGTTGACCTGCGCACCGTGATTGGCTTTCGCCAGCGTATCGAGCATCGCCAGCATTGGCGTTTGGCCGACGCCCGCAGAGATCAGCGTAACCGGGGTATTCGCTTCTATGGCCATGAAGAAATCGCCCGCCGGCGCGGCCAGATGGATCACGTCGCCCACGTTAGCTTCGTTGTGGAGCCAGTTGGAGACCTGACCGCCGTCCTCACGCTTCACCGCAATGCGATAGCCTTTGCCGTTTGGCTTGCGGGTAAGAGAATACTGGCGGATCTCCTGATGCGGGAAACCTTCAGGCTTCAGCCACACGCCCAGATACTGGCCCGGCTGGTAATCGGCAACCGGCTGTCCGTCCACCGGCTCAAATTCAAAGCTGGTAATCAGCGCGCTGCGCGGCGTTTTCTCAACGATGCGGAAGGCGCGCGTGCCTTCCCAGCCGCCGTTCTTGCTGGCGTTTTCGCTGTAGATCTGCGTTTCGCGGTTGATAAACACGTTTGCCAGCACGCCGTAGGCTTTACCCCACGCGTCCAGCACCTCCTGGCCCGGGCTGAACATCTCGTCCAGCGTTGCCAGCAGGTGGCTACCCACAATGTTGTACTGCTCGGGCTGGATCTGGAAGCTGGTGTGTTTCTGCGCGATTTTTTCCACCGCGGGCAGCAGTGCCGCCAGGTTTTCAATATTGCTGGCGTAGGCCGCGATGGCGTTGAAAAGCGCTTCGCGCTGATCGCCGTTACGCTGGTTGCTCATGTTGAAAATTTCTTTGAGCTCCGGGTTATGCGTGAACATGCGATCGTAGAAATGGGCAGTGAGTTTAGGGCCGGTTTCCACCAGCAGGGGGATGGTGGCTTTAACGGTAGCGATGGTTTGAGCGTCGAGCATGGCAGCTTCCTTCCGATGTGACTTTAATGATGTATTTTAAATGCATCTTATAAAAAATACCCCTGCGTTGTAAATGGTTCTTTGCAAGATGAAAAATATGCATCACAAACCTGAAAAGAAATCCGCTGGAAAGGGCGAGAGCTTTATTCCTCAAACCCTTGCGTGGCGCGAAGGAAAACGTTTGCGTAAAATCGTTTGTCAAGACCTGTTATCACAGAACTAATCAGTTATACTGTTGCCCGTCGTCCAACAGGACTGCCTTTTCAGGCCAAAATTTACTTGTTAGCTGAGTCAGGAGATGCGGATGTTAAAGCGTGAAATGAACATTGCCGATTATGATGCCGAACTGTGGCAGGCTATGGAGCAGGAAAAAGTACGTCAGGAAGAGCACATCGAACTGATCGCCTCCGAAAACTACACCAGCCCGCGCGTCATGCAGGCGCAGGGTTCTCAGCTGACTAACAAATATGCTGAAGGTTACCCGGGCAAACGCTACTACGGCGGTTGCGAGTACGTGGATATCGTTGAGCAGCTGGCTATCGACCGTGCGAAAGAACTCTTTGGCGCTGACTACGCGAACGTGCAGCCGCACTCTGGCTCTCAGGCTAACTTCGCGGTCTACACCGCGCTGCTGCAGCCGGGCGATACCGTTCTGGGTATGAACCTGGCGCAGGGCGGCCACCTGACTCACGGCTCCCCGGTTAACTTCTCCGGCAAACTGTACAACATCATCCCTTACGGTATTGATGAGTCCGGCAAAATTGACTATGAAGACATGGCGAAGCAGGCTAAAGAGCACAAACCGAAGATGATCATCGGTGGCTTCTCTGCTTACTCCGGTATCGTTGACTGGGCAAAAATGCGTGAAATCGCAGACAGCATTGGTGCTTACCTGTTCGTCGACATGGCGCACGTTGCGGGTCTGATTGCCGCTGGCGTTTACCCGAACCCGGTTCCACACGCTCACGTTGTGACCACCACCACCCACAAAACCCTGGCGGGTCCACGCGGTGGCCTGATCCTGGCGAAAGGCGGTGACGAAGAGCTGTACAAAAAACTGAACTCCGCTGTATTCCCAAGCGCGCAGGGCGGCCCGCTGATGCACGTTATCGCGGCTAAAGCGGTAGCGCTGAAAGAAGCGATGGAGCCAGAATTCAAGGTTTATCAGCAGCAGGTTGCTAAGAACGCCAAAGCGATGGTGGAAGTGTTCCTGAACCGTGGCTACAAAGTGGTCTCCGGCGGTACTGAAAACCACCTGTTCCTGCTGGATCTGGTTGATAAGAACCTGACCGGTAAAGAAGCTGACGCAGCCCTGGGCCGCGCCAACATCACCGTGAACAAAAACAGCGTGCCAAACGATCCGAAGAGCCCGTTCGTGACTTCCGGTATCCGTATCGGTTCTCCGGCCGTGACTCGCCGCGGCTTCAAAGAAGCGGAAGTGAAAGAGCTGGCTGGCTGGATGTGTGACGTTCTGGACAACATCAATGACGAAGCGGTTATCGAGCGCGTCAAAGGTAAAGTTCTGGATATCTGCGCACGCTTCCCGGTATACGCGTAATTCCTCTGCCTGGCAGAAATAAAAAAGGCCGCGCTTGCGGCCTTTTTTTATGGCTTAACGCCGGTCGAGGGAAATGGCTCCAGGTCCGACAATCGCCAGCAAAATAAAGGCGCCAGCAATACTGACGTTCTTATAGAAGTTAATCATATTCGGCACGACCGCATCACCGGTCATATCCCAGTAATGGTGACCGATAATCGCCGTGCCCAGCGTATAGAATACAAACAGTACCGCGAGCGGGCGGGTGAAAAAGCCCAGCACGATCAGGATAGCGGCAGGGACTTCCATCACCACCGCAATAATAGCCGCCAGCATGGGCATCGGCGTACCCAGCGAGGTCATATATTGTACGGTGCCGCTAAACCCCGTCAGTTTTGGATAGCCAAAGATGATAAACAGCACGACAAGCGCGATGCGGCCAATCAGCAGCAGCAGGTGACGTGACTGACCGAAATCGAAATAACGTAGTGAGTTCATGGCAGAAAAACCTCTGCAAGTGGAGTAATTTAAACGTAATACATATTTTCATTCCCTGCCATAAGCCAGACGACTGCACAAGATGTTAATTTTTCGTTAATTTATAGCAGGCTATCTACTTGCTTAATTTTTATATTCTCGCCAGACTATGGCCTCGATTTCGGGAGGGATTCATGGTCTTGCATTCCACGCGCTGGCTGGCGCTCAGTTATTTCACCTATTTCTTTAGCTACGGTATTTTTCTGCCTTTCTGGAGCGTCTGGCTCAAGGGTATCGGCCTGACTCCTGAGACTATCGGTGTCCTGCTGGGGGCCGGGCTGGTGGCGCGTTTCCTCGGCAGCCTGCTGATTGCCCCGCGCGTCAGCGATCCCTCCTTACTGATCAAGGCCGTGCGCATTCTTGCTTTGCTGACGCTGGTCTTTGTTGCCTGCTTCTGGGTCAGCCACCAGTTTGCCTGGCTGATGGTGGTGATGGTCGGCTTTAACCTGTTCTTCTCACCGCTGGTACCGCTGACGGATGCCCTGGCGAACACCTGGCAAAAGCAGATCACCATGGACTACGGCCGCGTGCGCCTGTGGGGCTCAATTGCCTTTGTGATTGGCTCCGCGCTGGTGGGCAAACTGGTTAGCCTTTACGATTACCGCGCCATTCTCGCCCTGCTGAGTATCGGTATTGCCTCGATGCTGCTGGGTATGCTGCTGCGTCCGTCGGTGATGCCGCAAGGGGAAAGCCGCCATCAGGAGAGCGCAGGATGGCCCGCCTGGCGGAGCCTGGTGGCACAAAGCTGGCGTTTTCTGGCGTGTGTCTGTCTGCTTCAGGGGGCGCATGCGGCGTACTATGGCTTCAGCGCCATCTACTGGCAGGGGGCGGGATATTCTGCTTCCGCAGTGGGCTATCTGTGGTCGCTGGGGGTAGTGGCCGAAGTCATTATTTTTGCCCTGAGCAAAAAGCTGTTCCGTCGCTTTGGCGCGCGAGACCTGCTGCTGCTTTCCGCCGTGTGCGGCGTGGCGCGCTGGGGGATTATGGGCTGGACGACCGATCTGCCGTGGCTGATAGTGGCGCAAATTCTTCACTGCGGCACCTTTACCGTGTGCCATCTGGCGGCTATGCGCTATATCGCAGCGCGCGAGGGCGGAGACGTTATTCGCCTGCAGGCCGTCTACTCGGCGGTCGCGATGGGGGGCAGTATCGCAATCATGACGGTCTTTGCGGGGTTCCTCTACCAGCATCTGGGGCATGGCGTCTTCTGGGTGATGGCGCTGGTCGCCTTACCCGCCATCGTTGTTCGCCCGAAAGTGGCCGCTCGCGCCTCGCTATGATTCCAGCATGGCGCGAATATGTTCTTGCTGCTGCGCGTTCAATGTTTCAACGGCATGTATCAGCGGCGGCGAGAACAGCGGCAGAACGGTAGGGTAGGGGGTGATAACCAGCGCGGCTTCGCGCGGTGCCCCCTCTTTCTGGAAAGCCTGCAGCGTCAGATAGCGAATGTTGAGCGGCAGCAGCGTCAGCTCGCGAAGCTGCTGTTCAATCAGATCCTCGCTGGCTTTATCGTCTCCCGTCAGCAGGATCACCTGTTTTTCGTGCAGATCGGTCTCCTGCATCAGCCAGGCGCCGAAAATCACCGCGACAAGACTCATCTCTTCATAAGAAAAACGCAGCCCAAACTCCGCTTCCAGCTCAAACAGCGCTTCCTTCGTGGTGCGTAACAGCCGGGGATAGAGACGATGGATCTCCTCCGGCAGGCTATTGTCGATGCCAATTTCAAACAGCGAGCGGTCCAGCGCCTGAGCAAGATGGATATACAGCTGATCGGTCAGCCCTTGCTCATCGCTGAAGTTCATCCCGGTCTGCGAGCGAAAACGGGCGACCATGCGCACTATGGCCCGGCGCAAGCGCTGATCCTGCTGGTGTTTATCGAGCACCGGATCGGGCGTGCGGAGCATCATAAACAGCAGCGCCAGAAACAGCTGTTCATCCCCGTGCGCTCCCTGCGGCACGCGACGTCTCCAGTGACGCACGATCTCCTGGGCCGTAAAATACTCCCCTCTCGACTGGGTCCAGCTGCGCTGAACGTGAGAAAACTGTGGCGTATTCCCGAGCTGGTGCTGAATAAGACAGTATTGCAGATAGAGCTGTAAAAACTGGACGTCGCGGCATTCAAACTGGCGCTGCAGCTTGCGTGAGCAGAAGCCGATCAGCGCCCGCAGGTTCGCATCGTCGTACAGCGGCCGCGCAATGCCGTGTTGTTTAAGCGCGGTTTTTAATGCGGGGGTAAACTGGTGCGAGACAAACTGCGGGCAAAGCCGCAGCGCCCGGCGCAGCCAGTGCAGCAGGCATAAACGCTGATTCAGGGCTGTGCCTTCAATCCGGTAGCTGCCGTCGTGGTGCGTGACGATGTCCAGCCGGTGATAGCGCTGGATTTCATCGCGCGTCTCGGCTATATCTTGCCGTGCCATCGCGTCGTCCACCCCGTTGGCAGCAATTATGCTCTGTGCGGTGACGGCAGCATCGGGCAGGTAAAGCATCAAAAGCACCTGGCAGCGGCGCTGCGAACTGGAAAGCACAGATGGAATTTCAAGCGTCGTCATCATCTGTCGGGTATCCAGTGTGAATGTTTGATAAGAATAGCTAAAGGATGAGCGCTGAAAAGCGCGCCGGCAGGCCTTTCACTCAGGATTGCTGGGGAACATCACAGAATTTTTGACGTGAGGAATTGATGCAAACAGTTAAACAAAGTGCGATGGCGTTATTTTTGGCGGTTATCAGCTTCACCGCCAGCGCACACCCTCACAGTTTTATTGACCTCCAGACCGAGCTGGTTACCGACGGCACGCAGCTGAGCGGCCTGAAGATGCGCTGGACGATGGATGAAATCACCTCGGCCGATCTGCTCTATGATGCGGGAAACGCGAAGCCTGGCGATGAAATCTGGAAAAAGCTGGCGGCGGAAGTGATGGCCAACGTGCTCGGCCAGCACTACTTCACGGAATTCTGGCACAACGGGCAAAAGGTCAAATTTCTGAACCGGCCAACGGAATACGGGATGACGCGTGACGGGCATCAGGCGGTGCTGACGTTTGTGCTCCCGCTGGCGCATCCGCAGCCGCTGGCCGGGCAAACGTACACGTTTTCCACTTTTGATCCTACCTACTATGTCGATATGCGCTATGACAAAGACGGCGACGTACGATTGCCGGACGCTCTGCAAAAAAACTGCAAAATTGGCGTTCGCACCCCGAAACCCAGCGAGGAGACGCTGAACTTTGCGGTCTCGCTTGATAAGGAAGATGCACCGCCTGAGGACATGGAGTTGGGTAAACAGTTCGCGCAGGAGGTAACGTTACAATGTCAGTGATCTCCTCTCCGGTTCGGAAACCGCGCCGCTGGCTGCACCTCTGGCCGCTGGCGCTTTTTCTCCTGCTGGCCGTTTGCGGTTCGCTCTGGCTGTGGCAGGCCTGGCCGCAGGTCATGATGAAAAGCATCGTCTGGCAGCGTGAGGTCAACCAGCAGATGAGCGGTCTGCTGAAGGCGGTGGCCGAGAACCCGACCAAAGCGGGTGGTTCCCTGCTGGCGTTCAGCTTTATCTATGGCGTTCTGCACGCGCTGGGGCCGGGGCACGGCAAAATCGTGATAACGACCTGGCTCGCCACCCATCCGTCGAAGCTGAAATCGAGTATCGGGCTGACGCTGGCCTCCTCGCTGCTTCAGGGCAGCGTGGCGATTGCGCTCGTCGTAGTCGTGCTTTCGCTGTTGCAGCTTCCCGCGCGCCAGCTGCACATGAGCAGTTTCTGGCTGGAGAAGGGAAGCTACGCGCTGGTGGGCGTGCTGGGGCTGATCCTCTGCTGGCGGGCGCTGAAAAAGCTGCGCGTGCTGCTGCAAAAACCGAAATTCAAAACCTTCACGCCGCACCACGTTCATGATGCAAACTGCGGCTGCGGGCATCAGCATTTGCCCACGCAGGAACAATTGCAGAACGGCGACGACTGGCGCGCGCGGCTGATGATTGTTCTTTCGATGGGCATGCGCCCGTGTTCGGGGGCCATCATGGTGCTGCTGTTCAGCAAGGTGATAGGCGTGTTTGGCTGGGGAATGCTTTCCGCGCTGGCGATGGCGGCGGGAACGTCATTGACTATTTCGTCTCTGGCTCTGCTGGTTCACAGCTTCCGTCAGCTGGCGGTCAAACTCAGCGGCAATAAAACCCCGGTGCTGTGGCGGCAGGTTGGCTGGACAACGCTCGCGCTGGCGGGCGGCGTGATTCTGCTGGTAGCGGCGGTGACGATGTGGATGAGCGCGGTACCGGTGGGAAGAGGATTGCGGCCGTTTTAGTTGGGATTCCCTCTCCCACGGGGAGAGGGAATGACCGGGATTAACGCTTCAGCGCATCGCTCAGTTCATCACGCATGTTGGCCAGCATGGCTTTAACAACGCGTGGGTTACCCGCAACGACGTTGCCGGTAGACATATAGTTATGGCCGCCGGTGAAATCACACACGATGGCGCCTGCTTCACGTGCGATCAGCTCGCCCGCAGCAAAGTCCCACGGCTTCAGCGACAACTCGAAGTAACCGTCAACGCGGCCTGTTGCTACATAAGCCAGATCCAGCGCGGCAGAACCGGTGCGGCGGAAGTCAGCGCATTCGGTAAACAGTTTGCCCAGGATATTCATATAGGTGGTCGCGTGCTGTTTCGCCTTGAACGGGAAACCGGTCGCCAGAATGGTGCCGTCCAGATCGCGTGCGTTGCTGCAGCGCAGACGGTAGCCGTTCAGCTGTGCGCCCTGACCGCGGGTAGCGGTGAACAGTTCATTACGCATTGGATCGTAAACAACGGCGACTTCAGTACGGCCTTTAATGCGTACTGCGATAGACACAGAGAAGTGTGGCAGGCGTTTAACAAAGTTGGTGGTGCCATCCAGTGGATCGATAACCCATTGAACATCCTGATCGGTACCTTCATGTTCACCGCTTTCTTCGGTGATGATGGTGTGCTGCGGGTAAGATTTGCGGATCGTTTCGATAATAATCGCTTCAGCGGCTTTATCGACGTTAGTCACGAAATCATTGCTGCCTTTCTGGCTGGTTTCTACGGAGTCTGGCGTTTCGTAGTGTTTGGCAATTACATTACCCGCCTTGCGCGCTGCGCGCACGGCGATGGTCAGCATCGGATGCATCGGTCTCTCTCACTGGATGTTAAAGAACAGGAAAATCGGCGCAGAGTATAGCAGTGGGATCGGATTATGTCTCCCGTTTATGATAATATGCCGGAATATTCTTCAGACGCTGAATTCAGACATTAAAAATTATGCTGCAAAACATTCGAATCGTGCTGGTCGAAACATCGCACACCGGCAACATGGGCTCCGTTGCCCGCGCTATGAAAACCATGGGCTTAACGAACCTGTGGCTGGTTAACCCGCTGGTCAAACCTGACTCGCAGGCTATCGCCCTGGCGGCCGGTGCCAGCGACGTGATCGGCAACGCTCAGATCGTCGATACCCTTGACGAAGCGCTGGCCGGCTGCAGCCTCGTTGTTGGCACCAGCGCGCGTTCACGCACGCTGCCGTGGCCGATGCTGGACCCGCGCGAATGCGGCCTGAAAAGCGTCTCAGAAGCGGAACAGGCTCCGGTTGCGCTGGTGTTTGGCCGCGAGCGCGTTGGCCTGACCAACGACGAGCTGCAGAAGTGCCATTATCACGTCGCCATCGCGGCTAACCCGGAATATAGCTCGCTGAACCTGGCGATGGCGGTGCAGGTTATCGCCTATGAGGTGCGTATGGCGTGGCTGGCGACGCAGGAGAAACAGGTAGAGCCTAAAGAAGAAACGGCCTACCCGCTGGTGGACGACCTTGAGCGCTTCTACGGTCACCTGGAGCAGACGCTGCTCTCAACCGGCTTTATTCGTGAAGGCCACCCGGGCCAGGTGATGAACAAGCTGCGCCGCATGTTTACCCGCGCGCGCCCGGAAAGCCAGGAGCTTAACATCCTGCGCGGGATTCTGGCGTCGATTGAGCAGAAGAATAAAGAGTAGTGTCGATTTCCCCTCTCCCCGTGGGAGAGGGCTGGGGTGAGGGCATCAGGCCGCACCGGGATTTTGAAGGCACGGAACGTTAAATACCTGACTAAAACAGTCAAGTAAATAGTTGACCATTTTAGTCAGGAATGTCAGACTTGGCCCTGCTATGCAATACCCCCATTTTACAATAAAAAACCCCGGGCAGGGGCGAGTTTGAGGTTAAGTAAGACATGAGACTGACATCTAAAGGGCGTTATGCCGTGACCGCGATGCTGGACGTTGCGCTCAACTCCGAAGCGGGCCCGGTTCCGTTGGCTGATATTTCTGAACGACAAGGGATCTCCCTCTCTTACCTGGAACAGCTGTTCTCCAGACTGCGTAAAAATGGACTGGTTTCCAGCGTTCGTGGCCCAGGCGGCGGTTATCTGTTGGGTAAAGACGCGGGCAGTATTGCAGTTGGTGAAGTGATTAGCGCAGTTGACGAATCCGTTGACGCGACCCGTTGCCAGGGTAAAGGCGGCTGCCAGGGCGGCGATAAGTGCCTGACCCACGCGCTGTGGCGCGATCTGAGCGACCGTCTCACCGGCTTCCTGAACAACATCACCCTGGGTGAACTGGTCAATAACCAGGAAGTTCTGGATGTCTCTGGTCGTCAGCACGGTCAGGATTCCCAACGCAGCACCCGCGCGCAGGACGCTATCGACGTCAAACTGCGCGCGTAATAAAACGATAAAGATTTCAGAATCAGGCCGGGGCGGTCACGCCCCGCGTACTCGGTCGTACATCCAGCCGGTTGCCTGATTCCTTGCATTGAAGCGATGTACGGAGTTTAAAGAGCAATGAAATTACCGATTTATCTCGATTACTCCGCAACCACGCCGGTGGACCCGCGTGTTGCCGAGAAAATGATGCAGTGTCTGACCCTGGACGGAAACTTTGGTAACCCAGCTTCCCGTTCACACCGTTTTGGCTGGCATGCTGAAGAGGCGGTTGATATCGCCCGTAATCAGATTGCCGACCTGGTGGGTGCCGACCCGCGTGAGATTGTTTTCACCTCCGGTGCGACCGAATCCGACAACCTGGCGATCAAAGGTGCAGCCAACTTTTATCAGAAAAAAGGCAAGCACATCATCACCAGCAAAACCGAACACAAAGCCGTGCTGGATACCTGCCGCCAGCTGGAGCGTGAAGGTTACGAAGTGACTTACCTGGCGCCACAGAGCAACGGGATCATCGACCTGAAAGAGCTCGAAGCGGCCATGCGTGATGACACCATTCTGGTTTCCATCATGCACGTTAACAACGAAATCGGCGTCGTTCAGGACATCGCGACCATCGGCGAAATGTGCCGCGCGCGCGGTATCATCTATCACGTTGACGCGACCCAGAGCGTGGGCAAACTGCCTATCGATCTGAGCCAGCTGAAAGTGGACCTGATGTCCTTCTCCGGCCACAAAATTTATGGCCCGAAAGGGATCGGCGCGCTGTACGTTCGTCGTAAACCGCGTATCCGCATCGAAGCACAGATGCACGGCGGCGGTCACGAGCGCGGCATGCGTTCCGGCACGCTGCCTGTTCACCAGATCGTGGGCATGGGCGAAGCGTACCGCATTGCGAAAGAAGAGATGGAAACCGAGATGGCGCGCCTGCGCACGCTGCGTAACCGTCTGTGGGACGGCGTGAAAGATATGGAAGAAGTGTATCTGAACGGCGATCTCGAGCAGGGCGCTCCGAACATCCTCAACGTCAGCTTCAACTATGTTGAAGGCGAATCGCTGATCATGGCGCTGAAAGACCTGGCCGTTTCTTCCGGTTCTGCCTGTACGTCTGCAAGCCTGGAGCCATCCTACGTGCTGCGCGCGCTGGGCATGACCGACGAGCTGGCGCACAGCTCTATCCGTTTCTCTTTAGGTCGTTTCACTACCGAAGAAGAGATTGACTACACCATCAAGCTGGTTCGCAACTCCATCGGCCGTCTGCGCGACCTTTCTCCACTGTGGGAAATGTTCAAGCAGGGCGTGGATCTGAACAGCATTGAATGGTCACATCACTAATCGGTACATAAGGAGAATTCAATCATGGCATACAGCGAAAAAGTCATCGATCATTACGAGAACCCGCGCAACGTTGGCTCTTTTGACAACAGCGACGAATCTGTCGGTAGCGGCATGGTTGGCGCACCGGCGTGTGGCGACGTGATGAAGTTGCAGATTAAAGTCAACAATGAAGGTATCATTGAAGACGCGCGCTTCAAGACCTACGGCTGCGGTTCTGCTATCGCGTCCAGCTCCCTGGTCACCGAATGGGTGAAGGGCAAGTCTCTGGACGAAGCACAGGCAATCAAGAACACGGATATTGCTGAAGAACTCGAACTGCCACCGGTGAAAATTCACTGTTCAATTCTGGCAGAAGACGCGATCAAAGCCGCCATTGCGGATTACAAAAGCAAACGTGAAGCAAAATAATTGAGGTTTGAGTATGTCGATTACCCTTAGCGACAGCGCTGCCGCGCGAGTAAGCTCTTTTCTGGCGAACCGTGGTAAAGGCTTTGGCCTGCGACTGGGCGTACGTACCTCCGGCTGTTCTGGTATGGCTTACGTACTGGAGTTTGTTGACGAGCCGGCGTCTGACGACACCGTGTTTGAAGACAAGGGCGTGAAGGTGGTGGTCGATGGCAAAAGCCTGCAATTCCTCAATGGCACTCAGCTGGACTTCGTTAAAGAAGGCCTGAACGAAGGGTTCAAATTCACGAACCCGAACGTCAAAGACGAGTGTGGTTGCGGCGAAAGCTTCCACGTTTAACCGCGTTCCGCTGTTATACCGATTAATTCGCGTTGCAGAAAGGCGGCAAGCGAGTGAATCCCCGGGAGCTTACATAAGTAAGTGACTGGGGTGAACGAGCGCAGACAACGCATCTGCAGCGCGAAGTAAGAAGGTATAACCCCACCGTGGCTTACCCGCTGCGCGTGGGGTTTGTTCTAACAGGCTACCCCTGAGAATGTTATGGATTACTTCACTCTCTTCGGACTACCCGCTCAATACCCGATTGATCTCCAGGCGCTGACGATCCGTTTTCAGGATCTTCAGCGTCAGTATCACCCGGATAAATTCGCCAGTGGTACTCAGTCTGAGCAATTGGCTGCGGTTTCCCAATCTGCGACCATCAACCAAGCCTGGCAGACGCTGCGCCATCCGCTGGCGCGTGCAGAATATCTGCTCTCGCTCCACGGTTTCGATCTGGCGAGCGAACAGCATACCGTGCGCGACACCGCGTTTCTGATGGAACAGCTGGAGCTTCGCGAAGAGCTGGATGAGATTGAACAGGCCAAAGACGAAGCGCGTCTGGAAAGCTTCATCACGCGCGTGAAGGGCATGTTCGATACCCGCCATCAGCAGATGGTGGAGCAACTGAACAACGAGACCTGGGACGCGGCGGCGGACACTGTGCGCAAACTCCGTTTTCTCGATAAACTGCGAAGCAGTGCTGAACAACTCGAAGAAAAGCTGCTCGATTTTTAATTTCGGAAGCAATTATGGCCTTATTACAAATTAGTGAGCCTGGCTTAAGTGCCGCACCGCACCAGCGTCGTCTGGCGGTGGGTATCGATCTGGGCACCACCAATTCCCTCGTGGCGACCGTGCGCAGCGGCCAGGCGGAAACGCTGGCTGACGAGCAGGGCCGCCATCTGCTGCCTTCCGTGGTCCACTACCAGCAGCAGGGTCACGCGGTCGGCTATGACGCCCGCGCCAACGCCGCGCGCGATCCGGCCAACACCATCAGCTCCGTAAAGCGCATGATGGGCCGCTCTCTGGCCGATATTCAGACCCGCTATCCGCATCTGCCGTATCAGCTGCAGGCCAGTGAAAACGGCCTGCCGATGATTGCGACCGCGGCCGGTCTGCTGAACCCGATTCGCGTTTCCTCCGACATCCTCAAAGCGCTGGCCGCTCGCGCTACGGCGACGCTCGGCGGCGATCTGGACGGCGTAGTCATCACCGTTCCGGCCTATTTTGACGATGCACAGCGTCAGGGCACCAAAGACGCCGCGCGTCTGGCAGGCCTGCACGTGCTGCGCCTGCTGAACGAACCGACGGCGGCGGCGATTGCCTACGGCCTCGACTCCGGTCAGGAAGGGGTGATTGCGGTTTACGATCTCGGCGGCGGTACCTTTGATATCTCGATCCTGCGCTTGAGCCGCGGGGTATTTGAAGTGCTGGCGACCGGCGGGGATTCCGCGCTGGGCGGCGATGACTTCGATCATCTGCTGGCGGATTATATTCGCGAGCAGGCGGGCATCAGCGATCGCAGCGATGCCCGCGTGCAGCGTGAATTGCTGGATGCGGCTATCGACGCCAAAATCGCCCTGAGCGATGCGCAGACGGTTAGCGTAAACGTTGCGGGCTGGCAGGGTGAGATCGCCCGCGACCAGTTCAGCGATCTGATTGCCCCGCTGGTGAAACGCACCCTGCTGGCCTGCCGTCGCGCACTGAAAGATGCGGGCGTTGAGGCGAACGAGGTGCTGGAAGTGGTCATGGTGGGCGGTTCGACTCGCGTGCCGCTGGTGCGCGAGCGCGTGGGCGAATTCTTTGGCCGCACGCCGCTGACCTCCATCGACCCGGACAAAGTGGTTGCCGTGGGCGCCGCAATCCAGGCCGATATCCTGGTCGGCAACAAGCCGGACAGCGAAATGCTGCTGCTGGACGTCATCCCGCTGTCGCTCGGGTTAGAAACCATGGGCGGCCTGGTAGAGAAAGTGATCCCGCGTAATACCACCATTCCGGTGGCGCGCGCGCAGGAGTTCACCACCTTCAAAGACGGCCAGACCGCGATGTCCATCCACGTGATGCAGGGCGAGCGCGAGCTGGTGCAGGACTGCCGCTCTCTGGCGCGCTTTGCGCTGCGCGGTATCCCGGCGCTGCCTGCGGGCGGGGCGCATATTCGCGTCACCTTCCAGGTGGATGCGGACGGTCTGCTGAGCGTCACTGCGATGGAAAAATCGACCGGCGTGGAATCGTCCATTCAGGTGAAGCCGTCCTACGGCCTTACCGATGGCGAAATCGCCTCCATGATTCAGGACTCAATGAGCTACGCCGAACAGGATGTGAAGGCGCGTATGCTGGCTGAACAAAAAGTTGAAGCCGCCCGCGTGCTGGAGAGCCTGAACGGCGCGCTCGCTGCCGATGCCGCGCTGTTAAGCGCCGCTGAGCGCCAGGTGATTGACGACGCTGCCGCGCATTTAAGCGCAGTAGCAGAAGGCAATGACGCTGACGCAATAGAAGAAGCCATTAAAAACGTTGATAAACAAACCCAGGACTTTGCTGCTCGCCGCATGGACAAATCTGTCCGCGTCGCGCTGAAAGGCCAGTCCGTGGACGAGGTTTAATATGCCAAAGATTGTTATTTTGCCTCATGCGGACCTCTGTCCGGATGGCGCTGTTCTGGAAGCGAAGACCGGTGAAACCATTCTCGATGTTGCCCTGCGTGCAGGTATCGAAGTGGAACACGCCTGTGAAAAATCCTGTGCCTGCACCACCTGCCACTGCATCGTGCGTGAAGGTTTCGACTCTCTCGCCGAGAGCACCGAAGACGAAGACGACATGCTGGATAAAGCATGGGGTCTGGAGCCTGACAGCCGCCTGAGCTGCCAGGCCGCGGTGACCGATGAAGATCTGGTCGTGGAGTTCCCACGCTACACCATCAACCACGCACGCGAGCATTGATATGGGACTGAAGTGGACAGACAGCCGTGAAATCGGCGAAGCGCTCTACGACGCGAACCCGGATCTCGATCCGAAGACCGTACGATTCACCGACATGCACCAGTGGATCTGCGATTTAGAAGATTTCGACGACGATCCAAACGCATCCAATGAAAAAATTCTGGAGGCGATTCTGTTAGTCTGGTTAGATGAAGCAGAATAAATAACATAACGGGCTGCCTTCAGGCGGCCCGTTTGCTAGTTGCTAATAAGGAAAAATAAAATGACCGAAGCGATGAAGATTACGCTCTCGAATCAGCCTGCTGACGCACGCTGGGGCGAGAAAGCCACCTACAGCATTAATAACGACGGCATTACCCTGCACCTGACGGGCAAAGATGATACCGGCCTGATCCAGCGCGCCGCCCGCAAAATTGACGGCCTGGGCATTAAGCATGTGTCCCTGGAAGGCGAAGGCTGGGACACCGACCGCAGCTGGGCATTCTGGGCAGGCTACAAAGGGCCGAAAGGCACCCGCAAAATCGAGTGGGCTAACCTCGACGAAGCCGGTCAGAAAGAGCTGGAAAGCCGCCTGCAAATCATCGACTGGGTGCGCGACACCATCAACGCCCCGGCGGAAGAGCTCGGTCCTGAGCAGCTGGCGCAGCGCGCGGTTGACCTGCTGTGCGGCGTGGCGGGCGAGAAAATGTCCTACCGCATCACCAAAGGTGAAGACCTGCGCGAGCAGAATTACATGGGCATCCACACCGTGGGCCGTGGTTCCGAGCGTCCTCCGGTCCTGCTGGCGCTGGATTACAACCCAACCGGCGATAAAGCGGCGCCGGTCTTTGCCTGCCTGGTGGGTAAAGGCATCACCTTCGATACCGGCGGCTACAGCCTGAAGCAGAGCGCGTTCATGGACTCCATGAAGTCCGACATGGGCGGCGCGGCAACCATCACCGGCGCGCTGGCGTTCGCCATCACCCGCGGTCTGAACAAGCGCGTGAAGCTGTATCTGTGCTGCGCTGATAACATGGTGAGCGGTAACGCCTTTAAGCTGGGCGACATCATTCGCTATCGCAACGGCAAAAACGTCGAAGTGATGAACACCGACGCCGAAGGCCGTCTGGTGCTGGCCGATGGTCTGATCGACGCGTCTGCCCAGAAGCCAGAGCTGATTATCGACATGGCGACCCTGACCGGCGCGGCAAAAACCGCCCTGGGTAACGACTACCACGCGCTGTTCAGCTTTGACGACAAGCTGGCTGCTCGCCTGCTGGCAAGCGCCGCTGCGGAAAACGAGCCGTTCTGGCGTCTGCCGCTGGCCGAGTTCCACCGCAGCCAGCTGCCGTCCAACTTTGCCGAGCTGAACAACACCGCGAGCGCGGCGTACCCGGCGGGTGCAAGCACGGCGGCAGGCTTCCTGTCCCACTTCGTTGAGAACTACCACGAAGGCTGGCTGCACATCGACTGTTCCGCAACGTACCGTAAAGCGGCGGTTGAGCAGTGGTCCGCTGGCGCGACCGGTCTGGGCGTGCGTACCGTGGCGAACCTGCTGACGGCTGAGTAATCTTTATTGCCCTCACCCTAACCCTCTCCCAAGGGGAGAGGGGATGGTTTGCTCCCTCTCCCTCAAGGGAGAGGGCTGGGGTGAGGGGAAATGCATCATCTGGAATTGTTATGTCCGAAACCAAAAACGAATTAGAAACCCTGCTGGAGCAGGCGGCGACCGAGCCCGCCCACCGTCCGGCATTTTTCCGCACGCTGCTGGAATCCACCGTCTGGGTGCCGGGCACCGCGGCGGAAGGTGAGCAGGTTGTCGAAGACAGCGCGCTGGATCTGCTGCACTGGGAGAAAGACGACGGCACGTCGGTGATCCCGTTCTTCACCTCGCTGGAAGCCCTGCAGGAAGCGGTAGAAGACGAACAGGCGTTCGTAGTGATGCCGGTGCGTACCCTGTTCGAAATGACGCTTGGCCAGACGCTGTTCCTTAACGCGAAGCTGCCGACCGGGAAAGAGTTTACCCCGCGTGAAATCAGCCATCTGATAGGTGAAGAGGGCAACCCGCTCAGCACCCAGGAAGTGCTGGAAGGGGGCGAAACGCTGCTGCTGTCTGAAGTGGCCGAGCCGCCCGCGCAGATGATTGATTCCCTGACGACGCTGTTCAAAACCCTGAAACCGGTTAGACGCGCGTTTCTCTGCTCCATTAAAGAGCGTGCGGACGAGCATCCGGTTCTGCTGATTGGTATTGAGGCGGACGGCGATATCGACGATATCATTCAGGCCGCGGGAAGCGTGGCGACCGACACGCTGCCGGGCGACGAGCCGATTGATATCTGCCAGGTGAAGAACGGCGAGAAGGGCATCAGCCACTTTATCACCGAGCACATCTCCCCGTTCTACGAGCGTCGCTGGGGCGGCTTCCTGCGCGATCTCAAAACCAACCGCATCATCTGATTACGGCGGGGTGAATATCACCCCGTTGCTTCCAGCAGCAGTAAATCCATCAGCAGCACCAGATTCGACTCAAACGACGTCACCCCCGCGGCTTCGGCGGCGAAGTGTACCGCTTCGTCATAGAGGGCAAAGTGCACGTCCGCCATCCCCGCCAGCGTATTGGCCGAGGCGCGGGTAAACGCGACGATCGTCATACCGACGTTTTTGGCAATTCGCGCTTTATCCAGCACCTGCTCCGTTTCGCCGCTGCGCGAGACGGCAATAAACACCTGATAGCGGGCGGCGTTGCTGAGGAAAATATTCCGGCTGTCCCCCGGCCCGGAGATAAACGCCGTTTTGCCCAGCACCTGTAGCTTCTTGGTCAGGTACTCCGCAAACAGATAGGAAAACCCGGCCCCGTAGAGAAAGAAGCTCTCTTTCTCGCGCAGCAGGTCGGCAAACTGCTGGCGCTTCTCCTGCGTGACCCACTGGAAGGTGTGCTGATAGTTGGCGATAAACTGATTAAACAGCGCCGGGAGTTCAGGAAGCGACTGCCCCTGAGCGGCAATATGCGGCGTGTCGGAGAGCAGCTGCTTGCAGTGCCAGATAAACTCGCTAAAGCCGCTAAACCCCAGCTTCTGACACAGCCGCATGATGGTGGCGGTAGAAACAAACGTCGCCTGCGCCAGCTCGCGTACCGTGATGTTGCCCACCAGCAGCGGGTGCTCCGTGAGGTGGGCGAGGACGCGATACTCCGCGCGGGTCAGCGACGCCCCGCGCGTTAACAGCGTGGCCAGGCGGTTATCCATTATTTCGCGGGTTCGACCGGCAGATCGTCCCGCGCACCCCATTCGCTCCAGGCGCCGTCGTAGAGCGTGACGTCGTTCGCGCCGAGCGTGGCGAGCGCCAGGATCGCCACGCAGGCCGTTACGCCGGAGCCGCAGCTGGCAATAATCGGACGATGTAAATCCACGCCAGCACGGTCAAAAATGGCCCGCAGCTCGTCGGTGGTTTTCAGCTCGCCCTCAAACACCAGATCGCCCCACGGAACGTTCAGCGCCCCCGGAATATGTCCGCGCTTCAGCCCCGGACGCGGTTCATCCGCTTCGGCATTGAAGCGCGAAGCAGGACGGGCATCGACGATTTGCGCCGTTTTTTCATGGCTCACGACCAGCACGTCGGTCAGGCGTTTCACCACGTGCGCGTCGAACGTGGCGTCGAACTCGCCTTCCGGCAGCGTCACGTCACCCTGCTGGAGCGGCAGCTCGTCGCGCTTCCAGCCCGCCAGCCCGCCCGCCAGAATAGAGACTTTTTCCACGCCGAAGTTCTTCAGCATCCACCACGCGCGCGGGGCGGAGAAGAGGTTACCTTCATCATAAACAACGAGGTGTTTGTCTTTGCTGACGCCCAGCTCGCGCATCGCCACAGAAAACGCTTCCGGGCGCGGCAGCATGTGCGGCAGGGGAGAGTTGCGATCGGAGAGGGCTTCGATATCAAATAATACCGCGCCAGGCAGATGTCCGGCACGGTATTCCGCGACCATATCGCGAAGGTGTTCCTGCCCGGCCGGGGCCATACGCGCGTCAATAATCTGAACTTCCGGATCGTCACCGTGCTCAATCAGCCAGTCGGCGGCGACAAAATATGAGGTGGACATGGGTTGCCTCCATTCTTTTCCGTAAAAAAGGATTGTCGGTGTTTTTTCTGACACCGACAAGCAAACCACGTTCAACTCGCGAGCAAGCCCCTATTTTTTCACCGTTTCGCCGTCCTGCCAGGCTTTTTGCAGCGCAGGCCAGTAGTCGCGGTTGGCCTCGATCATCTCATCCAGAATCGCTTTCGCGTGTTCCATGGTCGGCACGGTGCGGTTGAGGGTAAACGCCTGCAGGGCTTTCTCATAGCTGCCCTCGATGGTGGCCTCCACCAGCAGTTGTTCAGAGGCGAGCTGCTGTTGCAAAAGGGTCTGATGGAACAGCGGCACCTGACCGATGCGAATCGGTTCCGGACCTTCGGAGGTGATATAAGCGGGCACCTCCACCACGGCATCGTAAGGCAGGTTGGTAATCGCCCCGCGGTTTTCCACCATCACCAGATGGCGGCTTCGCAGGTTAAAGGCCAGCGAGCAGGAGACATCGACGATAAACTCGCCGTGGACGCCTACGTGGAAGGCGTCCGGCAGGATCCCGGTGCGCTTGTATTCTTCGGCAGCGGCGAACAGCTTTTTCTCGCGCCCGTCCATCACTTCATTGGCGCGGGTATAGTCCGGGTTCTGATGCTCCACGATCTGGTTCGGCATCAGGTAGTACTGCAGATACGGGTTCGGCAGATACTCCGGGAAGTTGTCCATGATCGGCTTAATGTTGCGCCAGGTTTTGACCCACGAAGGATCGGAATGCTGCGGATCGGTTTTAGCCGCATCTTCCGTCAGCAGGCCAAACTTCGCGATATGTTTACGCAGCTCGGGAAGCTTGTCTTCGCCGTCCACCAGCACGCGGGTAAACCAGCCGAAGTGGTTCAGGCCGAAGTAGTCCACCTCCAGCCTGCGGCGATCGACACCCAGAATCGCCCCCATATTGCGCATCGCGGCGACAGGCATATCGCAGATGTTCAGCACCCGCGCATTTGGCCGCAGCCGCCGCACGCCCTCCGCGACGATCGCCGCCGGGTTGGAGTAGTTCACGATCCAGGCTTTTTCGTGCGCGTAGCGATCGACCAGATCGATAAGCTCCACCATCGGCAGGATCGTGCGCAGTCCGTAGGCCAGGCCACCGGGCCCGCACGTTTCCTGGCCGACCACGCCGTGGCGCAGCGGGATCTTCTCATCCTGCTCGCGCATCTTGTACTGGCCGACGCGCATCTGGGCGAAGACGAAATGCGCGCCGCTGAACGCCACTTCCGGGTCACTGGTGACGGTGAACTTGATGCTCTGGCTGTGGTCGCGAATGACCTTTTCGACGACGGGCGCAATGGTGTTCTGGCGCGCCTCGTCGATGTCATAAAGGCGGATTTCGGCCAGCGGGAAATCCTGCAGGCGCACCATCAGGCTTTTCACAATGCCCGGCGTGTAGGTGCTGCCGCCGCCGGCAATCGACAGAATAAATGGGGGTGTAAACATCTTTAGCTCCTTTCAGAGAAACGTCTCAACGGCTTCTCGCATTTTTTTGACGTGCAGCCCGTAGACCACCTGAACGTTGTTACCTTGTTTGATAATCCCTTTCGCGCCGGTCGCCTTGAGCCGCGGCTCGTCGATAATGGCGACGTCCTTCACCGTGACGCGTAAGCGGGTGTAGCAGTTGTCCACCACCTCAATGTTTTCCCGGCCGCCCAGACCCGTCACGATGGATTCGCCCAGCCCGTCGTTATTGCCCTTCGCCTGGTACTCCTGCTTGCTGTAGAGGCGCGTTTCCCGATCGTCATCCTCACGGCCCGGCGTTTTCATGTTGAAGCGCAGGATCAGGAAGCGGAACACCACGAAGTAGAGGGCAAACATGATCAGCCCGACCACGATGTACATCGGCCAGTTGGACTTCTCCGTGCCGAGCGGCAGGTTGTACAGGATGAAGTCGATAATCCCGTTGGCACCGATGGCGTGAACGCCCAGCAGCGAGAACAGCATCATGCCGATGCCGGTCAGCACCGCGTGCACCACGAACAGCAGCGGAGCGACGAACAGGAAGGAGAACTCAATCGGCTCGGTCACGCCGACCAGCAGCGAGGTCAGCGCCGCCGGGATCAGAATGGCTTTCGCAATGGCTTTACGCTCCGGCTTTGCGGTCATATACATCGCCAGGGCTGCGGCAGGCAGGCCGAACATCTTGCTGATGCCGCGCGCGTCCCACACCACGGTGCTGCTGAGCTGCTTCACGTCCGGGCAGGCCATCTCGGCGAAATAGATATTGCGTGCGCCCTGATAGGTTGCGCCGCACACCTCCTGCGTGCCGCCCAGCTCGGTATAGAGGAACGGGGTATAAACCAGATGGTGCAGGCCGGTGGGGACCAGAATACGTTCCAGGAAACCGTAGATTGCCACGCCCAACGGCCCGGAGCCTTTGATGGCCAGCGCCAGGGCGCTAATGCCGTGCTGGGCATACGGCCACAGTTCACTCATCACCACGCCGAGCAGCATGGAGACGGGGAGCATGACGATGGCGACAAAACAGTGGCCGGAGTAAATCGCCATCGCGCCGTTAAACTGTACGCTGGAGTATTTGTTGTACAGATATCCGGAGAGCGCCCCGGTCAGGATCCCGGCAAAAACGCCCATCTCCAGCACCTGCACGCCCAGTACCATGGTCTGCCCGGCCGCTTTCATCTGGGCCGCTGGCGCCAGCGCGCCCTGCAGCTGTAGCGTGACGTTCATGGCGTTGATGAACACGACAAAGGTCACCAGACCAATCAGCGCGGCATAGCCTTTATCACGCGTCGCCAGACCAATCGGGATCCCGACGGCAAACACCAGCGCCAGGTTGACCAGCACCGACACGGCAGATTTCGCGATAAGCTGACCAAGGTGCTGAATCAGCGGATGGCCCAGAAACGGCAGGTATTCAGCGAGATTACCGTTACCCAGAACGTTACCAAAGGCGATAAACAGACCGACGATCGGTAAGATAAGTACCGGTCCGTACAATGATTTTCCGAAATTTTGTAGGGCGTTCACGGCTCGTTTCATGGCTTTCTCTCTTTTTGAACCGCGCACTCGGGGTGCGTCATGGTCATAAAACTAGCAGCCTTCGGGCGAGCTTAGCCAGCTATCTTCTTGTTTTAAAAACAAATGACTTGAAAGGTAACATGTGACGTTATGTGCTGTGATCGCGGTTCCATCACGGCGTAGCGGCGTGATGCCGTTCTGCGAGACGCTTTCCAGATTTTAAAATTGGCCTTTTTGAATTAATGAAACTTGCGGATAATACTTATCCGGACGACGACCAACAGGCTCCATGGGCCAGGGACAAAGGATGAAACCGTTTCGCTTAGCCGCGCTCTCTCTTGCGCTGCTCACCACGTTTACGCTTGTCGGCTGTGATAACAGCGACGATAAAACTCAGGCTGCGGCTCCCGCGGCATCCACCGCATCCACACCGAAAGCTGCAGAAAAGCCCAATGCTGAAACGCTGGCTAAACTGGCTGCCCAGACTCAGGGAAAAGCGCTGACGTTGCTGGATACCTCAGAAGTTCAGCTCGACGGTGCCGCCACGCTGGTGCTGACCTTTTCTGTTCCGCTGAATCCCGATCAGGATTTCGCCAAAACGGTGCATGTCGTGGACAAGAAAAGCGGCAAGGTTGACGGGGCGTGGGAACTTGCGCCTAACCTGAAAGAGCTTCGCCTGCGTCATCTGGAGCCTAACCGCAACCTGGTCGTCACCGTTGAACGTGACCTGCAGGCGCTGAACAAGGCGACGTTCGGCATTGATTATGAAAAAGCCCTGACCACCCGGGACATTGAACCCACCGTTGGTTTTGCCAGCCGCGGCTCGCTGCTGCCGGGCAAGGTGGTGGAAGGTCTGCCGGTGATGGCGCTCAACGTCAACAATGTTGATGTCAACTTTTACCGCGTGAAGCCGGAATCGCTGGCCTCCCTTGTCAGCCAGTGGGAGTACCGTAACTCGCTGACCAACTGGGAATCCGATAACCTGCTGAAGATGGCGGAGCTGGTTTACACCGGTCGATTCGATCTTAATCCGGCGCGCAACACGCGCGAAAAATTGCTGTTGCCCCTGAAGGATATTAAACCGCTCCAGCAGTCTGGCGTTTATATCGCGGTCATGAACCAGGCTGGACACTACAACTACAGCAACGCCGCAACGCTCTTTACCCTAAGCGATATTGGCCTGTCCGCTCACCGTTACCATAACCGCCTGGATATTTTCACTCAGAGTCTGGAAAACGGTGCGGCGCAGTCCGGCGTGACCGTCACGCTGCTGAACGATAAAGGCCAGACTCTCGCCGAGGCGAAGAGCGATGCCGACGGTCATGCGAAGCTTGAAACGGACAAAGAAGCCGCGCTGATTCTGGCGAGCAAAGACGGCCAGACCACGCTGCTTGACCTCAAGCTTCCGGCGCTGGATCTGGCGGAGTTCGATATTGCCGGTAGCCCCGGCTACAGCAAGCAATTCTTCATGTTTGGCCCGCGCGATCTCTATCGTCCAGGTGAAACGGTGATCCTCAACGGCTTACTGCGCGACAGTGACGGTAAGCCGCTTCCCGATCAGCCCGTGAAGCTTGACGTGCTGCGCCCGGATGGACAGGTCGCGCGTACGATTGTCGTCAAGCCAGAGAACGGGCTCTATCGCTTTAACTATCCGCTGGACAGTGGAGCGCAGACCGGTATGTGGCATATCCGTGCCAACACGGGCGATAACCTGCAGCGCCTGTGGGACTTCCACGTCGAAGACTTCATGCCCGAGCGTATGGCATTGAACCTGAGCGGACAAAAATCGCCGGTTCCACCGCAGGATAACGTGGACTTTAACGTGGTGGGCTATTACCTGTATGGCGCACCGGCCAACGGTAATTCTCTGCAGGGCCAGCTTTTCCTGCGTCCGCTGCGTGACGCGGTGGCTGCGCTGCCGGGCTTCCAGTTTGGCGATATCGCTGAGGAGAACCTGAGCCGCAGTCTGGATGAAGTACAGCTTACGCTGGATGAGCAGGGGCGTGGGCAGGTAACCACCGAAAGCCAGTGGAAAGAGGTCCACTCTCCGCTACAGCTGATCCTGCAGGCCAGCCTGCTGGAGTCGGGCGGCCGTCCGGTGACGCGTCGCGCTGAGCAGGCCATCTGGCCAGCGGCTGAGCTGCCGGGTATCCGCCCTCAGTTCGCCAGTAAAGCCGTTTACGACTACCGCACCGATACCACCGTCAACCAACCGATTGTTGACGAGAACGGCAACGCCAGCTTCGACATCGTTTATGCCGATGCCAGCGGAGCGAAAAAGGCGGTTTCCGGTTTACAGGTACGCCTGATCCGTGAGCGCCGCGACTACTTCTGGAACTGGTCTGAGAGCGAAGGCTGGCAGTCTCAGTTCGATCAGAAAGATCTGGTTGAAGGCGAGCAGGAGCTGACTCTCAAGGCCGACGAGACGGGTAAAGTCACCTTCCCGGTGGAGTGGGGCTCATACCGTCTGGAGGTTAAAGCGCCTGATGAGATGGTCAGCAGCGTGCGCTTCTGGGCAGGCTACAGCTGGCAGGATAACAGCGACGGCAACGGGGCTGCACGTCCTGACCGCGTGACGCTGAAACTGGATAAGCCAGCCTATCAGCCAGGCGATACCATTAACCTGCACATTGCAGCGCCGGCAGCAGGTAAGGGCTATGCGATGATCGAGTCCAGCGAAGGGCCGCTGTGGTGGAAAGAGATCGACGTACCGGCAAACGGGCTTGATCTCGCTATCCCGGTCGACAAATCCTGGAAACGTCACGATCTCTACCTGAGTACGCTGGTGGTTCGTCCTGGGGATAAATCGAAATCCGCCACGCCGAAACGCGCGGTCGGCCTGCTGCATCTGCCGATGGGCGATGAAAATCGTCGTCTGAACATTGCGCTCGATAACCCGCAGAAAATGCGTCCAAACCAGACGCTCTCTGTGAAGGTGAAAGCCAGCGTGAAAGAGGGTGCGGTTCCGCAGAAAGTGAACGTCCTGGTCTCGGCGGTTGACAGCGGCGTGCTGAACATCACCGATTACGTTACGCCCGATCCGTGGCAGGCTTTCTTCGGTCAGAAACGCTACGGCGCGGATATCTACGATATCTACGGCCAGGTCATCGAAGGGCAGGGCCGCCTGGCCGCGCTGCGCTTTGGTGGTGACGGTGATGAGCTGAAGCGCGGCGGTAAGCCGCCGGTGAACCACGTCACCATTATTGCCCAGCAGGCACAGCCGGTTACGCTGGATGCCAACGGAGAAGGCACGATTACGCTGCCGATTGGTGACTTCAACGGCGAGCTGCGTCTGATGGCGCAGGCCTGGACGGAAGACGATTTTGGCAGCAGCGAAAGCAAGGTTGTGGTGGCTGCGCCGGTCATTACCGAGCTTAACACGCCGCGCTTCCTGGCAAGCGGGGACACCTCACGGCTGACGCTGGATCTCACCAACCTGACGGACAAGCCGCAAACGCTTAACGTCGCCCTGACCGCGACAGGAAAACTGTCGCTGGAAGGCGGCCAGCCGCAGCCGGTTCAGTTGTCTCCTGGCGCGCGCAGTACCCTGTTTATTCCGGTGCGTGCGCTGGAGGGTTATGGTGACGGTGAGGTGACAGCACAGGTTACGGGCCTACAGCTTCCGGGCGAGACTTTCGCACCGCAGCAGAAGAGCTGGAAAATCGGCGTGCGTCCGGCATTCCCGGCGCAGACGGTGAATACCGGTACCATGCTGAACCCCGGCGAGTCCTGGACCGCACCGGCGCAACATAGTAACGGTTTCTCTCCTGCTACCCTGCAGGGGCAACTGCTGCTGAGCGGCAAACCACCGCTTAACCTGGCGCGCTATATTCGCGAACTGCAGGCGTACCCGTATGGCTGCCTGGAACAGACCACCAGTGGCCTGTTCCCGTCGCTCTACACCAACGCGGCGCAGCTGACTGCACTTGGCATCAAGGGCGACACCGATGACAAGCGCCGTGCAGCGATTGATATTGGCATCTCCCGTCTGCTGCAGATGCAGCGTGAAGACGGTGGTTTTGCGCTGTGGGATAAAAACGGTCCGGAAGAGTACTGGCTGACGGCCTACGTGACCGACTTCCTGGTGCGCGCGGGCGAGCAGGGTTACAGCGTACCCGTCGATGCGGTGAATAACGCCAATAACCGCCTGCTGCGCTACCTGCAGGATCCGGGCATGATGTCCATTCGCTACAGCGACGATACTCAGGCCAGCAAGTTTGCCGTGCAGGCCTATGCCGCGCTGGTGCTGGCACGTCAGCAAAAAGCGCCGCTGGGCGCGCTGCGTGAAATCTGGGAGCGCCACGGGCAGGCGGTTTCCGGGCTGCCGCTGATGCAGCTGGGCATGGCGCTCAAACTGATGGGCGATGCGCCGCGCAGCCAGCAGGCGCTGGATCTGGCGCTCAAAACCCCGCGCAACGACAGCAAAAACTGGGTGGCCGATTACGGCAGCCAGCTTCGCGATAACGCGCTGATGCTCTCTCTTCTGGAGGAGTACAAGCTGCTGCCTGATGCGCAAAATACGCTGCTGAATGCCCTGTCTGAACAGGCCTTCAGCCAGCGCTGGCTGTCAACGCAGGAGAGCAATGCGCTGTTCCTGGCCGGACGCTCGCTGCAAACCCTGTCTGGTGCGTGGCAGGCGAAAACTTCGCTGTCTGAGACCGCATCAGGCGGCGATAAGTCACTGGTGCAAAACGTGAGCGGCGACCAGCTTGGCGCGCTGCAGGTGACTAACACCGGTACAGCGCCGCTGTGGGTACGCCTGGACAGCACCGGTTATCCGGAATATGCCCCTCAGCCGAGCGCGAACGTGCTGCAGGTGGAGCGTCATATCCTGGCAACCGACGGCAGCAGTAAATCGCTCTCTTCGCTGAAGAGCGGCGAACTGGTGCTGGTGTGGCTGGACGTTAAAGCCAGCCAGAACGTGCCGGATGCGCTGGTGGTGGATCTGCTCCCTGCGGGTCTGGAGCTCGAAAACCAGAACCTGGCGAGCAGCAGCGCCAGCCTGCAGGACAGCGGCAGTGAGGTACAGAACCTGCTCAGCCAGATGCAGCAGGCGGACATTCAGCATATGGAATTCCGTGACGACCGCTTTGTGGCTGCCGTGCCGGTAAACGAAGGTCAGCCGGTCACGCTGGTCTATCTGGCCCGTGCCGTGACGCCGGGAACCTATCAGGTGCCGGTCCCGATGGTGGAGTCTATGTACGTTCCGCAGTGGCGGGCAACGGGGGCGGCCAGCGGCCCGCTGATTGTTGTTCCGTAATATGCAAATGGCACGTCTGACACGCTCCCGCTGGCTATGGCTGGCGGGAGCGCTTCTCATTTTATGGGGGCTGATTGTCGCCGCCGACCGCCTGTGGCCGTTGCCTCTGAAAGAGGTTAATCCCGCCCGGGTGGTGGTAGATGAGAAGGGCACGCCGCTCTGGCGTTTTGCCGATAGCGACGGGATCTGGCGCTACCCGGTTACCATTGAAGAGGTCTCTCCCCGCTACCTTGAGGCGCTGATCCAGTATGAAGATCGCTGGTTCTGGGATCACCCAGGCGTAAACCCGCTCTCTGTCCTGCGCGCTGCCTGGCAGGATCTCAGTTCTGGTAAAGTCGTCTCTGGTGGAAGCACGCTCACCATGCAGGTGGCACGCCTGCTGGACCCGCATCCGCGCACCTTTGGCGGCAAAGTTCGTCAGCTCTGGCGGGCGATGCAGCTGGAGTGGCATCTTTCCAAACGCGACATTCTCACCCTTTACCTCAACCGCGCTCCGTTTGGCGGCACGCTGCAGGGCGTCGGGGCGGCAAGCTGGACCTATCTCGGCAAACAGCCGTCGCAGCTCAGCTATTCCGAAGCGGCGCTGCTGGCGGTACTGCCGCAGGCACCCAGCCGCTTGCGTCCGGACCGCTGGCCTGAACGGGCCGAGGCGGCGCGCAACAAAGTGCTCGACCGCATGGTAACGCAGGGCGTCTGGTCCGCGAAGCAGGTTAAAGAATCACGGGAAGAATCGGTATGGCTGGCGCCCCGACAGATGCCGCAGCTGGCGCCGCTCTTTGCGCGCATGATGCTCGGCAAAAGCCGCGACGCAAAAATTGTCACCACGCTGGATGCCGGACTGCAGCGGCAGCTGGAAGAGCTGGCGATGAACTGGAAATCTCGCCTGCCGGCACGCAGCTCGCTGGCGATGATCGTCGTGGATCACACCGATATGAAAGTGCGCGGCTGGGTCGGCTCGGTGGATATTAACGATGACACGCGTTTTAGCCACGTGGATATGGTCAATGCGATCCGATCCCCAGGATCGGTATTAAAGCCCTTTATTTACGGTATGGCGCTGGACGATGGCCTGATCCATCCCGCCTCTCTTCTCCAGGACGTTCCCAGAAAAACCGGTGATTATCGCCCCGGGAATTTTGACAGTGGGTTCCACGGACCGGTCAGCATGAGTGAAGCGCTGGTGCGCTCCCTCAACCTGCCCGCGGTACAGGTACTGGAAGCCTACGGGCCAAAACGTTTTGCCGGGATGTTGAGCAACGCAGGCTTGCCGCTGATCCTGCCTGCGGGGGCGCAGCCAAATCTGTCCCTGATCCTCGGAGGGGCAGGCGCCCGGCTGGCCGATATCGCCGCGGCCTACAGCGCGTTTGCCCGACACGGTAAGGCGGGGAGGCTGCGGTTACAGCCGGGCGATCCGCTCATTGAACGTCCGCTGCTGTCGCAAGGCTCGGCGTGGATTATTCGCCGTATTCTGGCGAACGAGGCGCAGCCGCTGCCGGATAATGCATTACCGCAGATCGCGCCGCTGGCATGGAAAACCGGCACCAGCTACGGCTACCGTGATGCATGGGCTATTGGTCTTAATGCCCGCTACGTAATAGGCATCTGGACAGGCCGACCGGACGGCACGCCCGTAGCGGGGCAGTTTGGTTTCGCCAGCGCAGTTCCACTCTTAAATCAGGTCAATAACCTGCTTCAGTCACGCTCAACGGTAGACGAAGCCCGCCTGCCGCGCGACCCGCGTCCGGAGAGCGTCGGGCGGGGCGTGATCTGCTGGCCGGGCGGCCAGTCGCTGCCGGAAGGAAGTGAAAACTGTCGGCGTCGCCTGTCGACCTGGCTGCTGGAAGGGAGTGAACCGCCCACGCTGCTATTGCCCGAACAGGAAGGGATACGCGGCATTCGTTTCCCGGTCTGGCTGGATAAAACGGGTAAACGCGTGGCGGCAGATTGCCCTGATGCAACTGAAAAAGTCCTGGATGTCTGGCCGCTGCCGCTGGAGCCGTGGCTGCCGGCAACCGAGCGTCGCGCGGTACGGGTCCCTCCTTCCTCAACCACCTGTCCTCCGCTATCGCAGGACGCACCTGCGCCACTCATCCTGACAGGCGTGCGTGAAGGGGCCGTCATCAAACGTCTGCCGGGGGAATCCCGCGTTTCGCTGCCGCTTCAGGCGACCGGCAATAGCGGCGAGCGCTGGTGGTTTTTGAACGGTGAACCGCTGAATGTGAAGGGAAGAGTTTACACATTACAGCTTGATAAATCGGGCGATTATCAGTTACTCGTTATGGATGAGACCGGTCAGGTCGCGACGGTGAATTTTACGTTGCAGTGACCTGAAAATAGCTTTCTGATGTGAGCTGTTGCTAAAACTCGTCTTATTTTAAAAAAATGTTACCTGAATCCATAGGCAATGGCGCTATTGCTCATTATAATCCGCGCCACACCATACTCAGGTATGCAAAACAACAGAACATTGACAGAGGTTATCATGGCTATTGAACGTACTTTTTCCATCATCAAACCAAACGCGGTGGCAAAAAACGTTATTGGCAGCATCTTCGCTCGCTTTGAATCTGCAGGGTTCAAAATTGTTGGCACCAAAATGCTGCACCTGACCGTTGAGCAGGCTCGCGGTTTCTACGCTGAGCACGAAGGTCGCCCATTCTTTGACGGCCTGGTTGAGTTCATGACCTCCGGTCCAATCGTGGTATCCGTGCTGGAAGGCGAAAACGCAGTACAGCGTCACCGTGACCTGCTGGGCGCAACCAACCCGGACAACGCGCTGGCAGGTACTCTGCGCGCTGACTACGCAGACAGCTTCACCGAGAACGGTACCCACGGCTCTGACTCTGTTGAATCTGCTGCACGCGAAATCGCTTTCTTCTTCGCAGAAGGCGAAGTGTGTCCACGCACCCGTTAATTTAACGGTTTCGTTTACACATTATTTTCGTAAATGCCGCGTCCAGACGTGGCATCCCTGCGCCAGACTTTGTACAATGCAACGCCCCGGACGAGCAGACTGCTTTCCGGGGCGTTTCTATTCAACCCTCCATGGGCCATAACGTGTAACAACGAGGCCGGAAAATATTATGTCTGAATTAGTTAATACCTCCGAAGTCGCCATTCCTGCGGTTCCCAATAAAAATGGAAAAATCAACCTGCTGGATCTGAACCGTCAGCAGATGCGCGAGTTCTTTAAAGAGATGGGCGAAAAGCCGTTTCGTGCCGATCAGGTCATGAAGTGGATGTACCATTACTGCAGCGACAATTTTGATGACATGACTGACATCAACAAGGTCCTGCGCAACAAGCTCAAGGAAGTGGCTGAAATCCGCGCACCGGAAGTGGTGGAAGAGCAGCGCTCAGCGGATGGCACCATCAAATGGGCGATTGCGGTAGGCGATCAGCGCGTTGAGACCGTCTACATCCCGGAAGAAGACCGCGCCACGCTGTGTGTCTCCTCTCAGGTAGGCTGTGCGCTGGAGTGCAAATTCTGCTCAACCGCGCAGCAAGGCTTTAACCGTAATCTGCGGGTGTCAGAAATTATCGGCCAGGTCTGGCGTGCCGCGAAAATCGTCGGTGCGGCAAAAGTAACCGGTACGCGTCCTATCACCAACGTGGTGATGATGGGGATGGGTGAGCCGCTGCTGAACCTGACCAACGTCGTTCCGGCGATGGAAATCATGCTGGATGACTTCGGTTTTGGTCTGTCCAAGCGTCGCGTCACGCTGTCTACCTCTGGCGTTGTGCCTGCGCTGGACAAGCTGGGCGATATGATTGACGTTGCGCTGGCGATCTCCCTGCATGCACCAAACGACGAAATTCGTGACGAAATTGTGCCGATCAACAAAAAGTACAATATCGAAACCTTCCTCGCTGCGGTGCGTCGCTATCTGGAGAAATCCAACGCCAACCAGGGCCGCGTCACCATCGAGTACGTGATGCTTGACCACGTTAACGACGGTACCGAACATGCGCATCAGCTTGCTGAACTGCTGAAAGATACGCCATGCAAAATCAACCTGATCCCATGGAACCCGTTCCCGGGCGCGCCGTATGGCCGTAGCTCGAACAGCCGTATCGACCGTTTTTCCAAGGTGCTGATGGAGTATGGTTTCACCACCATCGTGCGTAAAACCCGTGGTGATGACATTGATGCAGCATGCGGACAGCTGGCAGGTGATGTTATTGACCGTACCAAACGTACCCTGCGTAAACGCATGCAGGGCGAGACGATCGCGGTTAAAGCTGTTTGATTATTATGCACTCACGGCGCATTATCTGCGCCGTGAAGCCTGGTCTTACTGAATAATCAGTCAGATTCGTGATGACTGAACAATAATTACGGTGCGTTTCATCCGACTTTCGGGCAGTATGTAACGACGTAACAACAGTTTAGCCGTACGGGCAGGGCTGTACTGTCATCTCCGGGCTGACAGTCTTATACTCTCTGTTCAAGGTTAACTGACCAGAAGTTTCGCGGTGCGGGTGGCATTGTGACTCACCGGCACCTGAACCCTTATTTTTCACGTACCAGTAGTTGTAGCGAATGAATACTGAAGCCACTCACGACCAACATGAAGCACTCTCCACTGGCGTTCGTCTTCGCAACGCCCGTGAACAACTCGGACTCAGCCAGCAAGCCGTTGCGGAACGCTTGTGCCTGAAGGTTTCCACGGTTCGCGATATTGAAGAAGATAAGGCACCTGCCGATCTGGCTTCAACGTTCTTGCGCGGTTATATCCGCTCTTACGCAAAACTGGTCCATATCCCCGAAAATGAATTACTGCCAATGATGGAGAAGCAGGCACCGGTCCGTGCAGCAAAAGTTGCGCCGATGCAGACCTTCTCCCTGGGGAAACGTCGTAAAAAACGCGATGGCTGGCTGATGAGCTTTACCTGGCTGGTGCTGTTTGTGGTGATTGGCCTGACGGGCGCATGGTGGTGGCAAAACCACAAAGCCCAGCAGGAAGAGATCACCACCATGGCCGATCAATCCTCTGCTGAACTCAACCAGGCCGGAAGTGAGAATGCCCAGAACGTGCCGCTGAATAACGACGGTGCAGCGTCCTCAAGCGAGCCACAGACCGCAGCGCCAGACGCGTCGGCGACCGATGCAGCACAGGCTCCGTCAGCAACGGCTAACACCGCTGCGCCGCAGGCTCAGGATCAAAATGCGGTTGTTGCCCCTTCTCAGGCGAATGTTGATACTGCAGCGAACGTGCCTGCGGCTACTCAGCCTGCAGACAATAGCGCAGCGTCTCTGCCAACCAACCCGGCGGGTACGGCAACAGCAGCCGATCCCAACGCGCTGGTGATGAACTTCAGCGCCGACTGCTGGCTGGAAGTGACTGACGCGACAGGTAAAAAACTGTTCAGCGGCCTGCAGCGTAAAGATGGCACGTTAAACCTAACCGGCCAGGCTCCCTATAAACTTAAAATCGGCGCTCCGGCAGCGGTACAGATCCAGTATCAAGGAAAACCTGTCGACCTGAGCCGCTTTATCAGAACTAACCAGGTTGCACGTCTTACCGTTAATGCCGAACAATCAGCAGCACAGTAACAGACGGGCAACGCGGGAGATTTTTCATGCATAACCAGGCTCCGATTCAACGTAGAAAATCGAAACGGATTTACGTTGGGAATGTGCCAATCGGCGATGGGGCACCTATCGCCGTTCAGTCGATGACCAACACGCGCACTACCGATGTAGAAGCGACGGTCAATCAAATCAAAGCATTAGAACGTGTAGGCGCGGACATTGTTCGCGTTTCCGTGCCGACCATGGATGCCGCTGAGGCGTTCAAACTGATCAAACAGCAGGTCAGCGTTCCGCTGGTGGCTGATATCCACTTCGACTACCGCATCGCACTGAAAGTGGCCGAATACGGCGTTGATTGCCTGCGTATTAACCCGGGCAACATCGGTAACGAAGAGCGTATCCGCATGGTCGTGGACTGCGCCCGCGATAAAAATATTCCTATCCGTATCGGCGTTAACGCCGGTTCACTGGAAAAAGACCTGCAGGAAAAATACGGCGAGCCGACGCCACAGGCGCTGCTCGAATCCGCGATGCGTCATGTCGATCATCTCGATCGTCTTAACTTCGATCAGTTCAAAGTCAGCGTAAAAGCCTCCGACGTGTTCCTGGCGGTAGAGTCTTATCGTCTGCTGGCAAAGCAGATCGACCAGCCTCTGCACCTCGGGATCACCGAAGCGGGCGGCCTGCGCAGCGGCTCTGTAAAATCTGCGATCGGTCTGGGGCTGCTGCTCTCTGAAGGGATCGGTGACACCCTGCGCGTCTCGCTGGCGGCCGATCCGGTCGAAGAGATCAAAGTCGGTTTCGATATCCTGAAATCACTGCGTATTCGCGCGCGTGGGATCAACTTCATTGCCTGCCCAACCTGCTCGCGTCAGGAGTTTGATGTGATCGGGACGGTGAATGCCCTGGAGCAGCGCCTGGAAGACATTATCACCCCGATGGACGTCTCCATCATCGGCTGCGTGGTAAACGGTCCGGGTGAAGCACTGGTGTCAACTCTGGGCGTGACCGGCGGTAACAAGAAAAGTGGTCTCTATGAAGATGGCGTTCGTAAAGATCGTCTGGATAATAGCGACATGATCGACCAGCTTGAAGCCCGCATCCGCGCCAAAGCCGCCATGATGGACGAAACACAGCGTATCAGCGTTCAGCAGGTTGAAAAATAACGTGATGGGAAGCGTGCCGCTTCCCATGTATGATTGAACCCATTCTTTGGGTTTTTTTTGTATATAGAAAGAGAATAAACGTGGCAAAAAACATTCAAGCCATCCGCGGCATGAACGATTATCTGCCTGGCGAAACCGCCATCTGGCAGCGCATTGAAGGCACACTGAAGCAGGTGCTCGGCAGCTACGGTTACAGCGAAATCCGTTTGCCGATTGTAGAGCAGACCCCGTTATTCAAACGCGCGATCGGTGAAGTCACCGACGTGGTTGAAAAAGAGATGTACACCTTTGAGGACCGCAACGGCGACAGCCTGACCCTGCGTCCGGAAGGTACGGCGGGCTGCGTACGCGCCGGCATCGAACATGGTCTTCTGTACAATCAGGAGCAGCGCCTGTGGTATATCGGCCCGATGTTCCGCCACGAACGTCCTCAGAAAGGTCGTTATCGCCAGTTCAATCAGCTGGGGGTGGAAGTCTTTGGCCTGCAGGGCCCGGACATCGACGCTGAGCTAATTATGCTGACCGCCCGCTGGTGGCGCGCCCTCGGTATCGCCGATCACGTTTCCCTTGAGCTGAACTCTATCGGTTCTCTGGAAGCACGCGCTAACTACCGCGATGCGCTGGTGGCGTTCCTGGAACAGCATAAAGAGAAGCTGGACGAAGACTGCAAGCGTCGCATGTACAGTAACCCGCTGCGCGTTCTGGATTCCAAAAACGCGGATGTTCAGGCACTGCTGAACGATGCGCCTGCGCTGGGTGACTACCTGGATGAAGAATCTCGCGAACACTTCGCGGGCCTGTGCAAGCTGCTTGAAGCGGCAGGCATCGCCTATACCGTGAACCAGCGCCTGGTGCGCGGTCTGGACTACTACAACCGTACCGTGTTTGAGTGGGTGACCACCAGCCTCGGTTCTCAGGGCACCGTATGTGCGGGCGGCCGTTATGACGGTCTGGTTGAGCAGCTTGGCGGTCGCGCAGCCCCTGCTGTTGGCTTCGCGATGGGCCTTGAGCGACTTGTTTTGCTGGTTCAGGCAGTTAATCC
This sequence comes from Enterobacter sp. Y17, assembly GCF_019730495.1. Lineage (NCBI taxonomy): Bacteria > Pseudomonadati > Pseudomonadota > Gammaproteobacteria > Enterobacterales > Enterobacteriaceae > Enterobacter > Enterobacter sp. Y17. The sequence goes on from NZ_JAASKP010000001.1 coordinate 73,586, forward strand.
GGAATTTAAAGCAGATTCCGTTGTCGATATATACCTGGTAGCTTCAGGCGCGGAAACGCAGTCTGCGGCAATGCAGCTTGCCGAACGCGTGCGCGATGCGCTGCCGGGCGTTAAGCTGATGACCAACCATGGCGGCGGCAACTTTAAAAAACAGTTTGCTCGTGCCGATAAGTGGGGCGCAAGTATTGCACTGGTGCTGGGCGAGTCCGAAGTGGCTAACGGCGAAGTGGTGGTGAAGGACCTGCGCTCTGGTGAGCAGACAACGGTAACGCAGGACGGCGTTGCGGCGCACTTGCGCACTCTATTGGGCTAAGGAGAAGGACTGCGTGGAAATTTACGAGAACGAACACGATCAGGTCGACGCGATTAAGCGCTTCTTTGTTGAAAACGGCAAAGCGCTGGTTGTTGGGGTTATTTTAGGTGTCGGTGCGCTGGTAGGCTGGCGTTACTGGAACAATCATCAGGCGGATTCCGCGCGCGGCGCGTCCCTGTCCTATGAAAATACCGTTAGCGCAATTCGTGCCGATCAGCCGCAAACGCTGACGGCGGCAGAAAAATTTGCGGCTGACAACAAAAACACCTACGGTGCACTGGCTGCGCTGGAAGTGGCTCAGCAGTACGTTGATAAGAACGAACTGGATAAAGCCGCTGCACAGCTCTCGCAGAGCCTTGCTGCGGCCAGCGATGAGAACCTGAAAGCGGTGATCAATCTGCGCCTGGCACGTATTCAGGTTCAGCAGAAAAAAGCTGACGATGCGCTGAAAACGCTTGATACCATCAAAGGCGAAGGTTTTGCTGCCATCGTTGCCGATCTGCGCGGTGAAGCACTGCTGAGCAAAGGTGACAAAGCGGGCGCGCGTAAAGCGTGGCAAGCTGGCGTAGAGAGCAATGCTTCACCTGCGCTGAGCGAAATGATGCAGATGAAAATAAATAATTTGTCCGTCTGAGAGGGACCCGATGCAATTGCGTAAATTACTTCTGCCAGGACTGCTTTCTGTTACGTTATTGAGTGGTTGTTCACTGTTCAGTGGCGAAGAAGACGTTGTGAAAATGTCCCCACTGCCGACGGTTGAAAACCAGTTTACCCCATCCACCGCGTGGGATGTCTCCGTGGGCAATGGGATTGGTGATTTCTATTCCAACCTTCATCCTGCGTATGCAGACAGCGTTGTCTATGCCGCTGACCGCAAAGGTACCGTGAAAGCGGTGAACGCCGATGACGGGAAGGAAGTATGGTCCGTTAACCTGGCGGAAAAAGACGGCTGGTTCTCCCGTAAACCTGCACTGCTGTCTGGCGGTCTGACCGTTGCCGGTGGCCATGTCTACGTGGGCAGCGAAAAAGCGCAGGTTTACGCGCTGAACAGCAGCGACGGTTCTATTGCCTGGCAAACAACCGTAGCGGGTGAATCCCTGTCTCGCCCGGTGGTGAGCGACGGCCTGGTGCTGATTCATACCAGCAACGGCCAGCTGCAGGCGCTGAACGAAGCTGACGGTCTGGTGAAATGGACCGTTAACCTGGATATGCCTGCGCTCTCTCTGCGCGGCGAATCCGCACCGGCTACCGCATTTGGTGCTGCCATTGTGGGCGGTGACAACGGTCGCGTGAGCGCAGTGCTGATGCAGCAGGGCCAGATGATCTGGCAGCAGCGTATCTCTCAGGCCACTGGCTCAACGGAAATTGACCGTCTGAGCGACGTAGACACAACGCCGGTCATCGTTAACGGTGTGGTTTACGCGCTGGCCTATAACGGCAACCTGACCGCGATGGATCTGCGCAGCGGCCAAATCATGTGGAAACGTGAGCTGGGCTCTGTGAACGATTTCATCGTTGAGGGCAACCGCATCTATATGGTTGACCAGAACGACCGTCTGCTGGCGCTGAGCACCGAAGGCGGCGTGACGCTGTGGACGCAAAGCGATCTGCTGCACCGTCTGCTGACTGCTCCGGCACTGTACAACGGTAGCCTGGTGGTTGGCGACAGCGAAGGGTATATGCACTGGATCGATCCGGATAACGGCCGCTTTGTTGCACAGCAAAAAGTCGACAGTTCTGGTTTCCTGACCGATCCGGTTGTGGCCGACGGCAAACTGCTGATTCAGGCAAAAGACGGCACGCTGTACGCGATCACGCGTTAATTACCCGGCGGTTGTAGTATACTAAACGGCTCCTGTTCACTCAGGAGCCGTTTTGACATTTTTAAAAACGCCGCGAAAGCGACGTTATTTTGAATTTTATGAGGCTTCAAACATGGTACCTGTGGTCGCGCTTGTCGGGCGCCCTAACGTTGGAAAATCCACTCTTTTTAACCGTTTAACACGCACCCGTGATGCGCTGGTTGCGGATTTCCCGGGGCTGACGCGTGACCGTAAGTACGGTCGTGCAGAGGTGGAAGGACGCGAGTTCATCTGTATTGATACCGGTGGTATTGACGGCACAGAAGACGGCGTTGAAACCCGCATGGCGGAACAGTCGCTGCTGGCGATTGAAGAGGCGGATGTGGTGCTGTTTATGGTGGATGCGCGCGCTGGCCTGATGCCGGCGGACTCCGCTATTGCCAAACACCTGCGTTCACGCGAAAAGCCGACCTTCCTGGTGGCGAACAAAACTGACGGTATCGATGCCGATCAGGCCGTCGCGGATTTCTGGTCTCTGGGCCTGGGTGAAATCTACCCGATTGCGGCATCGCATGGCCGTGGCGTCACCAGCCTGCTGGAAACCGTTCTGCTGCCGTGGGTTGACGAAGTAAACCCGCCGGAAGAAGTGGACGAAGACGCTGAATACTGGGCGCAGTTTGAAGACGGAGAAGAGGGCGAAGAAGAGCCTGAAGACGACTTCAACCCGCAGGATCTGCCGATCAAGCTGGCCATCGTGGGTCGTCCAAACGTAGGTAAGTCTACGCTTACTAACCGTATTCTGGGTGAAGAGCGCGTGGTCGTTTACGACATGCCGGGCACCACCCGTGACAGTATCTACATCCCTATGCAGCGCGACGAGCGCGAGTATGTCCTCATCGACACCGCCGGGGTGCGTAAGCGCGGGAAAATCACCGATGTGGTGGAAAAATTCTCCGTTATCAAAACCCTGCAGGCGATCGAAGATGCCAACGTAGTGCTGCTGGTCATCGACGCACGCGAAGGTATCTCCGATCAGGATCTCTCTCTGCTCGGCTTTATCCTCAATAGTGGGCGCTCACTGGTTATCGTGGTCAACAAGTGGGATGGCCTGAGCAATGAAGTGCGCGAGCAGGTGAAAGAGACCCTCGACTTCCGTCTGGGCTTTATCGACTTCGCCCGCGTGCACTTTATCTCTGCGCTGCACGGCAGCGGGGTGGGTAACCTGTTCGAATCCGTGCGTGAAGCGTACGACAGCTCCACCCGTCGTCAGAGCACCGCGATGCTGACCCGCATCATGAATATGGCTGCTGAAGACCATCAGCCGCCGCTGGTGCGCGGCCGTCGCGTGAAGCTGAAATATGCCCACGCCGGTGGTTACAACCCGCCAATCGTAGTAATTCACGGCAACCAGGTGAAAGACCTGCCGGATTCCTACAAGCGCTATCTGATGAACTACTTCCGTAAATCGCTGGACGTAATGGGCACGCCTATCCGTATCCAGTTCAAGGAAGGGGAAAACCCGTTTGCCAACAAGCGCAACACCCTGACGCCAAACCAGATGCGTAAGCGTAAGCGCTTGATTAAGCATATTAAGAAAAGCAAATAATCTTTACCTGCCTCACGAAAGCCCGCGTTTATCGCGGGCTTTTTTTTGCCAAATCATACCGCCGGTTTTCTCTGTGTGAAGTCAATCACTATTCACTTTTAACCAAGTTTAAATCTAAGAAAGTAGACAATCGTCGAATTTTCATCTTAAAGTCCAGGGTCTGGTACTAGACAAAACTAGCGCCTGGTTATCAAATGGTTAACTAACTTTTCGCCGCATGTAAAAAATCGGCCAGATACGTAACTGGCCGGCGTACCTGCTGGTGTTTACAAGCACGACGACATACCTTTCGGGAGAATTATGCAATCCACTGTTAATCAAAAAGAGAGCCGAACGTTCTTCGGCCATCCGTATCCGCTCGGTTCCCTGTTCTTCACCGAGATGTGGGAGCGTTTCTCGTTTTACGGCATTCGTCCGTTACTGATCCTGTTTATGGCCGCCACCGTCTATGACGGCGGGATGGGCCTGGCGCGTGAAAACGCCTCGGCGATTGTCGGTATCTTTGCCGGTACCATGTACCTGGCCGCGCTGCCGGGCGGCTGGCTGGCCGATAACTGGCTCGGTCAGCAGAGAGCCGTCTGGTACGGTTCGATCCTGATTGCGCTCGGCCACCTGTCGATCGCGCTCTCTGCGGTGATGGGGAACAACCTGTTCTTTATCGGCCTGATGTTCATCGTGCTTGGCTCAGGGCTGTTCAAAACCTGTATCTCGGTGATGGTCGGCACCCTGTATAAAAAAGGCGACGCGCGTCGTGACGGCGGTTTCTCGCTGTTCTATATGGGCATCAACATGGGCTCGTTTATCGCGCCGCTGATTTCCGGCTGGCTGATCAAAACCCACGGCTGGCACTGGGGCTTTGGTATAGGCGGTATCGGGATGCTGGTGGCGCTGATTATCTTCCGCGTGTTTGCCGTTCCGGCAATGAAACGCTATGACGGCGAAGTCGGCCTCGACTCTACCTGGAACAGCCCGGTGGTGAAGCGTAACGGCGTGGGCGTTTGGCTGCTGGCGCTGGCGGCTGGCGTGGCAACGATCGTGACGCTGATTGCGCAGGGCGTGATTGTGATTAACCCGGTCGCGGTAGCCAGCGTGCTGGTCTACGTGATTGCGGCGTCCGTTGCTATCTGTTTGTCTTTGCGGGGCTGAACCGTAAAGAGCGCGCCAGGCTGTTGGTCTGCTTTATTCTGCTGATTTCAGCGGCGTTCTTCTGGTCCGCGTTTGAGCAGAAGCCAACCTCGTTTAACCTGTTTGCCAACGACTACACTAACCGCATGATTGGCGATTTTGAAATCCCGGCGGTGTGGTTCCAGTCAATCAACGCCCTGTTCATCATCCTGCTGGCACCGGTGTTTAGCTGGGCATGGCCGAAGCTCGCGAGCAAAAACATTCGTCCGAGCAGCATCACCAAGTTCGTTATTGGTATTTTGTGCGCGGCGGCAGGCTTTGGCCTGATGATGCTGGCGGCACAGAACGTGCTGAGCAGCGCTGGAGCGGGCGTGTCGCCGTTCTGGCTGGTGGGCAGCATCCTGATGCTGACGCTAGGCGAACTGTGCCTGAGTCCGATTGGCCTGGCGACCATGACGCTGCTTGCGCCGGAAAGAATGCGCGGCCAGATGATGGGGCTGTGGTTCTGCGCCAGCGCTCTGGGTAACCTGGCGGCGGGCCTGATTGGCGGTCACGTGAAGGCCGACCAGCTGGATATGCTGCCGGATCTCTTTGCTCGCTGCTCCATCGCGCTGCTGATTTGTGCCGCGGTACTGATCGTCCTTATTGTTCCGGTGCGCCGCATGCTGGAAAATGCGCAGACTAAACCGGCTGCTAACGCCTCATAAAGCTCGGTCTTGCCGGGGCGGCGTTATGCCCCGGTAAAACCCAACAGGAGAGAATATGTCGATTACCTGCCCGGAATGCCAGGCACCGCTGGAGTCCCAGAACGGCGTAGCGCACTGCGACAGCTGTAATAAAGATATTGCGCTTGTAGCCCGTTGCCCGGAGTGCCATCAGCCACTCCAGGTATTAAAAGCCTGCGGTGCGGTGGACTATTTCTGCCAGAACGGCCACGGTCTTATCTCTAAAAAACGCGTGGAGTTTGTTCGGGCCGAAGGTTAATCGCAGACGCAGCCTTCGCCTTTCTGCCACAGCTCGACCAGCGACTCGGGGGCTTCCTGCTCGGGCACCAGCACGATGATATCGGCGTAGTGCGCCTGATTTTGCCCGGTCCAGATAATCTGGATGCGGAAATAGCGCTGGTCGCCGCTGCCGGGTGAAGAGGCTTGCCCCGGCGGCTGACCGCGTGGAAAAGCCTGCTCCAGGATGCTCACCAGGCGCTGGCGCTGGGCCTCATTGAGCGAGGAGAGCGCGATGGTGCGCTGTCCGCTCAGCTTGGGAATAAAAGCGACGCCGCCTTCCCGGGCCAGCTCAACCACGGCGTCATCCGTCAGTTCCGGAACCTGCATTTACAACACTCCCACCTGTTCCCAGGCTTGTTTAATGGCCGCACCAGCGTCGCTGCCGGAGCGTTTCTCTCCGTGCGCGATCGTCAGCTTTGCGAAGGCCTCAAAATCCGCATCCTGCGCTAGTTTGCGATCGCAAACCGTGTCGTACCAGGCATAACCCGCTTTTTCCCAGGCGTAGCCGCCGATCGCCGTCGTGGCCAGATAAAATGCTCGGTTGGGGATGCCGGAGTTCAGGTGCACGCCGCCGTTATCCTCGCGCGTTTTAATGAAATCTTTCATGTGCGCAGGCTGCGGGTCTTTGCCGAGCAGGGGATCGTCATAGGCGGTGCCGGGTTCAGACATTGAGCGCAGCCCTTTGCCGTTGATCCCTTTCGCCAGCAACCCTTCACCAATGAGCCAGTCTGCTTTATCGGCGGTTTGCTTCAGATGGTACTGTTTGACCAGCGAGCCAAACACGTCCGACAGAGACTCGTTCAGCGCGCCCGACTGTTCAAAATAGATAAGCCCGGCTTCGGTCTCGGTCACGCCGTGGCTCAACTCGTGCGCTACCACGTCGATGGCGATGGTAAAGCGGTTAAATATTTCCCCGTCGCCGTCGCCAAATACCATCTGCTGACCGTTCCAGAAGGCGTTCTGATATTCCCGGCCATAGTGAACGGTGCCGGTCAAAATAAGCCCTTTATTATCGAGCGAATCGCGCTGATATTCTTTCCAGAAGAAATCATGGGTAATACCTAAATAATCGTAGGCTTCATCCACCGCCACATCGCCGTTCGATGGCTGGCCTTCGTAACGCACCTGGGTACCCGGCAGCTCCTGGGTATGCTTCGCGTCGTAAATATCGCGCTCCAGCTGCCCGGCTTTATTCACGTGCGGCGCGGCGGGTTTGCCGGGCATGTGGGCCATCAGCGTCTGGACGTGGGTTAAGGTCTGACGGGCACAGCGCTGCTGCGGCTCGGAACCGCTTTCGATAATACGACGAAGAATATAAGGGGGAATAACGCTATGAAGATGGGGCATGCTGCTCTCCTTATTAAAAAAGGGAATAGCAGCAGTATAGTAAGTAACCGGCGAGGAATTATCCGGTTTTACGCTGATGCGTCTTTTTCACCGGTTTAATTGATTTCACTTCGCTTTCTACCCAGCCGTCTGAAAGACGCGTCGTCAGCACATCGCCGGTATTCACCTGTTTGGTCTGCTTCAGCACTTTGCCGTCCGTCGCCGTTGTCACGCTATAGCCGCGCGCCAGCGTGGAGAGGGGGCTGACCGCTTCAAGATGGGTCACCGCATTGCCAAAACGTTCGCGGGTGGTGCTCAGGCGCGCCCGGACAGTTTCCGCCAGACGATACTCCAGCTGCTGGATCCGCGTTTGCGCGCGATAAATTTTCGGCTGCGGGTTCTGCTGATTCAGGCGCTGGGTTACGCGCTGCTGGCGCGATACCGCGCGCTTGAGCTGCGCGTCCACCGCAAAGCTCATGCGCTGACGCAGGCGCTCCAGCACGGTCTGCTGACGCGCCAGACGCAGCTGCGGGTGCTGCTGCTGAAGACGATGATGAAGCTGGGTAAAGCGGCGGGTACGGTTGGCAAGGAAGTAGTCCATCGCCATCTCAAGACGCTGCTGGCCGTTCTGAATCTGACGCAGCAGCTCCAGCTGGTTCCGGCTGACCACTTCCGCCGCCGCGGACGGCGTAGGCGCGCGCAGATCCGCGACAAAATCGGCTATCGTTACGTCAGTTTCGTGGCCGACGGCGCTCACCACGGGGATAAGGCTTGCAAAGATTGCCCGCGCCACGCGCTCGTCGTTAAAGCTCCACAAGTCTTCCAGCGAGCCGCCGCCGCGCCCGACGATTAATACGTCGCACTCCTGACGGGCGTTCGCCAGCTCAATGGCGCGAACTATCTGGCCCGGCGCATCGTCACCCTGAACGGCGGTCGGGTAGATGATGACGGGCAGGGAAGGATCGCGACGCTTCAGCACGTGCAAAATATCGTGCAGTGCCGCACCGGTTTTCGAGGTGATGACCCCAACGCAGTGGGCGGGGGAGGGCAGCGGTTTTTTGTACTGCTGGTCGAACAGCCCTTCGGCAGAGAGCCTGGCTTTTAGCTGTTCATACTTCTGCTGCAGCAGGCCTTCACCTGCAGGCTGCATGCTCTCGACGATGATTTGATAATCGCCGCGCGGCTCATACAGGGTGATATTGGCGCGAACCAGAACCTGCTGGCCGTGCTGAGGACGAAACGTCACGCGACGGTTGCTGTTGCGGAACATCGCGCAGCGCACCTGGGCGGTGTCGTCTTTTAAGGTAAAGTACCAGTGACCGGAGGACGGCTGCGTGAAGTTAGAGATCTCACCGCTGATCCAGACCTGCCCCATTTCCTGCTCAAGCAGCAAACGCACCGTCTGATTCAGGCGGCTGACGGTATAAATTGAGGGGGATTGAGAGGATAACATGTGAGCGGGATCAAATTCTAAATCAGCAAGTTATTCAGTCGATAGTAACCTGCTGAGAGGCAATCGCAAGCTTTTTTATAAAAAAGTGTAGATGCAATCGGTTACGCTCTGTATAATGCCACGGCAATATTTAACCACCCAGGTCAGAGATATTGCCCATGCTACGTATCGCTAAAGAAGCACTGACGTTTGACGACGTCCTCCTCGTTCCCGCTCACTCCACTGTTCTGCCGAATACTGCCGATCTCAGCACGCAGTTGACGAAAACCATTCGCCTGAACATTCCTATGCTCTCTGCGGCAATGGACACCGTGACTGAAGCGCGCCTGGCTATCGCCCTGGCACAGGAAGGTGGCATTGGCTTTATTCACAAAAACATGTCTATCGAACGTCAGGCGGAAGAAGTTCGCCGCGTGAAGAAACATGAATCCGGCATCGTGTCTGACCCACAGACCGTTCTGCCAACCACCACGCTGCACGAAGTGAAAGCCCTGACCGAACGTAACGGCTTCGCCGGTTATCCGGTGGTGACCGAAGAGAACGAACTGGTCGGTATCATCACCGGTCGTGACGTGCGTTTCGTGACTGACCTGAACCAGCCTGTTAGCGTGTACATGACGCCAAAAGAGCGTCTGGTCACCGTTCGCGAAGGTGAAACCCGCGACGTGGTGCTGGCAAAAATGCACGAAAAACGCGTTGAAAAAGCGCTGGTTGTTGACAGCAGCTTCCACCTGCGCGGCATGATCACCGTTAAAGATTTCCAGAAAGCAGAACGTAAGCCTAACGCCTGTAAAGACGAGCATGGCCGTCTGCGCGTTGGCGCTGCGGTTGGCGCTGGCGCCGGTAACGAAGAGCGCGTTGACGCGCTGGTTGCTGCTGGCGTTGACGTCCTGCTGATTGACTCCTCTCACGGCCACTCCGAAGGCGTTCTGCAACGTATTCGCGACACCCGTGCCAAATACCCTGATCTGCAGATCATCGGCGGTAACGTGGCCACTGGCGCAGGCGCTCGCGCGCTGGCTGACGCTGGCTGCAGCGCGGTGAAAGTGGGTATCGGTCCTGGCTCCATCTGTACTACCCGTATCGTCACCGGCGTGGGCGTTCCGCAGATCACCGCCGTGTCTGACGCGGTTGAAGCGCTGGAAGGCACCGGTATTCCGGTTATCGCTGACGGCGGTATCCGCTTCTCTGGCGACATCGCCAAAGCGATCGCCGCGGGCGCAGCTGCCGTAATGGTAGGCTCCATGCTGGCCGGTACCGAAGAATCCCCGGGCGAAATCGAACTCTACCAGGGCCGTTCTTACAAATCTTACCGCGGTATGGGCTCCCTGGGCGCGATGTCCAAAGGCTCCTCTGACCGTTACTTCCAGACCGATAACGCCGCTGACAAACTGGTGCCGGAAGGTATCGAAGGTCGCGTAGCGTATAAAGGCCGTCTGAAAGAGATCATTCACCAGCAGATGGGCGGCCTGCGCTCCTGTATGGGTCTGACCGGCTGTGGTACCATTGACCTGCTGCGTACTAAAGCGGAATTCGTACGCATCAGCGGTGCGGGTATCCAGGAGAGCCACGTTCACGACGTGACGATCACCAAAGAGTCCCCGAACTACCGTCTGGGCTCCTGATAAGTTTCCGCGCCCGGCTTCTGCCGGGCGCTCTGTTTTTGTTTCACTTGCCTCGGAATTAGCGTCAATGACGGAAAACATTCATAAACATCGCATTCTCATCCTGGACTTCGGTTCTCAGTACACTCAGCTGGTGGCGCGTCGCGTACGTGAACTGGGCGTTTACTGTGAGCTGTGGGCGTGGGATGTCACGGAAGCACAGATTCGCGAATTCAATCCAAGCGGCATCATCCTGTCCGGCGGCCCGGAAAGTACCACCGAAGAGAACAGCCCGCGCGCGCCGCAGTACGTGTTCGAAGCTGGCGTGCCGGTATTCGGCGTTTGCTACGGTATGCAGACCATGGCAATGCAGCTGGGCGGCCACGTAGAAGGCTCTAACGAGCGCGAGTTTGGCTACGCACAGGTAGAAGTCGTCACCGACAGCGCGCTGGTGCGCGGTATCGAAGACTCCCTGACCGCAGACGGCAAACCGCTGCTGGACGTGTGGATGAGCCACGGCGACAAAGTTACCGCCATCCCGTCTGACTTCGTGACCGTTGCCAGCACCGAAAGCTGCCCGTTCGCCATCATGGCGAACGAAGAAAAACGCTTCTACGGCGTACAGTTCCACCCGGAAGTGACCCACACCCGTCAGGGTATGCGCATGCTGGAGCGCTTCGTTCGCGACATCTGCCAGTGTGAAGCTCTGTGGACCCCGGCAAAAATCATCGACGACGCCGTTGAGCGTATCCGCCAGCAGGTTGGCGATGACAAAGTGATCCTCGGCCTCTCCGGCGGCGTGGACTCCTCCGTGACCGCGATGCTGCTGCACCGCGCCATCGGTAAAAACCTGACCTGCGTCTTCGTGGACAACGGTCTGCTGCGTCTGAACGAAGCCCAGCAGGTTATGGACATGTTCGGCGACCACTTCGGTCTGAACATCATTCACGTGGAAGGCGAGCAGCGCTTCCTGGACGCGCTGAAAGGCGAGAACGATCCGGAAGCCAAACGTAAAATCATCGGCCGCGTGTTTGTGGAAGTATTCGACGAAGAGGCGCTGAAGCTGGAAGACGTGAAGTGGCTGGCGCAGGGCACTATCTACCCTGACGTGATCGAGTCTGCGGCCTCCGCAACCGGTAAAGCACACGTCATCAAATCTCACCACAACGTGGGCGGCCTGCCGAAAGAGATGAAGATGGGCCTGGTTGAACCGCTGCGCGAGCTGTTCAAAGACGAAGTGCGTAAGATCGGTCTGGAACTGGGTCTGCCGTACGACATGCTCTACCGTCACCCGTTCCCGGGTCCGGGTCTGGGCGTGCGCGTGCTGGGCGAAGTGAAGAAAGAGTACTGCGACCTGCTGCGCCGCGCGGACGCTATCTTCATCGAAGAGCTGCACAAAGCTGACCTGTACAACAAAGTGAGCCAGGCCTTCACCGTGTTCCTGCCGGTTCGCTCCGTCGGTGTGATGGGCGATGGCCGTAAGTACGACTGGGTTGTTTCCCTGCGTGCGGTGGAAACCATCGACTTCATGACCGCGCACTGGGCGCACCTGCCGTATGACTTCTTAGGCCGCGTGTCTAACCGCATCATCAACGAAGTGAATGGTATTTCCCGCGTGGTGTATGACATCAGCGGTAAGCCACCGGCTACGATTGAGTGGGAATAAGCCACCCTTTAAGTTAGCGCCAAAACCCGCATTTATGCGGGTTTTTTCTTTAATAAGAAAGATTAATAACCAAAATGAATTAACAGCGGTGATTCTTTCATAAATTTGTAGATATCATTACTTTCTTTTTTTGTTTATAGTTATAAGATTGAGGTTGCGCTTAAATAAGTTGTTGACTCTTGCGTCTGTATATAGTTTTATTGAAAAGTTAATCTGGCAAGAAGCGAAAAGAATTATCAGGATCGATTTTATTTATAAAAGGAATATATATGAAAATAATTTCAGTTTTTAATAATAAGGGCGGTGTAGGTAAGTCCACTTTGACTTATCATTTAGGTGCTGCATTAGCTGAAAAAGGTAAAAAAGTACTCTTGATTGATTTGGATCCTCAATCAAATCTAACGTTATATGGTGTTACGGAAGAGCGATTAGAAGAGATTTGGAACTGCGAAGATGATTTCATTAATGATTATAAAGCTGCGAAATCTAAGGTCGAAAGACAGGATTTTAAAGCTTTTCATGAAAGAAATCATTCAATTCACTATTTGCTGAAACCCATTGAAGATGGTGAGTCTGATGAAAATATATTATCATCACCTGTTTGCCTAAGAGATAATTTACACTTAATTCCAGGCAGGTTAACGCTGCACCTTTTTGAGAATAAACTAGCTAAACATTGGAGTGAAGCTTTTCTCGGAGAGCCGCAAGCAGTCAGAATTGTGACTTCTATTAGAAAGATTTGTGAGGAGTATACTAATAAATTTGGTTATGATGTTGTGCTCATAGATACTTCACCTAGTTTAGGCGCTTTAAACAAAGTAATAATATCAAGTGCGGATGCAATTATTATTCCTTGTGCACCTGATATGTTCTCCGATTATGGTATTAGAAATATAGGTAATGCACTTTCAGTTTGGTATAAAGAATTTACAACTATGTATTCTTTGCTTTCAGATAGCAAGAGAAAATACTTCCCTAATGATTTTGTGAAACTTTTAGGTTATACAATTTATAATGCAAAAAAACGTTCAGATGCGCCGAATGAGCTGAATGTAGCTTTGGCCCATTATAATTTCGCAAGAAAAATTCCTGATACAATAAAAAAATATGTTCCACAAAATTGCTTACTCAATAATGGTAAGGATTATTTTGAAACCTCTATGGGGGAAAACTCTGTTATCCATGGTCATGGAACTCTCCCAACGATGGCTCAAAAATACAAAGCTCCTATGTGGAAGGTTCCTGACTTACCTAATTTGCAAGAGGAAAAAGGAACGATAAAAGGAAATTCGAAAGATTATTATGGTACTAGGGCTGGCTATATTAAGTTAGCTCAGGATGTATTGGATAGATTGGAGCTTTTATAAAATGGATGATAAATTAAACGAGGATGCAATAAGCTGTATAAAGAATGATCTTCATTCATATGAATTACTCCATGATAAGTTTTTATCATACATAAAAAGAGACCCTGAACTTAAAAAATTAGTACATAGTTATAAAACAAGATTTAAAGATTTAGAACACTTAAAAAGCAAAATAGAAAGGAAAAATCAAGAAGACCTTTCACTGCCTCTTGGAGAACGAAAGGGACCAATAACTTGTGATAACATAAAACAAAGAATTACTGATATATGTGGAATAAGAATTCTTCATCTCTATATAGGTCAGTTTGAGGAAATCCATAAAGCCTTGATGAAGTACGTCGATTCGGGTGAGTTAGCACTCTATGAAGCACCCAAGGCTTATACATGGGATCCTGAATATTCGAAATTATTTGAACGTCTTGGAGTAGCACCTAAGTTAAAAGATAGCTTTTATACTAGTGTACACTATGTTTTCAAACCTAGAGCCGATAGCGATATTACTTGCGAGGTTCAAGTTCGTACTCTTTTTGAAGAGGTCTGGGGAGAGATTGATCATTCTTTTAATTACCCTGAGAAATCTGAAAGCAAAGTTGTACAGGAACAACTTAAAGTTTTAGCTAGAGTTGTTGGCGCTGGAACAAGACTATCTGATTCGATATATGAATTAAATAAGTTACAAAAATAATAGTTTAAAAATTCAATGGATTACACGAGTAGTATGGTATATAGTTATAACCTCTATCTATTAAAAAATAGAGGTTATAAATTTTTACTGGTTCTCATCATGCTATGCAATTATCTAATGTCATTTATATCAACTTGTTTAATGTTTTAAAATAGTTCTTGTAAACTCACCTAATATTACTAGGCTAGACTTGGTGGTGGCATATTTATCTGAAGCTCATCAGCATTTTCTTGCAGTCTTCAAATTATTTTGGTTTTTACTAGTCTAGTAAAATGCTATTCCTCTCATATGCAATACTCATGACTTATCGTTGTGCATTATCTTTGCTCTCCTGTTAATCTTCTCAATGGACAGATTTAATGTTCTTTTAATTTTATTACGAAAGAATACTTATCATATTTTTGGCAATATCAGCGCGACTATCTAATGCTTCAGCTTTTCATCTATTCATTCAAACAATCAAACTTAACAACCTAATGATTTTTATTAAACATAATGAAAACCAGCAGATTTTGTTCTGCATCGCTGTGATCATATTGAGAATCGCCCCTTCCGTATTGACTTGAAAACCTATGGAGGTGTTGGCCTCGCTGACAAAGGGAAAACCGCTTCAATTACTGAAGGAAAGATTGTTTTACACATGTTTGAATACTTCAATACATTTACTCTTATTGTTGAGTGATGGGCAGGATACACACAAGAAAATTTCAAAGGGTGTGATCAAAATTAACGATAACTAATTTTCTCTCCCACCCAACCGATACGCCAGCGCCACCACCAGCGACTGCACCAGGCACAGCGTTGCCGACTGGGAGCGAAACGCGTCCACCTGCGCCTCTTTCACCACAAAGCAGAGATCGCTGAACGTCGCCAGCGGGCTGATCTGGCTGTCCGTAATCACGATCTGCCGCGCGCCGACGCTGGCGGCGGTTTCGCTGACCATCACCGTCTCTTCCGCGTACGGTGAGAAGCTGATCGACACCACGATGTCGCGCGCTTTAATGCGGCTGATCTGCTCGCGCAGCATGCCGCCCATCCCGTCGAGCAGGATAGGGCGGCACTCCAGATGGCTCAGAGCGTAGGTGAGGTAGGCCGCGACGCTAAAGGAGCGGCGCAGTCCGGCGATGTAGATGGTGTCGGCGTCGGCCAGCAGCTGTACCGCGCGCTCCAGCATTTCCGGTTCGGCGCGGGCGGCCAGCTGCTGGAGCGCCTGCGCGTTCGAGCGGGCAAACTCCTGCAGGATATCGAGCGGCGTTTCCGGCACGGCCTCGCTCTCCATCTCGCGAAACAGCCGGGCGCGGTCGCTGTAGCTGGCGGTCTCCTCCACCAGGTTCATGCGAAACAGCTGTTTCATTTCGTTGAAGCCGGTGAAGTCAAAGGCGTTGGCAAAGCGGATCAGCGTCGAGGGCGGCACGTCGGCGCGCTCGGCAATGACGGCAACCGTATCAAAGGCCACGCTGTTGGTGTTATCCAGCACGTAGCGGGAGACCTGCTGCAGCCTCTTGCTCAGGCTATCGTAGCGATCGCGGATTTGCTGCTGCAGTTCGTTCAGGCTGGTTGCTGTCGTCATGTTATCCCCCAAATACAGTCTTATGATTCTAAACGCAAAACCGCGTCTTTTAAATGTCGGCCATCCATCTGGCAGCAAAAATGAAACAGAAACTTCAGTCATTTCCTCGCCCGAAATCCCTTAATAGCGCACGCTGCGTCAGTGTTGTTGGCTGTTAACATAAAAATCCATCCTTGATCACAATAATCATCATTTATTTTATTTCAACTTAAAATGGAATATTTGTTTCATATATAGTGTTCAGTACACAGTGTTCAGTTAACAGTCACGTATCAACAGCGAGAGGTTAAGGATGGAGACGGTAGCGAATTTTATTCACGGCGAATGTGTCACCGGTTCAGGCCAGCGCGTTCAGGCGATCTTCAACCCGGCCACCGGCGAGCAGATCCGCCAGGTGGTGATGAGTACGGCGCAGGAAACGGAGCAGGCGATTGCCGCCGCGCAGCAGGCGTTTCCGGCGTGGGCGCGCCATGCTCCGCTTAAGCGCGCGCGCGTGATGTTCCGCTTCAAGGCGCTGCTGGAAGAGAACATGGAGCGACTGGCCCGCATCATCAGCGAAGAGCACGGCAAGGTCTTCTCCGATGCGGTGGGCGAACTGACCCGCGGCCTGGAAGTAGTAGAATTTGCCTGCGGCATCCCACATCTGCAAAAGGGTGAACACTCGGCGAACGTCGGTACCGGCGTCGACAGCCACTCGCTGATGCAGCCGCTCGGCGTCTGCGCCGGGATCACCCCGTTTAACTTCCCGGCGATGGTGCCGATGTGGATGTTCCCGATTGCGCTGGCGACTGGCAACACCTTCGTGCTGAAGCCGTCGGAAAAAGATCCTTCCCTGGCGCTGGCGCTGGCGCAGCTGCTGAAAGAGGCCGGCCTGCCGGACGGCGTGTTCAACGTGGTGCAGGGCGATAAGGAGTCCGTTGACGTGCTCCTGACCGACCCGCGCGTGCAGGCGGTGAGCTTTGTCGGCTCCACGCCGATTGCGGAATACATTTACCAGACCGCGTCCGCCCACGGAAAGCGCTGCCAGGCGCTGGGCGGCGCGAAAAATCACTGCATCCTGATGCCGGACGCCGACATGGAGATGGCGACCAACGCCATCATGGGCGCGGCCTACGGCGCGGCGGGCGAACGCTGCATGGCGCTCTCGGTGGTGCTGGTGGTGGGGGATAAAACCGCCGATGACCTCTGCGCCCGGCTGGAGAAACAGATTGCAGCGCTGCGCGTCGGGCCCGGCCTGGACCAGTCGCCGGAAAACGAAATGGGGCCGCTCATCTCCTCCGTACACCGCAGCAAGGTGCTGGGCTACATCGACAGCGGCGAGTCGCAGGGAGCGAAACTTCGCGTGGACGGTCGCGGCTTCAGCGTGAAGGGCCACGAGCAGGGCTACTTCGTCGGGCCGACGCTGTTCGATAACGTCACTCCGGAGATGACCATCTATAAAGAAGAGATCTTCGGCCCGGTGCTTTCTGTGGTGCGCGTAGCAGATTACGCCAGCGCGGTGGATCTGATTAACCGCCATGAATATGGTAATGGTTCGGCGATCTTCACCCGCGACGGCGGCTGCGCGCGCCGCTTCTGCGAAGAGGTGCAGGCGGGCATGGTGGGCGTCAACGTGCCGATCCCGGTGCCGATGGCGTTCCACAGCTTCGGCGGCTGGAAGCGTTCCATCTTTGGCGCGCTCAACGTTCACGGCAGCGACGGCGTGCGCTTCTACACCCGAATGAAAACCATCACCGCGCGCTGGCCGGAAATGCAGCAGGAGACAGGCGCTGCGTTCTCCATGCCGACGCTGGGCTGACAGGAGGTTTTATGCAAACCGAACGTATGACCATGGCCCAGGCGCTGGTCCGGTTCCTCAATCAACAGTACGTCAGCGTGGACGGCAACGAAACGCCCTTCGTGGAGGGCGTGGCCACCATCTTTGGGCACGGCAACGTGCTGGGTATCGGCCAGGCGCTGGAGCAGGACCCGGGCCATCTGCAGGTGATGCAGGGCTGCAACGAGCAGGGAATTGCCCATATGGCGACGGGATTCGCCAAACAGCACCGCCGTCAGCGCATTTTTGCCGTCACCTCCTCCGTCGGGCCGGGCGCCGCCAATATGGTGACCGCGGCGGCCACCGCCACGGCAAACCGCATCCCGCTCCTGCTGCTGCCGGGCGATATCTACGCCAGCCGCCAGCCGGACCCGGTGCTGCAGCAGATCGAGCAGTATCACGATCTCAGCATCAGCACCAACGACTGCTTCCGTCCGGTCTCCCGCTACTGGGACCGCATCAACCGTCCCGAGCAGCTGATGAGCGCAATGCTAAGCGCGATGCGAACGCTTACTGACCCCGTCAATACCGGCGCGGTGACCATCTGCCTGCCGCAGGACGTGCAGGGAGAGGCCTGGGACTACCCGCTGAGCTTCTTCGCGCGTCGCGTGCATCACATCGAACGCCGTCCGCCCGATCCGCAGCGTCTGGCGCGGGCGCGGGCGCTGATCGCCCGCAAGCGTCGTCCGCTGGTGGTGTGCGGCGGCGGCGTGCGCTATTCCGGCGCGCATGAGGCGTTTCGCGAATTTGTCGAAACGCTGCGGCTGCCGTTTGCCGAAACCCAGGCCGGAAAGGGAGCGCTGGTAAGTGACCACCCACTTAACCTGGGCGGCATAGGGGTGACGGGCGGAATGGCCGCCAACCAGCTCGCGCCGCAGGCCGATTTAGTGATTGGCGTCGGCACGCGCCTTACCGATTTTACCACCGGCTCCAAGGCGCTCTTTTCCCACCCGGACGTTGAGTTTCTGCTGCTGAACGTGGCTGAGTTTGACGCCCTGAAGCTGGACGCCACCGCGCTGATTGCCGATGCCCAAACCGGGCTCCAGGCCTTGACCCACGCGCTCGGGGATTACCGCAGCGGCTGGGGAGAGGCGATCGCTCAGGCGAAGTCCGCCTGGCGCGACGAGTGCCGCCGCCTGTGGGATCGCCAGTGGTGTCCTGACGACGCGCCCGAAGTGGCGGGGCACCTGGATGCGCAGCTGGCGGAATACGGCGAGGCGCTTAACACCCGCCTGACCCAGACGCGGGTGCTGGGGCTGATCAACCAGCATGTTGAAGATAACGCCATCGTGGTGGGCGCGGCCGGTTCGCTGCCGGGGGATTTACAGCGCCTCTGGCAGGTCAAAACGCCGGACAGCTATCACCTGGAGTACGGCTACTCCTGCATGGGCTACGAGATTGCGGCGGCCATCGGCGCGAAGCTCGCCAGACCCGAGCAGCCGGTGTACGCCATGGTGGGGGATGGCTCCTACATGATGCTGCACTCCGAGCTGCAAACCGCCGTTCAGGAGGGCATTAAGGTCACCGTTCTGCTGTTTGATAACGCCAGCTTCGGCTGCATTAATAACCTGCAGATGGGGCACGGCATGGGCAGCTTTGGCACCGAAAACCGCCACCGCAACCCGGAAACCGGGCGGCTTGACGGGCCGCTGGTGAAGGTCGACTTTGCGCAAAACGCGGAAAGCTACGGCTGCCGCGCTTGGCGGGTGAACGATGAGCAAAGCCTGCTGGCGGCGCTGGAGGCGTCGCGGGCGCATCCGGGCCCGACGCTGCTGGACATCAAGGTGCTGCCGAAGACCATGACCCACGACTACGCCTCCTGGTGGCGAACCGGTGATGCGCAGGTGGCGGCGTCTTCTGCCGTGCGTGAGGCCGCTGAGCAAACGCAGGCGCAGGTGAAAAAAGCCCGTCAGTATTGAGTTTTCCTGCCGTAACGAAATTTTCATTTCATTTTTGTTTTCCCCTCACCCTAACCCTCTCCCACAGGGAGAGGGGACGGATCGGTGCGGTTTTTTACTCCCTCTCCCTGAGGGAGAGGGCCGGGGTGAGGGGAGTTGCCGCACGTCCACTCATGTTGTGAGATTGATAACAAAATTTATCTCATTCATCTCAAAAGTGTTAACCCGTACTCAAAAACATAATTTTCACTATTTATAAAAATGAAATAAATGTTTTATTTATAGGGTCGTTAGTTCACAGCATTCACCAACACCGGGAGCCGTTATGTTTAACATTGCTTTACTGGGCGCTGGCCGAATCGGCCAGGTACATGCAGCTAACATCGCCAGCCACGGCGTGACCACGCTCTGGTCCGTGGTTGACCCGAATCAGGAATTTGCCACCCGTCTCGCCGCGCAGTATCAGGCCCGCCAGCAGAGCCTGAACGAGGCGATGACCGACCCTAACGTTCACGCCGTGCTGATCGCCTCCGCCACCGATACCCACGCGGATCTGATTGAAATGGCCGCCCGCCACGGCAAGGCCATCTTCTGCGAAAAGCCGGTACACCTTGACCTCGCCCGCGTGCGCGACTGCCTGAAGGTGGTCAAAGAGTACGACGTGCCGCTGTTCATTGGCTTTAACCGCCGCTTTGACCCGCAGTTTCGCCGCGTGAAAACCGACGCGCAGGCCGGGCGCATAGGCAAACCGGAATCGCTGCTCATCATCTCCCGCGATCCGTCTCCGCCGCCTGCTGAGTACGTGCGCGTCTCCGGCGGCTTGTTCCGCGATATGACCATTCACGACTTTGACATGGCGCGCTTCATCATGGGCGAAGAGCCGGTGTCGGTGTATGCCCAGGGCAGCAACCTGGTGGATCCGGCGATTGGCGAGGCGGGGGATATCGATACCGCGTTTATCGTTCTGAAATATGCCTCCGGCGCGATGGCGACCATCGTCAACAGCCGCCGTTCATCTTACGGCTACGACCAGCGCCTGGAGCTGCACGGCTCCGAAGGGCTGCTGTGCGCGGGCAACATTCTGGAAAACCAGGTGCAGCACTACGGCAAACAGGGCTGCACCAGCGCGCTGCCGGAACACTTCTTCCTGCAGCGCTACAAATCCGCTTACGCCGCGGAATGGGAACACTTTGTTGCGGTCCTGCGCGGCGAAGCGGTGCCTGACTGCAGCGGCGATGATGGTGAACGTGCGCTGTACCTTGCGGATAAAGCGCTGGAGTCACTGCGCAGCCAGCGCGAGATCGTCCTCTAAACACAACAACCCTACACAGAGAGACATAATAATGAAAAAACTGATCGTAGCCGCCCTCATCGCCATGACGTCCGGGGCCGCCCTCGCCGAAAACGAGCAAATCGTTTTCAGTACGCCAAACCTGGCCATGCCGTTTGAAGTTCACATGCAGCGCACGGCGGTGAAAGCCGCAAAAGAGATGGGCGTGAAGCTTCAGGTGCTGGACGGGCAGGGCAGCTCGCCGAAGCAGGTAGCTGACCTGGAAAACGCCATCACCCGCGGGGCGCAGGGCTTTATCGTCTCCCCGAATGACGTGAACGCGGTCTCCAGCGCGGTGGATGAAATTCAGGATGCGAAGCTGCCGATCGTCACCCTTGACCGCTCCGTCGACAGCCAGAAGAAAGTGCCGCACTTCGGCGCCAACAATTACAAGGGCGGCCAGGCGGTTGGCGACTTCGTTAAAACCAAATTCCCCGACGGCGCGGACATCATTCTCCTCACCGGCCAGCCGGGCTCCTCTTCCAACATTGAACGCACCAAAGGGATCCGCGACAGCCTGAAGGCGGGCGGGGATAAGTACAAGATCGTCGCCGATCAGACCGGCAACTGGATGCGTTCTGAAGGAATGCGCATCGTTGAAAGCGTTCTGCCTTCGCTGCCGAAACGTCCGCAGGTGATCCTCTCCGCCAACGACGATATGGCGCTGGGCGCGATTGAAGCGCTGCAGAGCCAGGGCGTGAAGCCGGGCGAAATCCTCGTGACCGGGTTTGATGCGGTGCCGGAAGCGCTGGCCCGCGTGCGCGACGGCTGGCTGGCGGTAACGGCGGATCAGCGTCCGGGCTTTGCGGTGCAGACGGCGATGAGCCAGCTGGTGGCTAACGTGCGCGAGAAGAAAGCCATCACCGGGGCCGATTACCCGCCGACGCTGATCACCAAAGAGAACCTGCAGCAGGCTGAGCGTATCGGTGAGGCCGGTAACTAATATGTCCCGAGCCGCCTCTGGCGGCTCATCATGAGGAGGAGCAGACTGATGTCGCAACCCTTACTGAAAGTGACCGATCTGGCAAAAAGCTTTTCCGGCGTCTGGGCGCTGAGCAGCGCTCAGCTGACCGTCGGCAGCGGCGAAATTCACGCCCTGCTGGGGGAAAACGGGGCGGGAAAATCCACGCTGCTGAAGGCGCTCGCGGGCGCGCAGCCGCAAACGCGCGGGGATATCTGGTTCAACGGCGAAACGCTGCCGGTGGACGACTCCCCGGTGGAACGCCAGAACAAGGGCATTATCACCATCTATCAGGAATTCAACCTGCTGCCCAACATGACCGTCGCGGAAAACATGTTTCTCGGGCGCGAGCCGCGCAGGCGTAACCTGATCGTCGACGAAAGGGCGGTCAACCAGGAGGCGCAGGTCATTCTCGATTACCTCCAGCTGAACGTTGCGCCGACCACGCCGGTCGCCCGCCTGAGCGTCGCCCAGCAGCAGATGGTGGAGATCGCCCGGGCGCTGACCCTCAACGCCCGGTTAATCATTATGGACGAACCTTCCGCCGCGCTGAGCGACAGCGAGGTGGAAAGCCTGCACCGCGTGGTGCGGGAGCTTAAAAACCGCGGCGTGAGCATTATTTACGTTACCCACCGTCTGCACGAAGTTTTCC
The DNA here is from genome assembly GCF_019730495.1 of Enterobacter sp. Y17. Classification (NCBI taxonomy): domain Bacteria; kingdom Pseudomonadati; phylum Pseudomonadota; class Gammaproteobacteria; order Enterobacterales; family Enterobacteriaceae; genus Enterobacter; species Enterobacter sp. Y17. The sequence continues at coordinate 95,764 of NZ_JAASKP010000001.1, forward strand.
AGCTCTGCGATCGCTTCACCGTTTTCCAGGACGGCCGCTTTACCGGCACCGGCGCGGTGGCGGAGACCAATGTCGAACAGCTGATCCGCCTGATGGTCGGGCGCGACGTGGCCTTTAACCGCCGTCCGGCCAGCGAAACGCATCATGAAGACAAACCCGTCCGCCTGGCGGTGAAGGGGCTGAGCCGCGAAAAGCCGCCGCTGGATCCGCACGGCATCGCCTTGCACGACATCAGCTTCCACGTCCACGCCGGGGAAGTTCTGGGCATTGCCGGGCTGGTGGGCGCGGGACGTACCGAGGTGGCGCGCTGCCTGTTTGGCGCAGACGCCTTTACCTCCGGGAGCTTTGAGCTGGACGGCGTGCCGTACCAGCCGCGCGACCCGCTGTATGCCCTCGATCAGGGCGTGGCGCTGGTGCCGGAAGATCGCAAAAAAGAGGGGGCGGTGCTGGGGCTGTCGATTCGCGACAACCTGTCGCTCTCCTGTCTCTCCTCGCTGCTGCAGTGGCGCTGGTTCGTGAACACCCGCAAAGAGGACGATCTGATTGAGTCCTACCGCAAGGCGCTGCAGATCAAAATGGTCAACAGCGCGCAGGAGGTGCGCAAGCTCTCCGGTGGCAACCAGCAAAAGGTGATCCTCGCGCGCTGCATGGCGCTCAACCCGCGGGTGCTGATCGTCGATGAGCCGACGCGCGGCATCGACGTGGGGACCAAATCGGAAGTGCACCAGGTGCTGTTTGACATGGCGAAGAAGGGCGTGGCGGTGATCGTGATCTCCTCCGATCTGCCTGAAGTGATGGCGGTGTCTGACCGGATCATCACCCTCAGCGAAGGCCGGGTGACCGGCGAGATCCACGGCGACGACGCTAACGAAGAACGGCTGATGACGATGATGGCCATCAACCACAACGCCCTGAACGCGGCATAACGGAGTTTCTCATGACGCAGATGATTTCTAAAACGCAGGCCCCGGTCAAACGCGCCGGACGCATCGATCCCATCGCCTTCTTCGAGCGCTTCGGGGTGCTGATTTTCATGATCCTGCTGCTGATCTTCTTCCAGTCGCAGAACAGCAACTTTTTCTCTGAACGCAATATTTTCAACATCCTGACCGAAGTGTCCATCTACGGGATCATGGCCGTGGGGATGACCTTCGTCATTCTGACCGCCGGGATTGACCTCTCCGTGGGCTCCATTCTCGCGGTGTGCGCCATGACCGCGGCGTACGTCATTAAGGGCGACAACTTCACCACCGTCGACCCGAACGCCTGGGGCGGCATGAGCTGGCTGATTGGGCTGGGGATTTGTCTGGCGATGGGCACGGCGATTGGCTTCCTGCACGGCCTGGGCGTCACCCGCCTGCGCCTGCCGCCGTTCATCGTCACCCTCGGCGGGATGACAATCTGGCGCGGCCTGACGCTGGTGATTAACGACGGCGCGCCGATCGCCGGTTTCGATCAGGGCTACCGCTGGTGGGGACGCGGGGAGCTGCTCGGCATCTCTATTCCTATCTGGATCTTCGCCATCGTCGCCGTCGGCGGCTATCTGGCGCTGCATAAAACCCGCTGGGGACGCTTCGTCTACGCCATCGGCGGCAACCCGGAGGCGGCGCGGCTGGCGGGGGTCAACGTCAAGCGCGTGCTGGTCAGCGTCTACGTGCTGATCGGCTGTCTGGCCGGGCTGGCGGGCTTCATCCTGAGCGCGCGTCTGGGGAGCGCCGAGGCGGTAGCCGGGATCTCCTTTGAGCTGCGCGTCATCGCCTCGGTGGTGATCGGCGGCACCTCGCTGATGGGCGGCTACGGGCGCATCGGCGGCACCATTATCGGCTCCATCATCATGGGCATTCTGATTAACGGCCTGGTGCTGATGAACGTCTCGGCCTACTACCAGCAGATTATCACCGGATTAATTATCGTTCTGGCGGTGGCATTCGATACCTATGCCAAAAGCCGTCGCGGCGCACTGTGAGGATCACGATGAAAGAGGTTCGTATTGGATTAATTGGCACCGGGTATATCGGCAAGGCGCACGCTATCGCCTATGCCCAGGCCCCGACGGTCTTCAACCTGCGCGGCAGGCTGGTGCGCGAGATTGTGGCGGAAGTCACGCCGGAGCTGGCGGCAGCGCGCGCGCAGGCGTTTGGCTTCAACCGCTCCACCGGGGACTGGCGGGCGCTGGTGGCCGACCCGGCCATTGACGTGGTGGATATTTGCTCTCCCAACCATCTGCATAAAGAGATGGCGCTGGAGGCGATCCGCCACGGCAAGCACGTCTACTCGGAAAAGCCGCTGGCGCTGAACGCCCACGACGCGCGTGAAATGGTTGAGGCTGCACAGCGGGCAGGAGTGAAAACCCTGGTGGGGTTCAACTACATGAAAAACCCGACGGCGCAGTTGGCGAAGGAGATTATCGCGCGAGGCGAGATTGGCGAGGTGATCCACTTCTACGGCACCCACAACGAAGACTATATGGCCGACCCGCGCTCGCCCATTCACTGGCACTGCTTCAAAGAGACCGCCGGGCTGGGGGCGCTGGGCGACCTCGCGGCGCATATCGTCAACATGGCTCAGTACCTGGTGGGGGATATCGAGCAGGTCTGCGGCGACCTGAAGATCGTGGTCCCAGCGCGCCCGGCGAAGGCCGGATCGTCAGAGATGATTGCCGTCGAAAACGAGGATCAGGCCCACGCGATGGTGCGTTTTGCGGGCGGGGCGCAGGGCGTGATTGAAACCTCCCGCGTTGCCTGCGGACGCAAGATGGGGCTGTCGTACGTCATCACCGGAACGAAAGGCGCCATCAGCTTCACCCAGGAGCGCATGGCGGAGCTGAAGCTTTATCTGCATGACGATCCTGTGAACCGCCAGGGGTTCCGCACGCTGCTCGTCGGCCCGGCGCACCCGGACTACGCCGCGTTCTGCATGGGCGCGGGACACGGGATTGGCTTTAACGATCAAAAAACGGTGGAGGTGCGCGACCTGGTGGACGGGATTGCCGCCGACGCGCCGATGTGGCCGGACTTCGAAGAGGGCTGGAAGGTGTCGCGCGTGCTGGACGCGATTGCGCTCTCGCACCGGGAAGGCCGCTGGCTGAACGTGAACGACATTGTCTGATGAGGTATCAACGTGGAAAAGCAGTTTGATGTGATATGCATGGGCCGCGTGGCGGTAGACCTCTACAGTCAGCAGATTGGTGCCCGTCTGGAGGACGCGTCGAGCTTCGCCAAATATCTCGGCGGGTCGTCGGGCAACGTGGCTTACGGCACCGCGCGTCAGGGTTTACGTTCGTCGATGCTGGCGCGCGTCGGCGATGAACATATGGGCCGCTTCCTGCGGGAAGAGCTCAACCAGGTGGGCTGCGATACCAGCCATCTGATTACCGATAAACAACGCCTTACGGCGCTGGTGCTCCTCGGCATTAAAGACCGGGACACCTTTCCTCTGATTTTTTATCGCGATAACTGCGCGGATATGGCGATTACCGCCAGCGATGTGGACGAAAGCTACATTGCCTCCGCACGTTGTCTTGCCATCACCGGGACTCACCTTTCTCATCCGCAGACCCGCGAGGCGGTGCTGACGGCGCTGGGCTATGCCCGCCGTCACGGCGTGCGCACGGTGCTGGACATCGACTATCGTCCGGTGCTGTGGGGGCTAACCTCCTTAGGCGACGGCGAAACGCGCTTTATCGCCGCCGAGAAGGTCACCCGCGAGCTGCAGGAGGTGCTGCACCTCTTCGACGTCATTGTCGGCACCGAGGAGGAGTTTCACATTGCGGGCGGCAGCACGGATACCCTGCAGGCGCTGGGACAGGTGCGTGCCGTCAGTGACGCAGCGCTGGTCTGCAAGCGCGGCGCGCTCGGCTGCTCGGTCTATACCGACGCCATTCCGCCCCGGCTGGACGACGGCCTGACGGTGACCGGCGTGCGCGTGGAGGTGCTGAACGTCCTCGGGGCGGGGGACGCGTTTATGTCCGGCCTGCTGCGCGGCTACCTGAACGACGAAGGCTGGGAGCAGGCATGCCGCTACGCCAACGCCTGCGGCGCGCTGGTGGTTTCGCGCCACGGCTGCGCCCCGGCGATGCCGAGCAAAATCGAGCTGGATGATTATCTTTCCCGCGCCGCGATGGTGCCGCGCCCGGATCTCGACCCGCGTCTTAACCATCTCCACCGGGTGACCACTCGCCGCCGCGAATGGCCGGAGCTGTGCGTGATGGCCTTCGACCACCGCAGCCAGCTTGAGGATATGGCGATGCAGTGCGGCGCGTCGCTTAAGCGCATTCCGGCGCTGAAGCAGCTGATCCTGCAGGCCAGCCGCGAGGCGGCGAGCCGCGCCGGGCTGGAGGGCAAAGCCGGTCTTCTGTGCGACGGCACCTTTGGTCAGGACGCGCTGAACGCAATCACCGGGGAAGGGTGGTGGATTGGTCGTCCCATTGAGCTGCCGGGATCCCGGCCGCTGGAGATGGAGCACGGCAACATCGGCACCCAGCTTATCAGCTGGCCGCAGGAGCACGTGGTGAAGTGCCTGGTCTTTTTCCACCCGGAAGATGCCCACGGCCTGCGCCTGGAGCAGGAGCAGAAAATCGCCGAGGTGTACCACGCCTGCTGCCGGTCCGGGCACGAGCTGCTGCTTGAGGTGATCCTGCCTGCCAGCATGCCGCGCAGCGACGAGCTCTACCTGCGCGCCATCTCCCGCTTCTACAACCTCGGCATTTACCCCGACTGGTGGAAGCTACCGCCGCTCTCCGCCGACGGCTGGACGGCGCTGAGCGAGATTATCGAACGCCGGGACCCGCACTGCCGCGGGGTGGTGATCCTCGGCCTGGACGCCCCGGCGGAACAGCTGCGCGCCGACTTCAAAGCCGCAGCGGGGCAGACGGTAGTGAAAGGCTTCGCCGTGGGGCGCACGCTGTTTGGCGATGCCTCCCGCGCGTGGCTAAAGCACGATATTGATGATGCGCAGCTGGTGGCGCGCATCCGGGACAACTACCTGCAGCTTATCGCCTGGTGGCGCGAGCGCGGACATGCATAATGGAGACGACAATGAGTGTGCAATTAGGCATTAACCCGCTGACGTGGACGAACGACGATCTGCCTTCTCTCGGCGCGGAAACCTCGCTGGAAACCTGTCTGAGCGAAGGTAAAGAGGCCGGTTTTGCCGGCTTCGAGCTGGGCAATAAATTCCCGCGCGAAGCGCGCCTGCTTGGCCCCATCCTGCAGCGTCACGACCTGCAGCTGGTCTCCGGCTGGTACTCCGGCCGCCTGCTGGAGCGCAGCGTGGAGGAGGAGATCGCCGCCGTGCAGCCGCACCTGACGCTGCTGCGCGAGCTGGGGGCGAAGGTGCTGGTGTTTGCGGAAGTGAGCGGCTGCATTCACGGCGAGCAGCAGACCCCGGTGCATCTGCGCCCGCGCTTCCCGCAGGAGCGCTGGAAGGAGTACGGCGAGAAGCTCACCGAATTTGCCCGCTATACGCAGCAGCAGGGCGTGCAGATTGCCTACCATCACCATATGGGCACCGTGATTGAGTCCGCCGAGGACGTGGACAACTTGATGACTCACACCGGGGAGGCGGTCGGACTGCTGCTGGATACCGGCCATCTGACCTTTGCCGGGGCCGATCCGCTGGCGGTGGCGCAGCGCTGGGCGTCGCGCATCAACCACGTTCATTGCAAAGACGTGCGCGCCGACGTGTTGGCGGACGTCAAAAACCGCAAAACCAGCTTCCTCGATGCGGTGCTGAGCGGCGTGTTTACCGTGCCGGGCGACGGCTGCGTCGATTACCCACCTATTATGCGGCTGCTGAAGGCGCAGGATTATCACGGCTGGCTGGTGGTCGAGGCCGAGCAGGATCCGGCGATTGCCCATCCGCTGACCTACGCCCGTCTGGGGTATAACAACCTGAGCCGCCTGGCGCGCGACGCCGGACTGATTTGAGGAGGGAACATGTCACGTCTGTTATCACGCTGGCAACAGCCGAACGCGGAGGGGCGCACCCAGTGTGTTACACCGGAAAGCGCAGGGTGGGGCTACGTCGGCTTTGAGGCGTATGAGCTGCAGGAGGGGCAGACGCTGACGCTGCCCGCCGTCAGCGAAGAGCGCTGCCTGGTGCTGGTCGCCGGGCGGGCCTCCATCAGCACGCCTTCCGCGCAGTTTAACGATATCGGCGAGCGGATGAGCCCCTTCGAGCGCATTAAGCCGTGGGCGGTGTACGTCACCCCGCAGGAGACGGTGCAGGTAAAGGCGCTGACGACGCTGGAGCTGGCGGTCTGCGCCGCGCCGGGCAAAGGCACGTATCCGACGCGGCTGATTGCGCCGCAGGATATCGACGGTGAAGCGCGCGGCAAAGGTCACAACCAGCGCTACGTGCATAACATTTTGCCGGAAGACAGGCCCGCCGACAGCCTGCTGGTGGTGGAGGTGTGGACCAGTGAGGGCTGCACCAGCTCGTACCCGAGCCACAAGCACGACACGGATAACCCGCCGCAGGAGACCTATCTGGAGGAGACCTACTACCATCGCCTCAACCCGGAGCAGGGGTTCTGCATGCAGCGCGTCTACACCGATGACAGAACGCTGGATGAGTGTATGGCGGTCTATAACCGTGACGTGGTGATGGTGCCGAAGGGCTACCACCCGGTCGCGACGATGGCCGGGTATGATAGCTACTACCTCAACGTGATGGCCGGCCCGATGCGTAAATGGATGTTCACCTGGGAAGAGGACCACGCGTGGATTAATCGGGATTATCCTGCGAACAGCGGTGGCTAGCGCGGGTTAGCCACCAGAACACCAGCGCCAGCAGGCTGACCGAGGCGCCAAGCAGGCAGACGCCCGGCCAGCCGGCACAGGCATACGTCATCGTTGTGCCGAGCGCACCGAGCCCGCTGCCGACGGCATAAAACAGCATGTAAAGCCCGACCAGCCGGCTGTGCGCCTCGGGACGGGTGCGGAAAATCATGCTCTGATTAGTGACGTGCAGCGCCTGACCACCCAAATCGAGCAGTATGATGCCGATAAGCAAAATCCCGATTGAACGGTCCATCAGCGACAAGGGCCACCAGGCTAACAGTAAGATACTCAGCGCCGCCGCGCTGGTGCGTTGGGCATATCCCCGATCGGCCCAGCGTCCTGCCCGGCCAGCAGCCAGCGCGCCCACCGCGCCAGCCAGTCCAAACGCGCCAATCGCTGTATGCGAAAAGTTAAACGGCGGTGCGCTCAGCGGCAGCACCAGCGCGCTCCAGAAAATGTTAAACGATGCAAACATCAGCAGCGCCAGCACGCCGCGTATCTGCAGCACTTTTTCCTGCCGCAGCAGCGTGAGCATTGAGCCAATCAACCGCGGATAGCTCATCGTGGCAGTGACGGCTGGCAGGGCGGGGAGTCGCCACCACAGAGGTAACGCAATCATGAGCATCAGCGCGGCAGCACAAAGATAAACCCCGCGCCAGCCCGCGATATCGCTGATGCCACCGGCAAAGACGCGAGCGAGCAGCAAACCTGTGAACACGCCGCCCTGTGCCGCGCCGACAACGCGTCCCTGTTCATGGGGCGACGCGGCGCTGGCGGCGTAGGCGATCAGCCCCTGCGTCATGGCCGTGCCCAACATACCTGTCGCAAGCATACCGATAAGCAGCGCTGAAGAGGACTGTGCCATGCTGACGGAAACCAGCGCCACCACCAGAGCAATCAGCTGTACTGCCATGAGTCGTCGACGATCCACTTTGTCACCCAGAGGAACGACGAGCAAAAGAGCCAGCGCACAGCCAATTTGTGTCGCGGTCACCACGCTCCCCACGGCCGCATGGCTGATGCCGAAATCGTTCGCCAGCGCGTCAAGCAAAGGCTGGGCGTAATAGACGTTTGCCACGCTTAGGCCGCTGGCGGTGGCGAACAGCCAGACCATGCTGCGCGGCATGTCGGCTGAAGGAAGGGCTGACGTCAGTGACATATTCAAAATCCTCGCCTGTGATAACCTGGTTTCGAAAAGAAACTGGTTGAATGCTAGGCTATGCAGTTTTAAAATGCAACCAGTTATGGGGTGGCCTTTGCGAGGAAAACAGGTGATGTCCCGAAATACGGTAAAAGAGGAATATTGTCCCGTTGCCCGCAGCGTTGACCTGCTCGGGGATCGCTGGTCGCTTCTCATTGTGCGTAATGCGTTTGACGGCATGACGCGCTTCGGGGATTTTCAGCGCAGCCTTGGGGTGGCGCGCAACATCCTTTCTGACCGGCTTCGCAAGCTGGTTGAGGCGGACATCCTGACGTTACAGGGGGCATCGGACGGCACGGCTTATCAGGAATATGTTCTGACCGACAAAGGCGAACGTCTTTTCCCCGTGATCGTGGCGCTGCGTCAGTGGGGAGAGCAAAATCTGTTTTCACAGGGCGAGCGTCACTCGCTGCTGGTCGACAGGCGGACGGGCAGGCCGGTTCCCTTTATGGCGCCAGCAGCGCATGACGGCACTGCGCTGCTGCCGGTGGATACGGAAGTGCAGAAGATCGAATGAGTCACTCCGGTTAATTACCGCTTATCGCCTGCTCAATCGTCCGGGCAACGATCTGCGGCTGGCTCACCATCGACACGTGGCTTGCCGCCACCTCGGCGGTTTTCGCATGGATCGTCTTCGCCATCGCCCGTTCAAGATCGGGGTTGATCATTCGGTCATTCTTGCTGACCACATACCAGCTCGGTTTATCATGCCACGCCGCGTGGGCGACCTTTTCACCAAACGCCTCGGCCTTAATCGGCCCCTGCGTGGCTGCTATGGTGTTTTGAATGTCTGGCTTCACGTCAGGCGCGAAGTCCTTTCTGACGGCTCCTGTCGGCAGGTATAAATAGCCGTCCGCCGTTTTAGCAATGCCCGCGCTGCCCGGCGGGGCAGGGAAACTTCCTGCCAGATCCGCCGTCGACTGGCCGGAATCCGGCGCGAACGCCGCCACGTACACCAGCGATTTTACCCGCGCATCGTTGCCCGCCTCGCTAATCACGGTGCCGCCCCAGGAGTGGCCCACCAGCACCACGTCACCCTGGGCGCGGGCGATGGCCCGCCGCGTGGCCGCAACGTCATCCTTAAGCGACGTGAGCGGGAGCTGGACGGCAATGACCTCGGCGTGCTGCTTCTGCAACAGGGTAATCACCTTATTCCAGCTGCTGCCGTCGGCAAACGCGCCGTGCACCAGCACGACGCTGGTTTTACTCTGCGCAAAGGCGCTGGCGGAAACCGCCAGCAGGCCTGCCGTCACTACAGACAGTGCTTTCATCTTCAGACTCCTTAAAAGTGGTGGACCGTCGCGTGGGGCGGGACGGTGAATTCAACGGTTTTGTGGTCGAGCGGCTTGTGCGTCGGGTCGGCCAGAATAATCGTCACCTTGTGTTTACCGGCGGGCAGCCCCACCAGGATCACCGGCTCTCCGCTGGCGTCAGCCCAGTGCCACGGCGCGTCATCCACCACCACGTGAATGTGACCGATGCGCGGCGTGACCTTGAGCGCCTCGGGGCCGAATACCGGCTCGATACGCAGGTTTTCGGCACGGTACTGGATAAACACCGCGCCTTTGCTCAGCGGCCCGGCAAGCGGGGGATCGACTATCAGCTTTGCGGGCGGCTGCGGCTGCGCCAGTGGCGCAACGGCGGCGGGGCCGTTAACGTCCTCTGCGCTCAGGTTATCCAGCGGCGTGGTCCGGGCATGGGCTACAGATGCCAGGACTAGCAGGGGGAAAAGTGCATAGCGACGAATCATGGGTTCTCTCCTTATCGGTTGTGAATGACGACAGGGAAAGAAAACCATTTTTATGTATCGGAGATATTTGCCGGAGGCGGCGTTTTGTACCCGTTTGTCAGCGTGGCGCTCTGGATACAGTGCGATACGGTTTGCCTGCCTGGACGACGCACAATCGCTATCGCCAGCCCGGCAATCACCAGCGTCAGCCCCGTTGATACCCACATTGCACCTGCGATCCCCAGCGTTTTATTCAGCCACGCATAGGCAAACGGTGAGGCTGCCGCCATCAGCTGGCCGGGGATAAGCAGCATGCCGGTGCGGCGGGCATAGCTTTCGGGGCTAAACAGCTCCAGCGGCAGGGTGGCTTTTACGATGGTGACCAGCCCGTTGATGGCGCCGTAGCCCAGCACAAACCCGGCCGCACACCACGCAAACAGGGCGCTGCTCATCCCCAGAAGAAAGCAGAGCGGCATGGCGAGCGCGGTAAAAAGCGTGAGTTTGAAGGGGGTTAAGCGGGCACCCGCCAGCACTTCCAGCGAGCGGGCGCCCGTCTGGCCGACTCCCCACAGCATGCCGATGGCGACCGGCAGGCCAAAGTGGGCAATAAACTCCGGCAGATGGGTGGACGTGCCGCTAGAGACAAAGGTGATGAGGGCAATGAAGGCGGCATAAAGCCAGCCGTTATGCCGCTCGTTGTTAAGAGGCGGCGCGGTGACCTTTGTCGTCACCGTCAGCCGCTGGCGGGGAAGCGTTCGAATCAGCATCGCGCTCAGCAGGCCGAAGAGCGCGTAGACGCGCAGCGCCTCCTGCCAGCTCATGACCTGAAGCAGAGCATCGCCCAGCGGCCAGAAAACGGCGGAGGCCAGCCCGCCCGCCAGCGTGACGCGTGAGATTGTTCTTCGCGCCTGCTGCCCGTAGAGGTTTACCAGCGCGGCGAACAGCGCGTCGTACAGCGACAGGCGCATCCCTACGCCGCCGATCAGCCAGGCGCAGTACCAGCCAAAAAGCGTCTGGGTATACGCCATCCCTGCGCAGCTTGCGGCGATCAGCAACGTGCCGCTCATCACCACTTTCTGACCGCCAAAGCGTGCCAGCAGGCGGGCGACAAACGGAGAAACCGCCGCCATCACCAGCATCGCCAGCGTCAGGCCGAGGTAAATCTGCGGTGATGACCACCCCCGGTCGGCTGAAATCGCCAGCGCAAAGGTGCCGGGCATATAAAACGAGATCCCCCAGTTGATAAGCTGATTACATCCCGCCATGAGGGCGAGGCGGCGAGGCAGGGCGGGTGTTTCCATTGTTTTTCATTCCGTTATGCAGTTGTCCTGAGCATAACTCGCGCGCTATTGTGCTGGCAGGGCAGCAACCTTATGCGCGGTATAAGAGAAACTTTGAATGACAACGCTTAATCTGGGCTATCTCGCCACCTTCCGTCTGGTGATCCAGCGCGGCAGCTTTTCAGCGGCAGCGGATGTGCTGGGTATTTCCCAGCCCGCCGTCAGCCTGCAAATACGTCAGCTGGAGCAGTTTCTGCAAACGCGGCTGGTGGAGCGTACCGGGCGGGGGATTAAGGCTACGGCTGCCGGGCAGGCGTTGCTGGCGCATGGGGAGCGTATTCAGCAGGCGGTGGATGACGCTATCCGGTCCGTGAGCGCATTCAGCCACGATGTGAGCGGCACCATTACGCTTGGCACGGGGGCAACGGCCTGCATCCATCTTCTGCCGCCGCTGCTGGAGAAGCTGCGCCAGGACTATCCGCTTCTGAGCGTGGGGGTGACGACGGGCAACACCCTCGACATCGTCAGGGCCATCGAAGAGAACCGGCTCGATATGGGGCTGGTGACGCTGCCGGTGAGCGGCAGAGCGCTGGACGTCATGCCGGTAATGGACGAAGAGTTTGTTTTTATCGCGTCGCGGGAGCAGCAGGATGCTTTCAGGGGTTTTACCCCGGAGGCGCTGCACGCTCAGCCGCTGATTGCCTTTGAATCAGGCAGCGGTACCCGGGCGCTGATCGATGGCTGGTTTGCGGCGAATGGATTAGCGATCGCACCGGTGATGCAGCTTGGCAGCATCGAGGCGATCAAACGCATGGTTCGTGCGGGTCTGGGCTACAGTATTGTGCCGCGAATGGCGGTCGAACAGGATGCCGATCGCGAAGGGCTATGTGTGATGTCGCTTACGCCCATGCTGCAGCGGCAGCTGGCGATCGTAATGCGGCAGGATAAAATCCTCAGCAAAGGGATCGCGGCCATTATTCGGCTCGTGCAACATCCTGCGGCTGTTTAGCGATCGGCGGTGTCGACGGTCAGGCTGGATTGCTGCGACTGGGTTTTGTCCTGATGGTGGTACCAGGCGCCAATTGAAGAGTAAACGAAGCGGCCAAAGAAAAACAGGAAGCTGATGAGCAGTATGATGCGGGTCATTCGGGTATTAAATTGATGTCGTTTGCGCATACGCGTGACCTGACTCACTCTGTTTTTCCTGGATAAGCCCTTTTGGGCGACAAGGATATTAAGGCACAGCGGGAAGGCGGGGTCAATTCTGCTGTGTGTAAATAACCGTCAATGTTTACATTGATTAATGTTATTGAAATTAATTAATGCATTTACCATATTGATAATATGAAGAAAATAATTTCAAAAAAACGCCGCAAAAAGTTATTTGCGTAAAGTAGTTTGATTTAAGTCAACGGCTTCCCGGCCCTGATATTTAAAATCTTTCCTCCATACAGTTCGCCCCTCACCTTGCCGGGCGGCGCGTACGTCAGGTTGGATGCCTGTCTTTATTTTCCCTCTGGAGCGAAAGGGGTTTAACCGGGCATCTATGAACATTCTGGCTTTCCTGAAAAAAAATGAAAACCGCTGGTGGGCATTACCGCTTATTTTGCCTGTGGTTTTACTTCCCGTGCTGAGCATCGCGAATACATTCACGCAGCTGGGCGACGGCATTGCGGCACTCTATTATTTACCCCTCTCATTTTTGCTTTCGCTGATGATGTTCTTTGGCCTGGAAGCGCTGCCCGGGATCGTATTGTCGCTGTTTATCCGCTATTACCCGTCGGTCGGTATGTTTGAAACCGTCGCGGGGATCCTCCATTTTGTCGTCCCTTTAGTGCTCAGCTGGGGTGGCTACCGGGTGTTTGCGCCCAGACGGAATATGACCGCGTACGGCGACGTTCGGCTGATGGCGCAGCGCATCTTCTGGCAGGCGTTCTGCCCCGCGACGCTGTTTCTGGTGCTGTTTCAGTTTGCGGTGTATTTAGGCGTGTATGAGAGCCGTCAGAGCCTTGCGGGATTAAATCCCCTCAATATTCGCACGCTCATCAACTATCAGACGCTGCTGGTCAGCGGCCTGACGGGCGTGCCGCTGAGCTATCTGCTGATCCGCCTGCTTCGTCATCCGCGCTATATCAAAAGCCTTCTCTCGCAGATCCGTTCCGAGATAGACAAAAAGGTGACGGTCGTTGAGTTGTTGGTGTGGGCTATCGCGCTTGGCGGGCTGCTTTCGCTGCTGCTGCTTCCGATGAATGAGAACAGCTCCATTTTCACCACCAACTATACTCTTTCCCTGCTGATGCCGGTGATGCTCTGGGGCGCGATGCGTTTTGGCTATAAGCTGATTTCGCTTATCTGGACGCCGATACTGCTGGTGTCTATTCACTATTTTTACCGCTATATCCCGGTGAACCCGGGGTATGACATTCAGCTGGCGATCACCTCTTCCAGTTACCTGGTCTTCTCGTTCGTGGTGATTTATATGTCGATGCTGGCGACCCGGCAGCGCGCGGCGAACAAACGCTCCCGCAGGCTGGCGCTGCTCGACCCGGTCGTCCATATGCCTAATCTGCGGGCGCTGTCGCGCGATCTGGCGAAAAACCCGTGGTCGGCGCTCTGCCTGCTGCGCATTCCGGAGCTGGAAATTCTGGGCCGAAATTACGGCGTGTTGCTGAGGATTCAGTACAAGCAGCAGCTGGCGCAGTGGGTGAATGGCATTCTCCAGCCCAATGAGCTGGTGTATCACCTGACCGGGTATGACCTGGCGGTACGGCTCAACGCGGAATTGCACCAGCAGCGGATTGAAGCCCTGGACGAGCACATCAAGCAGTTCCGCTTTGTCTGGGACGGCATGCCGCTGCAGCCGCAGGTGGGCGTGAGCTATTGCTATGTCCGGTCCCCGGTTAACCATCTTTATCTGGTGCTGGGCGAGCTGGGCGTGGTTGCCGACCTGTCGCTCTCCTCCAACCATCCGGAAAACCTTCAGCAGCGTGGGGCCGTCCATTTGCAGCGCAACCTGAAGGATAAAGTCGCGATGATGAGCCGCCTGCAAAAGGCGCTTGATAACGACGAATTCACCCTGCTGGTTCAACCCGTTCGCGGCATGCGTGGCGATTGCTATCACGAAGTCCTGCTCCGGATGCCGGATATAAACGGGCTATTGATCTCCCCCGACCAGTTCCTGCCCGTCGCGCAGGAGTTTGGTCTCTCCTCGCGGGTAGATTTATGGGTGCTCGAGCACACCCTGCGCTTTCTCGCCGCGCATCGCGAAAGACTGCCCGGCCAGCGCTTTGCCATTAATCTTGCCCCGTCGACCGTGTGTCGGGTGCAGTTTCCGCTTGAGGTGAATCGCCTGCTGGCGAAATACGCCATTGAGCCGTGGCAGCTAATCTTTGAAGTGACGGAGTGCAGCACTTTTTGCAATGCGGAACAGGCGCTACACATCCTCCGGCAGCTGCAGAAAATGGGGGTACGTATTGCAATTGATGATTTTGGCACCGGCTATGCGAGCTATGCGCGGCTGAAAAGCGTGGACGCGGATATTCTCAAGATTGACGGCAGCTTTATTCGCAATATCGTCAACAACAGCCTGGATTATCAGATTGTGGCGTCTATCTGCCATCTGGCGCGCATGAAGAAAATGCTGGTGGTGGCGGAGTATGTCGAAAGCGAAGAGATACGTAGCGCGGTTCACGCGCTAGGCATCGATTATGTGCAGGGTTATCTGATTGGCAGACCGGCACCGCTTGAGTCGCTGCTGGAAGCAGAGGCGTCCACTGCGGACGCCTGAGCCGTTACGCGGCGACGTCGGCGCTCTCTTCTTCAATTTTGAGCAGCCAGCCGGTGACCGCTTCCCAGTACTGCTGCTCTTTTTCCAGATCCAGCAGGACCAGCGCGTTCTGACTAAACCAGTCGTGCGGGAAGCTCAGCGTCCAGTGGTGGTCGTCGGTTTTAAGCTTCAGCGTGGGCGGCGTGGTGGTGGCCTGACGCTGGTTATTGAGCAGCACGCCCAGACGCAGCAGCTGAATAAGCGGCAGAAACTGTTTTTTCTTGAACAGCGTAAAGCGCGGCAGGTCGTCGAGCTTGATGGCCTTGCGGTGATAACGCACCAGGGTCGCCATCATGGTTTGCTGCTCCTGGTTGAAGCCAGGCAGATCGCTGTTTTGCAGAATGTAGGCCGAATGGCGGTGCATCCCGCTGTGGTTGATGTTCAGCCCCACCTCGTGCAGCATCGCGGCCCATTTCAACAGCGCGGCAAGCTGCGGGTGCGCGAGCTTCGGATTCTGCTCCTGCCACTGTTCGTACATCTGCACCGTGGTGTCCAGCACGCGCTTCGCCTGTTCACGGTCGATGTTGTACTGGTTGGCCAGGCTTTGCGCGGTGCGGCTACGAATATCCTGATGGCGGAAACGGCCTTCCATCTCATACAGCACGCCTTCACGCAGCGCGCCGTCCGACAGACGCAGCTCTTTTATGGCGAGGGCATCAAACACGCCGCAGAGAATAGCCAGCCCCGGCACGAATACCGCTTTACGCTCGTCGGAAAGACCCGGCAGGCTTAAGGCGTCAAAACTTTTATGCTTCAGCACTTCTTCGGTCAGCAACGTCAGGCGTTCGGGCGTGATAAACCCGTCTTTTTCACCCATCGCCAGCAGCACTTCATGCGCCGCCTTGATGGTGCCCGACGCGCCCAGCGCCACGTTCCAGCCCTGAATACGGTACTGCCAGGCCAGATTTTCCAGCTTCTGGACAGCGGCCATACGCGCGCGCTGGAAGTTCTCGCGGGTGATGGTGCCACCCGGGAAATACATCTGCGCGAAGCTGACGCAGCCCATACGGCGGCTTTCCACCAGGCGCGGCTCAAAGTCTTCGCCGATCACCAGCTCCGTTGAGCCACCGCCGATATCGATAACCAGCTTGCGTCCTTTTTCCGGCTGGGTGTGCTCAACGCCCATGAAAATCAGACGCGCTTCCTCGTTGCCGGAGATGATCTCAATCGGGTAGGGGATCACTTTTTCGGCCCGCTTGAGGAACTCCGGGGCGTTCAGGGCCTGGCGCAGGGTGTGGGTGCCCACGATGCACACGCTGGAGGGCGAGAAGCCCTGCAGGCGTTCAGCAAACAGCGACAGGCAGTTTAACCCGCGCTCCATCGCCTCTTCGCTGAGCATGCTGCGTTCATCAAGACCATCCGCCAGGTGTACGCGCTGCTTCAGACGACCGATGATCTGCAGCGCGCCATCCACCTCACGGGCGATGACCATGTGGAAACTGTTAGAGCCAAGGTCGACCGCGGCGAATTCCTGCGGGCGTGGGGTCTTATCATTTATCGGCATAGGTTAATCGGGTTGCTCGAGTGATTTGATATAGTCGTAAATCGCCAGTTGCGACCGCACTTTGCGGCGGTTACCGCGCGGTACATAGCGGTTACTGAGTTCTTTGTCGATATAGCGTGCTTTCACGGTATCGCTGAACAGAATCTCGATGATGTCGAGGATCTGCTGCTTCAGACGCGGATCCAGCAGCGGTGCCGCGACTTCAATACGGTAGTCAATATTGCGCGTCATCCAGTCTGCCGAAGAGAGATAGACCTGTTTATCACCCGCATTATCAAAAATATAGATCCGATCGTGTTCCAGGTAACGGTCAACGATGCTGATCACGCGAATATTGTCGCTGATGCCTTCCAGTTCCGGGATCAGCGAGCACATGCCGCGGATTAGCAGGTTAACCGGCACGCCGGAGCTGGACGCTGCATACAGCCTGTCCACCAGCCCTTTGTCGACCAGGTTGTTAAGCTTCAGCGTGATGCCGGACGACAGCCCTTTCTGGGCATTGGCGATCTCTTTGTCGATCATATCGTACAGCAGGCGGCGCGAGTTCTGCGGCGAGACCAGCAGATAGTCAAAGCTCACCGGACGATACGGGTTTTCGATAAAGTTAAAGACCCGGCGCACTTCGTTAGTGATGCGGGCATCGGCGGTTAAGAGCGAGTAGTCGGTATAAATTCGCGCCGTTTTCTCGTTAAAGTTCCCGGTACCGATGTGGGCATAACGCACTACATCGTCGCCCTCTTTACGGGAAATCAGGAACAGCTTGGCGTGAATTTTCAGCCCCGGCGCGGAGAAGATGACGTGCACACCGGCTTCCGTCAGACGGCGCGCCCAGTGGATGTTGGCCTCTTCGTCGAAGCGCGCCTGCAGCTCAACCACCACGGTGACCTTTTTGGCGTTGTGCGCCGCGTGGATCATCGCGTCGATGATGCGGGAATCTTTTGCCACGCGGTAGATGTTGATTTTGATCGCCAGCACGCTCGGATCGAACGAGGCCTGACGCAGCAGTTCGAGCACGTGCTCAAACGTGTGATACGGATAGTAGAGCAGCACATCGCGTTCGCGAATGGCGTCGAATCCGTTGCGGAATTTATCGAACCACAGATGGCGCAGGCGCGGCAGCGGCTTGTTCACAAGATTGGCTTTGCCGACGTTCGGGAAGCCAATAAAGTCTTTAAAGTTGTGGTAACGACCGCCCGGCACGATGGAGTCATAGCGCGAAATGGTCAGCTTTTCGCGCAGCATTTCCACCATGGCGTCCGGCATATCGCGCTGATAAACAAAACGTACCGGTTCGGCCGTCAGGCGCTGTTTCAGGCTGGAGGACATCAGCTCCATCAGGCTGGCTTCCATCTCGTGCACCAGGTCATATTCGGCGTCACGGGTCATTTTCATCGAGTAGGCGTTTAACGCATCGTAATCGAAGAAGCCTTTGAAGATGTCGTCCAGGCAGTAGCGCAGGATGTTATCGAGCAGGATCATCGGCTTGCGTCTGCGCGGGGTTTCCGGCGGCAGGTTCACAAAGCGCGGCACCTTGTCGGACGGGATCTCCAGCAGCGCGTAACGGATAGACTCACCGCGAATAATTTCCACCGCCAGGTAGGTGTAATCATCCTTCAGGAACTGAACCAGATCGGTTTCGCGGTTGATCAGAATCGGGGTAATGTGCTGGCGCAGATAGTGTTTGAAGTAGTGGCGCAGCCAGTTTTGTTGGTTAACGGAAAGCTGGCGTTCGTTAATCAGGAAGATTTGATTGCGCGCCATCTCCAGCAGCAGTTCGTTATACAGGCCGTCAAATTCCTGATCGGCTTTCAGTACGCGGGACTGGATTTTGCCCAGCAGATGCCGCGAGTGCGAGTTTAAGCCCTGTTCTTCGCTGATGATGATGCGTCTTTTCAGCTCGGCAAAGCGAACCTTGTAGAACTCATCCAGGTTGTTGGAATAAATGCCCAAAAAACGCATGCGCTCGATAAGCGGGTTACTTTTGTCTGCCGCTTCCTGGAGTACACGTTCGTTAAATGCTAACCAGCTTAGCTCTTTCTCGATATATAACTTTTCCTGACCCATTACAGCTCACACTCCAGTTCAATCACAGGACGTGGTAAATCCGTCTCGTCCTTATTATGGCGAGCATTTCCACGATATGTCCAACAGTGCCAGAAAAGTATGACAGTTATTTTTTTGTTGGGGATTTTAGAAGGTTGGAGAAGGGAATATCGGGTAATGCAATGAACAGGTCGGGTAAGCGCAGCAGCGCCACCCGACGTAACAAACTACTCTTCGGCCGCATAACCCTGCGGGGGTAACTTCACGCCGTCCAGCCAGGCTGCGCCGTCGCGCATTTCGAGACGCCCGTCGACAAACCAGCTGACCACCAGCGGGTAAATGGCGTGTTCCTGGGTCTGCACGCGTTCGGTCACGTCTTCTTCGCTGTCGCCGTCAAAGACCGGAACTTTCGCCTGCAGGATCACCGGACCGCCGTCCAGCTCGTCGGTAACGAAATGCACGGAGGTACCGTGCTCCTCATCGCCGTTTTCCAGAACCTGACGATGGGTATGCAGGCCGGGATATTTTGGCAGCAGAGAAGGGTGGATATTCAGCAGACGACCGGCGAAGTGTTCGACGAAGGCCGGGCTCAGAATACGCATATAGCCCGCCAGCACGACCACGTCCGGCGCGTAGGCATCAATCTCATGCACCAGCTCGCGGTCAAAGGCTTCACGCCCGGCGAACTGGCTGGCTTCCAGCGCGTGCGCGGGAATGTTCGCATCCCGCGCGCGCTCAAGGCCGAACGCGTCGGCCTTGTTGCTGAAAACTGCCCGAATGGTGCCATTGATTTTCTTCTGCTTGCAGGCGTCTATGATGGCCTGCAAATTGCTTCCGTTGCCGGAAATGAGCACCACGATGTTTTTCATTCAATGACCACACGCTGTTCGGAATCGGAAGCTTTAATCGTACCGATTTTCCACGCGTTTTCACCTTTTTCAGTCAGCAGCTTAACCGCTTTATCCGCTTCGCTTGCCGGCAGGGCGATAACCATACCTACGCCGCAGTTAAAGGTGCGGTACATTTCGTGAGAGCTCACGTTGCCCGCGGTCTGCAGCCAGTTAAACACGGCTGGCCACTGCCATGAGGATTCGTCGATCACCGCCTGGGTGTTGTCCGGCAGGACGCGCGGGATGTTTTCCCAGAAGCCGCCGCCGGTCAGGTGAGCGATAGCGTGAACGTCGACGTTCTCGATAAGCTCAAGCACGTTTTTCACGTAGATGCGGGTCGGCGCCAGCAGATGGTCAGCCAGCGGTTTACCGTCCAGCTCGGTGGTCAGCGGGTCACAGCCGCTCACTTCGAGGATTTTACGCACCAGGGAGTAGCCGTTGGAGTGCGGGCCGCTGGAGGCCAGCGCGATCAGCACATCGCCATCGGCCACTTTGCTGCCGTCGATAATTTCTGATTTTTCTACTACGCCGACGCAGAAGCCCGCGACGTCATAATCTTCGCCGTGATACATGCCCGGCATTTCCGCGGTTTCACCACCGACCAGCGCACAGCCGGACTGCAGACAGCCTTCGGCGATACCGTTAATCACGCTGGCAGCGGTATCCACATCCAGTTTGCCGGTTGCGTAGTAATCGAGGAAGAACAGCGGCTCTGCGCCCTGTACCACCAGGTCATTCACGCACATCGCGACCAGATCGATACCGATCGTGTCGTGACGTTTTAAATCCATCGCCAGGCGCAGTTTGGTGCCTACACCGTCAGTACCCGAGACCAGAACAGGTTCACGATATTTTTGCGGCAGCGCGCACAGTGCGCCGAATCCACCCAGACCACCCATCACTTCCGGGCGGCGGGTTTTTTTCACCACACCTTTGATTCGGTCAACCAGCGCATTACCTGCGTCAATATCAACACCGGCATCTTTGTAGCTGAGAGAAGTTTTGTTGTTCACGGCTTAAATCCCCACGCGATTGCATAGCTAGTAAGAAAAATCGGCGCAATTCTAACAGTCCAGGCAAACGTTTGCGAGCCTATTCTGGACGTGGGGATCTTTTTTTCGGTGTACCTCGTGAATGCAGCCAAACTTGACTCTGTTCACGAAAATGAAACCGGTTTCTGAGAACTGCTTGCAACAGCTACGCCCTTTGCACATCATCGAAATGAAACCGGTTTCTGTAATTGTTTTTGCAGAAAATAACGCAGAATGAGGGAAAGCGAATGTCGGGATTTAAAGCAGATTTTCTGTGGGGCGGGGCCGTTGCGGCGCACCAGCTGGAAGGCGGCTGGAAAGAGGGCGGCAAGGGCGTGAGCGTCGCCGATGTGATGACCGCGGGGGCGCACGGCGTGCCGCGTGAAATCACCAACGGCGTGCTGGAGGGGAAAAATTATCCTAACCATGAAGCCATCGATTTCTACCACCGCTATAAAGAAGACATCAGACTCTTTGCCGAGATGGGGTTCAAATGCTTCCGCACCTCTATTGCCTGGACGCGGATCTTCCCGAAAGGCGACGAGCTTGAGCCTAACGAGGCTGGCCTGAAATTCTATGACGATCTGTTCGACGAATGCCTGAAGTACGGCATCGAACCGGTTATCACCCTGTCTCACTTCGAGATGCCTTTCCATCTGGTTACGGAATACGGCGGCTGGCGCAACCGTAAGCTGATCGACTTCTTCGTTCGTTTTGCAAAAGTGGTGTTCCAGCGCTACCAGCATAAGGTGAAGTACTGGATGACCTTCAACGAGATCAACAACCAGGCTAACTTCCACGAAGACTTTGCGCCGTTCACGAACTCCGGGCTGAAGTACGCGCCGGGTGAAGACCGTGAACCGGTGATGTTCCAGGCGGCGCACTACGAGCTCGTGGCCAGCGCCCTGGCGGTGAAGGCGGGGCGCGAGATTAACCCGTCGCTGCAGATCGGCTGCATGATTGCCATGTGTCCTATCTACCCGCTGACCTGTGCGCCGGACGATATGATGATGGCGATGAACGCCATGCACCGCCGCTACTGGTTCACCGACGTACACGTGCGCGGCAGGTACCCGCAGCACCTGCTCAACTACTTCGAACGTCGCGGTTTCGCGCTGGATATCACCGAAGAAGATAAAGCCGCGCTGAAGCAGGGCTGCGTCGATTACATCGGCTTCAGCTACTACATGTCCTTCGCCACCAAGGCGACGGCGGACAACCCGCAGCTGGATTACGACGAAAGCAAGAGCCTGGTCTCTAACCCGTACGTGCAGAAATCCGACTGGGGCTGGCAGATTGACCCGGTCGGGCTGCGTTACTCCCTGAACTGGTTCTGGGATCACTACCAGCTGCCGCTGTTTATCGTTGAGAACGGCTTTGGCGCGATCGACGTGCAGGAGAGCGACGGCACGGTGAACGACCAGTACCGTATTGATTATCTGGCCGCCCATATCCGCGAGATGAAAAAAGCGGTGGTGGAAGATGGCGTGGAGCTGATGGGCTACACCCCGTGGGGCTGCATCGACCTGGTGTCTGCCGGTACGGGCGAAATGAAAAAACGCTACGGCTTTATCTTTGTGGATAAAGACAATGAAGGGAACGGCACGCTGAACCGCAGTAAAAAGAAATCGTTCGACTGGTATAAGCAGGTGATTGCGAGCAACGGCGAGAACCTGTAATTGTCGGGTGGCGCTAACGCTTACCCGACCTACACTACACGTAGGCCCGCGTAAGCGCAGCGCCACCGGGCAGAACCCCGCACCCAAGCCGGAGTCTCGCCTCCGGTTTTTTTGTCTCTAAATCACTTTGCTTGATATACGTCAAGCAACATGGGTATGGCCTAATCCGAAAAAAGCGGTATAATCCCGCGATTTTTTTGCGGACGCCACCTCAGAGGAGAAAGAGAATGAAGATTGTGGAAGTGAAACACCCACTCGTTAAACACAAGTTGGGCCTGATGCGTGAGCATGACATCAGCACGAAGCGTTTTCGCGAACTGGCATCTGAAGTCGGCAGCCTGCTGACTTACGAAGCGACCTCTGATCTGGAAACAGAAAAAGTCACCATCGAAGGCTGGAACGGCCCGGTGCAGGTTGAGCAGATCAAAGGTAAGAAAATTACCGTGGTGCCAATTCTGCGTGCCGGTCTCGGCATGATGGAAGGCGTGCTGGAGCACGTGCCAAGCGCGCGTATCAGCGTGGTGGGCATCTACCGTAACGAAGAAACCCTCGAACCGGTTCCTTACTTCCAGAAGCTGGTCTCTAACATCGATGAGCGCATGGCGCTGGTGGTTGACCCAATGCTCGCGACCGGTGGCTCTATGATCGCCACCATCGACCTGCTGAAAAACGCGGGCTGTAACAGCATTAAGGTGCTGGTACTGGTTGCCGCTCCGGAAGGGATCGCGGCGCTGGAAAAAGCGCACCCGGACGTTGAGCTGTATACCGCCTCTATCGACCAGGGCCTGAACGAGCATGGGTACATCATCCCGGGGCTCGGCGATGCCGGCGATAAGATCTTTGGTACGAAATAATCGAATAACGATAAATAAGCCGACTTTGATAGTCGGCTTTTTTTTGAATAAAACACCAACAATACTACACAGAGGAAAACACTATGACGCGCCGTGCTATCGGGGTGAGTGAAAGACCGCCGCTTTTACAGACTATCCCGCTTAGTTTGCAGCACCTGTTCGCCATGTTTGGCGCAACCGTGCTGGTGCCAATCCTGTTCCACATTAACCCGGCCACCGTGCTGCTGTTCAACGGCATTGGTACGCTGCTGTACCTCTTTATCTGTAAAGGCAAAATTCCGGCGTATCTCGGGTCGAGCTTCGCCTTTATCTCGCCGGTGTTGCTGCTGCTGCCGCTGGGTTATGAAGTCGCGCTGGGCGGCTTTATCATGTGTGGCGTCCTGTTCTGCGTGGTGTCCTTCATTGTGAAGAAAGCCGGTACCGGCTGGCTGGACGTGATGTTCCCCCCTGCGGCGATGGGCGCCATCGTTGCGGTCATCGGTCTTGAGCTGGCGGGCGTCGCGGCGAATATGGCCGGTCTGCTGCCTGCTGACGGCCAGTCACCGGATTCCAAAACCATTATCATCTCGCTGGTAACCCTGGGCGTGACGGTGTTTGGCTCCGTGCTGTTCCGCGGCTTCATGGCGATTATCCCGATCCTGATCGGCGTGCTGGCGGGCTATGCGCTCTCCTTCGCGATGGGCGTGGTGGATACCACCCCGATCGCACAGGCCCACTGGTTCGCGCTGCCAACCTTCTATACGCCACGCTTTGAATGGTTTGCTATTTTCACCATTCTGCCTGCGGCGCTGGTGGTGATTGCGGAGCACGTCGGCCACCTGGTGGTGACGGCGAACATCGTTAAGCGCGATTTAATCCGCGACCCGGGTCTGCACCGCTCCATGTTTGCGAACGGTTTCTCCACCATCATCTCCGGTTTCTTCGGCTCGACGCCAAACACCACCTACGGTGAGAACATCGGCGTGATGGCGATTACCCGCGTCTACAGTACCTGGGTTATCGGCGGCGCGGCGATTATCGCCATTCTGCTCTCCTGCGTCGGTAAACTGGCGGCAGCGATTCAGATCATTCCGGTGCCGGTAATGGGCGGCGTTTCTCTGCTGCTGTACGGCGTGATCGGCGCCTCCGGTATTCGCGTGCTGATTGAATCCAAAGTGGATTACAGCAAGGCGCAAAACCTGATCCTGACCTCCGTTATCCTGATCATCGGCGTGAGCGGCGCGAAGGTACACATCGGTGCGGCCGAGCTGAAGGGCATGGCGCTGGCGACCATCGTCGGCGTGGGCCTGAGCCTGATCTTCAAGCTGATCTCGGTCATCCGCCCGGAAGAAGAAATTCTCGACGCAGACGACAGCGAAAAAGCACCACATTGATCGAAAAGTCGGGCGAGGGATCGCCCGGTTCTCTCCTTGCAGGTTCCGTGTTAAACTCCATTCCGATTTTACGTAGGATCTCTGGTTGAGGTATTTCTGAACGGACCGGCACAGCTCTCTCTGCCACTCTATCTCCCTGACGACGAAACTTTCGCGAGTTTCTGGCCGGGTGATAACCCCTCTTTACTGGCTGCACTGCAAAACGTGCTGCGCCAGGATCACAGCGGATACATCTATATCTGGTCACGCGAAGGCGCGGGGCGCAGCCATCTGCTGCATGCCGCCTGCGCGGAGCTTTCGGCGCGCGGTGATGCGGTAGGCTACGTGCCGCTGGATAAACGCACCTGGTTCGTGCCTGAGGTGCTGGAGGGAATGGAACATCTCTCGCTGGTCTGCATCGATAATATCGAATGCGTGGCGGGGGACGAGCCGTGGGAAATGGCGATCTTTAACCTCTACAACCGCATTCTGGAGTCGGGCAAAACCCGGCTGCTGATCACCGGCGATCGTCCGCCGAGAC
Source organism: Enterobacter sp. Y17 (assembly GCF_019730495.1). Taxonomy (NCBI): domain Bacteria; kingdom Pseudomonadati; phylum Pseudomonadota; class Gammaproteobacteria; order Enterobacterales; family Enterobacteriaceae; genus Enterobacter; species Enterobacter sp. Y17. The sequence continues at coordinate 120,476 of NZ_JAASKP010000001.1, forward strand.
AGCTCAATCTGGGGCTGCCGGATCTGGCATCTCGTCTGGACTGGGGGCAAATCTACAAGCTCCAGCCGCTGTCAGATGAAGATAAGCTTCAGGCGTTACAGCTGCGCGCAAAGCAGCGCGGGTTTGAGCTGCCGGAGGACGTGGGGCGCTTCCTGCTCAAGCGTCTGGATCGCGAAATGCGCACGCTGTTTGACACGCTCGATCAGCTCGATCGCGCCTCCATTACCGCCCAGCGCAAGCTGACCATTCCGTTTGTGAAAGATATTCTCAAGCTTTGAGTTTGTTCGCCCGGTGGCGGCTGCGCCTTACCGGGCCTACGAAAACCTGCCGCCCTTTGTAGGCCGGGTAAGGCGTAGCCGCCACCCGGCTAAAGATCTCCCATCAGGTGTTCCACCAGCATCGGGATCGGTCTTCCCGATGCCACGCTCCTGCCGCTCTCTCGCCACAGCGCCGTACCGCTGATATCCAGATGCGCCCACGGAATGGTCGGCGGGCAAAAGTGGTGCAGCAGCCACGCCGCCGACGCACTGATTGCCGCATTGTTGGTCGGCGTGTTGCACAGATCGGCGATGGCGCTGTCGGTCTGTTTTTTCAGCCGCGCATCCAGCGGCAGGGACCACACTTCATCGCCACTCTGCTTACCCGCCAGCGTCAGCGCCGCACCCAGCGGTTCATCCTGCGTCATCAGCCCGCTCAGCTCATACCCCAGCGCCTTCACGACCGCACCGGTTAAGGTCGCCATATCAATAATATAGCGCGCCTGCGGATGACGAAGGCTGGCCCAGGCGATGGCGTCCGCCAGCACCAGTCGGCCTTCGGCATCGGTGTTGTTGATTTCAACCGTGGTGCCGTTGCAGGCCGTCGCCACCGTGCCGGGCTGCATGGCGTCCGGGCCGATGGCGTTTTCCGCCAGCGCCAGCACGCCCATGATGCGTACGGGCAGCGCCAGCTCTGCGACGGTCAGCATCAGGCCCAGCACGTTAGCCGCACCGCACATGTCGTATTTCATGGTGTACATGCCCGCGCCTTCCTTCAGCCACAGGCCGCCGGTATCAAAGGTTATGCCTTTTCCCACATAGCAGCGCACCGGGCCGTCGTTGACGCCGTCATAATGGATCGCCAGCAGGCGCGGCGGACAGGTCGCCCCTTTGCCAACGGCGTGCAGCAGCCCCAGACCCTGCTCAGCAATAGCCTTTTCGTTCAGCACTTCGCAGCGCAGGGCGGGGAAGGCGGCACAGAGCCTTTGCGCCTCTTCCACCACAAACTGCGGCGTGCATCGGTCGGACGGCATATCCGCCAGACGTCGCGCCGCGACCATGCCGCGGGCGATGGCCTGCTGCTGGCGGAAGACACCCTCCAGTTTTGCCTGCTGTTCCGGCAGGCAGAGGGCGGTGATGTGCGTAAGGCGCACCGCCGATTCATCCGTTTTCTTCAGCTTCAGGTCGCTCAGCCTGTGCGCCTGATTAAAGAGAAAGCGCAGTACCTGCGCCAGCACCACATCGTCGATATCGGTAACGTCCAGTATCAGCTCGGGGCTGACGGGCGAGGCCAGCAGCGGGCGCAGCGCCGTCAGTAATCCTTCGGTCAGGCTGTCCTGCCAGAGGGCATCCGGCAGGAGGGTGATCCGGGCAAAAGGCGCGCAGCCAAAGCGGGTGTCAGCGATGCTGGCAGACTCGCGCATTTCCGCGACCAGCGCTGTTTCGGGCAAATGCGTACAGGAGGCGGAGGCAATTAAATGGCTTTGCGGAGCCGCGTCAGAAAGCGCGGTGATAAACTGATACGTAATCATCATGACTCCTCAATCGGCGCGCGGATCCGCGCGGCATAGGCCTGCATCCACTCATCGTCTACGGCGTGATAATGCGTTTTCTCCCGCAGGCGTTCAGTACGAAAAACGGTGAGGGGCTGGCGAGCCGTCGCCACCACAAACGAGAAGGTTTTTATGTTGGTGGCGGCCCCGAATTCGCCCCTGTTGTTCATGCACACCACGGAAAGATCGCCCGCGCGGCCAAAGCGCGACATCAGCTTGTCTTCCAGCTCGAACACCACCGAATCCGCCGCCTGCTGGGGCGTCATACCCTGCGCCATGCGGCGGACAATTTCGTAGCTGGTGCAGCCTTTCATCAGATCTTCACCGACGCCCGTTGCGGTGGCCGCGCCGGTTTCACTGTCGCAGTAAAAGCCGGAACCAATAATGGGTGAATCCCCGAGTCGACCGCGTTTTTTCATGAACAGGCCGCTGGTGGAGGTGGCGACGCTCATTGACCCTTGTTTATCAAGGCCGATAATGCCGACGGTGTCATGCCCGTCGTAAGGGCTTAAGCCCTTATCCAGCGTTTCGCGGCAGCGTTTGCGGTAGTGCTGCATGGCGCGGTCAGTGAGCATGGTTTTGTCGGCGAAGCCCTGGCTCAGCGCCCATTCCCGCGCGCCCTGGCCGACAAGCAGGCTGTTGTAGCGCTGGCGGCTTAACGCATGCGCCACCCGCACCGGGTTGGCGATATCCACCAGGTTGCCCACGGCACCAAATGCCAGCGTATCGCCGTCCATGTAGGCGGCGTCCAGCTCTACTTCGCCATTTTCGGTGGGCAGCCCGCCGTAGCCGACGGATTTATAAAACGGAAAGTCTTCGACGGCGGCGACGGCATCCACCACCGCTGCAGAGACCTGTTTACCCGCAGCCAGCGCAGACGCAGACTCCGTAACGCCTTCAAGCGCCATTCTCCAGGTCGCGATAATTCCCCACATGCTTTACTCCTGTTTTGCAAGGGTGGTGTCGGTTTGCGTAACGGTGGCCATTTCCGCCGCGCGGTACTGTTTGTCCACGATACGCATAAAAGGCAGGTACAGCATGGCGCCAATCAGCAGGTTGATAAGCTGCATGACGCTGCCGCTCAGGTGTCCGGTAACGATAAAGCCGCTGATAACGGGCGGCAGCGTCCAGGGAATAAACACCCCGGTGGTGACGGCAACCGCGCCAATCTTCATCGCCGCATACTGCACGGTGACCAGCACCAGCGGCACCAGGTTGAACGGGATAAGCATGATCGGGTTCATGATCACCGGCAGGCCAAACAGGATCGGTTCGTTGATGTTAAACACCGATGCCCCGGCGCCGAGGCGCGCCACTTCACGCATGTTTTTGCTGCGGGCGAAAATCAGCATCGCAATCACCAGCGACAGCGTGGCCCCCGCGCCGCCCATCCAGATCATGTCAAAAAACTGTTCGGTGATAATGTGCGGCGGCGTCGTGCCTGCCTGAATCGCGGCGATGTTGTCGGTCTGGTTCTCCATCCACAGCGGGCGAATGATGCCGTTGATCATCGAGCCGGAGTTAATGCCCACTGACCACAGAATGGTGATGCTGAACACCGTCATCAGCGCGCCAAAGTAAGAGGTGCCGTAGTGGCGCACCGGCGTGGCAACCACTTCGTAAATAAACTGGTGGATGGTGTTGTAGTGGGTGTTTTCAAACACGATGCGGATACCCAGCACCAGAATCATCACCAGCAGGGCCGGGATCAGCGCGGCGAACGACTCCTGCACCGCCGGAGGCACGCCGTCCGGCATTTTGATCACCAGTTTTTTGCGCTTGAGCCAGCAGAACAGTTCCGTCCACAGCAGGGAACCGATCATCGCCACGAACAGCCCTTTGCTGCCAATCCACTCCACCGGAATGACGGTAATACCGCCGTTTTCCGCCACTTTGATAAAGGGCGTCAGGATGAGAAAGGCGACCAGCGCCAGGATACCGCAGGAGATGCGGTCTTCACCGTAGTGTTCCGCCAGGCGGAAGGCGACCAGGAAGCTGATGAACAGCGACATGGTGGAGAACACCGCGTTGAACGGGATTTCGATAATGGCGCTCCAGCTCTCACCAAAGGCCTGAGACATAAACTGCTGATAGGCTTGATTCGGGAACGACGAGATCACCAGCAGAATAGAGCCGACGATGATAAACGGCATGAAGGAGACGTAGGCGCCGCGAATGGCCCCGAGATGACGCTGCTGGGCCGTTTTGGCCGCCAGCGGCATCAGTTTTGCTTCGAGAAATCCCAGAACATTGTTCATTGTGAACTCCGTACAAGATTGAGGGGTGTTGTTTGTGTTATGTCTGTGGATTATCAGTGAAGCGCGGCGAGCGAAAGGTGAAATCGGTCACAAAGCAATCGCTGGTGTAATATAAATCTCATAAGATTAGTTCCGAGGATTCTGCGATGGAAATTAAACTGCATGCTAATGCCACCACGACGCCGCGCATCCGTCGCTATCTACAGCAGTCAGATAAAAGCGACAGGGAGCTGGCTACCGAGCTGGGTATTTCGGTCACTACCGTCAGGCGCTGGCGCAACCGCGAGCAGGTTTCGGATAATCACACGACGCCAAAAGTGATACACAAAGCATTGAGACAGGAGCAGGTTGCGCTGGTCAATGCCCTGCGGGATATCACTGGCGCCCCGCTGGACGAACTGCTGCAGATGGTCAATAGCGAACTCGGGATCGCCGTGTCCCGCGCGACCCTGAACCGCTACCTCAAACCGGCTTCGATAAAGCAGAAGGGCGCGACGTTGCAGGGAAAAAAGGCGCTGAAGGCTGGTATCGTGCCGCAAAAACTCCTGTTACATCATCAGCCTCTGTCGCTGCATATGGACGATGGCGGGGAACAGCATCTGCTGTGGGCGCGTGAACCCGTGAGCGGCTGGTGCTACGCCCGGCTGTACGCGGGCATTTCTCCGCAGCTGCTGGCCCACTGGACGAATGACGCTCTGGAAGCCTGTCCGGCTGATATTCAATCTGTTGAGACTTTTGGTTTCGAGGTGAAGCTTGAGGAGCGTAATATCACCGTGACAGCGCATCCACAGCAATACCGCGCCGTTCAGGTTGATCTACCGCTATGTGAAATCATCCCACGTCTGAACAGTGAACCGGCAGGCGAGCTGTTGATCCAGCTGTGCGAATTTTACAACCGCGGAAAAGCGCAGAAAAAGCTGGGAGAGAGTACGCCGCAGGCCTTTCTGGAAGCGCTGCGGCATAAGGACTAGAGGATCTCGAGCACGTCTTCCGGCGGGCGTCCAATGCGCGCCTGGCCGTTCGCCACCACTATCGGGCGCTCAATCAGCTTTGGATTTTCAACCATCGCCTGGATCAGCTCAGCCTCGGTGAGACGGCTGTCATCCAGGTTAAGCGACTTATACAGATCTTCTTTCTGACGCATCAGCTCTCTTGCACTGCCCATTCCCAGCATGTGCAGCAGCTGGCGGAGGGTTTGCGCGTCAGGTGGGGTGTCGAGGTACAGCACGACTTCCGGCTCAACGCCGTTAGACTTCAGCAGGCTCAGGGTATCGCGGCTCTTGGAGCAGCGAGGGTTGTGATAAATTTTTACGGCGTCTGTCATGACGTGAATTCTCCTTTATTACATCTTCTCGTACGGCTTAAAGCGCTGCTGCAGGCCGCGCAGCTGATCGATACGCGCGTCGTAACGGGCCTGCTGGAGGCTGCCGAGTTTGACCTGCGCGCTGGCGCTGCTGAGCGTGGAAATCGCCTGATCGAGGCGGCCCACCAGGGCAAAACCTTCGGCACGCGCCGCCAGCTCCTGATCGCGGTTGCCGAGCTGGGCTTCCGCCTGAGCGAGCAGATCCCAGCCGTTTTGATCGTCTTTATTGTTAAAGGTATAGCGGTTCAGAATGGTCGCCGCTTCGCCAGGCTGACCGCCCTGTAAGTAAGCGTTCGCCAGGTTAAGCTGCAGCACCGGGTTGGTACGGACGTCTTTCGCCCCCTTCAGACGGTTGATCGCATCGGCCGTTTTCTTCTGGCCCAGATCGATATCCGTCGACAGATCGAGGTACCACGGGTTGTTCGGGTCTGCAGCCAGAAGCGGTTGCAGCGCTTTGCGCGCCTCGTCGTATTTGCTGGCTTCCATCGCCTGGAGCGCCTGACCATACTGCGCGGCGTTTTTCTCACGCACGTTGCCTTTCGCCAGGGTATCCAGCAGATCGCTGGTGAGCTGGTTACGCCCGGAATTGTACATCCCCAGCGTTCTCACCTTCGCCATGTAGAAATCCTGCGAAGACTGGACCACCACCGGACGCATCTGGTTGGCACGGTTACGCGCGTCCGACAGGCGGCTTTCCGGCAGCGGGTGGGTCAGCAGAATTTCCGGCGGACGGGAAGAGTAACGCGCCTGATCGAGCAGTTTTTCGAGGAAGCTCGGCATGGCCTGCGGGTCAAAGCCCGAACGCTGCAGCACCTGAATCCCGATGCGGTCCGCTTCCTGTTCGTTTTGCTGGGTAAAGCTGATCATCCCCTGGCGCGTTCCCGCCAGCGTACCGGTCAGAGCTGCCATCCCGGCCTGCGGGCTGGCCATCGCCAGCAGAATGGAGCCCAGCGCGCCCACCCAGGTGAGGGGGGCGTTACGTTTCTGGTCTTCCATGGCGCGCGCCAGGTGGCGCTGGGTGACGTGCGAAATTTCGTGCGCCATTACCGAGGCCAGCTGGCTTTCGTTGTCGGAATAACGGAATAACGCCGAATGCAGCACCACGTTTCCGCCAAAGAAGGCGAAGGCGTTGATTTCGTCATTATTGATTAAATAGAAATGGAAGGGCGTTTTTACCGAGTCGGCGTGCGAAACCAGACGCATCCCCAGCCCGTTAATGTACTGTACCAGCAAAGGATCGTTGATCAGCGGGGCGCTGCCGCGCAGCTGGCGAACATAGTAATCCCCCATTTGCATCTCTTGCCCAATAGAGAGCGTGCTTCCTGCTGTGGTGCCCATGTCCGGCAATGAATCGGACGAGTCAGCAAAAGCGGGCAACACCTGACCGACCGTCACCGCGGCAATCAGTGTTGCAACCAGTGTTTTTCTCAACTGCCTGAACATAACCACTGTCCTGTATGTTGGATGTGCTAATTTGACCGATGAACCGGCATAACGTTCATCTCTGCTGCTCTGCGAGTGTAGCCGTGTTACAGCATGAAGAAAATCCCATTCATCAGGCTTTTGCGGATTGCGATCGGGATACAAAAAGCGAAAGTCTTTTTTGTGACAGTTAGATACAATCCACCGTCTCACTCCCGCCATTCGATTCAGGGAAGGGTTGTATGCTCGAAATGTTAATGCAGTGGTACCGGCGTCGGTTCAGCGACCCGGAAGCCATTGCTTTGTTGGTTATTCTGGTTGCCGGGTTCGGTATTCTGTTCTTCTTCAGCGGCCTGCTCGCTCCCCTGCTGGTGGCGATTGTGCTGGCGTACCTGCTGGAGTGGCCGACGGCGCGCCTGGAACACATCGGCTGTTCCCGCCGGTGGGCGACCAGCATCGTGCTGGTGCTGTTTGTCGGCATCCTGCTGCTAATGGCCTTTGTGGTAATGCCGGTCGCCTGGCAGCAGGGAATTAACCTGATCCGCGACATGCCCGGCATGTTGAACAAGCTGTCTGATTTTGCCGCCACGCTGCCGCGCCGTTACCCGGCCCTGATGGATGCCGGGATTATTGACGCGATGGCCGAAAATATGCGCGCCCGCATCATGACGATGGGCGATTCGGTGGTGAAGTACTCTCTGGCCTCGCTGGTCGGGCTGCTGACGCTGGCGGTTTACCTTGTGCTCGTGCCGCTGATGGTCTTCTTCCTGGTGAAAGATAAAGATCAGATGCTCAACGCCGTGCGCCGTATTCTGCCGCGCAACCGCGGGCTGGCAGGGCAGGTCTGGGAAGAGATGAACCAGCAGATCACCAACTACATTCGCGGCAAGGTGCTGGAGATGATTGTCGTGGGGGTCGCCACCTGGATTGGCTTCCTGATTTTCGGCCTGAACTACTCGCTGCTGCTGGCGGTGCTGGTGGGGCTGTCGGTCCTGATTCCGTACATCGGCGCGTTTGTGGTGACCATTCCGGTTGTTGGCGTCGCGCTGTTCCAGTTTGGGCTGGGGACAGAGTTCTGGAGCTGCTTTGCGGTGTACCTGATTATTCAGGGCCTGGACGGTAACCTGCTGGTACCGGTGCTGTTCTCCGAAGCTGTGAACCTGCATCCGCTGGTGATTATCTTATCCGTGGTGATTTTCGGCGGGCTGTGGGGATTCTGGGGCGTGTTCTTTGCGATTCCGCTGGCGACGCTAATTAAGGCTGTGGTCCACGCGTGGCCGGATGTGCCGGCGGTGGAAGAGAAGTAGTTTATGTGCGGCCTGATGCCCTCACTCCGACCCTCTCCCACGGGGAGAGGGGGAAAACATTAAAAACGGCAACCTGGGTTGCCGTTTTGCTGTTTATCAGGCGCTTGCTTTCAGCCAGTTCAACACCACGTCGTGGTGGTTGCTGGTTTTGAAGTCGTCAAACACATGTTCAACTTTACCGTCAGCGTCAATCAGGAAGCTAATGCGGTGAATGCCGTCGTAGGTTTTACCCATAAACGTCTTCTCGCCCCAGACGCCGAACTGCTCGCACACCTGATGATCTTCATCAGAAAGCAGCGTGAAGTTCAGCAGCTCTTTTTCAGCAAATCGTGACAGCTTTTCTGGTTTATCCGTGCTGATACCCAGCACTTCCACACCGACTTTTTTCAACTCGTCCATGTTGTCGCGTAAGCCGCAGGCCTGTACGGTGCAGCCGGGGGTCATGGCTTTCGGGTAGAAATAGACCAGAACACGCTGTCCCTGGAAGTCGGTCAAATTTACTTGCTCGCCGTCTTGATCCGGTAAGCTAAATTTCGGTGCGATGTCACCGGCTTTCAGTGGGTTCATTACTCAACTCCATCCTGTTCGTGCTGCGAATAATTGACGACGCTTATACTGCCCTGCGCGTTTAATTCTGTACAGAGGGCTTTGAACGCTTGCTCGATATTTGACGCATCCTGTGAGGCAGGGCTGTGCGCGGTAATTTGAATAAACAGCACCGGAAGACCCTGGTCATCGCTTGTCTGCGTACGGGAAACCAGTTCGGCAATATTCATCTGATGATTGTCAAAAAGCGCGGTGAAACGCTCAATCAGATGCGGTGAATCAGGCACTTCAACCTGCACCCAGACGGTAGAAGGCAGTGCCGGACGCGGACGCGCAGTGGTGCGCTTCATGACAATCAGCAAATCCAGTTCGGCCCCCTTCAGCGGCAGGGTCGATTCAATCAACGTAATGGCGTTCCATGTCCCGGAAAGCAACATAATAAATGTGAACTCTTCGCCAAGCATCGCCAGACGGCTGTCTTCGATATTACAGCCGCAGCTGCTTACGTGACGGGTGATGGTGTTCACGATACCCGGCCTGTCGGCACCCAGCGCAGTGATAACCAGGTAATGTTGTGATGAGGTTGTCAAACCTGTTCTTCCTTTGCATGGTTAAGTCTTCCTAAGGAAAGCATAAAAAAAACATGCATACAACCGCCTGCGAGCCTCAGGTCGCTTGCTTTTATTACAGTTCCAAACGTAACATTGAGGCTCTTGTTCGCACAGAGGATGGCTCATGTTCACGGGAAGTATTGTCGCGCTTGTTACACCGATGGATGAAAAAGGTAATGTCTGCCGGTCAAGCATGAAGAAGCTCATTGATTACCATGTCGCCAACGGAACCTCGGCGATCGTTTCGGTAGGGACTACCGGTGAATCCGCAACGCTGAGCCACGACGAGCACGGCGATGTGGTGATGCTGACCCTGGAACTGGCGGACGGACGTATTCCGGTCATCGCGGGGACAGGGGCTAATGCAACCGCAGAAGCTATCAGCCTGACCAAGCGTTTTAACGACAGCGGCATCGTGGGCTGTCTGACGGTGACCCCTTATTACAACCGTCCTACTCAGGAAGGTTTGTTCCAGCACTTCAAAGCCATCGCTGAACATACTGACTTGCCACAAATTCTGTATAATGTGCCGTCCCGTACCGGTTGCGATATGCTGCCGGAAACCGTTGGTCGTCTCTCGGAAGTAAAAAATATTATCGGTATTAAAGAGGCGACAGGGAACTTAAGCCGCGTTCATCAGATCAAAGAGCTGGTTTCAGACGACTTTATCCTGTTGAGTGGTGATGATGCGACCGCGCTGGACTTTATGCAGCTCGGTGGTCATGGCGTGATCTCCGTAACGTCAAACGTTGCGGCGCGCGATATGGCTGAAATGTGCAAACTGGCCGCAGCCGGTCACTTTGATGAAGCGCGCGTCATTAATCAGCGTCTGATGCCGCTGCACAATAAATTATTTGTCGAACCCAATCCGATCCCAGTGAAATGGGCATGTAAGGAGTTGGGGCTTGTAGCAACCGATACGCTGCGTCTGCCAATGACACCGATTACCGACCACGGTCGTGACATCGTCAGGGCGGCGCTGAAGCATGCCGGTTTGCTGTAGAGTTTAGGGAGATTTGATGGCTTATTCAGTACAGAAGTCGCGCCTGGCGAAGGTTGCGAGTGTTTCGCTTGTTATGCTGCTCGCTGCCTGTAGTTCAGATTCGCGCTACAAGCGCCAGGTGAGCGGTGATGAGTCCTATCTGGATGCGACCCCGCTTGCTGAACTTCACGCACCGGCTGGTATGATCCTGCCGATTCAGAACGGCGATTATAATATTCCCGTGACCAACGGCAGCGGCCTGGTCGGTAAAGCGCTTGATATTCGTCCGCCAGCACAGCCTCTGGCGCTGGTCAGCGGGGCGCGTACCCAGTTCACCGGTGATACGGCGTCTCTGATGGTTGAGAGCGCGCGCGGTAGCACGCTGTGGCCGCAGGTTGTCAGCGTCATTCAGTCGAAGAACTACACCATCGATAAACGCGATGACGCCAGCCAGACGTTAACCACCGACTGGATCGAATGGAACCGCCTGGATGAAGACCAGCAGTACCGCGGTCGTTATCAAGTCTCCGTTAAACCACAGGGTTACCAGCAGGCGGTTAACGTTAAGTTGTTGAACCTGGAGCAGGCGGGTAAACCGGTTGCGGATGCCGCGTCCCTGCAGCGTTACAGCACCGAAATGCTGAACGTGATTGCCGCGGGTCTGGATAAGACCGCTACCGATGCCGCCAACGCCGCGCAGAGCCGCAACGGCGCGACCTTCGATGTGCAAAGCGGTGCGGATGATACCGGCCTGCCAATGCTGGTGGTGCGTGCACCGTTTAACCAGACCTGGCAGCGTCTGCCAGCGACGCTGGAAAAAGTGGGCATGAAAGTGACCGACAGCACGCGTTCAACCGGCAGCATGACGGCAACGTATAAGCCGCTCTCCGACAGCGCATGGCAGGAACTGGGCGCGAAAGATCCTCAGCTTGCCTCCGGTGACTACAAGATTCAGGTAGGCGACCTTGATAACCGCAGCAGTCTGCAGTTTATCGATCCAAAAGGTCATACGCTGACCCAGTCGCAGAACGATGCGCTGGTCGCTGTCTTCCAGGCAGCATTCAGCAAATAAATACGAGGGCTGGTGAATCCAGCCCTTTTTATTTTAGTGCTACGCAAACGTGTGCGTGGCATAATATCCCCAGTTTTGAACACAAATCATCACACCAGGAGTAATGAAGATGCAGAAGCAAGCTGAGTTGTATCGTGGCAAAGCGAAGACCGTATACAGCACGGAAAACCCGGATCTGTTGGTGCTCGAGTTCCGCAATGATACGTCAGCAGGGGATGGCGCACGCATTGAGCAGTTCGATCGTAAAGGCATGGTGAACAACAAGTTCAACCACTTCATTATGACCAAACTGGCCGAAGCGGGCATCCCGACCCAGATGGAAGCGTTGCTGTCCGATACGGAATGTCTGGTGAAAAAACTGGATATGGTTCCGGTTGAGTGCGTTATTCGTAACCGTGCGGCGGGCTCCCTGGTGAAGCGTCTGGGCATTGAAGAAGGTATCGAACTGAATCCACCGCTGTTCGACCTGTTCCTGAAAAACGATGCCATGCACGACCCGATGGTCAACGAATCCTACTGCGAAACCTTCGGCTGGGTGAGCAAAGAGAACCTGGCGCGTATGCAGGAGCTGACCTACAAAGCCAACGATGTGCTGAAAAAACTGTTTGATGACGCGGGCCTGATCCTCGTCGACTTCAAGCTGGAGTTTGGTCTGTTCAAAGGCGAAGTGGTGCTGGGCGATGAGTTCTCACCAGACGGTAGCCGCCTGTGGGATAAAGAAACCCTGGATAAAATGGACAAAGACCGTTTCCGTCAGAGCCTGGGTGGCCTGATTGAAGCGTACGAAGCGGTTGCTCACCGTTTAGGCGTTAAGCTCGACTAACTCCCTCACTTGCCAAAGGATGTTCCCATCCTTTGGCGTCTTACCCTTGTTTCCTATGGTAATCTTGCCGTTAACCGCCTACGATCATAGCTATTATAAATGGAATAGTTCGAGGTGGTTATGCGCTGGCAAGGGCGTCGTGAAAGTGACAATGTAGAAGACAGACGCAGTGATGGCGGCGGCGGTCCTTCAATGGGAGGGCCCGGCTTCCGGTTACCCAGCGGCAAGGGCGGGATAATCCTGCTGATTGTCGTGCTGGTTGCGGGGTATTACGGCGTTGACCTCACCGGGTTGATGACCGGTCAGCCGCTGCAGCAGCAGGAGCATTCTCAGCGCTCCATCAGCCCGAATGAAGATGAAGCGGCCAAATTTACCTCCGTTATTCTCGCCACAACAGAAGACACCTGGGGTCAGCTGTTTGAGAAGATGGGGCGTACCTACCAGCAGCCGAAACTGGTGATGTACCGGGGGGCAACCCGCACCGGATGCGGTACCGGGCAATCTGTGATGGGGCCGTTCTACTGCCCGGCAGACGGCACCGTCTATATCGATCTCTCTTTTTACGATGACATGAAACGCAAGCTTGGCGCTGACGGTGATTTTGCCCAGGGCTACGTGATCGCGCATGAAGTCGGTCATCACGTGCAAAAGCTGCTGGGGATTGAGCCCAAAGTGCGCCAGCTTCAGCAAAATGCGTCTCAGGCTGACGTGAACCGCCTTTCCGTTAAAATGGAACTGCAGGCGGACTGCTTCGCGGGGGTCTGGGGCCACAGCATGCAGCAGCAGGGCGTGCTGGAATCCGGCGATCTTGAAGAGGCGTTAAATGCCGCTCAGGCTATCGGTGACGACCGCCTTCAGCAGCAGAGCCAGGGGCGCGTTGTGCCGGACAGCTTCACTCACGGTACTTCACAGCAGCGCTATAGCTGGTTCAAACGCGGCTTCGACAGCGGCGATCCGGCGCAGTGTAATACCTTCGGCAAAGCGATGTAATGCTGCAGTTTGAAGAGCTGATAAGCGAGCTTGAGCGCACCGGCCATCGTCGGCTGGTGGTGCTCAGCGGTGAGGCGCAGTGGACGTTAACCCAGGCGCTGACCCTGCGTGACGCCTTGCCCGGAGACTGGGTAAGGCTTGACGAACACCCTTCAAAAGCCATCGGCGGCCTGCTGGGACGCGAGTACCGGCACGCTGTTTTTGACGCCAGCGCCGGGTTTGATGTCGCCGCGTTTGCCGCCCTGAGCGGAACGCTGAGCGCCGGAAGCCTTCTGGTGCTGCGGGTTCCGCCGCTCGACGCGTGGCCCGGGTTGCCAGACAGCGATTCACTGCGCTGGAGCGACAGCGCCGAAGCGATAGCCACTCCGCATTTTGTACGCCATTTCTGCCGGACGATTGCCGCCGACCCCGACGCGATTGTCTGGCATCAGGGCCGTGCGTTATCTCTTCCACCTTTACCCGACGCGCCTGACTGGCAGCCTGCCAGCGGCGCCCCGCAGCGCGAGCAGGCTGAGATCCTGGATGTGCTGCAGGGGATGGCGGAGGGCATCGTGGCCGTCACCGCCGCGCGCGGGCGCGGAAAATCAGCCCTGGCGGGCATGTTGCTAAACCGCATTGCGGGCAGCGCCGTGGTTACCGCGCCGTCGAAGGGGGCGACGGATATCATCGCCCGCTTTGCCGGAGAGCGTTTTCATTTTATGGCCCCGGACGCGCTGCTTGCCTCTTCACACCGGGCTGACTGGCTAATTGTCGATGAAGCCGCTGCGATCCCCGGACCTCTGCTTGAAAAGCTAGTTGCCCGTTTCCCTCGCGTGCTGTTGACCACCACGGTGCAGGGATATGAGGGGACGGGCCGGGGATTCTTGCTTAAATTCTGCGGTCGGTTTGCCGGGCTGCAGCGCTACAGCTTATCTACACCGGTACGCTGGGCGGCGGGCTGCCCGCTTGAGCGGGTTGTTGCCAGCGCGCTGCTGTTTGACGATACGCTGATTGACCGACGCCCGGAAGGGGAGGTGCGTTTAACGTCTCTGACGCCGACGGCATGGGAAAGCCGCCCGGCGCTTGCAGCGAGCGTATACGAGCTTCTCTGCGCGGCGCATTATCGCACCTCGCCGCTCGATTTACGCCGCATGATGGACGCGCCCGGGCAGCAGTTTGCCGTTGCCGAAACGAATCCGGTTATCGCCGGGGCGCTCTGGCTGGTGGAGGAGGGCGGGCTCTCCCCTGAGCTTAGCCGCGCCGTGTGGGCAGGATACCGGCGTCCGCGCGGTAACCTGGTGGCGCAGTCTCTTGCGGCGCACGGCGGCTCTCCGCTGGCGGCGACGCTCAGAGGACGACGGGTGACCCGCATTGCCGTACATCCTCACCGTCAGCGGGAAGGGATTGGCCAGGCGCTTGTTCGCGGCGCCAGCGGCGAAGACTATCTGTCGGTGAGCTTTGGTTATACCGATGAGCTGTGGCGTTTCTGGCAGCAATGTGGGTTTGAGCTGGTGCGGATGGGCAGCCATCGTGAAGCCAGCAGCGGCTGCTTCACCGCGATGGCCTTGCTGCCGCAGAGCGAGGCCGGGCGTCAGCTGTGCGAGCAGGCGCAGCAGCGTCTGAAGCGCGATGCGCGGGTGCTATCGGCCTGGAACGGTGAAAAGATCCCCGTGGAAGACGGCTGGGAAGCTACCCTTAATAATGACGACTGGCTGGAGCTGGCGGGGTTTGCTTTTGCTCATCGGGCGTTTTCAACCTCGGTTGCCGCACTGACGCGGCTGTTGTTAACCGTGGATATGCCGCTTCCGGCCCTGCGCGGGAAAATGGACGGAAAAACGGAAGACGTCGGGCGAAAAGCGTTGCTGGCAACGTTGCGAAATGAAACCGCGCAAGCGATTGAAAGTCTTGATTATCTCCGTAGCCAGCAGTTGAAAGAAGACATTTTGCAATGGCAATTTTTTCAATGACTTCTTCAGTAAAGTGGCATGGTCATTCACGTCGGGAGGCGTAGAATCCAGGTCATCTATTAAGGAGACCACCATGAAACACGACCATTTTGTTGTTCAAAGCCCTGACAAACCGGCTAAACAGTTACTGCTTCTGTTTCATGGCGTTGGCGATAATGCCGTCAATATGGGTCAGATTGGCAGCTGGTTTGCGCCCGTGTTTCCGGAAGCATTGATTGTCAGCATCGGTGGCGTAGAGCCATGTGGTCCGAACGGACGCCAGTGGTTCTCTGTTCAGGGCGTGACGGAAGAGAATCGTCAGGCTCGCATCGACGCCATCATGCCCACCTTTATCGACGTCGTCCGCTACTGGCAGCAGCAGAGCGGCGTGGGTGCTGACGCGACCGCGCTGATTGGCTTCTCGCAGGGGTCAATCATGTCGCTGGAAAGCGTAAAAGCGCAGCCGGGTCTGGCGTCACGCGTCATTGCGTTTAACGGTCGTTTTGCGACGTTACCGACAAGCGCGACCACGCAGACCACGATCCACCTGATCCACGGTGGCGAAGACCGGGTGATTGAGCTCTCGCATGCGGTTGCCGCTCAGGAAGCGCTGATTCGCGAAGGTGGAGACGTGACGCTGGATATCGTTGACGATCTGGGCCACGCGATTGACGACCGTAGCATGCAGTTCGCGCTCGATCGTTTGCGCTATACCGTACCGAAGCACTACTTTGATGAAGCGCTCAGCGGCGGCAAGCCGGATAACGATGATATTGTAGAGTTTATGTGATTATTTCCCCTCACCTCTAAGGGAGAGGGAACATGGCTCCCCTCGCCCCTCTGGGGAGAGGGGCTGGGGGTGAGGGGATTACTTCTTCTGGTCCTTCTTCGGCCAGTCGTCGTCATCGTCCCACTTGTCGTTAAAATCACGGTGCGGGGGAAGATCCGGTTTATTGGCGAGAAATTTTTTATGGTCAACGCGCTTAAGATCTTTAATCACGTTCAGCAGTACGCCAACCAGAAAAACTAACACCAGAATCCACCAGTACTTTGAAAGCCAATCCATTCGCTATTCCTCTCAGAGCGTTCGTCAGGCGACGAGTTGCTCCATAATACGTTGATACATACGGGCCAGCAGTTGCAAATCTGCCGCATTGACACACTCATTGATTTTATGAATGGTTGCGTTCACTGGACCCAGTTCGACAACCTGGGCACCCATACGGGCGATAAAGCGTCCGTCTGAGGTGCCACCCGTTGTCAGCAGCTGTGGCTTAATTTCATTATAGTGCTCGATGGCGTTCACCACCGCATCCACCAGCTTACCGCGATGCGTCAGGAACGGCTGGCCGGAAAGCCACCACTCCACGGTGTAGCGCAGGTGATATTTTTCCAGCAGCGCGATAACGCGCGCCTTGATCATCTCATCGGTCAGTTCGGTGCTGAAGCGGAAGTTAAACTGGACGAAGTAATCACCCGGGATCACGTTGTTGCTGCCGGTCCCGGCCTTGACGTTCGCGATCTGCATGCTGGTTGGCGGGAAGAATTCGTTGCCTTTATCCCACTCGATGCCCACCAGTTCGCTCAGCATTGGCGCAGCGCGATGGACCGGGTTATCGGCCAGATGCGGGTAAGCAACGTGCCCCTGAACGCCGTGAATGGTCAGGTTACAGGTCAGCGAGCCGCGGCGCCCGTTTTTGACGACATCACCCACCACTTCGGTACTGGACGGCTCACCGACCAGGCAGTAGTCGAGACGCTCGTTACGCGCCATCAGCGCTTCAACGACCTTCACGGTACCGTTATGGGCGCTGGCTTCTTCGTCGGAGGTGATTAAAAACGCCAGACGGTTTTTGTGGTTTGGATGCTGAGCCACAAAGCGCTCTGCCGCCACGACCATCGCCGCCAGCGAGCCTTTCATGTCTGCCGCGCCACGACCAAACAGCATGCCGTCGCGGATGGTCGGCTCAAACGGCGGGTTAATCCAGCGATCCGCGTCACCGGCGGGAACGACGTCAGTATGCCCGGCAAAGGCCAGCGTTTCGCCCTGTCCGCGCCACGCCCAGAAGTTCTGAGTATCGCCAAAATCCATGCGTTCAACGGTAAAACCGATGGCACGCAGGCGCTCAATCATAAGTGCCTGACAACCTGCGTCGTCCGGGCTAAGGGAAGGACGGCGAATAAGCTGCTGAGTCAGCTCAATGACCGGGCATGACATAAACTACACCTCAACGAAAAAAGTCGGAATAAAGGGTTTCACTGAAACCCAGCAGCATAGGCTGCCCTGGCGCGCAGAGCAATGGGCGTTTGATAATTGCCGGCATGTCGAGCATCAGTTTTGCCGCGCTGTCGGCGTTGTTAATGCTGGCACGCAGAGATTCATCCAGCTTACGCCAGGTGGTGCCGCGCGTGTTCAGCAGGGCTTCCCACCCCAGTTCGCCGATCGCGCTATGCAGAAATTCTGCATCAAGCCCGTCGGCTCGGTAATCGTGGAAACGGTACTCCACGCCGTTTGCTTCCAGCCAGCGGCGGGCTTTTTTGATGGTGTCGCAATTTTTAATGCCGTACATCACAACCATGGTGAATCCTTTTGACCTAATGATGATTAAATGTTCAGTAAATTCGAAGATATATCCTTAAGTAGAATATAACACATTCAGGAATCGTCTGGATTTACGCTTCTTCTTAATTCAACTCACATCTGTACGCTGAATATTCTTTCACCCTTTAAGCATAGATGTCCATAAAGTTTAAATTTCGAATAAACTCAGCGGGTAAAATAAAACTCACCCGTTCGGAGGGTTATTTCAAAATATTGCTAGCCGTCACAAAAAATTGAGGCCTCTCCGTTCATATTTATCATAAATCCCCGCAGGACGTGGGGTACAATCACAGCAATTGGTTAAATAGTCTTCACAATGATGGTCCGTTTTTGTAGAATGCGCATAATAATAAGAGAGGTTGTTATGATTGAACGTGAACTGGGGAACTGGAAAGATTTTATCGAAGGCATGCTTCGTAAATGACATTCAGTAAGAATTGCAAGAGCACTAAAATAAGTAAAATAACCATAGTGTGAATTAATCACACAATAAAAAGGCGGCCGATAAAGCCGCCTTTTTTTATTTCAATCACTTACTCAGCCCGTTCCTTTAGCGGGAAGCGACGACGCACCAGCACAAAGAACAACGGCACGAAGTAAATGGCCAGGATGGTTGCCGAAATCATGCCGCCCATCACCCCCGTCCCGACGGCATGCTGGCTGCTGGAGCCTGCACCCGTACTGGTTGCCATCGGCAGTACGCCAAAGACAAACGCCAGCGACGTCATCAGGATCGGGCGTAAGCGCTGACGGCAGGCGTGCAGCGTGGCGGCCATCAGCTCGTGGCCTTTGGCATTCATCTCGTTGGCAAATTCAACGATCAGAATGGCGTTTTTCGCCGATAGCCCAATCACGGTGAGCAGACCCACCTGGAAGTAAACATCGTTCTCGAGGCCGCGCATCCAGGTCGCCAGCAGCGCACCGATGACGCCAAGCGGCACGACCAGCATGACCGAGAACGGTACCGACCAGCTTTCATACAGTGCGGCTAGGCAGAGGAAGACCACCAGCAGAGAGAGCGCGTAAAGTGCGGGAGCCTGTGCCCCGGAGAGACGCTCCTGGTAGGACATGGCCGTCCACTCCAGACCAAAACCGGCGGGCAGCTGCTGGACCAGTTTTTCCATGGTATCCATAGCGGTACCGGTACTGACGCCCGGCGCAGCTTCCCCGACGATTTCAACCGCAGAGTAGCCGTTATAGCGCTCCAGACGCGGCGAACCGCTCTCCCAGTGCGAGGTGGCAAACGCGGAGAACGGCACCATGCCGCCAGCGTTATTCCTGACAAACCAGCGGTTTATATCATCCGGCAGCATGCGGAACGGCGCGGCGGACTGGACATACACTTTTTTCACGCGGCCGCGATCCATAAAGTCATTCACATAGCTCGAGCCCCACGCCGTCTGCAGGGTATCGTTGATATCGTTGATCGACACGCCAAGCGCCTGCGCCTTACGCTGATCGATATCCACCTGGAGCTGCGGGCTGTCGTCAAGACCGTTATGGCGAACGCGGGTCAGGCCAGGATCGTTGCCCGCCAGCGCTAACAGCTTATCGCGTGCCGCCATCAGCGCCGTGTGGCCCGCGCCGGCGTGATCCTGCAGCTCCATATCAAACCCGGCGGAACTGCCCAGACCGCTTATCGCCGGCGGGCTGCTGGCGAAGACGCGCGCCTCTTTAATATGCGCAAAGGCTTTGGTCGCACGTTCAATAATGGCAAATGACGTTCCCGTTCGGGTATCGCGCTCGTCCCAGTCCTTCAGGCGGACGAACATGCGGGCGACGTTCTGCCCGTTTCCGCCCGGGCCAGAGCCCACGGTGGAGAAGACCGACACAACGTTATCTTTCTCTTTGGTGAAGAAGTACTGCTCCACTTTCTGGACCACTTTCAGCGTCTGCTGCTGCGTTGCGCCGCTCGGGAGCTGCACCGAGGTGGTGAACATGCCCCGGTCTTCCATAGGCAGGAACGAGGTGGGGAGATGCATAAACAGCCAGACCATGCCGCCCAGCAGCACAACGTAAATCATCATCCAGCGCAGGCTGCGATGGAGCACGCCACCGACGGCAGATTCATACCGCGCGGCATTGCGGTTGAACATCCGGTTAAACCAGCCGAAGAACCCTTTTTGCCCGTGCTGCTCCCCTTTGTGCAGCGGTTTCAGAATAGTGGCGCACAGCGCAGGGGTAAGGATCAGCGCCACCAGCACGGAGAGAACCATCGCCGAGACGATGGTTATTGAGAACTGACGGTAAATCGCCCCGGTTGTGCCGCCAAAGAAGGCCATCGGGATAAAGACGGCCGACAGCACCATCGCAATACCGACCAGCGCCCCCTGAATTTGCCCCATGGATTTTCGCGTCGCCTGGCGCGGGGAGAGTCCTTCTTCGCTCATGATGCGCTCGACGTTTTCAACCACCACGATGGCATCATCCACCAGAAGGCCAATCGCCAGCACCATCGCAAACATCGTCAGGGTATTAATGCTGTACCCGAAGGCGTAAAGCACCGCAAAGGTCCCCAGCAGCACCACGGGAACGGCAATGGTAGGGATCAGCGTCGCGCGGAAGTTTTGCAGGAACAGGTACATCACCAGGAATACCAGTGCGATGGCTTCCAGCAGGGTCTTCACCACGTCCTCGATCGACGCTTTAACGAAGGAGGTGGTTTCGTAGGCGACTTTGTACTCCAGCCCGTGCGGGAAATACTGTGAAAGCTCGTCCAGACGGTCTAACACCAGTTTTGCCGTGGCCATTTCGTTTGCGCCGGAGGCAAGCTTTATCCCCAGACCGGAGGCCTGGTTGCCGTTAAAGCGGCTCAGGTAGTCATATTTTTCCGCCCCCATTTCCACCGTGGCGACATCGCCCAGACGCACTTCCGACCCATCCTGATTCACGCGCAGGGTGATGTTGCGGAACTGGTCCGGCGTCTGCAGCAGGGATTGCGAATTGATGGTGGCGTTCAGGGCCTGCTTATCGACGGACGGCGTTCCCCCCAGCTGCCCCACCGCAATCTGGGCGTTCTGGACCTTGATGGCATTCGTCACGTCGGTTGCCGTCATCTGGACGCTGTTCAGCTTTTTGGGGTCGAGCCAGATGCGCATAGAGTATTGTGAGCCATAGGCGTCGATATCCCCGACGCCGTTGATACGGCTGATGGGATCCTGAATATTACTGGCGACGTAGTCCGCAATGTCCTGTTTATCCATCGAGCCATCTGTCGAGACAAACGCGATGGTCAAAATGTTGGTGTCACCGGTTTTACGCACGGTCACGCCCTGATTCTGCACCGCCTGGGGCAGCTTGCGCATGGCCGACTGCAGCTGGTTTTGCACCTGCTGCACCGCTTCGTCCGGGTCCGTGCCCGCCTTAAAGCTCAGGGTAACCGTCGCCTGGCCCGTGGCGCTACTTTGCGAGGACATGTACATCAGGTTATCCAGACCCGTCATGTTCTGCTCGATAACCTGCGTCACGGTGTTTTCCAGCGTTTGTGCGGAAGCGCCGGGGTAGTTTGCCGTTACGCGCACGTTAGGCGGTGCCAGATCGGGGTATTGCTCAACAGGAAGTGAAGTAATCGCCAGGACACCTGTCAGACACAACAGGATGGCAAGCACCCAGGCAAAAATGGGGCGATCGATGAAAAAATTCGCCATGAAAGAGTGACCTCGTTTTGCTGCACGTCATTATTGTTTATTGCCCGCATAACTTTAGCGGTAAGGCCCAGGTCAAACGTGGAGAAATAAAGGAGATAATGTAAATTATCATGCGCTTTTTCCCGCGCGTCCTCCTTTACCGTTATTTACCCGTTAACGGCGCGGGCACCGGGAACGTCACGCTGACCAGCGTGCCGCCGTTTTGCGGCTGCGAGAAGTGCAGCATCCCGCCGAGCCGTTGCGCGCGTTCGCGCATAATGTTCAGGCCGTAATGTCCCGGCGGCTCGCTGGCTTCGCCAATCCCGATGCCGTCATCGCGTATGCTGACGCTATGCGTACCGTCCACGGCGGTCACGCAGCTGACGGTGATCTCGCTGGCCTGCGCGTGCTTAATGGCGTTCAGCACGGCCTCACGCACGATCTGCAGCAAATGCACCTGCTTTTGCGCGTCCAGCGCCAGCGAGGAGAGGCGGCAGTCGAGATGCAGCTTCGCCTGCGTCTGGCTCTGCAGGACGTCGAGAGACTCCTGCAGCGCCGCGGGTAAGTTCGCGTGGTTCAGCGTCAGGCGGAAGGTGGTAAGCAGCTCGCGCAGCTGCTGCCAGGCATTGTTCAGCTCGCGGGAGAAGTCGGTGATGATGGTCTGCGCCGGGGTATTTTCCTCGGGCACGGCGCGTTTGAGTAGCGCAAGCTGAATGCGCAGATACGACAGCACCTGCGCCAGCGAATCGTGCAGCTCGCGTGCAATGGTGGCGCGCTCTTCCATCAGCAGCAGCTGCTGGTAATGTTTTTGCGCCTGGTTAAAGTACAGCCCGCGCCCGAGCATGGTCGCCACGCTTCTCATCAGCGGAAGGGGAACGCTGTCCGTCTCGCTTTGCCAGCGCAGCTCGCCGTAAAGGGTGTCCTGCATCAGTACCGGCAGGTGCTGCAGAGGAATGCCATGTGACTCCGTCCCTTCAGACTGCCGCCAGTCGTCGCTGGTGCGCAGTTCGAGATAATTCATCTGCGTATAGTCATGGACAATCTGCAGGATATGCCGAAAGCAGTGGCTGTCTATCTGGCCGGTATTCAGCGCCTGCGAGCATTTGAACAGCATGTCGAGCTGCTGGTGGGCTTCATGCAGATGCCGAGTCTTTTCCGCGACCGAGGCTTCGAGCGAACGGTAGAGCGTAGCCAGCTCGGCGGACATGTGGTTGAAGGCGCGGGAGAGTTGGCCCAGCTCGTTCGGCAGGGCGGTATCGGGCGCCGGGGTTGCAAATTCCCCTCGCTCAACCCGTTCGCTGGCCGCCACCAGATTGTTAAGCGGCAACACCACCTGGCGACGGATGCCTCGCAGGGTAAATAGCGTCAGCAGCAGGATCCCGAGAGCGCCCGCCAGCGAGAGCAGGGTCACCGTCTGAATTTTATGTTCGGTGTAGTGCTGGAGGACGAGCACAAAGGCATCAATACGGCCGACAAAATCCTCAATGTGGGTTTGATACCACGCGCTGTCGCCGCGGGCGATGCGCGCATCCATCTCCAGCCAGGCCACGTGCAGCTGCTGGTAGCGCGCTTTAACATTGTCCGGGACGTACCAGCGGTTCAGCTTCTGCAGGGCAGGCGCGCTCAGCGTCCGTTGCCAGCTGTCGCGATGCGCGGCAAGGGCATGGCTGTTGCGCTGCATCTCGTAGCCCAGACGATAGCTCTGCATGCGCAGCGAACCCGCGATATTAATGGCTTCGGCGTCACGCTGGCTGCTGGCTAGCGTCAGCAGCGCGACGGTACTGGTCAGCACCGATAAGGCAATTATCGAAAAGAAAGCCCAGGCAAGGCTTCCGGAAACGGGTCGTTTGACGGTCACAGAACGGCTCTCTGAATAAAATTGATCTGCTACAGGTTCACTGTAAATAATTCGGCATTCCGGGCATTTGAACATTGCCCGATCGCGCCGTGATGCGTAAATACCATATTCATACAAAGAATAAGGTTATTGAACCAAAAACAGGTGTGGTTATGAATCGTTTTATTATGGCTAACAGCCAGCAGTGCATCGGGTGTCGCGCCTGCGAAGTGGCCTGCGTGATGGCGCACAACGATGAGCAGCACGTCCTGAACGAGCGCGATTTTCATCCCCGCATTACGGTCCTGAGGTCCGGCGAGAAGAGTAGCCCCGTCACCTGCCATCACTGTGAAAATGCGCCCTGCGCGCAAAGCTGTCCGAACGGCGCCATCAGCAAATGCGATGACAGCGTACAGGTGAATCAACAAAAATGCATCGGCTGTAAGGCCTGCGTGGTGGCCTGCCCGTTTGGCACGATGGAGATTATCGTCACCCCGCTCGACAGCGGCGACGTGAAGGCCTCGGCGAATAAATGCGATCTCTGTCTGACGCGGCTACACGGCCCGGCCTGTATCGAAAATTGCCCGGCAGATGTCCTCTCACTGGCGACGCCTGCTGTCCTTGATAATCTGGCGAAATCGCGCCGCCAGCGCACGGCCTGCCTGGAAGCGCAGCCCTGGCATGCGGAAGCCGTCAGAGAGGACGCTTCGCGCACCAAACTGCATCAGATGCAAACAACCCCGCCACGCGGCGAGCCCGACAAGCTGGCTGCCGCAGAACGCGTGGGCCATTTTAACGAAATTTACCTGCCGTTCCGGGACGAGCAGGCCGCCCGCGAGGCGTCGCGCTGCCTGAAATGCGGCGAGCACAGCATTTGCGAATGGACCTGCCCGCTGCATAACCATATCCCGCAGTGGATCGAGCGTATCAACGCGGGCGATATCGCCGGCGCGGTCGAGCTTTCACATCAGACCAACTGTTTACCTGAAATTACCGGCCGAGTCTGTCCGCAGGACCGATTATGCGAAGGTGCCTGCACAATACGTGAAGAGGCGGGATCCGTGACCATCGGTAACATCGAGCGCTATATCTCCGATCGGGCGCTGGCGATGGGCTGGCGGCCGGATATGTCCGCCGTCACGCCGACAGGTAAACGTGTTGCGATCGTCGGCGCGGGCCCCGCCGGGCTGGCGTGCGCCGACGTGCTGGCGCGCAGCGGCGCGAGTGTGACGGTCTATGACCGGCATCCGGAAATTGGCGGATTGCTGACCTTTGGCATCCCGGCATTCAAGCTGGACAAATCGCTGCTCGCGCGGCGCAGAGAGATATTTACCGCGATGGGGATCCGCTTCGAGCTGAACTGCGAGGTGGGCCAGGACGTGTCGATGTCGCAGTTAAAGCACGAGTACGACGCCCTGTTTATTGGCGTGGGAACCTACCGCTCGATGAAGGCGGGTATCCCGCACGAGGACGCGCCTGGAGTCTATGACGCGCTGCCTTTCCTGGTGGGCAACACGCGACACGTTATGGGGCTGGAGTCGACGGCCAGCGAACCGTTTATCGATACCCAGGGCTTAAACGTGGTGGTGCTTGGCGGGGGCGATACCGCGATGGACTGCGTCCGCACCGCGTTACGCCACGGCGCGGCAAAGGTGACCTGCGCCTATCGTCGGGATGAGGCCAATATGCCTGGCTCGAAGAAAGAGGTGAAGAACGCCCGAGAAGAGGGCGCGGCGTTTGAATTTAACGTCCAGCCGGTTGAGCTGACGCTGGATCCGAACGGTAAGATCAACGGTATCCGGATGCTGCGTACCGAGCTCGGTGAACCGGACGCGCAGGGACGGCGTCGACCGGTTCCCGTGGCGGGCAGCGAGTTCGTGATGGCCGCTGATGCGGTCATCATGGCGTTTGGTTTTAACCCGCACGCGATGCCGTGGCTGCAGGCGCAGGGTGTCGAAACGGATGACCGGGGGCGGATCGTTGCCTCCGTCGAGAGCCGCTACCGTTACCAGACGACTAACCCACAGATCTTCGCCGGGGGCGATGCGGTTCGCGGCGCGGATCTGGTGGTGACCGCAATGGCGGAAGGGCGTCATGCGGCGCAGGGGATACTCGACTGGCTTGGGGTTAACGCCCCAAAACATCATTAAACCGGCGGGCGACAAAGCGGGATTCACGGCGTAGTATAGGACGACTCATTGTGTTGTGGAGCCCGTATGACCCTGAAAATTGACGTTATCAAAGACAAAATTCTCTCTGAAAACTACTTTGTCCTGCGTAACATCACCTATGATCTTACGCGTAACAACGGTGAGGTGATCCGGCACAAACGCGAGGTCTACGACCGCGGCAACGGGGCAACCATTCTGCTCTATAACCGTGAAAAGCAGAGCGTGGTGCTGATCCGTCAGTTCAGGGTGGCGACATGGGTTAATGGCAACCCTGACGGACGTCTGATTGAAACCTGCGCGGGCCTGCTCGATGATGATGAGCCGGAAGTTTGTATCCGCAAAGAGGCCGTGGAAGAGACCGGCTTCGAAGTGGGCGAGGTCAAAAAGGTCTTCGAGCTGTTTATGTCGCCGGGCGGCGTAACGGAAATTGTGCATTTCTTCATTGCGGAATACAGCGACGCGCAGCGCACTCACCGGGGCGGTGGCGTGGAGGATGAAGATATCGAAGTGCTGGAGCTTCCTTTTGCCCGGGCGGTGGAGATGGTGCGTTCAGGCGAAATCAGGGATGGTAAAGCGGTGATATTACTGCAGTATTTACAGACAACCGGGCTGATGAACACCACTTTCGAACGGATATAGCCTGTTTTTCGGGTATATCTGATAAATCCGATTGAGCAACCCCGGCGGGAACACGAAGATACTGCCCAGTTAAGCGTTTTCGTTCCGGGATTGTGTCATTCATGCGCTACAGCGTCTTTTTGTTTTACCTGTTTTGTGTGCTCCTCGCGCCGCAGGTGCGGGCTGCACCTGCCCAGCAAGCCTTCTCCGACTGGCAGGTAACCTGCAACAACCAGAATTTTTGCCTCGCACGCAACACGGGTGAACACCGTGGTCTGGTCATGACGCTCACCCGTAGCGCCGGCGCGAAAACGGACGCCACGCTGCGTATCGATCTCGGCGGCCTTGATACGCCCTCGGTAAAAGAGCCAGAGATTGCCCCCCGGCTGCTGCTGGATAACGTTCCCCTGAAGCTGGACAAACAGCGCTGGCAGCTCACGCCCTGGCATCTTAAAACGGACGATGCGGCTACCATCACCGCCTTTCTGAAAAACATCCAGGAAGGGAAGGCTCTGACCCTGCGCGACGGTAAGCAGGTTATTTCACTGACCGGGCTTAAGGCCGCGCTGCTGTTCATTGATGCGCAGCAAAAGCGCGTCGGCAGTGAAACCGCGTGGATCAAGAAAGGTGACGATCCGCCATTAAGCGTTCCGCCTGCTCCTGCCCTTAAAAAGGTGGCGGTCGTCAACCCGACCCCGACGCCGCTCTCCCACGCCGAACTGAACGACCTGCTGGACTATGGTACCGGACGGATGAACGCCAGCCAGTGCTCTCTGGATCCTAACCGCCGGGAAGTGCGCGTCACCGCGTTAACCGATGACAAAGCGCTGCTGATCGTCAGCTGCGAGGCGGGGGCCTATAACACGGTCGATCTGGCGTGGCTGGTATCGCGTAAAAAACCGTTCACCGCGCGCAGCGTCAGGCTGCGTCTGCCGTTTACGCCGTCAGGCGACGGGAGCGAAATGGAGTTGATGAATGCCAGCTTCGATGAAAAGACGCGCGAGCTGACAACGCTCGCGCTGGGGCGCGGTTTGGGCGATTGCGGGATCCAGACGCGCTGGCGTTTTGACGGCCAGCGTTTCCGTCTGGTGCGCTACGCTGAGGAGCCCAGCTGCGACAACTGGAACGGGCCAGATGCCTGGCCCACGCTGTGGATCACGCGGTAAAACACTACAGTACGCTCAGCGCCTTCTCCACCACGTTCTCAACGGTAAAGCCGAAGTACGGGAACAGCTTATCGGCAGGGGCGGACTCGCCGTAGCCTCGCATGCCGACAATCGCCCCTTTGAGCCCGACATATTTGTACCAGTAGTCGGCAATACCGGCTTCCACCGCCACGCGAGCCGCGACGCTGGACGGCAGGACCGATTCCCGGTACGCCTCGTCCTGGGCGTCGAAAATGTCCGTTGAGGGCAGGGACACCACGCGCACCGCGTGACCTTCGGCAGTCAGTTTCTCCGCCGCTTTCACCGTGATTTCCACCTCGGAACCGGTCGCAATCAGGATTACGTCCGGCTTGCCGCCGCTGTCCTTCAGGATGTAGCCGCCGCGGGCGATGTTTTTCACCTGCTCCGGGGTTCGCTCAATCTGCGCCAGGTTCTGGCGTGACAGGATCAGTGCCGTTGGGCCGTTGTGGCGTTCCACCGCCAGCTTCCAGCCCACCGCCGCTTCGACCTGATCGCACGGACGCCAGGTGCTGAAGTTGGGCGTCAGGCGCAGGCTCGCCAGCTGTTCAACCGCCTGGTGCGTAGGCCCGTCTTCCCCGAGCCCGATGGAGTCGTGGGTGTAGACCATAATCTGCCTCGCCTTCATCAGTGCCGCCATGCGCGCCGCGTTACGGGCATACTCGACGAACATCAGGAAGGTGGCGGTGTACGGCACAAACCCGCCGTGATGGGCGATGCCGTTGGCAATGGCGGTCATCCCAAACTCGCGCACGCCGTAGTGGATGTAGTTCCCGGCAATGTCCTCTTTCAGCGATTTCGAGCCGGACCAGATGGTCAGGTTACTTGGCGCCAGATCCGCCGAGCCGCCGAGCAGTTCGGGCAGAAGAGGGCCGATTGCGTTCAGGGTATTTTGCGACGCCTTGCGGGTGGCGATTTTCGCCGGGTTGGACTGCAGGTTTTCAATCAGCGCCTGGGTTCTGTCGTCCCAGTCCTCCGGCAGACCGCCGCTCATGCGGCGGGAAAACTCGGCGGCGAGATCCGGGTGCGCTTTTTTGTAGGCGGCAAACTTCTCGTTCCAGGCCTGCTGGGCCTTTTCACCCGTCTCACGGGCATCCCAGGCTCTGTAGATCTCTTTCGGGATCTCAAACGGTGGATGTTTCCACCCCAGCTTTTGCCGGGTCAGCGCGACTTCCTCCTCGCCCAGCGCCGCGCCGTGCGCCTCCTCTTTGCCCGCCTTATTCGGCGAGCCGAAGCCGATGACCGTACGGCAGATAATCAGGGACGGTTTATCCTTCACGCTCTGCGCTTCCTGAATCGCTTTTTTCACCGCCTCAGGATCGTGGCCGTCGATCTCGTGCACCACGTGCCAGTGGTAGGCTTCAAAGCGTTTTGCCGTGTCGTCGGTAAACCAGCCTTCGGTCTCCCCGTCGATGGAGATGCCGTTGTGATCGTAGAAGCCAATCAGCTTGCCGAGCCCCAGCGTGCCCGCCAGGGAGCAGACCTCATGGGAAATCCCCTCCATCAGGCAGCCGTCACCCATAAACACGTAGGTGTAGTGGTCGACAATCTCGTGGTCCGGCTGGTTAAACTGTGCCGCCAGCGTGCGTTCAGCAATCGCCAGCCCGACCGCATTGGCCAGCCCCTGACCGAGTGGTCCGGTCGTCGTTTCCACCCCCGGGGTATAGCCAATTTCCGGGTGTCCCGGCGTTTTGGAGTGCAGCTGGCGGAAGTTTTTCAGTTCCTCAAGCGGCAGATCGTAGCCGGAAAGGTGCAGCAGGCTGTAGAGCAGCATTGAGGCGTGACCGTTGGAGAGAATAAAGCGGTCGCGATCGTACCAGGTCGGGTCATTGGGGTTGTGCTTCAGAAAGTCGTTCCACAGCACTTCGGCAATATCAGCCATGCCCATCGGCGCGCCGGGGTGGCCGGAATTGGCTTTTTGCACGGCATCCATGCTGAGGGCGCGAATGGCATTGGCTAGCTCTTTACGGGACATAGTTCACTCCGTGGCAAGGTTAAAGTTTGGCGGCGAGAAGGTCTTCAAGTTTGCGCTGGTCGACGGCGAACTGGCGGATGCCGTCCGCCAGTTTTTCCACGGCCATGGCGTCCTGATTGTGCTCCCAGCGGAATTCCGCTTCGGTCATGGCTTTCGGTTTTGGCAGAACGGTGGAGGTCGGCACCAGCTTGCGGATCACCGTTTCTTCTTTGTCCTGTAGCTCCTGGAGCAGGTTAGGGGAGATGGTCAGACGGTCGCAGCCTGCCAGGGCGAGGATCTGCTCGGTACGGCGGAAGCTGGCCCCCATCACGATGGTTTCGTAGCGGTGCTGTTTGTAGTAGTCGTAGATATTACGGACCGATTTCACGCCCGGATCCTCATCCACCACGTACGGATCCATCGGCTGTTTCGCCTGATACCAGTCGTAGATGCGCCCGACAAACGGCGAGACGAGGAACACGCCCGCTTCAGCGCAGGCGCGCGCCTGGGCAAACGAGAACAGCAGCGTCAGGTTGCAGTGGATGCCCTCTTTTTCCAGCACCTCTGCCGCGCGGATGCCTTCCCAGGTGGAGGCCAGCTTGATCAGAATGCGTGATTTATCGATCCCCTGCTCCTCGTACAGTTCCACCAGGCGATGCGCCTTATTAATGCTCTTTTCTTTATCGAACGAGAGGCGGGCGTCGACTTCGGTCGAGACGCGGCCCGGGATGCTTTTAAGAATTTCCGCACCAAAATTAACCGCCAGCTTATCGCTGGCTTCGGCAACCTGCTGCTCCTGCGTTTTCCCGCGCTGTTTACCGTAGGCAATGGCGTCATCAATCAGATGGCTAAAATGGGCAAGCCCTGCAGCTTTGAGCAGTAGCGAAGGGTTAGTGGTCGCGTCCTCCGGCTGATAGTGGCGAATCGACTCGATATCGCCGCTGTCTGCAACCACGGTGGTGAATTTTTTGATGCCGTCTAGCTGGTTCATAAATAATTACTCCTTGGAAATAAAAGAGTTAGATGAGTGCGTTAGTTCACACTTCTGGAAAAATCATGATGGACTTAACAAAAAAGCATAGCAGACGGAGGAGGCATTGCTTTTGAGACGGGTAACATGGCTGTTATAAATTGATAACAATTTTTAATGTGTGATGGTGAGAGTTTGGCTGCCTTCAAAGTTTAGGAGGCGGCCTGAGGCGATACTAGGCGGCACACCAGGGTGTGCATCAGGATCGCTTACGTCACCCTTTTGACCGATACGTGAAAGGAAAAATAAGATGGATGAGCAGTTGAAACAGAGTGCCCTCGATTTTCACGAGTTCCCTGTCCCGGGCAAAATCCAGGTCTCCCCAACCAAGCCGCTGGCAACCCAGCGCGATCTGGCGCTGGCCTATTCGCCGGGCGTCGCAGCCCCGTGTCTGGAAATCGAAAAAGACCCGCTGGCGGCCTACAAATATACCGCGCGCGGCAACCTTGTCGCCGTGATCTCTAACGGCACGGCGGTGCTGGGGCTGGGCAACATCGGCGCGCTGGCCGGTAAGCCGGTGATGGAAGGGAAGGGGGTGCTGTTCAAGAAATTCGCCGGTATCGACGTGTTCGATATCGAGGTGGATGAACTCGATTCTGACAAATTCATCAACGTGGTGGCCGCGCTGGAGCCGACCTTCGGCGGGATCAACCTGGAAGACATCAAAGCGCCGGAATGTTTCTATATCGAGCAGAAGCTGCGCGAGCGTATGAACATTCCCGTGTTCCATGATGACCAGCACGGCACCGCGATTATCAGCACCGCCGCGATTCTGAACGGCCTGCGCGTGGTAGAGAAAAATCTCTCCGACGTGCGCATGGTGGTCTCTGGCGCAGGCGCCGCGGCCATCGCCTGTATGAACCTGCTGGTGGCGCTGGGTATGCAGAAACACAACATTGTGGTCTGCGACTCCAAGGGCGTTATCTATAAAGACCGCGAGCCGAACATGGCGGAAACCAAAGCGGCGTACGCGGTCGACGACGACGGTAAGCGCACCCTGGACGACGTGATTGACGGCGCGGATATCTTCCTCGGCTGCTCGGGTCCGAAAGTACTGACCCAGGAGATGGTGAAGAAGATGGCGCGTGCGCCAATGATCCTGGCCCTGGCGAACCCGGAACCGGAAATCCTGCCGCCGCTGGCGAAAGCGGTGCGCGAAGACGCCATCATCTGTACCGGCCGTTCGGACTACCCGAACCAGGTCAACAACGTGCTCTGCTTCCCGTTCATCTTCCGCGGTGCGCTGGACGTCGGCGCAACGGCGATCAACGAAGAGATGAAGCTTGCCGCCGTTCACGCCATCGCGGAGCTGGCGCACGCCGAGCAGAGCGAAGTGGTCGCGTCCGCGTACGGCGATCAGGATCTGAGCTTTGGTCCGGACTACATCATTCCAAAACCGTTCGACCCGCGTCTGATTGTCAAGATTGCCCCTGCGGTGGCCAAAGCGGCGATGGACTCCGGCGTGGCGACGCGTCCGATTCATGATTTCGACGCTTACGTCGATAAGCTCACCGAGTTTGTCTATAAAACGAACCTGTTCATGAAGCCGATCTTCTCTCAGGCCCGCGCCGACGCGAAGCGCGTGGTGCTGGCGGAAGGGGAAGAGGCGCGCGTGCTGCACGCCACCCAGGAGCTGATCACCTTAGGCCTGGCGAAGCCGATCCTGATTGGTCGTCCGAGCGTGATTGAAATGCGTATCCAGAAGCTGGGCCTGCAGATTAAGCCGGGCGTCGACTTCGAGATCGTTAACAACGAATCCGATCCGCGCTTCAAAGAGTACTGGAGCGAATACTACGCGATCATGAAGCGCCGGGGGATCACCCAGGAACAGGCGCAGAAGGCCGTCATCAGCAACACGACGGTGATCGGCGCGATCATGGTGCATCGCGGCGAGGCGGACGCGCTGATCTGCGGCACCATCGGCGATTACCACGAGCACTTTAGCGTGGTGCAGGAGATCTTCGGCTATCGCGACGGCGTCCATACCGCCGGGGCGATGAACGCGCTGCTGCTGCCGAGCGGCAACACCTTTATTGCGGACACCTACGTTAACGGCGATCCGACCCCGGACGAGCTGGCGGAAATCACGGTGATGGCCGCCGAGACCGTGCGTCGCTTTGGTATTGAGCCGAAGGTGGCGCTGCTGTCGCACTCTAACTTTGGTTCGTCTAAATCCGCGGCGGCCTGCAAAATGCGTCAGACGCTGGAGCTGGTGCGCGAGCGTGCGCCGGAGCTGATGATTGACGGGGAAATGCACGGCGATGCCGCGCTGGTGGAAAGCATCCGTAACGAACGTATGCCGGACAGCCCGCTGAAGGGATCGGCCAACATACTGATTATGCCGAACGTGGAAGCGGCGCGTATCAGCTATAACCTGCTGCGCGTCTCCAGCTCTGAAGGGGTGACCGTAGGACCGGTACTGATGGGCGTGGCGAAACCGGTGCACGTGTTAACGCCGATTGCCTCTGTGCGCCGTATCGTGAATATGGTGGCGCTGGCGGTGGTTGAGGCGCAGACGCAGCCGCTGTAATTTTTACCCTCTCCCAAAGGGAGAGGGCATAAGGGCTACACCCAGTCCCGAACCTGAATAAACTCACGCAAGGCAGCCTCCGGGCTGCCTTCTTTTGGTTCGTAGCAGTACTCCCAGCGCACCAGCGGCGGCATCGACATCAGAATCGACTCCGTGCGCCCCCCGGTCTGCAGACCGAAAAGCGTCCCGCGATCCCACACCAGGTTGAACTCCACGTAGCGCCCGCGGCGGTAGAGCTGGAATTCACGCTCGCGCACGCCGTAGTCGGTATTTTTACGACGCTCGACAATCGGCAGATAGGCGTCGGTATAGCCTTCGCCTACCGCGCGCATAAAGCTGAACGCGGTATCAAAATCAGGCGTGTTGAGATCGTCAAAGAACAGCCCGCCGATGCCGCGCTGCTCGTCGCGGTGCTTCAGGTAAAAGTAGTCGTCGCACCACTTTTTAAATTTCGGGTAGACGTCTTCGCCAAACGGTAGGCAAAGATCCCGCGCGGTGGTGTGCCAGTGCACGGCATCTTCTTCGAAGCCGTAGTATGGCGTTAAATCGAAACCGCCGCCGAACCACCAGACCGGGTCGGCGCCTGGTTTTTCCGCAATGAAAAAGCGCACGTTGGCGTGGCTCGTCGGCACGAACGGGTTGTGCGGGTGCACTACCAGCGAAACGCCCATCGCCTCGAAGCTACGGCCCGCCAGTTCAGGACGATGCGCCGTCGCAGATGCGGGCATGGCGTCGCCGTGAACGTGGGAAAAATTCACGCCTGCCTGTTCGAAGATGCCGCCGTTTCGCAGCACGCGGCTGCGCCCGCCGCCTCCAGCCTCGCGCTGCCAGTTATCTTCCTGAAATTCACCGCCGTCTGCGGCAGCCAGTTTCTGGCAGATCTCATCCTGCAGCTGCAGCAGGAAGGTTTTGACCAGTTGAGCATCGGGTTTCATCAACGTTTCCTGGAGTGCGCTTTTTGGTTATCGAACCAGTTGAAGTAACTGATAATGCCGGAGGCGATAGCGTTGGCGATCTTCTGACGAAACGCCGTGGTGCCGAGGAGCCGCTCTTCTTCCGGGTTGGTAATAAAGGACGTTTCCACCAGCACGGACGGGATGGACGGCGACTTCAGCACCACGAATGCCGCCTGCTCGGTGCCTTTGCTGTGCAGACGATGCACCGGCTTAATTTTCTTCAGAATATGCGAGCCGAGCGTCAGGCTATTTTTAATCGTATCCGTCTGCACGAGGTCGAACAGCACCTGCTGAAGCAGGTGATCTTTGTCGGTGGCTTTTTTCCCGGCGACTTCATCCGCGCGGTTTTCGCGGTCGGAAAGGTATTTTGCCATGGCGCTACTGGCGCCACGGTTAGAGAGTGCAAACACCGAGGCGCCGGCCGCAGAAGGGTTGGTAAAGCCGTCGGCGTGAATCGACATAAAGAGATCCGCACCGTGCTGGTGGGCGATCTCAACGCGGTCATACAGCGGAATAAAGGTGTCGCCAGAGCGCGTCAGACGGGCGTCAATGCCGTTGCTGCGTAAAATTGCGCGCACATTTTTTGCAATTGCCAGCACGACGTGTTTTTCTTTCGACCCGTTTTTGCCGATGGCGCCGGTATCAATACCGCCGTGGCCCGGGTCGAGCATTACCAGACGCTTCGCGCCCGGCTTTTTGGTTTTCGGTTTGCTGTGTCCGTTACTGGTTTTGAGCGTGCTCTCGTCTTTTGCCTGAGCCTGCTTTGCGATGCCCGTTAACGTTAAGGCCGCCAGCCCCGCTTTGAGAACCTGACGACGCGATGTGAGTGCTTTTAATGGTTTGAATGTGCTCATGCGGCCTGAATACTAAAAAATGGGGTCCTGGTGTTATATCGTATCGTGTTTCCCGTTACGACAGTCCATGTTGAGAATTGTTTTACTTTTCATTTCAATACGTGACAAAGTGACATTATGCCAAATTTTGGCGAGATTTTCCCCGGTTATTGGCGAAAGGCGAGCTTCGCGCCATAATCACTGTTTTTAAACCCGAAAAGGCGGTTAATACCATGGAGATACGCGTTTTTCGCCAGGAAGATTTCGAAGAGGTGATCACCCTTTGGGAGCGCTGCGATCTGCTGCGTCCGTGGAACGATCCGGAAATGGATATCGAACGTAAGGTGAATCACGACGTCAGTCTGTTTCTGGTCGCGGAAGTCAATGGCGAGGTTGTGGGGACGGTCATGGGCGGTT
Source organism: Enterobacter sp. Y17 (assembly GCF_019730495.1). Lineage (NCBI taxonomy): Bacteria > Pseudomonadati > Pseudomonadota > Gammaproteobacteria > Enterobacterales > Enterobacteriaceae > Enterobacter > Enterobacter sp. Y17. Next base: position 155,343 of record NZ_JAASKP010000001.1, read on the forward strand.
ACGACGGCCACCGCGGCTCGGCCTATTATCTGGGCGTCCACCCGGAATACCGTGGCCGCGGCATTGCCAATGCGCTGCTGAACCGGCTCGAGAAGAAGCTGATTGCCCGCGGCTGCCCGAAAATCCAGATCATGGTGCGGGAAGATAACGACGTGGTGCTGGGCATGTATGAGCGTCTGGGCTACGAGCATTCCGACGTGCTGAGTTTAGGAAAGCGTCTGATCGAAGATGAAGAGTACTGAGATCCACCCGGCAGACTATGACGCGCAGGGCCGCGTCAGGCTGCCCTTTTTATTCTGGTGCGTTTTGCTGCTCCAGGCCCGCACCTGGGTGCTGTTTGTAATGGCCGGAGCGTCGCGCGGGCAGGGCGATACGCTGCTGAATCTCTTCTATCCCGATCACGATGCATTCTGGATCGGATTACTGCCGGGCATTCCGGCCGTACTGGCTTTTTTGGTCAGCGGACGGCGGCATTTGATACCACGTTTTTGGCGTGCGCTTCGCTGGCTGCTGATCCTCGCCCAGGTTGCGCTGCTCTTCTGGCAGCCGGTACTCTGGTGGTACGGTGAGCCGCTGACGGGCACCGGCGTTGCGCTGGTGGTTGCCGATATTGTGGCGCTGCTGTGGCTGCTGACCAACCCGCGTCTTCGCGCCTGTTTTGCGCATCAGGATGATTAATCCGGCACTTTTTGCCGATGTCGCACTCCAACAAGCGTTGATTTAACAAGAAAGGACGTTTCAATGAAATCGCTGCGTTTACTTTTATGCGCTCTCCCGCTGGCGTTGACCGGCTGTTCGACGCTCTCCTCCATTAACTGGTCCGCCGCGTATCCGTGGAACTGGTTTGGCTCATCAACGGAAGTGACCGAGCAGGGCGTGGGGAAAATTACCGCCGCGACGTCGCTGGATCAGGACGCCATTCAGGATGCGCTCAGCGGCGATTACCGCCTGCGCAGCGGCATGAAAACGGAGAATGGCAATATTGTTCGCTATTACGAAGCGCTGAAGGGCGACAAGCTGGCGCTGGTGATTAACGGTGACAAAGGCACCGTAAACCGTATTGCTGTGATGGATGAGGATATTCCGACGGCGAGCGGTGTGAAGGTGGGGACGGCGTTCAGCGACCTTTATAAGCAGGCCTTTGGCAACTGCACCAGCCTGCCGTCTGACGACAAGGTCGCGGTGGAATGTAAGGCTGAAGGCAGCCAGCACATCAGCTATGTCTTCACCGGAACCTGGAGCGGCCCGGAAGGTCTGATGCCGTCTGACGACACGCTCAGGAGCTGGAAAGTGAGCAAAATACTCTGGAAGCAGTAATTTGCGCCTGAACAAACCGCCTCGCTGAAATCCGGGTATAATAGCCGCCATCAATGCCACGCTGACGTGGCATCTTTATTTCAGGAGGAGCGATGTCTCAGGTTCAGAGTGGCATTTTGCCAGAACATTGCCGCGCGGCGATTTGGATTGAAGCCAATGTTAAAGGGGACGTGGATGCCCTGCGTGCGGCCAGTAAAGCGTTTGTTGATAAGCTGGCCACCTTCCAGGCCAAATTCCCTGAAGCCCACCTCGGCGCGGTTGTTGCCTTTGGCAATAACGTCTGGCGTCAGCTGAGCGGTGGCGAAGGGGCGGAAGAGCTGAAAGACTTCATCCCTTACGGCAAAGGTCTGGCTCCGGCAACCCAGTACGACGTGCTGATCCACATTCTCTCCCTGCGTCACGACGTGAACTTCTCCGTTGCCCAGGCGGCAGTAGCGGCCTTTGGCGACAGCATTGAGGTGCAGGAAGAGGTTCACGGCTTCCGCTGGGTGGAAGAGCGCGATCTGAGCGGCTTCGTCGACGGCACCGAAAACCCGGCGGGTGAAGAGACGCGTCGTGAAGTCGCGGTAATCAAAGACGGCGTGGACGCGGGCGGCAGCTACGTGTTCGTGCAGCGCTGGGAGCACAACCTCAAGCAGCTTAACCGCATGAGCGTGCACGACCAGGAGATGATGATTGGCCGCACTAAAGAAGCCAACGAAGAGATCGACGGCGACGACCGTCCTGTGACCTCTCACCTGACCCGCGTTGACCTGAAAGAAGACGGCAAAGGGCTGAAGATTGTCCGCCAGAGCCTGCCTTACGGCACGGCAAGCGGCACGCACGGCCTCTACTTCTGCGCGTACTGCGCGCGCCTGTATAACATTGAGCAGCAGCTGCTGAGCATGTTCGGTGATACCGACGGCAAGCGCGACGCCATGTTGCGCTTCACCAAACCGGTGACCGGCGGCTACTACTTTGCGCCGTCCGTTGAGCGTCTGCTGGCGCTGTAATGTCCTTTCTCCCTCTCCCTGTGGGAGAGGGCCGGGGTGAGGGCATCAGGCCTCCCCCTTATTCCCTTTTCTGCTTCTAAATCACCAAACGGTATATAAAACCGTTACTCCTTTCATCCCCGTTATAAATATTATGACTATAAGATAGTCATCACATTTATAAGGGTGCGCAATGGCCGTTACTGTACTGAAAAAAGGAACTCTGGCGCTGGCAGGTTTACTGCTGGTGGCACAGGCGCAGGCGACTGAACTGTTAAACAGTTCGTATGACGTCTCCCGCGAGCTGTTTGCCGCCCTTAATCCACCGTTTGAACAGCAGTGGGCGAAAGACAATAACGGCGACAAGCTGACCATCAAGCAGTCCCACGCCGGGTCGTCCAAGCAGGCGCTGGCGATTTTGCAGGGCCTGAAAGCGGATGTGGTGACCTACAACCAGGTGACTGACGTGCAGATCCTGCACGACAAAGGCAAGCTGATCCCGGCAGACTGGCAGAGCCGACTGCCGAACAATAGTTCCCCGTTCTATTCCACCATGGGCTTCCTGGTGCGTAAGGGCAACCCGAAGAATATCCACGACTGGAGCGACCTGGTGCGTTCCGACGTGAAGCTGATTTTCCCGAATCCAAAAACTTCCGGTAACGCGCGTTATACCTATTTAGCTGCGTGGGGCGCGGCGGACAAGGCTGACGGTAATGATAAAGCCAAAACCGAGCAGTTCATGACCCAGTTCCTGAAAAACGTCGAAGTGTTTGATACCGGCGGCCGCGGGGCGACAACGACCTTCGCGGAACGCGGTCTCGGCGATGTTCTGATCAGCTTTGAATCGGAAGTGAATAACATCCGCAAACAGTACGAAGCGCAGGGCTTCGAGGTCGTTATCCCGAAAACCAACATCCTGGCCGAGTTCCCGGTGGCGTGGGTGGATAAAAACGTGCAGGCGAACGGTACCGAGAAAGCGGCAAAAGCCTATCTCAACTACCTGTACAGCCCGCAGGCGCAGACCATCATTACCGATTACTACTACCGCGTGAATAACCCGGACGTAATGAACAAGCTGAAAGATAAGTTCCCGCAGACCGATTTGTTCCGCGTGGAAGATCATTTCGGCTCCTGGCCTGATGTGATGAAAACGCATTTTGCCAGCGGCGGTGAGTTAGACAAACTGCTGGCGGCGGGGCATAAGTAATGTTTGCAGTTTCGACAAAACGCGTGCTGCCGGGCTTTACCTTAAGCCTCGGGACCAGCCTGCTGTTCGTCTGCCTGATCCTGCTGTTGCCGCTCAGCGCGCTGGTGATGCAGCTTGCTCAGATGAGCTGGGCGCAGTACTGGGACGTGGTCACCAACCCGCAGGTGGTGGCGGCCTATAAGGTGACGCTGCTGTCGGCGTTTGTCGCCTCCATTTTTAACGGCGTGTTTGGCCTGCTGATGGCGTGGATCTTAACCCGCTATCGCTTCCCGGGCCGCACGCTGCTTGACGCCCTGATGGATCTGCCGTTTGCGCTGCCGACGGCGGTGGCGGGCTTAACCCTCGCGTCGCTCTTCTCCGTGAACGGGCTGTACGGCGAGTGGCTGGCGAAATTCGACATCAAAGTAACCTACACCTGGCTCGGTATCGCGGTGGCGATGGCTTTTACCAGCATCCCGTTTGTGGTCCGTACCGTGCAGCCGGTGCTGGAAGAGTTGGGTCCGGAATACGAAGAAGCGGCGGAAACGCTGGGCGCCACGCGCTGGCAGAGCTTCCGCAAGGTGGTTCTGCCGGAGCTCTCTCCGGCGCTGATGGCGGGCGTCGCGCTGTCGTTTACCCGCAGCCTCGGTGAGTTCGGCGCGGTGATTTTTATCGCCGGGAACATCGCCTGGAAAACAGAAGTCACCTCGCTGATGATTTTCATCCGTTTGCAGGAGTTTGATTATCCGGCGGCGAGCGCGATTGCCTCGGTGATCCTGGCAGCCTCGCTGCTGCTGCTGTACTCGATTAACACTCTGCAAAGTCGCTTTGGTCGACGTGTGGTAGGTCACTGATGGCGGAAGTTACGCAATTGAAGCGATACGATGCATCCCGCATTAACTGGGGTAAATGGTTTCTGATTGGGGCGGGCGTGCTGGTTTCCGCCCTCATTCTCGTCGTGCCGACGGTTTATATCTTCGTTCAGGCATTCAGCAAGGGCCTGATGCCCGCGCTGGAAAACCTGGCGAACCCGGATATGCTGCATGCCATCTGGCTGACCGTGCTGATTGCGCTGATCACCGTGCCGGTGAACCTCGTGTTCGGGACCCTGCTGGCCTGGCTGGTAACCCGCTTTAACTTCCCGGGACGTCAGCTGCTGCTGACCCTGCTGGACATTCCTTTCGCCGTATCGCCGGTGGTGGCGGGTCTGGTGTACCTGCTCTTTTACGGCTCCAACGGCCCGTTGGGCGGCTGGCTGGACGAGCATAACCTGCAGATCATGTTCGCCTGGCCGGGCATGGTGCTGGTCACCATCTTCGTGACCTGTCCGTTTGTGGTGCGTGAGCTGGTGCCGGTGATGTTAAGCCAGGGGAGCAACGAAGACGAAGCGGCGGTGCTGCTGGGCGCTTCCGGCTGGCAGATGTTCCGTCGCGTGACGCTGCCGAATATCCGCTGGGCGCTGCTTTACGGCGTGGTGCTGACCAACGCCCGCGCGATTGGTGAGTTCGGTGCCGTGTCCGTCGTCTCCGGCTCTATCCGGGGTGAAACCCTGTCGCTGCCGCTCCAGATTGAGCTGCTGCAGCAGGACTACAACACCATCGGCTCGTTTACTGCCGCAGCGTTGCTGACGCTGATGGCCATCTTGACCCTGTTTTTGAAGAGTGTGGTGCAGTGGCGTTTAGAAAATCAGGAAAAACGTCAGCATCAGGAGGGAAATCATGAGCATTGAGATTGCCAATATTAAGAAGTCTTTTGGTCGCACCCAGGTGCTGAATGATATCTCGCTGGATATCCCTTCCGGACAAATGGTGGCGCTGCTGGGGCCGTCCGGCTCGGGCAAAACCACGCTGCTGCGTATTATCGCCGGGCTTGAGCATCAGACCAGCGGGCACATCCGCTTCCACGGCACCGACGTGAGCCGTCTGCACGCCCGCGATCGTAAAGTAGGCTTTGTGTTCCAGCACTACGCGCTGTTCCGCCACATGACCGTGTTCGACAACATCGCGTTTGGCCTGACCGTGCTGCCGCGTCGCGAACGTCCGGATGCGGCAACCATTAAGGCGAAAGTGACCAAACTGCTGGAGATGGTGCAGCTGGCTCACCTGGCGGATCGTTTCCCGGCCCAGCTGTCCGGCGGGCAGAAACAGCGCGTGGCGCTGGCGCGCGCGCTGGCCGTTGAGCCGCAAATTCTGCTGCTGGATGAACCCTTCGGCGCGCTGGATGCGCAGGTGCGTAAAGAGCTGCGCCGCTGGCTGCGCCAGCTGCATGAAGAGCTGAAGTTCACCAGCGTCTTCGTGACCCACGATCAGGAAGAGGCGATGGAAGTTGCGGATCGCGTGGTGGTCATGAGCCAGGGCAACATTGAGCAGGTTGACGAGCCGGAGCAGCTCTGGCGTGAGCCGGCGACCCGCTTCGTGCTGGAGTTTATGGGCGAGGTAAACCGTCTGCAGGGCACTATTCGCGGCGGACAGTTCCACGTTGGCGCGCACCGCTGGCCGCTGGGCTATACCTCCGCGCATCAGGGGCCGGTCGATCTGTTCCTGCGTCCGTGGGAAGTGGACGTGAGCCGCCGAACCAGCCTGGATTCACCGCTGCCGGTGCAGGTGCTGGAAGCTAGCCCTAAAGGTCACTACACCCAATTGGTGGTACAGCCGCTGGGCTGGTATACCGAGCCGCTGACCGTGGTCATGCGCGACGACGTGCCGCCGCACCGGGGTGAGCGCCTGTTTGTTGGGTTGCAGCACGCCCGTATTTATCACGGGAAGGAGCGCATCGAGACGCGCGAGGATATTGCTCTGGCGGAGTCAGCCTGATAGGTTAGGATTACGTAGTTTTGCCGGGTGGCGCTGCGCTTACCCGGCCTACAATATGACGTCTGTAGGCCCGGTAAGCGAAGCGCCACCGGGCTTTTTATTGGACAGCGATCATGAATACACTAGAACACACCATCGGCAACACTCCTCTGGTCAAGCTTCAGCGCATGGGTCCGGACAACGGCAGCGAAATCTGGGTCAAACTCGAAGGCAATAACCCGGCGGGGTCGGTGAAAGACCGCGCGGCGCTGTCGATGATTGTCCAGGCCGAAAAACGTGGAGAAATCAAGCCAGGCGACGTGCTGATTGAGGCCACCAGCGGCAACACCGGTATCGCCCTGGCGATGATTGCCGCGCTGAAAGGCTACCGCATGAAGCTGCTGATGCCGGACAACATGAGCCAGGAGCGCCGCGCCGCGATGCGTGCCTACGGGGCCGAGCTGATTCTGGTGACCAAAGAGCAGGGAATGGAAGGCGCGCGAGACTTAGCGCTGGAGATGGCCGGGCGCGGTGAAGGTAAACTGCTGGATCAGTTCAACAACCCGGACAACCCGTACGCGCACTACACCACCACCGGCCCGGAAATCTGGCAGCAAACCGACGGGCGTATCACCCATTTTGTCTCCAGCATGGGCACCACAGGCACCATTACCGGGGTATCGCGTTTTCTGCGCGAGCAGGAAAAAGCCGTCACCATCGTTGGCCTCCAGCCGGAAGAGGGGAGCAGCATTCCGGGGATTCGCCGCTGGCCGGCGGAGTATATGCCCGGCATCTTTAATGCGCAGCTGGTGGATCAGGTGCTGGATCTTCACCAGCGCGAGGCGGAAAATACCATGCGTGAGCTGGCCGTGCGCGAAGGTATCTTCTGCGGCGTCAGTTCGGGCGGCGCGGTAGCGGGTGCGATTCGGGTGGCGCAGGCAAACCCGGGGGCGGTAGTAGTGGCGATTATTTGCGATCGCGGCGATCGCTATCTGTCTACCGGCGTCTTTGGTGAAGAGAGTTATTCGCAGGGGGCGGGGATTTAAGCGTCATGGAGATGATTCTATTCCGGGATAACACCCGGGCGCAGCAAACCGACATTGTCGCAGTGCAGTCGCAGGTGGTTTACGGCAGCGTGGGGAACAGCATTGCGGTACCGAATATTCGTACCCACAGGCTGAACGTCACCGCCGTGCCGACGGTTCTGTTTAGCAACACGCCGCATTACGACACGTTTTATGGTGGGGTGATCCCCGACGAGTGGTTCAGCGGCTATCTTAAGGCACTGGAAGAACGCGAGATCCTGCGCGAGCTTAAAGCGGTCACCACCGGCTATATGGGCAGCGCAAGCCAGATCGTCCTGCTGGCTCAATGGCTGAAGGCGGTCAAAGCGCAGCATCCTGACCTGCTGGTGCTGGTCGACCCGGTTATCGGAGATATCGACAGCGGTATGTACGTCAAGCCCGAGATCCCGCAGGCGTATCGGGAGCACCTGCTGCCGCTGGCGCAGGGGATTACGCCAAACGTCTATGAGCTGGAAGTGTTAAGCGGCAAACCGTGCCGTACGCCGGAAAGCGCCATCGCGGCGGCGCAGGGACTGCTCTCTGATAGCCTGAAATGGGTGGCGATCACCAGCGCGCCGGTGACCGATGACCCGGAAAACATCCACGTGGTGCTGGTGACGAATGAAGGCGTGACCGTCAGCGCGCATCCGCGCGTAGAAACCGATCTGAAAGGGACGGGCGACCTGTTCTGTTCAGAGCTGGTGAGCGGAATTGTTGAGGGGAAAACCGTTGCCGACGCCATTCGCATGGCCGGCGATCGGGTGACTGACGTGATGCTCTATACCCAGTCGAAGGGCTACGACGAGCTTATCCTACCGGCATAAACAAAAATGGCGCCCGAAGGCGCCATTTTTCTGTGCGGCAAGAATTACTTCTTGATGCGGATAACCGGAGTTTCACCTACGGTGACGCTGCCAGACAGTTTGATCAGTTCTTTGATTTCGTCCATGTTGGAGATAACAACCGGCGTCAGGGTAGACTTGGCTTTTTCTTCCAGCAGTGGCAGATCGAATTCAATTACCGGGTCGCCAACTTTAACACGCTGGCCTTCTTCCGCGATACGTTTGAAGCCTTCGCCTTTCAGTTCAACGGTGTCGATACCGAAGTGAACGAACAGTTCGATACCGCTATCAGATTCGATAGAGAACGCATGGTTGGTTTCAAAAATTTTACCGATGGTGCCGTCAACTGGAGCAACCATTTTGTTGCCAGTTGGTTTGATAGCAATGCCATCACCAACGATTTTCTCAGCAAACACTACATCCGGCACGTCTTCGATGTTGACGATCTCGCCGGAGAGCGGAGCAACAATCTCAATAGTTCCGGAGTCTTTCTTATCATCAGAAACCAGAGATTTCAGTTTATCGAACAAACCCATGATCTTCTCCTAAGCAGTAATTTGGGCCGCATCTCGTGGATTAGCAGATTGTTTTTTCTTCAATGAACTTGTTAACCAGCGTCATTAACTCGTCCGTTGTCGGTTGAGCAAGAGCCTGCTCTGCTAACACCTTCGCATCTTCGAAGTTCGTGTTACGGATAATCTTCTTAATGCGCGGGATGGAAATGGCGCTCATAGAGAATTCGTCCAGACCCATACCCAGCAACAGAAGTGTAGCACGTTCGTCGCCTGCAAGCTCACCACACATGCCAGTCCATTTACCTTCTGCATGAGAAGCATCAATAACTTGCTTGATCAAGTTCAGTACGGACGGTGACATTGGCTGGTAGAGATGTGAAATCATATCATTACCACGGTCAACTGCCAGGGTGTACTGCGTTAAATCATTGGTGCCGATACTAAAGAAATCAACTTCTTTGGCTAAATGACGCGCAATGGTCGCCGCCGCAGGTGTTTCCACCATCACGCCGATCTCGATTGACTCGTCAAACGCTTTACCTTCGTCGCGCAGTTCCTGTTTGTAGATTTCGATCTCTTTCTTCAGTGCACGCACTTCTTCAACAGAGATGATCATCGGGAACATGATGCGCAGTTTACCGAAAGCAGAGGCACGCAGGATCGCACGAACCTGGTCACGCAGGATCTCTTTACGATCCATCGCGATACGGATTGCACGCCAGCCCAGGAACGGGTTCTCTTCTTTCGGGAAGTTCATGTACGGCAGCTCTTTGTCGCCGCCGATGTCCATGGTACGGACGATAACCGCCTGAGAACCACACGCTTCAGCCACGGCTTTATAGGCAGCAAACTGCTCTTCTTCCGTTGGCAGCGCGTCGCGGTCCATGAACAGGAATTCTGTACGATAGAGACCTACGCCTTCCGCACCGTTGCGCTCAGCGCCATCAACGTCGCGGACGGTACCGATGTTTGCGCACACTTCTACCTGATGGCCGTCCAGGGTGATGGCTGGCAGGTCTTTCAGCTTAGCGAGTTCCGCTTTTTCAGTCGCAACTTGCTCCTGAACCGCGCGCAGTTTATCGATCTCTTCATTGGTTGGGTTGACGTAAACCAGATTGTTTACGGCATCCAGAATCAGATAGTCGCCGTTTTTCACCTGAGAGGTGACGCTACCGGTACCCACGATGGCAGGCAGTTCCAGAGAGCGCGCCATGATAGAGGTGTGAGAGGTACGGCCACCCGCGTCGGTGATGAAACCGAGGACCTTTTTCAGGTTCAGCTGTGCGGTTTCAGACGGGGTGAGGTCAGCGGCAACCAGGATCACTTCATCCTGAATCGCGCTCAGGTCGATAATGGCCAGACCCAGAATGTTGCGCAGCAGGCGCTTACCGATGTCACGTACGTCAGCCGCACGCTCTTTCAGGTATTCATCATCCAGTTCTTCCAGGGCAGTTGCCTGACCTTCGATAACTTCATGCGCAGCCGCGTCGGCCGTCATGCCTTTATCTTTAATCAGGGCTATGATTTCCTGCTCCAGCTCCTCATCTTCGAGCAGCATGATGTGCCCTTCGAAGATGGCTTCTTTTTCTTCACCGAAAGTTTCGCCAGCTTTAGTTTTGATTGCTTCCAGTTGCGCAGATGCCTTGGCACGACCGCTCAGAAAACGTTCAACTTCCTGATCAACCTTGTCGGCAGAAATTTTTTTCCGGTCGATGACGATCTCGTCTTCTTTCAGCAGCAGTGCTTTGCCGAAAGCGATACCCGGGGATGCTAAAATGCCTGAAATCATAACCCTACCTTACTTGTGACTGATATTTAAAAGAACCCGGAAACTTACTCGAGCTCAGCCATCAGTTTTACCAGATGCTCAACTGCTTTCTGCTCGTCTTCACCTTCTGCAGAGATGGTGACAACGGTGCCCTGAGTCAGGCCCAGAGTCTGCAGTTTGAACAGGCTTTTTGCGCTCGCGCTTTTGCCGTTGGAAGTCACAGTGATTTCAGAAGTGAAGCCTTTTGCTTCTTTAACAAACTGAGCAGCAGGGCGGGTGTGCAGACCGTTCGGAGCGGTAATGGTAACTTCTTGCTGGAACATTGTATTTCCCCAACTTATAGGTTTAGTGTTGTGGAACTAAAGTCTAGCCTGGCGACTGAACTTTAGCCTGTATTGTTAGCGCTGACGTTTCGATCGTCATTAAACATTATGCAGCGAAAGCAAGACTTGAACCAAATCATAAAATCGATTCAGCAAGGCTATTTCATTCACCGATTAATTTCACGCATCAAAATAATTGCTGGTTTAAATACCAGACCCAACGGGGTGAAGCAATGCCAGGAGGGGCAAAAGTTTGAAGCAGGCCACAAAAAAGCACCTGAAAAGGTGCTTTTTTACGCGTTATTAACATGCTGGCACTACTGTTGCAGTTCTTTTTCGGTAAACAGATCGGCAAACAGTGCGGTGCTCAAGTAACGCTCGCCCGAAGAAGGAAGGATAACCACAATATTCTTGTTGGTAAAGGCTTCATCTTCCTGAAGCTTGAGCGCTGCCGCAACGGCTGCACCGGAAGAGATACCCGCCAGAATGCCTTCTTCATCCATCAGGCGACGCGCGGTAGAAATGGCTTCTTCGTTAGTGATAGTCACCACTTTATCGATCAGCTTCAGATCCAGGTTGCCCGGAATGAAGCCTGCGCCAATACCCTGAATTTTATGCGGGCCTGGCTTAAGCTCTTCACCCGCCAGTGCCTGGGTGATAACCGGTGAGTCAGTTGGCTCAACGGCAACGGTGATCAGGTCTTTTTTACCCTTTGTGCCTTTAATATAGCGTGACACGCCGGTCAGCGTACCGCCGGTACCTACGCCGGAGATAAAGACGTCAACCTGGCCGTCGGTATCTTCCCAGATTTCCGGACCTGTGGTCTTCTCGTGAATTTCCGGGTTAGCCGGGTTGCTGAACTGCTGAAGCAGCAGATATTTCGCCGGATCGCTGGCCACAATCTCTTCAGCTTTCTGAATGGCGCCCTTCATGCCCTTCGCGCCTTCGGTCAGCACCAGGTTCGCGCCCAGCGCTTTGAGCAGCTTACGACGCTCAATGCTCATGGTTTCTGGCATGGTCAGCGTCAGCTTGTAGCCACGCGCGGCGGCAACATAGGCCAGAGCGATACCGGTATTGCCGCTGGTCGGTTCCACCAGCTCAACGCCAGGCTTCAGTACGCCACGTTTTTCAGCATCCCAAATCATGTTTGCACCGATACGGCATTTTACGCTGAAGCTCGGGTTACGTGATTCGACCTTCGCCAGAATGCGTCCATTACCGATACGGTTCAGTCGAACCAGGGGCGTATGACCGATAGTCAGCGAGTTGTCTTCATAAATCTTACTCATGGCCTGTCCTTAACTGTATGAAATTGGGATACCGACCCAGCATACCTGTTGAGCAGGTAGGGGGAAGTAAGGAATTCGCATATCTATATACTGCAAGGAAATAATGGGGATCAGTATGGAATAAGGGGCGGCATAAGCCACCCCTGCTTTACACATTTTTGCATTATTTCCATAACGCGTGCTTAGCACGGTAGCAGTCGACCCACATCGCCGTCGCGCCGCAGACGGCGACGGGCATGATGAACAGATTCAGGAAGGGAATCATGGTGAACAGGCTGGTTAGCGCGCCAAACTGCATGTTCGCGACCTTCTGGCTTCGCAGGGCAGTGCGCATCTCTTTAAACGGCACCTTGTGGTTATCGAACGGATAGTCGCAGTACTGGATGGCCAGCATCCAGGCGCTGAACAGGAACCACAGCACCGGCGCCACCGTCTGGCCAATGCCTGGCACAAAATAGAGGATAAGCAGCACGACCGCGCGGGGCAGGTACCAGGCAAACTTCTGCCACTCGCGCTTCATGATGCGTGGCAGGTCTTTCATGATCCCCAGCACGCCCGTGTCCGGTGGCGTCGCACCGGTAAGCCGCGCTTCCAGCTGTTCCGCCAGCAGACCGTTAAACGGTGCGGCTATCCAGTTGGCAATCGTCGAAAAGAAGTACCCAAACACCAGCAGCACGGAGATCACCGCCACCGGCCAGAGCAGGTAGTTAAGCCACTGCAGCCAGTCCGGAACGTAACTCATCAGCGATGGGATCCAGCTCTCCAGCTTTGTGAATAGCCACCAGAACGCGCCGCCCATCAGAATAATGTTGATCAACAGCGGCAGAATCACGAAGCGTCGAATCCCCGGCAGGGAGACCAGTTTCCAGCCCTGAGAAAAATACCAGACGCCGCTGCGCGGGGGAGAAGAAGATGTTGAAACCATAGCCAGGCTGTACTCCTTTTTACACAACCAGTGGAATTGCCCGCCTATATTATCCACTTACGGAGCAATGACCAGTTCGGAAATGTTCGAAAAACCAGCAAAAAGCACGATTTCCTTCATCTTTATGCTGTGAATGCTCTGCACACACTTGCACTTGACGTAAACGGCAAATACTCTTAGTGAGTAAATGTTTGCCGTGGTGGCAAGGTGTTAGAACAACAGAGAATATAATGATGCAGGATTTGCGTCTGATATTAATCATTGTTGGCGCGATCGCCATAATCGCTTTACTGGTACATGGTTTCTGGACCAGCCGTAAAGAGCGTTCCTCGATGTTTCGCGATCGCCCACTGAAGCGCATGAAGTCCAGTCGTGACGACGATGACAGTGAAGATGACATCGACGGCAGCGATGACGACGGCGTGGGTGAAGTTCGTGTTCATCGGGTCAATACTGCGCCCGGCGCAGGCCATGGGGAGCATGAAGCGCCTCGTCCTTCGCAGCACCAGTATCAACCGCCGTATGCTTCTGCACAGCCGCGCCAGCCAGCGCCGCAGCCTGTGGAAGAACCGGTGCGCCAGCCGCCGCAACAGCCTGTCTATCAGCAGCCTGCTGCGCCACAGCCGGTTCAACAGCAACCGGTGCAGCAGCCCGTGCAGCAACATCCTGCTCAGCCGGTACAACAACCGCAGCAGCCTGTTCACGTACAGCCTGCGCCTCAGCCTGCTCCGGCTCCGCACGTTGAGCCTGAGCCCGTTGTAGAACCAGAGCCGGTTGTTGAAAAACCGCAGCGTAAAGAAGCGGTGATCATCATGAACGTGGCCGCGCATCACGGCAGCCATCTTAACGGTGACGTGCTGCTCAACAGTATTCAACAGGCAGGATTCAAGTTTGGCGATATGAACATTTTCCATCGCCATCTGAGCCCTGACGGTAGCGGTCCGGCGCTGTTCAGCCTGGCCAACATGGTTAACCCTGGCACCTTTGATCCGGAAATGACCGGTGATTTCGTGACCCCGGGCGTCACTATCTTTATGCAGGTGCCTTCTTACGGCGACGAACTGCAAAACTTTAAGCTGATGCTGCAGTCCGCTCAGCACATCGCTGACGAAGTCGGCGGCGTGGTGCTCGACGATCAGCGTCGAATGATGACCCCGCAGAAGCTGCGCGAGTATCAGGACCGCATCCGCGAAGTTAAGGAAGCTAACGCGTAATCGTCGCGTTTACTTCAACTCCTCCTCAACCCCCGCCTGTCGGGGGTTTTTTCTCATTGATGGTGCGATATGGACTCAATCGAACAACAACTCACTGAACTGCGAACCACGCTTCGCCATCATGAATACCTCTATCATGTTATGGACGCGCCGGAAGTCCCGGATGCGGAATATGACCGCCTGATGCGCGAACTGCGCGAATTAGAGGCGCAGCATCCGGAGCTTATCACGCCTGATTCCCCTACCCAGCGCGTCGGCGCTGAGCCGCTTGGCGCTTTCAGCCAGGTGCGCCATGAGGTGCCGATGCTGTCGCTGGATAACGTCTTCGATGAAGAGAGCTTCCTCGCGTTTAACAAGCGCGTGCAGGATCGTCTGAAAAGCAGCGACTCCCTCACCTGGTGCTGCGAGCTCAAGCTGGATGGCCTGGCGGTCAGTCTTCTCTACGAAAACGGCGTGCTGGTGCGTGCCGCAACGCGTGGCGACGGTACGACGGGCGAAGACATCACCACCAACGTGCGTACCATCCGCGCGATCCCGCTGAAGCTGCAGGGTGACAACATTCCCGCGCGTCTGGAAGTGCGCGGCGAGGTGTTCCTGCCTCAGGCGGGCTTCGAGAAAATTAACGATGAGGCGCGTCGCACCGGCGGGAAGGTGTTTGCTAACCCGCGTAATGCGGCGGCAGGCTCTCTGCGCCAGCTTGACCCGCGTATTACCGCGAAGCGACCGCTTACTTTCTTCTGCTACGGCGTCGGTATTCTGGAGGGCGGCGAGCTGCCGGATACGCACCTCGGACGCCTGCTGCAGTTTAAAGCGTGGGGCCTGCCGGTGAGCAACCGCGTTCAGCTCTGCGACTCGCCGGAAGCGGTGCTGGCGTTCTACCACAAGGTGGAAGAGGACCGTCCGACGCTCGGTTTTGATATTGATGGCGTCGTCATCAAGGTGAATTCTCTGGCGCTGCAGGAGCAGCTGGGCTTTGTGGCGCGCGCGCCGCGCTGGGCGGTGGCGTTTAAGTTCCCTGCTCAGGAGCAGATGACCGTCGTTCGTGATGTGGAGTTCCAGGTCGGTCGTACGGGGGCGATTACCCCGGTCGCCCGTCTGGAGCCCGTGCAGGTTGCGGGCGTGCTGGTGAGTAACGCCACGCTGCATAACGCCGATGAAATCGAACGCCTCGGCCTGCGCATTGGTGACAAAGTAGTGATTCGCCGCGCGGGTGACGTTATCCCGCAGGTGGTTAACGTCGTGGAGTCAGAACGTCCTGCCGATACGCGCGAGATCGTCTTCCCGACCCACTGCCCGGTGTGCGGCTCCGACGTTGAGCGTGTGGAAGGTGAAGCGGTGGCGCGCTGCACGGGTGGCTTAATCTGTGGCGCGCAGCGTAAAGAGTCGCTGAAGCACTTCGTCTCCCGTCGGGCGATGGACGTCGACGGCATGGGCGACAAGATTATCGATCAGCTGGTTGAGAAAGAGTATGTTCATACGCCAGCGGATCTCTTCAGGCTGACGGCAGGTAAACTGACCGGCCTGGATCGCATGGGGCCAAAGTCAGCCCAGAATGTGGTTAACGCGCTGGAAGCCGCCAAAGAGACCACCTTTGCCCGCTTCCTGTACGCGCTGGGCATTCGTGAAGTGGGTGAGGCAACGGCAGCGGGCCTGGCGGCGTACTTTGGTACGCTGGAGGCGCTGGAAAAGGCAAGCATCGACGAGCTGCAGAAAGTCCCTGACGTAGGCATTGTGGTCGCCACGCACGTCTTTAACTTCTTCGCCGAAGAGAGCAACCGTGAAGTTATCGGCAAGCTGCTGGAAGAGGGCATCAGGTGGCCAGCGCCGGTAGTGGTTAACGCCGAAGAGATCGACAGCCCGTTCGCCGGTAAAACGGTAGTCCTGACCGGCAGCCTGAGCCAGCTTTCACGCGACGATGCGAAAGCGCGCCTGGTGGCGCTGGGGGCCAAAGTGGCGGGCAGCGTGTCGAAGAAAACCGACCTGGTGATCGCCGGGGAAGCGGCGGGCTCTAAGCTGGCGAAAGCCCAGGAGCTCGGCATTGAGGTTATCGACGAAGCGGAAATGATGCGTCTGTTAGGAGAGTAACGTGGAGAAAGAACAGCTCGTTGAAATAGCCAATACGGAGATGCCGTTCGGTAAATACAAGGGCCGCAGGCTGATTGATTTGCCGGAGGAGTATCTGCTGTGGTTTGCCCGCAAGGATGAATTCCCGGCAGGGCGACTGGGCGAGCTGATGGCTATCACGTTACTGATCAAAACCGAGGGGCTGACCCAGCTGGTTCAGCCCCTGAAACGTCCTTAAGCCTTCGCGGCGCGGGTCTCTTCCTGCGCCAGCTTTTCGGTCTGGCGCTTGTAGCGACGCGCCAGCACCGCGCAGACCATCAGCTGGATCTGGTGGAAAATCATCAGCGGCAGCACCATCATCCCAATCACCGAGGTCGGGAAT
This sequence comes from Enterobacter sp. Y17, assembly GCF_019730495.1. NCBI lineage: Bacteria > Pseudomonadati > Pseudomonadota > Gammaproteobacteria > Enterobacterales > Enterobacteriaceae > Enterobacter > Enterobacter sp. Y17. The sequence continues at coordinate 171,995 of NZ_JAASKP010000001.1, forward strand.
AGAATATTGGCCATCGGGATACCGTTAGCCAGGCTCTTTTTCGAACCGCAGAACACAATGGTGATTTCATCCGCTTTGCTGAAGCCGCACCTGCGTGCCACAAAGACGTTTACCGCAATCACAATCGCCAGCAGGACGATGCTGACCACCACGATAAACAGCAGCGAACCTGCGCCCACCTTATGCCAGATCCCGTTCACAACCGCTTCACTGAAGGCGGAATAGACCACCAGCAGAATCGACGACTGGTCGGTTTTTGAGATCCATTTCTTGTGCTTAGCCACGAACGCCCCGGTCCATGGACGGGATAGATGCCCCAGGACAAACGGCAGCAGCAGCTGCAGGCAAATTTTTCCAACCTGCTCGAGATTGCCTTCCGCGCCGTGCATGTTCATCAGCAGGCCCACCAGCAGCGGGGAAACGAAAATCCCTAACAGGCTGGATGCCGATGCCGAGCAGACCGCGGCCGCAACGTTCCCTCCGGCGAGAGAGGTAAAGGCAATGGCGGACTGTACGGTAGCCGGCAGAATACAGAGATACAGGAAACCGGTGTAGAGCGCCGGGTCGACGTTAACCGGCGCCCACCAGGCAAACAGCACTCCGAGGATTGGGAACAGAATGAACGTGCTGCACATCACCCAGAGATGCAGCCGCCAGTGGCTACCGCCGGAAATAATCGCTTCGCGCGAGAGCTTTGCGCCGTGCATAAAGAACAGCAGCGCGATGGCGGCCGTCGTCAGCCCTTCAAAAAACGGGACGAAGCCCCCGCGGGCGGGGAAGAACGAGGCCAGTAAAACGGTAACCACCAGGGTGAGCGTAAACGGATCAACAATACGAAATAGTTTCATAATGACTCCTGAAAACAGATGTCGCTATTGTGCTTTTTTCCATTTGAGAAATAAAATTGATTTATTGCATCCATTCATGAATGAAACAGATGAATTACTCCTTACGCCAGCTTCGTATTTTCGTCACCGTCGCTCACGCCCGCAGCTTTAGCCGGGCAGGGGAGATGATTGGCCTGAGCCAGTCGGCGGTCAGCCACAGCGTGAAAGAGCTTGAGAATCAGACCGGGGTGAAGTTGCTTGACCGCACAACCCGTGAAGTGGTGCTGACCGAAGCGGGGCAGCAGCTCGCCCTGCGTCTTGAACGATTGCTGGATGAGCTGAACAGCACGCTCAGAGACGTGGGGAGGCTGGGGCAGCAGCTTTCGGGGACCGTGCGCGTCGCGGCCAGTCAGACAATCTCTGCACACCTTATCCCGCAATGTATTGCCGAGGGAAGTCATCGCTACCCGGACATTGATTTTGTCCTGCATGACAGGCCGCAGCAGTGGGTGCTGGAGAGCATCCGTCAGGGTGATGTGGATTTTGGTATTGTTATCGATCCCGGCCAGGCGAGCGATCTGGCGTGTGAAAGCGTACTTTCCGAGCCCTTTTTGCTGCTCTGCCGTGACGACGACCCGCTGGCCACGTTGCCGGAGGTCAGCTGGCAGTCCCTGACGGGCGCGAACCTGGTTTTACAGGATTATGCCTCGGGCAGCCGTCCGCTGATTGATTCCGCGCTGGTGAATCAGGGTGTAAAGGCAACGATCGTGCAGGAGATTGGTCACCCGGCGACGCTGTTTCCCATGGTGGAAGCCGGCATTGGCATCAGCGTGTTGCCCGCCCTGGCGCTTCCCCTGCCGCAGGGAAGCCGGCTGGCCGTCAAGCGATTAACGCCCGTTGTTGAGCGAAAGCTGATGCTGGTGCGGCGAAAAAATCGCTCACTCTCAGGGGCGGCGCAGGCTATCTGGGAAGTGGTGCGTATCCAGGCACAACGATTAACCGAAGCCCGCATACGCGACCCACTGTTTAACGCATCAGAAGATTAGATGTAAATATCAATCTGATTATTGTCTGAAGGGGTATTCACACCTTCCACTTTGCCCAGCTTTTGATCCTGCTTCTTTTGGGCCTCTTCTGCCTGCTGGCGCTGCAGCGCGGCGAGCTGTGCCTGCAGCACTTTGAGCTGGGTCTGAATAAGTTCCTGCTGCTTTTTCTTCTCATCGGTGCTGACGGGACTGTTTGCCAGCTCTTTTAACTGCTGAGTCAGCTTTTTGATCTTGTCGAGAATGCGGGTGATTTGCGCAGCAATATCGTTACTGCTCGAAGTTCCACTCGCGCCGCTGGTTTGAATCTGTTGGGTTGAAGCCTGAATGGTCGTCATACTTTTTCCTCGCGTTATAAAACAGAGGTATCGGCACTAACGGGATTAGCTTGAGCAAAACTGCCATATCTGGCAGGGAGTTACATTGATGCACAATCAGTATTAATGATGAGGTAAAAGTGTACTGGAAGGCGGAAGTAGACAAACTGCACATAGCAAAAAAGCGCCTTTAGGGCGCTTTTTTACATTGGTGGGTCGTGCAGGATTCGAACCTGCGACCAATTGATTAAAAGTCAACTGCTCTACCAACTGAGCTAACGACCCGAAATGGTGGGCGATGACGGGCTCGAACCGCCGACCCCCTCCGTGTAAAGGAGATGCTCTACCAACTGAGCTAATCGCCCATTTCGGAACTGCTGCGATAAGGTGAGAATGGTGGGCGATGACGGGCTCGAACCGCCGACCCCCTCCGTGTAAAGGAGATGCTCTACCAACTGAGCTAATCGCCCAATCTCAATTCTTATCTACACTGCGGGTCTACCGAAGTAGATGGTGGGTGATGACGGGCTCGAACCGCCGACCCCCTCCGTGTAAAGGAGATGCTCTACCAACTGAGCTAATCACCCCCGCTGTGTGGAGTCGCATTATAGGGAGAGTTGAAAATGAGTCAACGCATTTTCTAAAGTTTTTATTCGTTCGTCGTAAAATTAAACAAAACGATCGCGAAACGGGCAATGACGCATGATTTCTAAACAAAAATCGCAAACTCGGTCACGATAAAGGGATCAACATTGAGGAATCCCCCCACAGTGATAGAATATTGCCCATCGTTTTTTCCCCAGGATTTGCCGATTGCCGGCATCTTTATAACGTAAGGCCATTTCATGAAAATCAAAACTCGCTTCGCGCCGAGCCCGACAGGCTATCTGCACGTCGGTGGTGCACGTACCGCTCTCTATTCCTGGCTTTTCGCACGCCACAACAAAGGTGAGTTCGTGCTGCGTATTGAAGACACCGATCTTGAGCGCTCCACGCCAGAAGCAATTGAAGCCATTATGGATGGGATGAACTGGCTGAATCTGGAATGGGATGAAGGTCCTTACTTCCAGACCAAACGCTTTGACCGCTATAACGCCGTCATTGATGAGATGCTGGTCGCGGGCACGGCGTATAAGTGCTACTGCTCTAAAGAGCGTCTGGATGAACTGCGTGAAGCGCAGATGGCGAACGGTGAAAAGCCGCGTTATGACGGCCGCTGCCGCCACGACCATAGCGAGCATGCTGCAGATGAGCCTTGCGTGGTGCGTTTTGCTAACCCGCAAGAGGGCTCGGTGATCTTTGACGACCAGATCCGTGGCCCAATTGAATTCAGCAACCAGGAGCTGGACGATCTGATCATCCGTCGTACCGACGGTTCTCCAACCTACAACTTCTGCGTTGTGGTTGACGACTGGGATATGGAAATTACTCACGTTGTCCGTGGTGAAGACCATATCAACAATACGCCACGTCAGATCAACATCCTGAAGGCGCTGAATGCCCCTGTGCCAGTTTATGCGCACGTTTCCATGATCAACGGCGATGACGGGAAAAAACTGTCTAAACGTCACGGTGCGGTAAGCGTTATGCAGTACCGCGATGACGGCTATCTGCCGGAAGCGCTGCTGAACTATCTGGTGCGTCTGGGCTGGGCTCACGGTGACCAGGAGATCTTCAGTCGCGAAGAGATGATCGAACTATTCTCTCTGAGTTCTGTAAGCAAATCAGCGAGCGCCTTTAATACCGACAAGCTCCTGTGGCTGAACCATCACTACATCAACACCATGCAGCCAGAATATGTGGCGACGTATCTGCAGTGGCATATTGAGCAGGCAAATATTGATACCCGCACTGGCCCTGAGCTGGCGGACCTGGTGAAACTCCTCGGCGAGCGCTGCAAAACGCTGAAAGAGATTGCCGAAAGCTGCCGCTACTTCTATGAAGAGTTTGAAGAGTTCGACGCGGACGCCGCGAAGAAACACCTCCGTCCGGTTGCGCGTCAGCCGCTGGAAGTGGTGCGCGACAAGCTGGCGGCCCTTACCGAGTGGACCGCTGAGAATGTGCATCACGCCATTCAGGCGACGGCAGACGAGCTGGAAGTCGGTATGGGTAAAGTCGGCATGCCACTGCGCGTTGCGGTGACCGGGGCGGGTCAGTCTCCGGCACTGGATGTGACGGTTCACGCCATCGGCAAGTCACGCAGCGTGGCGCGTATTAACAAGGCGCTGGACTTTATCGCTGAACGTGAAAATCAGCAGTAATTAGGCCTCAGATAAAAAAACGGCAGGGTAACCTGCCGTTTTTTTTATGCCTTTTATTCCGTGAGACCGAGCCGCGTCAGAAAGCCGTGTATGCCTTCGCGTTTCAATAAGGCGTCCAGACGCCTCTGCTCTGGCTGAGTCATACTCTCCAGCGTCTCAATAATGCCCGGAGACAGGTTTGAAGAGGGTTCACTGTATGAAGCGGTGACCTCAGCGAGATGGTAAACCGCCTGACGGTTACGGATCGCCGGAAGGCTCATAATATGTTCCTTCACGCGCGCATCAATATGAATGAGCCGCGCGCGACCACCCTTCACGCCGTTGAGGCCTTCGGTTTTCCATCCCTGCTGGCGTATCCAGCGATTAACCGTTTGTCTGGCAACGCCCAAACTCTCCGCCAGCTCTTCCGTGGTCATTTTGCTGCGTAATTTTTTCATATCAGTTCTGATCGCGAATTCCTAAACGTTGCAACAATCCGGTAATCCCTTCCCGCATTAACAGCGATGTCATCTGCTTCTGCTCTTCCGGCGTCATTTCATTGGCCAGCGTCAGGAGCAGCGTGTGAAGCGAACTATCATGACTGACGCCTTCTGGCAGTTCGGACGTTTCAGTTGCCCGACGTGCGCTGCGGATAAAGTCACGGACTTTTTCGTTCACATGTACCAGGCGAGCTTTCCCGCCCTGGACGCCTGGTTTTGGTGATGTAATCCAACCCTCTTTGCGTACCCATTTATTGATGGTCTGGCGGCTATAGCCAGTGAGGAGGGCTAACTCTTCTGGCGTCATTCGTTCCTTGATCATACAATTTCCTGAATATCAGTGGGGTTAATTAACGGCTCATTTTATAGCACCGTTTTACGTGAAAACGTGACAGGCTTAACTCCTGACTGCGAGCAGGCTCGCAAAGTGATTCATTTGCATGAATTTTCGGCGATTGAATGGCTGGGATTGATTTTGCCGTTGACACTCCGCGGTGGAATTCATATTATGCCGCCCGTCAACATGACAGCTTTACGATGGGGCTATAGCTCAGCTGGGAGAGCGCTTGCATGGCATGCAAGAGGTCAGCGGTTCGATCCCGCTTAGCTCCACCAAACTCTGAACCCAACAGAGTGCGGTCAGTAAAGTCACATGTGGGGCTATAGCTCAGCTGGGAGAGCGCTTGCATGGCATGCAAGAGGTCAGCGGTTCGATCCCGCTTAGCTCCACCAAAATTGTAAACCCTCGTCAAAAGACGAGGGTTTTTTTTATGTGTTTGTAACACTCGCCACCGTATTTTGTTATCAAAAAGAAGGTATTCCCGTACCTCACCTCAATCGACATCAATAAACCAGTCTAAAAATAGACTTGAACTTGATTCGCGCAATTAATAAACCTATTATCCATCCGGTCAATAATTCTCTCGGAAAATAACGCCCAGGTTAATGAATAGAAAAACTTACAATAATGTAAAGATATTTATGATTGCTCTGGCTTTATGCCTGATTGCGGTACCTGTTTCCCGTTATCTCTCTCCCCGCGCAATTATTAATGGTCACGACGTTTATTTAGCATGGTTACCTTTAAGCGTAATGCTGGCGGTAATTCTGCTATTTGGGCGTAGGGCTATTCTTCCCATTTTGTTAGGTTTTACTGTCACTAATTTATTCTATGTAAATTTAGCACCGCTACAATATTCAGTATTACTGTTCTGTCAGACCTTTGCGTTGTTCGCGGCGTGCGGCCTTCTGCGTATCATGCTGGGTAAGCGTTGGCGCCACTCCATCCCTAACAAGCACATCGGATTGCGGATATTCTGGCTCGGTTTTATGGTGCCAATAGGGATTAAGCTGTCGATGTATTTGGCGGGCTATTTGTTTGATTTTCCGGTGACAATTTCGACCTTTTTCGGCGAAGGGACGGTAATTTATAACGTTGTGGATATACAAAGCCTGATATGTGCGGCATTGATTTTTACCATGATGTTCTATTACCCGTTAAGAATGATAATTAATCCTCGTTATGCAATAAATTTCTGGCGACGAAGCGTGAAGCCCGTGTTTTTTCACAAGAATTCATTATATATTTTTGCCTGGCTGGTGCTATTAAGTTTCATTCTCGTCATTTTATGTGGTCCTTTTGAATCTCCCGTCATTGCGGGCTATTTGATGCCGCTGATTTTTATTCTTTTTACCTTAGCGATAAGCCGACTGACCTATGCGTTGATTTCTCTGCTGTGGGCTGTATCTGCGCTGCTGCTGTTGACCTACAACTACAACTTCCTTAACGGGGTGGAATCGGGCCATTCGCTCTCTTTTATTCTGTCCGTGCTTATCTCATTCGCGATCTGTCTGCTTTACATGTCGCGCATTTATCAGCGCAGCGAGTGGCTTAAGCGGGGCTGGCAGGGCAGGGCGCTCACCGATCCGCTGACCGGATTGCCCAATATTCGTGCGCTGGAGGATTATCTTGAGATTCACCCGGATGCAAAAGTGAGCATTCTGCGTATGGATAACCTGGAATTTTTGAGCCGCCACTATGGGATCCTCATGCGGGTCCATTGCAAACGTACGATCGCAACGTCGCTGCAGCCTCTCCTGCAAAAAGATGAGACGCTCTTCCAGCTCCCCGGAAGCGAGCTTGTGCTGGTATTACTGGGGCCGGGAACCGCTGAGCGCCTCCTGCATATGGTTGATCGGCTGAACAGCCGTAAGATTTTCTGGAACAACACCGGGCTGGATATTGAATTCGGTGCGTCCTGGGGAATGGTCGAAAACGGCGAAAAATTGCACCACACGCTGGGGCAGCTGAGCTGGCTGGCCGAGCAATCCTGCGGAACAACAAACAACGTGCTTGCGCTCACGAATAGCCTCGAGGCGGCATCAGGGCAAACGACAGAGCGAGTCCTGATGCTGGCGCGGATTAAGCATGCCCTGGAGGCGGGCCAGTTCCATTTATACGCGCAACCGATCCAGAAGGAGGACGGGAGCGGCTACTACGAAATTCTGGCGCGTATGGAGAGCGAGGGCGAGATCTTCACTCCTGACCGCTTTATTCCGTTGATTGCCCAGTTCAACCTCAGCCACCGGTTTGATATGTGCGTCATGGAGAAATTACTGCTGTGGCTGCGCGATCACCCTTCAACGCAGGCTGGCGCTCGTTTCTCCGTTAATCTGATGCCGCTTACGCTGATGCAAAAAGAGGTGGCGTCCGAGATTTGTGCGCTCTTTGAACGCTACGGCGTTGCGCCTCAGTCCGTCGTGATTGAGATTACCGAAGAGCAGGCCTTCTCAAATTCAGGCAGCAGCATCCACAATATTCAGCAACTGCGGGATTACGGTTTCCGGATTGCTATAGATGATTTTGGTACCGGCTACGCCAACTACGAGCGCCTCAGACGCCTGCAGGCAGACATCATTAAAATTGACGGCTGCTTTATTAAAGACATTTGTACCGATGATATGGATGCGATGATCGTGCAGTCGATGTGTAATCTGGCGAAGACGAAATCGCTGTGCGTCGTAGCGGAATACGTCGAAACACCGGCGCAGCGGGAGATGCTGCTTCGCTTCGGCGTGGATTACCTGCAGGGCTACCTGATAGGCAAACCCAAACCGCTGGAAGAATTGCGGGCATAAAAAAACCGGGAGCCAGGCTCCCGGTTTTTGTTTAACGCTAAACGTTAGAGTACCAGTGCCGCGATAGAAGCAGACAGGACGCTCACCAGCGTAGAGCCGTAAACCAGCTTCAGGCCAAAGCGAGAAACCACGTTGCCCTGTTCTTCGTTCAGACCTTTAATCGCGCCCGCGATAATCCCGATGGACGAGAAGTTCGCGAAGGAGACCAGGAACACGGACAGAATGCCTTCCGCGCGCGGAGAAAGCGTGCTGGCAATTTTCTGCAGATCCATCATCGCAACGAATTCGTTAGAAACCAGTTTGGTTGCCATGATACTGCCCACCTGCAGCGCTTCGTGAGCCGGAACACCCATTACCCAGGCAACCGGGTAGAAGATGTAGCCCAGAATACCCTGGAAGGAGATACCCAGCACCGCGGCGAATAGGGCGTTCAGTGCAGAAATCAGCGCAATGAAGCCGATCAGCATGGCGGCAACGATAATCGCTACTTTGAAGCCCGCCAGAATGTACTCACCCAGCATTTCGAAGAAGCTCTGACCTTCGTGCAGGTTTGACATCTGAATGTTCTCTTCGCTTGCGTCAACGCGGTACGGGTTGATCAGCGACAGAACGATAAAGGTGCTGAACATGTTCAGAACCAGCGCTGCAACAACATACTTTGGCTCCAGCATGGTCATATACGCGCCCACGATAGACATGGAAACGGTAGACATTGCGGTTGCCGCCATGGTGTACATGCGGTTGCGGGACATTTTGCCGAGAATATCTTTATACGCGATGAAGTTCTCAGACTGACCGAGGATCAGGGAACTGACGGCGTTGAAGGATTCTAGCTTGCCCATGCCGTTCACTTTGGATAACAGGAAACCAATTCCACGAATAACGAACGGCAGAACGCGGATGTGCTGCAGGATACCGATCAGCGCGGAGATGAAGACGATAGGGCAGAGAACCTTCAGGAAGAAGAACGCCAGACCTTCGTCGTTCATTTTACCGAAGACAAAGTTGGTCCCTTCATTGGCAAATCCGAGCAGTTTTTCGAACATTTCGGAGAAGCCTTTCACGAAGCCGAGGCCTACGTTGGAGTTCAGGAAGAACCACGCAAGTAAAACTTCAATGACCAGCAGTTGGACAACATAACGGATACGAATTTTTTTGCGGTCTGTGCTGACCAGCAATGCAAGTGCAGTAACGACAACAAGTGCCAGGACAAAATGAAGGACGCGGTCCATATTTGCTCCAAATATGAGGCAGGTTTAATTTTCGTGCACATTCTATGTAACAAGCGAAAAGAAAACGAGATCGAGGACACACTATAGTTACATCCTGTGACGAGTCTCAAAAATAGTGATCCACAATACATTTTTGTTATGTTAGGTAAATGAGTGAAAAGTTAAGTTTGTGTGCTAGTCTTCACAAAAGCGCGCGCGATTTTAGTTTCTGTTAGATCGCCCCACTTACCCGCCCGTCTATCGTTCAAAGCTATCAGAGAAATCACTGTAAACATCACAAATGATCTTGATAATCATTCTCATTTTGATAGCATTAAACATAGCAAAGGCTATATTTCAGAGGCAGAAATGACAAACAGTCGCGTAGAGGGTAGCAGTGGCAGAGCCGTGCGCAAGTTGCGGTTCGCATTAATGGGACCTGCGTTCATCGCTGCCATTGGCTATATCGATCCAGGTAACTTTGCGACCAATATTCAGGCCGGGGCCAGCTTCGGCTATAAGCTGCTGTGGGTGGTCGTCTGGGCTAACCTGATGGCGATGCTGATTCAGATGCTCTCCGCAAAGCTGGGGATTGCCACGGGTAAAAACCTGGCGGAGCAAATTCGCGACCATTATCCGCGTCCGGCCGTCTGGCTCTATTGGGTCCAGGCGGAAATTATCGCCATGGCCACTGACCTCGCTGAATTTATCGGTGCAGCGATCGGCTTTAAGCTGATTCTGGGCGTGTCGCTGTTGCAGGGGGCGGTACTGACCGGGATTGCCACTTTCCTGATCCTGATGCTGCAGCGTCGGGGTCAAAAGCCGCTGGAGAAGGTTATCGGCGGTCTGCTGCTGTTTGTCGCGGCGGCCTATATCGTCGAGCTGATTTTCTCACAGCCGAATCTGGTGCAGCTCGGCAAAGGTATGGCAATCCCAAGCCTGCCAACCTCGGAAGCGGTGTTCCTGGCCGCCGGGGTATTGGGGGCGACTATCATGCCGCATGTGATTTACCTGCACTCCTCGCTGACCCAGCATCTCCACGGTGGAACGCGCAAAGAGCGTTACTCCGCCACCAAATGGGACGTGGCGATTGCCATGACCATCGCGGGGTTTGTCAATCTGGCGATGATGGCTACCGCAGCCGCCGCTTTCCACTTTAACGGCCACACCGGTATTGCCGATCTCGACCAGGCCTATCTCACGCTGGAGCCCTTACTGAGCCATGCTGCCGCCACGATATTTGGTCTCAGCCTGGTGGCTGCCGGTCTCTCTTCTACGGTAGTGGGCACGCTGGCAGGCCAGGTGGTGATGCAGGGGTTTGTCCGCTTCCATATTCCGCTGTGGGTTCGTCGCTCCGTCACCATGCTCCCGTCATTTATCGTGATTCTGATGGGGCTTGATCCTACGAGAATTCTGGTCATGAGCCAGGTGCTGCTGAGCTTTGGTATCGCGCTGGCGCTGGTGCCGCTGCTGATCTTTACCAGCAACAAAACCCTGATGGGCGAACTGGTTAACTCAACGCTGGTGAAACGGACCGGGTGGGCAATCGTGGTGGTGGTAGTGGCACTGAACCTGTGGCTGCTTATTGGCACCGCATTGGGGCTCTAAAAGAAAAAGGAGCCGGGAGGCTCCTTTTTGCATTAATGGTGACCGTGGCCATGACCGTGGCCGCGTCCTTTCCCGCCGCGATCCCAGCCGCCGCGACGGTCGTCACGATCGTTCCAGCCTTCACGGTAGCCGCGCTCATACGCGTTGTCTTTATACCAGCCGCGGTGTCTGCCGTTATCATGTTTCCACCAGCGGTCTCCGCGCCACTCATAGTGACGGTTCCAGTAGTCACGGTCGCGCCAGTAGCCACCGTCCCAGTATCTGCCGTAGTCGTCACGATCGCCAATTTGTAATTTTACTGATGGCAACAGGGTGATTTCGCCCGCATTGGCGATCAGCGGGGCTGAAGCCAGTAATACCGCTGCAAGAATCAGTGACCTGAACATACTCTTTCTCCTTCACGATCGGGGCCCTTGCGGGGCCTGTTAACGCAATATTACGAGTTGGTAAAGCCTCGTTTCATCGCCTCAACTCCGAATTCCTGAGCGAGAGCACTTTTTGCTAAAAGTGATTCTATTTTGAGCTGTTCAGGATCGTGTCAATACGGACAAGTTCTTCCGCAGAGAAATGGCGGTTTTCCAGCATCCCCACGGCATCATCAATCTGGGCCGTTTTACTTGCCCCAATCAGCACTGACGTCACGTTCTCATGGCGTAATACCCAGGCCAGCGCCATCTGGGACAGCTTCTGGCCGCGCTCTTCCGCCATGGCGTTCAGCTTTCTTACCTTCTGCAGCTTCTCTTCGGTGATCTGGTCAGGGTTCAGGAACTGACTGCCGCTTGCCGCGCGTGAGTCTGCCGGAATGCCGTTCAGATAGCGGTTGGTCAGTTGTCCACCGGCCAGCGGCGAGAAGGGAATGCAGCCGACCCCTTTTTCCTGCAGCACGTTTAGCAGCCCCTCTTCCGGCGCACGCTCAAAAAGGGAGTATTTCGGCTGATGGATTAGGCAGGGCGTACCGAGATCGTCAAGGATATCAATCGCCTTGCGAGCCAGTTCTGCAGGGTAGTTGGATAACCCGACGTACAGGGCTTTTCCCTGGCGCACCGTATGGTCAAGCGCTTTCATGGTTTCCAGCAGCGGCGTTTGTGGGTCAGGACGGTGATGATAGAAGATATCCACATACTCCAGCCCCATGCGCTTCAGGCTCTGATCCAGACTTGCCAGCAGATATTTGCGTGACCCCCAGTCGCCGTAAGGGCCATCCCACATGGTATAACCTGCTTTGGTAGAGACGATCAGCTCGTCGCGCCAGGGCAGGAAATCCTCCTGCAAAATACGGCCGAAATTACTTTCGGCCGATCCCGGTGGCGGGCCATAGTTGTTGGCAAGGTCGAAATGCGTAATGCCCAGATCGAACGCGCGCTGTAAAAGTTGACGGCTGTTTTCGATAAGCGTGGTGTCGCCAAAGTTATGCCACAGCCCAAGCGAGATGGCGGGCAACCTGAGTCCGCTTTGCCCGCAGCGACGATATTCCATTGTCCGATAACGATTTTTGTCCGGCTGATAACCCATTCTCATGACCTCTGGCGCTGAAGAAAAAATCAGTGTATGCGTTTACATTAACGCGAAAAAAAACAGCATAGCGCAGCCTTTTTTGTAAAGCATTCTTTCCATGCTCTTCTTATCGCCAATTCTGGACAGTCATCACGCTTATTTAATACTCAAGGTGAGGTCAACATTAGAAGGATACCTGTTCATGCGTACCCCATACTGCGTCGCCGATTACCTGCTGGACCGTCTTACAGATTGTGGAGCCGATCATCTGTTTGGCGTGCCGGGCGACTATAACCTGCAGTTTCTCGACCATGTGATAGACAGCCCGGATATCTGTTGGGTGGGCTGTGCCAACGAGTTAAACGCCTCCTATGCCGCGGACGGATACGCCCGATGTAAGGGCTTTGCCGCGCTGCTGACGACATTTGGCGTAGGAGAGTTAAGTGCGATGAACGGCATTGCGGGCAGCTACGCTGAGCACGTTCCGGTACTGCATATTGTGGGCGCGCCGGGTACGGCGTCACAGCAAAGAGGGGAGCTGCTGCACCATACGCTGGGCGACGGTGAGTTTCGTCATTTTTACCATATGAGCGAACCGATCACCGTTGCACAGGCGATCCTGACCGAACAAAACGCCTGTTATGAGATTGACCGGGTATTAACTACCATGCTCCGGGAGCGTCGCCCCGGCTATCTGATGCTGCCTGCGGATGTGGCAAAAAAAGCCGCCACGCCTCCTGTAAACGCTCTCACTCTCAAACACGCGCATGCCGATAGCGCCTGCCTGAAGGCGTTCCGGGATGCCGCTGAGAACAGGCTGGCCATGAGCAAGCGTACTGCGCTGCTGGCCGATTTCCTTGTCCTGCGCCATGGCCTGAAGCATGCCCTACAGAAATGGGTCAAGGACGTGCCGATGGCACACGCCACCATGCTGATGGGTAAAGGCATATTTGACGAGCGTCACGCCGGTTTTTACGGCACCTACAGCGGTTCGGCGAGCGCCGGTGCGGTAAAAGAGGCGATTGAAGGGGCAGACACGGTGCTGTGCATCGGGACGCGATTTACCGATACCCTGACCGCCGGCTTCACGCATCAGCTAACCCCGTCACAAACAATTGAAGTTCAGCCTCATGCGTCACGCGTCGGTGACGTCTGGTTTACCGGCATCCCCATGCTTCAGGCAATCGAAACGCTGGTAGAGCTGTGTAAACTGCACGTGCACGATGCGCCGGTACCGTCGTCTCAAAGCGCGATGGAATATCCGCAGCCGGATGGCTCGCTGACGCAGGAGAATTTCTGGAAAACGTTGCAGACGTTTATCCGCCCGGGAGACATCATCCTTGCGGATCAGGGCACCTCGGCCTTCGGCGCGATCGACCTTCGTCTTCCGGCTGATGTGAATTTTATCGTCCAGCCGCTGTGGGGATCGATCGGCTACACCCTGGCCGCAGCGTTTGGCGCGCAAACCGCCTGCCCAAACCGGCGCGTGATTGTGCTGACTGGGGATGGCGCAGCGCAGCTCACCATCCAGGAGCTTGGCTCGATGCTGCGCGATAAACAACACCCGATTATTCTGGTCCTTAACAACGAAGGGTACACGGTGGAAAGAGCGATCCACGGGCCGGAACAGCGATATAACGACATTGCGCTATGGAACTGGACGCAAATCCCGCAGGCCCTGAGCCTTGATCCTCAGGCCCAGTGCTGGCGGGTCAGTGAAGCGGAGCAGCTGGCGGATGTCCTTGAGAAAGTGGCGCACCACGAGCGGCTCTCGCTAATTGAGGTGATGCTGCCGAAAGCCGATATCCCGCCGCTGCTGGGGGCGATTACTAAAGCGCTGGAAGCGCGCAATAGCGCCTGATTACTTGTCGTTTCGCCAGGCCATCATCATCGGTTTGCCCGCCAGCAGGAGCCAGGCGGGCAACATCACGATACAGAGCAGGGGGAAAAGCGTCGAATCGGGTACCACTACCGCCGCCATAAACAGGCTGAGCCAGGCGTCACGCGTGACCACCAGAACCAGCCCCAGAATAGAGCAGGAGACGGTAATGGCCGCAGGCACCGCATCGACGTGTTCGTGCAACATCAGCCCCAGCGCTACGCCGACAAAGACCACCGGGAAGATGCGTCCACCGCGAAAACCGCAGGCTGCAGCCACCACCAGCGCGGCCAGCTTAATCACGGCAAACAGCAGATAGTCGGAGACGCTAAACACCTGGCTGAAGGCCAGCTGCTGCATCTCGTCCAGACCTTTGAACAACGTCACCGTCCCGCCGATTGCCCCTAAAATACCGAGGATCAAACCTCCTGCCCCCAGAACTAACACCGGGTGTTTGAGTTTATGCATCAGGCGGTGCAGGCGAGGAAGACACCATACCGCTACCATTCCCAGCGCGATGGCGATCGCGACGACGATGGCGCCGCTGAAAATATCGGCTATCTGCATCTGGCCGTAGTGGGGGAGAGAGAGTGAGAAGTGGGGATGGAAAAACAGGCTGGTCGTCAGCGCGCCAGCGGCTGCTGCCATCAGCGGAGCAAAGAGTTTATCCCACAGCGGGACGTCGTTATTGCTGCTGAGCGTCTGAGAAAAGATCAGTGCGGCAGCGACAGGCGTGCCGAAAAGTGCCCCGATGGTGCCTGCGGAGGCGAGGATGGTCCAGTCCAGCGCGCCGACGCGGGGCAAAATGCGTGAACCGAGGAAAACCGCCAGGCCAATATTCACCGCCATAATCGGATGCTCCGGCCCCAGGCTGACGCCGCCGGCCAGACCGATAATCAACGCAATGAGCAGTCCGGGCAGTGCCGAAGGGGGAACCGGGGCGCCAATCAGCGGTTCCTGCGCCGGATCGGGGCCGGCATGGCCGGGACTGAAACGGATCACCAGGCCTACCGCAATACCGGTTAACGTCAGCATCACAACGATCCAGGCAGGAGAATCAGCATTGACGCCCAGTTTTGTCGGAAGCGCTGTCCATAACATGGCTTGCAGCACCGACGCGACTTTCATCACGACAATGAGCACCAGACTTGAGGCCACGCCAATAATTAGCGCCGGAATTGCCAGCAACAGCATGGTTCTGGCTCGCGGGTGGAGCATGATGATTTCCTTGTACAAAACGGCATTACGTTACTTTGCACATTAAGCTTTATGGCAATAGTGCAAAAGGTGCTGAAACGGTAAAGTTATTCTGTGACGAAGATCGATAATCCATGGGCATTCACCTTATGGCCGTTGTTGTTATCACGCCTTGAATTTACAGTGTCCCAAAGATTTATTCTGACTTTAGCGGAGCAGTAGAAGAATGACAAAGTATGCTTTGGTAGGTGATGTGGGCGGCACGAACGCGCGTCTCGCATTGTGCGATGTTAGTAGCGGTGAGATTTCCCGGGCGAAAACCTATTCCGGGCTGGATTATCCAAGCCTTGAGGCCGTTGTCCGCGTCTATCTGGAAGAGCATCAGGTGAGCGTTGAAGACGGCTGCATCGCTATTGCCTGCCCGATAACCGGCGACTGGGTCGCAATGACCAACCATACCTGGGCATTCTCCATCGCCGAGATGAAAAAAAACCTCGGTTTTTCGCATCTTGAAATCATCAATGACTTTACCGCGGTGTCCATGGCGATCCCAATGCTGAAGCCAGAGCATCTGATCCAGTTTGGCGGCGCTGAACCGGTCGAAGGCAAGCCGATTGCGGTTTACGGGGCCGGTACCGGCCTCGGCGTCTCGCATCTGGTGCATGTTGCTCAGCGCTGGGTGAGCCTGCCGGGTGAAGGTGGCCACGTAGATTTTGCGCCTAATAGCGAAGAAGAGGGGATTATCCTCGAAGAGTTACGCGCTGAGATCGGCCACGTCTCCGCCGAGCGCGTCCTTTCAGGTCCGGGGCTGGTGAATCTGTACCGCGCGATTGTGAAATCAGACGGTCGTCTGCCGGAAAACCTGCAGCCGAAAGACGTCACCGAACGCGCGCTGGCGGACAGCTGCATTGACTGCCGTCGTGCCCTGTCGCTGTTCTGCGTGATCATGGGACGTTTCGGCGGCAACCTGGCGCTGACGCTGGGCACCTTCGGTGGGGTCTATATCGCGGGCGGGATCGTACCGCGCTTCCTCGACTTCTTTAAAGCCTCGGGCTTCCGCGGGGGGTTTGAAGATAAAGGGCGTTTCAGAAGCTACGTGCAGGACATTCCGGTTTATCTGATCGTGCATGATAACCCGGGACTGCTGGGTTCCGGGGCCCATCTGCGTCAGGTTCTCGGTCAAATCCTCTGATGCAGAGCCCTCTCCCGCGGGAGAGGGCGTTTTCTTTACAGGTGCATCAGCTGACGAAACTCTTTTACCTTGCTGCGGCTTACCGGCACCTGAAAATCCAGATCCTTCAGACGCAAAATGTAGGTGTTGTTAAACCACGGTTCGATCTCGCGGATCTTATTTAAATTCACGCAAAACGACCGGTGGCAGCGGAAAAAGTGGGCAGCCGGGAGCTTGCTGCAGAATTCGGTAATGTTCATCGCCATCACGTACGATTCCCGCCGCGTATAGACAAATGTCATCTTTTCGTGCGCTTCGGCGTAATAGATATCGTTGACCGGCGTCACGATGATGCGCTCGTCTTTGACCAGATTAATGGTGTCGTTTTCGCGTACCGTTGGGGTGGCGCTAGCGGGAGCGGTCTGCTGCTGCCATGCGGCCTCCAGCTTTTGCAGCATGCTGACAATCCGCGACTCCTGATAAGGCTTAAGAATATAGTCAAACGCCTCCAGCTCGAAGGCCTCTACGGCGTGCTCTTTCCAGGCGGTAACGAAAACGATAAACGGCTTATGGGCAAACTGATTGATGTTTTGCGCCAGCAATACGCCATCCAGCGACGGGATATTGATATCCAGGAAAATCGCATCGACCCGGTTATGCTGCAAAAATTTCAGTACGTCCAGACCATCATCAAACGTGCCCACAATCTCCATCTGGCTGTGGGTTTTGATAAGCCAGGTGAGCTCCTGCTGAGCCAGGAATTCATCTTCTACAATGATAACTTTCATGGGTTACTCCACCTGGGGCAACAGTGATGTCGTCGTATGCGCGCGCGAGCGCTCATTCGGGACGTAAAAAGCAATTTCGGTACCCGGCTCAAGACGTTGAATATGCAGCCCGTCGCCGTAAAGCAGCTTGACCCGGTGGTGCACGTTCAGCAGACCGATTTTATTCCCCGGCATCTCGTTAGACTCCACGCGCTCAATGACTTTTGGATCAATCCCGTGGCCGGTATCGCGCACGGCAATCCGCACCCGGTTGCCGCTTTCGGTGACGCTGATGGTGACGACGCCTTTGCCTTTACAGGGCTGAATACCGTGAACAATCGCGTTTTCAACCAGCGGCTGGATAAGCAGGCTCGGGATCTCGCAGTTGACCTCTTCATCAATATCGTAAATGACCGTGAGCTTATCGCCAAAGCGCGCCTGCTCAATCGCGATGTAGTCCTTGATCTGATAAAGCTCTTTTTTGATGTCGATCTGCTCGTCATCTTTCAGCTCGATGTTGTAGCGCAGATAGCGCGACAGGTTAAAAATCAGCTGGCGCGCGGTGTCCGGATTAAGGCGAATGGACGAGGAGATAGCGTTCAGCGCGTTAAACAGGAAATGGGGATTAATTTTACTCTGCAGCGCGCGCAGTTCTGCCTTATTTGCCATCTCGCGCAGCTGTTCCGCCCGCGAAACCTCAAGCTGGGTGGAGATAATCTGCGACAGGCCGATGGCCATCTCCTGCAGCGTGGAGGTGATCTGATGCGCGTGGCAGTAATAAATTTTCAGCGTGCCCGTCACGACGCCTTTCTCCCACAGCGGGATGACCAGCATCGAGTGAATTTCCGGCGTTCGGTGGGCTTCATCATTGTTTTTAATAATGATTTTACCGTAGTTAATCGCCTGTCTGGTGGTCGGGCTTATGGTGTCATCGTTGTCGCGATAGTTGTGCTCCCCGACGCCAACGTAGGCCAGCACGTGGTCAATATTGGTGATGGCGACGGCGTCAGCGTGGATGTCATGGCGAATGATCTCGCAGACCTGACGCAACGATTCCGCGTTAACGTGGCGGAAGAGAGGCAGCGTTTTGTTGGCGATATCCAGCGCCAGCTTGGCCTGACGGGCGGCGCTGGCCTCTTTTTCCCCTTCAACGCTTTGCACCAGCAGCACGATAAAACCGATGCATACGCTGCCCAGGATCATCGGAATACCGATTTTCGAGACGATATCCAGCCCCAGCGCGGTGGTGGGGGCCCAGACGACGACCAGGATCATGGTCAGCGTTTCGCACACCATGCCTGCGACGATCCCGGCACGCCAGCGCTGTTTTTTCGGGATTTTGCGGCTGATCCAGCCGGAAAGCACCCCGGCGATAATGCTGGTGATAAAGCACGGCACCGCCGTTACGCCACCGATATCAATCAGATAGCGGTGCGTCCCGGCAATCAGACCGGTGATGACGCCCACCCACGGACCAAACAAAATCCCGCCGGACATGACGGCGATAATGCGCACGTTAACCAGCGAACCCTCTACCGGCACGCCGGACCAGGTGCTGAACAGGGCGAACAGCGAAAAGATGGCGGTAACGGCCAGCAGCTCTTTTGGCGAGTGGGCTGATTTGTGCAGCAGCTCGCGAAACAGGCGAATGCGAATGAGGAAGAACAGGCAAATCAGCATTAATGCCGCACGGTCAAAAACCGCCAGCAGCATAGTGAATATTTCGTGCACGAGTAGACCTGGGAAAACGGGAAAGAACCATGATAAAAAACCTGGCGCGTATTGACCAGCTATCCGTCAGGTTTATCAAATGAGGAAAAACCATAATTTTGAAAGGGGATTATCTGGCGATGACCGAGGCGTCCTGTTTTTTTCTTACCGGCGCATCGTCAGGTAACTGGTTTGATATCAACCTGTTAAATAACAGCTATCAGACAGCCGTTCCCGAAACAGGGGCTTCCGCTTTTAGGCGCAGCCGAGTTCCGGTTTTTAGTCGAGCGCTTTTTTTTCATTTCCCTCTCGACAGCATGATTTTTTTCAGGTTATTTTCTAAACATGCCACATCAGTGGCAGCGTCGCTCGGACGGTCCGGGCGCTAACGTTAATCTGAGGAATCTATGGCTGAATTCAGTCCTGAACGCCGTTTTACGCGTATCGATCGTCTCCCCCCTTATGTTTTCAATATCACTGCTGAACTGAAAATGGCTGCGCGTCGGCGTGGCGAAGATATTATCGATTTCAGCATGGGTAACCCTGACGGCCCAACGCCACCGCATATCGTTGAAAAGCTCTGCACGGTTGCCCAGCGCCCGGATACGCACGGCTACTCGACCTCTCGCGGTATTCCCAGGTTACGTCGCGCGATCTCGCGCTGGTATCAGGATCGCTATCAGGTTGATATCGATCCGGAAAGTGAAGCGATTGTCACCATCGGCTCGAAAGAGGGGCTGGCACACCTGATGCTGGCCACGCTGGATCATGGCGACACGGTGCTGGTGCCTAATCCAAGCTATCCGATCCATATCTACGGTGCGGTAATTGCCGGGGCGCAGGTCCGTTCTGTGCCGCTGGTGGAAGGTGTCGATTTCTTTAACGAACTGGAACGTGCGATTCGCGAAAGCTATCCGAAACCTAAGATGATGATCCTCGGTTTCCCGTCGAACCCAACGGCGCAGTGCGTGGAGCTTGATTTCTTCGAGAAAGTTGTCGCCCTGGCCAAGCGTTATGACGTGCTGGTGGTTCACGATTTAGCCTATGCAGATATCGTCTATGACGGCTGGAAAGCCCCGTCGATTATGCAGGTCCCGGGCGCGCGTGATGTGGCGGTAGAGTTCTTCACCCTGTCGAAAAGCTACAACATGGCGGGCTGGCGTATTGGCTTTATGGTGGGTAACAAAACGCTGGTGAGTGCCCTGGCGCGCATTAAGAGTTACCACGACTACGGTACCTTCACGCCGCTGCAGGTCGCCGCTATCGCTGCCCTGGAAGGCGACCAGCAGTGCGTCCACGAGATTGCCGCCCAGTATAAGCGCCGCCGCGACGTGCTGGTAAAGGGGTTGCATGAAGCGGGCTGGATGGTGGAAATGCCGAAGGCGTCTATGTACGTCTGGGCGAAAATTCCGGAGCCCTATGCGGCGATGGGATCGCTGGAGTTTGCTAAAAAGCTGCTTCAGGATGCAAAGGTGTGTGTCTCGCCTGGCATTGGATTCGGTGATTATGGCGACACCCATGTGCGATTTGCCCTGATTGAAAACAGCGACCGTATTCGTCAGGCGGTGAGGGGCATCAAGAGTATGTTCCGGGCCGACGGTCTTCTGACCTCAAAGAGCGTCGCTGAACATCCCGCGTCGTCATGACATAAAAAAACAGGAGCCAACGGCTCCTGTTTTTTTGACTGCATGTTCTTCACTAGATCATCAGGGCAAAGGTTCCGGCCCAGACTAAAACAATCACCGAAATGCCCATAAAGAAATATTTCACGTTTCATCGCTCCGCGTATCTTGTGGTACGCATTTAAAAACAGAGTCCACCTGATTATAGAGAACTGAAATCCGGTCAAAACGGAAATGAGAATTTTCCCGTTATGCCGTTAACTCCAGCTCAGAATTCTGTGCTTTCCTGTTGCCAGACGGCGCTAATGTACGCTTAAAAATGAGGGGTGACAAGAGGGATTTTTTTAAATAATTTCCGTCACTTACGAGTGTCGTGGAACGGCGACAGTTTGATTTCACTTCGCAATAAATTCACTTTGGGCGACGCATTAAAAGATAGTTACTCATCGGGAAGACAGGTGATTGAAAAGGTTAGTTTCTTAGCGAAACTAACCTTCATGAAGGGCTAAATATAGAGCGAGGCTTCGCCAAGAGGGCGGGTTTTGAAACGACGATGCATCCACAGATACTGCTCTGGCGCGCGCATGATTTCAGTTTCGATGACTTTATTGATAAACGCTGCCGCTTCGCACTCGTTTTCCGGATAGTTAGCCATTTCAGGGGAGATGTGCAGGCGGTAGCCTGACTTATCTGCTTTTCTCACCATCGTCACGGTCAGCATAGAGGCACCAGACAGACGCGAAATGACAAAGGTGCCGTTAGTCGTAGCAACGTCTTTCACCGCAAAGAAAGGCGCAAAGCTGCTGCCTTTACGTCCATAATCCTGATCGGGTGCAAACCAGACGGCTTCTCCTTTCTTGAGAGCACCGACCATACCGCGCAGGTTATTACGGCTGATCATCGCCTTATTGGAACGCATACGGCCTCGCGTCTGCACCCATTCCATAAGCGCACTGTTGTGCGGTCTGTAGGTTGCCATCATTGGCTGGCAAAGCCCCATCACGCGGCCGCCCAGCTCCAGCGACATAAAGTGAACGCCGACGACCATCACACCGCGTTTTTGCATCTGCGCGCGTTTAAGGTTATCCAGGCCTTCCACGTCAAACCATTTGCGGACACGTTCATCTGGCCAGAACCATGCCATGCCGGTTTCAAGCAGCGCCATGCCGATAGACTTGAAGTTTTCAGCGATGAGTTTCTCACGCTCCTCTGCATTGTACTGCGGAAAACAAAGCTCAATATTTTTACGCGCGATGGATTCGCGACGTTTCAGGAAAACGCGGGAAGCGCTGCCCAGTTTTGACCCCAGCAAGCGCAGGACAGGGTACGGAAGTTGAACCAGCAACCAGAGTACGCCAAGGCCAAACCATGTAAACCAGTAACGCGGGTGTAAAAACGCACGTTGAAATTTGGATTGAGACAAAATAGTAGAACCTATGTGAAGCCTGTAAAGGTAGCGCAGAGTTTGCGATACGACGTGCCGATAAGACCGTTCTTCAAGGTGATGGTTGCAGGCTTTACCGAACTTTACGGCGGCGTTGCCTGGCCACTGCTGATTTGGGCGGGCGGCGTAATGTAGCACCGTTATACGATATGTGCTATTACTCGTTTTTGATTAAAAAAGCGGCGATCCGGGAGGTGTTTGATTTTACACTGTATAAACTCCAGAAGGGAGAGCAGTTCTCATGCCTGAGAGGAGAACTGAAGTCTTTGCGCAAAGAGGAGTGGGCCGACAAAAGAGCAGCAGTGTTTATTTTCGGACCCGCATCTACATTTTATTTTCCTTCGAATAATAAATAAGAATTTTCTTTGTGAAAATTCTTATTTATTATTCATGTTATCAATCAATTCGTCACTCTTCTTCATTCATTAACCTCTGTCATTTATCTGCTTGCAATAACCTGTTGCCGTTCCTTCATCTTTTTTTAATATCATGTTGTGATGCAAATCAAAACAAGATGGTTTTATTAGCATCTCTCTGGCTGCGATCCTTTTTACGGTGCAAATATTCGCTTTGTGTGAAAAAAGCAGTGTCTTTCCCTGAGATGAACGGATAATCCGTAATAATATCTTAGTGGAAAATTCTTAAGAAATTTCTCATTGCGGATAAATGATCTGTGTATTTGATTTTGCATCGATCATTATTCTAATATTGCGCATCAAGAACGATACCGTGAAGTTGGCGTAGCAAAAACAAAGAGGGATGATGAGATGGCTGACAGTTTTCAGAATGAGGTGCCTAAGGCACGTATTAACCTGAAGCTTGACCTGCATACAGGCGGGGCAAGCAAGAAAATGGAATTACCGCTGAAATTACTGGTTGCGGGTGATTTCAGTAATGGGCAAGAGTCTGCTCAAATATCTGAGCGTGAGAAAGTTAACATCACGAAAAATAATTTCGACAGTGTTCTTTCTGAATACTCCCCAAAACTTAATCTAACCGTTAAAAATACGCTCTCTGATGATGGTGGTGAGGAAAATGTTCAGCTGACTTTCCAGAGCATGAAAGATTTCACGCCAGAGCAGGTGGCTGCTCAGATACCGCAGCTGAAGGCGATGCTGGCGATGCGCAACTTGCTTCGCGATCTGAAGGCCAATTTGCTGGATAACCAGACTTTCCGAAAAGAGCTGGAAAAAATCCTTCTGGACCAGTCCCTTAGTGCTGAACTGCGAAATGAACTATCCGCACTGACATCAAGAAAATCGTAACCATCATGCTGTTTTAACGGATTAAACAAGGAATGCTCATGTCTGTACAAAATAATATTGCCGGTAGTGAAAGCGTGGTGCTGGAACGTCCTGCTGCGGGTGGGGTTTACGCCTCTCTGTTTGAGAAAATCAATCTGAATCCGGTCTCCGAGTTGAGCGCGTTAGACCTCTGGCAAGATGCGCAGGCGATGTCAGATGCAACCGCTGATGAGCGTCTGACTGCAGGTATGCAGGTCTTTCTGGAATGTCTGACCAAAGCAGGCGCGAAGGTCGAAAAACTGGATAAAAGCCTTATCGATCATCACATCGCTGAGCTCGATTACCAGATCAGCCGCCAGCTGGACGCGGTTATGCACCATGACGAGTTTCAGGCGGTCGAAAGCCTGTGGCGTGGGGTGAAATCACTGATTGATAAAACAGATTTTCGCCAGAACGTGAAAATTGAGCTTCTGAGTATGTCCAAAGAAGACCTGCGGCAGGACTTTGAAGATACCCCGGAAATCATCCAGAGTGGTCTGTATAAACACACCTACATTGATGAATATGATACTCCAGGCGGCGAGCCGATTGCGGCACTGATTTCCGCTTACGAGTTTGATGCTTCAGCGCAGGATGTCGCTCTGCTTCGCAACATCTCCAAAGTATCCGCTGCTGCACATATGCCGTTTATCGGCTCAGCAGGCCCGAAATTCTTCCTTAAAGAGTCCATGGAAGACGTCGCGGCGATTAAAGATATTGGTAATTATTTTGACCGCGCAGAGTACATCAAGTGGAAATCGTTCCGCGATACTGATGACGCTCGCTACATCGGCCTGGTCATGCCGCGCGTATTGGGACGTTTACCGTATGGCCCGGACACCGTTCCGGTTCGCAGCTTCAACTATGTCGAAGAAGTCAAAGGTCCCGATCACGACAAATACCTGTGGACCAATGCATCGTTTGCCTTCGCGTCCAACATGGTGCGCAGCTTTATCAATAATGGCTGGTGTGTACAAATCCGTGGCCCGCAGGCTGGTGGTGCGGTTCAGGACCTGCCTATCCATCTGTACGATCTCGGTACCGGCAATCAGGTAAAAATCCCGAGCGAAGTGATGATTCCCGAAACCCGCGAATTCGAATTCGCGAATCTGGGCTTCATTCCTTTGTCCTACTACAAAAACCGCGACTACGCGTGCTTCTTCTCAGCCAACTCAACTCAGAAACCGGCGCTGTACGACACCGCTGATGCGACGGCTAACAGCCGCATCAACGCCCGTCTTCCGTACATCTTCCTGCTGTCGCGTATCGCCCATTACCTGAAGCTGATTCAGCGCGAGAACATTGGTACCACGAAGGACCGCCGACTGCTGGAGCTGGAGCTGAACACGTGGGTCCGCAGCCTGGTGACCGAAATGACCGATCCGGGCGACGAGTTGCAGGCTTCTCACCCGCTGCGCGACGCGAAGGTGGTAGTGGAAGACATCGAAGACAACCCGGGCTTCTTCCGCGTGAAGCTGTACGCCGTGCCGCACTTCCAGGTGGAGGGCATGGACGTCAATCTGTCGCTGGTTTCCCAGATGCCGAAAGCGAAATCGTAAAAACAGGCAGGAAGCCGATGAAAACGGAACAACCGTTATGGGGTAGGGGCATTATGGTCTCTCCCCAGCATTTTCAGCAACAGGTCGCGTATGCGGCCTGGTCTGCCGAATGTATTGCCCGGCTGGGCCTCTCCTGTCCATGGGGGGTAATTAATGCCACCTTCGAACCGGAAGCTCTCAGGCTTGGACGTCTGCAGGCCCATCATCTGCATGTCCGTTTTCAGGACGGTACGCTGATTGATACAGATAATGCCGATACTCTGCCTCCGGTCCTGTCGCTTGAAAGCGAATCGCAGGAGGTGACGGTGGTACTGGCACTACCTCTGCTGCGGTCGAACGGCGGCAACTGTCTGAAACCCGAAGAAGTGGCCGAGCGTCCGGTGCGATATCGTCAGCGCTGGCGGGATGTGCGCAATGCCTATGGAGATGACACCCGTCAGATTGCCGTAATGCAGCCCGAACTGACCCTGCGTTTTGCGCATCAGAACAACAGCGATTACCTGATTTGTCCGGTCGCCCGACTGCAGCAAGACTCGCAGGGTACATGGCAATTAGATGAGACGTTTCTTCCTCCACTGTTGACTCTCCAGGGCAGCCGTTGGCTGGTTACCCAGCTTGAACAACTCATGACTCAACTGCGGGCCCGTCTGTGCCGTCTGATGGCGATGCGGCGTGAAAGCAATGAGCGCATGGCAGACTTCGCCGTGGCCGATGTATCACTGTTCTGGCTGCTCAACGCGCTGAACAGCGCTGAGCCCGTGCTTGGCCAGTTCCAGCGTAACCTGCAAAGCCCGCCGGAGCGTTTGTATCCGGAACTTTCTCGACTGGCAGGGAGCCTGCTGACTTTCTCTCTGGAACATCAGGTGAGCGCTATACCGATCTGGCACCACGAGCAACTCAATACGGTGTTTCCGCCGCTGTTTGATTTGCTTGGCGATCTGCTTGAAGCCAGCCTGCCATCCCGCGTGGTGGCCCTGTCACTCGACTATGACCCACGGCTGCACTTCTGGCAGGCTCGACTGCATGACCCGCGTCTGCGCGAAGGGGCTGATTACTATCTTTCTGTGCGCTCGCCGATCCCAGTAGCGCAACTGCAGGAACAGTTCCCGCGTCAGTGTAAGGTGGGCAGTCCTGACCATGTGCGGGGGATCGTCAACTCTTCCCGCGTGGGCGTGCCGTTGATGCCATTGCGCCATGTACCAGCCGCCATTCCGCTGCGCCTGGAAAATCAGTATTTCAGTCTCGATCTCTCCCATCCTCTGGCGACTGAGATGCTCCAGAGTGGGACGTGTATGTTTTACGTCCCGGGCATGCTGGGCGAGCCTGAACTTGAACTCTTTGCGGTACTGAGAACATGAGTGAACGTAAACACGGCGCTGCCGTATCTGTTGATATTGACGCACTGCTGCAGGATACCTGGCTGCAGGTCATTAGCCTTCGCCATGGACCGCAGTTTCAGGAAGGTGAAGGTCGGATTTTGTGGGAGCGCTGTATTGCTGACGTGGAGCGCGTTCAGCGCGAACTGAAAGCGAGTGAACTCGACGAAGCCAGCTGTGAGCATATCCTCACTGCACAATGTGCATTGCTTGACGAGGCGGTCAAAGGACGAGGTGTGGATGATGACGCCTGTGTGCAGTGGTATGACATTCCCCTGCAGGGACACTTCCTCGGCACGATGGACGCGGGTGACACCCTGTGTGACAGGATGCGCGATGTGCTGCGCGAACCAGCACCAGACATTGCCGTACTGACCTGCTTCCAGCGGGTAATGATGCTCGGATTTCTGGGGGGCTATCGCGCGCTGAACGATCCTGAACGCCAGAAGCTGGTCAGCGCGCTCAGTGAACATGTCGCGCCGTTCAGCTATCCGCAGACCCACCCTGTTCTGGCAGAAAGCCGTGCCGGGTGGGGAATGGGCGGATGGCTCGCATCATGGCCTGCACGTATTGGACTAAGCGTGATTGTTCTTGCCGCGCTCTGGTGGGGACTGGATCGTTGGCTCGATCAGATGCTGCTGACCCTGCTGCCGGGAGCCATAAAATGAGTCCTGCACAACAGCGCGGGCTTGCGCTGTGGGCAGCCCTGCTGAGTGCGGTGGTCTGTCTGGCTTTTCTGCCGGTATCCCGGCTGGCTTCAGTGCTCGTTCTGCTGGCGATGCTCGGGGTTATCTTCGTGTTCTGGTATATCACCAAACCTCGTGCGGAGCATGACGTCACCCTGCTTCTGGATGACCTTCCTGAAGCCACTTACCGTCAGCCCGTGGTGCTGGTTTGTGGCGATCTGCCGCTGACCTGGCCGCAGCAGTCATCAGTACTCATCGTCACGCAGGGATGCTGGATCCGCGTTGAGGATCATCAGGATCTGGAGCAGGTTGCCCGTCAGGTACTGTGGCAGCGTCCGGACTGGGGACGTCAGATGTCAGTGATGGTCAGTGTCTGCCCGCAGAAACACGTTGACAGTGAAGCCCTGACAAGTCGTCTGCTGGCTCTGCGCTGGCAAATCAGCCAGTTGCGTAAAGAAACGGGACATTCTGTGCCATTGATTTTGAATGGTCAGATCGGCAGCGCGATGACGGATGACATGCTCTGGCAGGCCGCTATGCCGGGTGAAGGGTGGACCGTCTGGCGTGAGTCGAGTGCGCCTTGTTCAATTGCCGCGTGGGTCTCCACTGGCGGTGCGCCTGTGATGCAGCAGCAGGTGCTGATGAACAGCCTGATGAGCTGGTTCCATCAGCATGTCCAGGCGGTATTCATCGATGATAATCCTGATGTTCCGGCCATTGCACCTGCAGCGCTGCTGTGGGGAATGGGACCGATTCTTGCCGGAAGCCTTGCATCATCAGCCTGGACGTCGTGGTTATCGCGTCATACTGCCATGCAGCAGGTGACCGGCTGGCAGCCCAGGGGGACGGACAGTACGGTGATCTCACCCTTACCGGATTTCATCCTGCCGCTGCTACCGGAGGGAAGTGGACTCACTCCCCAGGCCCGCACCTGGCGCTGTGCCCTTGGTCTTTTCACCCTGGCGGCCATCGCCGCGCTGCTCAGCAGTGGCTGGAACAATCGCCAGCTGCTGCTGAGCGTGAGCTTCGATATAGCCCGTTATGACAGCCTCTCCATGGATGACTACGGCCCGAAGGCTAGCGCCGTAGCGGCCCTTCGTGAGAATGCGGCGCTGCTGGATGACTATGCACGTAACGGCGTACCGGCCCGACTGGGTCTGGGACTTTATCAGGGGGAACGTCTACGGATGCCCCTTCTGGAAGCGATCCGCTCGTATATGCCGCCGCCTCCTAAACCGCAGCCAACCCCAAAACCGGTGCCGAAAATTGTGAGGCTCGACAGCATGTCACTGTTCGATTCCGGCAAGTTCGAGCTGAAGGCGGGTTCCACCAAAATGCTGGTGAATTCACTGGTTGGCATCAAAGCGAAGCCCGGCTGGCTGATTGTCGTGTCAGGGCATACCGATAACACCGGCAATCCGCAACTAAACCAGACGTTGGCTCTGAAACGTGCCGAAGCGGTGCGCAGCTGGATGCGTGACACCGGCGACGTGCCGGAAAGCTGTTTTGCGGTGCAGGGCTATGGCGAAAGCCGCCCTGTCGCAACCAACGACACCCCGGAAGGGCGTGCGCTTAACCGCCGTGTCGAAATCAGTCTGGTACCGCAGGCAAGTGCCTGTCAGATACCCGGCAAACACATGGCGCCATCGCAGGATGATGGCGTCTCAGAAAATAAAACGGAGTAATTAACATGGCAATTCCTGTTTATCTTTGGCTGAAGGACGACGGCGGCGCGGACATCAAAGGGTCTGTTGACGTTCAGGATCGTGAAGGCAGCATCGAAGTGGTTGCACAGGAGCATAACCTGTACATCCCGACCGACAACAATACCGGCAAGCTGACCGGCACCCGCATCCACACGCCGTTCCTGTTCACGAAGGAAATCGATTCCTCCAGCCCGTATCTGTACAAGGCGGTGACCACGGGTCAGACCCTAAAATCCGCTGAGTTCAAGTGGTACAAAATCAACGACGCGGGCCAGGAAGTGGAGTACTTCAACACCAAACTGGAAAACGTGAAGGTAGTGAAAGTGAATCCTGAAATGTATGACATCAAGGATCCTTCTAAAGAGAAGCACAACCACCTTGAACGCGTTGAACTGCGTTACGAAAAAATCACCTGGACCTACAAAGACGGCAACATCATTCATTCCGACTCCTGGAACGAACGCGCCACGGCGTAATCCTGATGCGGGCAGGTTTTCCTGTCCGCAGTTTTTTGCTGAATGCCTGAGATGCGGGCACTCAGCAAAGAAAAAACAATCTGCCTGCCTGACCTTATGCGCTTTGGTGAACAGCGAGGGGCGGTAGCGTGTCCAGGAACCGACAAAGAGAGAATCTCATGGAAAATCCAGCCATCCTGTTACGTCGTCTGAACCCTTACTGTGCCCGTGCGATGGAAGGCGCGGCGTCGCTCTGCCAGACCCGCGCCCATGCGGAAATTTTGCCGGAGCACTGGCTGCTAAAACTGCTGGAGCAGGGGGAAGGTGACCTGACGGTGTTGGCGCGTCGCTATGAATGGGATATGGATGGCATCTGGCAGGATTTGCTTGGCTGGCTCGACAGACAACCTCGCTCCGTGCGCCATCGCCCCCAGCTGTCTGATGCCATTCAGACGCTGATGCAGGAAGCCTGGATGATTGCCTCCCTTAACAGCGAAGAGCACATTCGCAGCGTCCATCTGCTGATGGCCCTGGTGGAAAAACCAAAACTGGCACGTTGTGACGGCCTTTGGCCGTTGTTAACGCTTGCTCAAAGCCAGCTGGAGCGCCTGCGGCCTTTGCTGGATGCACAATCGGATGAACGTCTGGAAATGCAGCGCGAAGCAGAACTGGCGCAGAGCCACGGTGGTGAGGTGGAATTTGTCGGGCGTCCGGCTGGTGTGGAAATGAAAGAGGGGGAACTGAGCCCTGCGCTGCAGAACGCACTGGATAAATTCACCCTCGATGTCACTGCCAAAGCGAAGGAAGGGAAGATCGATCCTGTGTTTGGCCGCGACACAGAAATCCGCCAGATGGTGGACATCCTTTCCCGCCGCCGTAAAAACAATCCGATCCTGGTCGGCGAGCCGGGCGTGGGGAAAACTGCACTGGTTGAAGGTCTGGCGTTGCGTATAACCGAGGGTAATGTGCCGGAATCCCTCAAAACGGTCACTCTCCGCACCCTTGACCTGGGTCTGCTGCAGGCTGGCGCGGGCGTGAAAGGTGAGTTCGAACAGCGTCTGAAAAACGTCATCGACGCGGTGCAGCAATCGCCTGTACCTGTTCTGCTTTTTATTGATGAAGCGCATACCATCATTGGCGCAGGTAATCAGGCGGGTGGTGCAGATGCGGCCAACCTGCTGAAACCGGCGCTGGCGCGTGGCGAACTGCGTACTATTGCGGCCACCACCTGGTCTGAATACAAACAATACTTCGAGCGTGACGCCGCCCTGGAACGTCGTTTCCAGATGGTAAAAGTGGATGAGCCTGACGATGACACTGCCTGCCTGATGCTCCGTGGCCTGAAATCCCGCTATGCCGAACACCACAATGTGCATATCACCGACGATGCGGTTCGTGCGGCAGTTACTCTTTCACGTCGTTATCTGACCGGGCGTCAGCTTCCTGATAAAGCGGTCGATCTGCTGGACACCGCTGCCGCTCGCGTGCGTATGAGTCTCGATACGGTACCGGAACAGCTAACCCGCCTTCGCGCGAGTATCGCTGCGCTCGACATGGAGAAGCAGGCGTTACTGGAAGATATCGCCATTGGCAATCAGTGTCATGCCGAGCGTTTGAGCGAGATTGAGCAGGAAGAGGTGCGCCAGATAGTGACACTCGACGAACTGGAAACCCAGTACGGTCAGGAGATGAAACTTACCGAGCAGCTACGCGAAAGCCGTCAGGATATATCACGCCAGCGTGAGACTCACAGGCTGCAACAGGAGCTTAACGAGATGCAGCGCAGCAACCCGCTGCTCTCCCTGGATGTGGATGTCCGCACCGTTGCCAACGTGATTGCCGACTGGACAGGCGTGCCGTTGTCATCACTGATGAAGGACGAGCAGACCGAAATGCTGACTCTGGAAAATGAAATCGGTAAACGTGTGGTTGGGCAGGATGTGGCGCTTGAGGCTATCGCCCGACGTCTGCGTGCGGCAAAAACGGGTCTCACGTCCGAGAACGGTCCGTTGGGCGTATTTCTGTTGGTAGGACCGAGCGGCGTGGGGAAAACCGAAACCGCGCTTGCGCTGGCCGATGTCATGTACGGCGGCGAGAAATCACTCATTACGATTAACCTTTCTGAATACCAGGAACCGCACACGGTTTCCCAGCTGAAGGGCTCGCCGCCGGGCTACGTGGGTTACGGTCAGGGCGGTATCCTCACCGAAGCTGTGCGCAAGCGTCCGTACAGCGTGGTGCTGCTGGATGAAGTGGAAAAAGCGCACCGCGACGTGATGAACCTCTTCTATCAGGTCTTCGACCGCGGATTTATGCGCGACGGCGAAGGGCGCGAAATCGACTTTCGCAACACCGTCATCCTGATGACCTCTAACCTCGGAAGCGACCACCTGATGCAGTTGCTGGATGAAAACCCGGAAGCTACAGAAGCAGACCTACACGAACTGCTGCGCCCAATCCTGCGCGATCATTTCCAGCCCGCGCTGCTCGCACGCTTCCAGACGGTGATTTACCGTCCGCTGGCTGAAGCAGCCATGCGTACCATTGTGGAAATGAAACTGTCACAGGTCAGCAAGCGCTTGCACCGCCACTACGGGCTGACCACGCAAATTGACGAGAGTCTCTATGACGCGCTGACCACAGCCTGCTTGCTGCCGGATACGGGGGCGCGTAACGTTGACAGTCTGCTGAATCAACAAATTCTGCCGGTGCTGAGTCAGCAATTGCTCACCCACATGGCCGCAAAACAGAAACCAGCGTCGTTACGCCTTGGCTGGGATGATGAAGAAGGGATCGGCCTGGAATTTGAATGGAGTCAGGGGGTAACGTATGAGCACTAATCCTCCGATCAGATACAGCCACAACCACCACCTGCTCGTGGTGAAAGGCTGTGAAGCCGAACCCGATGTGCTGGCTTTTGTTGGCGACGAAGCCCTGAGCCGACCGTTCAGCTACCGTGTTGAGTTCACCAGCCGCGACCACGGCATTAGCAAAGAGATGATGCTGATGAAGCCCGGCTCGCTGACGCTGCAGGCCCCGGTTGACCAGGGGTACGGCATCAAAATCCAGCAGCCGCTGCGGGTGATTCAGGGGGTGGTGACCGGTTTTGAACGTCTCGGCACCTCAAAAGATGAAACGCATTACGCCCTGACGCTCCGGCCCCGTCTGGCACTGCTTGACCGTTCGCACCAGAACGCGATTTACCAGGACATGTCGGTCCCGCAAATTGTGGAGAAAATCCTGCGCGAGCGTCACGGCATGCGCGGTCAGGATTTTCTGTTCTCGCTCACAAAAGAGTATCCGCGCCGTGAGCAGGTGATGCAGTACGGCGAGGACGATCTGCACTTCATCACCCGCCTGCTGGGCGAAGTGGGCATCTGGTTTCGCTTCACCACCGACACGCGCCTGAATATTGATGTGGTGGAGTTTTACGACAGCCAGCAGGGTTACGAGAAAGGCCTGACGCTGCCGTCGGTGCCGCCGTCCGGGCAGCACTCGCAGGGTGTGGACTCGGTGTGGGGGATGGAAAGCCATCACAGCGTGGTGCAGAAGCAGGTCAGCACCCGCGACTACAACTACCGTCAGGCCACGGAGAACATGAATACTCTGGTTGACGTCACCCGGGGGGACGCGACCACGTACGGGGAAGCGTACCACTATGCCGATAATTATCTGACGCCGGGCAGCGCGTATGACCTCAATCCGGCGCCCGAGTCCGGTGCGTTTTATGCCCGCATCCGGCATGAGCGTTACCTGAATGGCCAGACGCAGACCCGGGCCTTCACCAGCAGTCCGGCGCTCTCTCCGGGGATGCTGCTGAAAGTCACCGGCGGGTATGAAGTGGCTGACGTGTTTGCGCATGGCGTGGTCATCACGGCGATGCACACATATGCCCGCCGTGATAAGGACTTTGCGGTTGATTTTTACGGCATTCCGGACAGCACCGATTTTGGTTTCCGCCCGGAACCTGGCTCACGCCCGGTGATGGCCGGGACGCTGCCGGCACGCGTCACCAGCACCACCGAAAATGACACCTATGGCCACATCGATAAGGACGGTCGTTACCGCGTCAATATGCTGTTTGACAGGGACAGCTGGGAGACCGGGTTCGAGAGCCTGTGGGTGCGCCAGTCCCGCCCGTATGCCGGCGACACCTACGGCCTGCACCTGCCGCTGCTGGCGGGCACCGAAGTGGCGATTGGCTTTGAGGACGGTAACCCGGACAGGCCGTACATCTCCGGCGTGCTGCACGACTCGGCCCACGGCGACCACGTCACCATCCGCAACTACAAACGCAACGTCCTGCGCACCCCGGCGAACAACAAAATCCGCCTTGATGACGAGCGCGGGAAAGAGCATATCAAGGTCTCGACGGAGTATGGCGGCAAGAGCCAGCTGAATCTCGGGCACCTGGTCGACAGCGAGAAACAGCAGCGAGGCGAGGGTTTTGAGCTCCGGACAGACAGCTGGGGTGCCATCCGTGCGCAGAAAGGGCTGTTTATCAGTGCGGACGGGCAGGCCAGGGCGCAGGGGCAGGTGCTGGAGATGCAGGCAGCGATGAGCCAGCTGGAGCAGGCGCGGTCCCTGGCTGAATCGTTACGCAGCGCGGCAGAAGCGGCGAGAGCTGAACTGGCAGATGTGCAGATGCAGAAGGCGCTGCTGTCAGACGCGCTGACGGATTTAAAGAAAGCGGCGCTGCTGGTCTCGGCGCCGGAAGGGATAGCGCAGGTGACGGGGAAAAGCCTGCAGCAGTCGGCGGGAGACAACATCATCAGCACCAGCGGCGGGCACACAGACTTCAGTGCACTGAAAAGATTCACGGTGGCGGCCGGGGAGCGGGTAAGTCTGTATGCGCAAAAGCTGGGCATCAAAATGTTTGCCGGCAAAGGGAAGGTGGAGATCCAGGCGCAGGGGGATGAGATGACGCTGGATGCGCTGAAGGATATCCGCATCAGCAGCAGTGAGGGAAAACTCATCATCAGCGCGAAGCAGGAAATCATTCTCACCAGCGGAGGCGGTTATATCCGGATAGCGGACGGAACGGTGGAGTGTGCGGCGCCGGACAAAATTATCCAGCGGGCTGCGGTGTGGCAGAAGTTTGGCGGGCAAAGTATGAGCCAGGCAGTGCAGAGCTGGGAAAACGCGAATTTTTCTTATACGCCTAAGGCGATTGATGCCTATGATGGGTCAGCTCTGGCAGCGCAGAAAATGGCCATTCAGGGTGAGGATGCAGCGAGTCAAACCGTCTCAACCTCTGAAGATGGAAAAGGCGATTTAATGAAGCAGGTTAATGTGGTGACGGACAAACTGCGGTTCGAGGGAGAAAAATAGCCATGACTCTAGCAGCAGAAAACGAGATCGTGAGCCGACCAGAATATGATGAAAATGGGCGAGTGTACTACAGTCTGCCTAATGGCAGAGCGGAAGACAATTTGGTGGTTGCCTGTCCTAAGGTGGCGGAAAAGGTGATCCCGGTTATTTTTCTGCCGGGAGTCATGGGAACGAATCTCAAAAAGATAAAATCCCCTGAAAAAGTCTGGCATGCTGACATGTTTCAGGGCTCAGATGCGCTGGCATGGCTGTATAAGTCTAAAGAACAAAGAAAAGCCTTGCTGGATTCTCTTACCACCGAAGTCGATTTAACGGGAAAGGTACTTTACGACGATCTTGACGGCAGAGGGTTTCCCTCCAGAGTTGCCCGTGGCTGGGGCAGTGCGCTTTACAAAAGCTATGGTGAACCTCTCCATGTGCTTCAGTGCATGCTTAATGACGGTCATATTCTGATTGATAACCTGATCAATGGCACCAGCAGGCGAACGCCGCGGCAGTTACTGATTGGTAAAAATTTAGGTGCAGAGAAAGGAGAAGATGCGCTGACTGAGTCTGAGGTCAGGCGGAGTTATGATTACCTTTTTCCCGTGCATGTTTTTGGCTATAACTGGCTGCAGTCAAACGCCGATTCGGCCGCCTTTCTCGAGCGATATATCAGTGAGACGTTAGGCACTTATCACGGCAGGCTTGCCACCAATAAAGTCATTCTGGTCACCCACTCCATGGGCGGCCTGGTGGCCCGACATTATTCAGAACAAATGAACGGCAGAGACAATATTCTGGGCATCGTTCACGGCGTTATGCCTGATCTGGGATCGCCGGCGGCATATCGCCGAATGAAGACCGGGGAGCGGGGCATTGTCGGAGCGGTAATTGGCGCTGACGCAGCAAACCTGATGCCGGTACTGGCCCAGTCCCCCGGTCCGCTGCAGCTGCTGCCGGGTAAAGCCTACGGGCCGGGTTGGCTGAAAATTAACGGCGGAACGGAAACAGCGTATAAGCCGGAGTCTGACCCTTACACGGAAATTTATCTGAATGAAAGTGACTGGTGGCGGCTGTGTGAGAAAGAATTACTGCTGGATGATATAAAAATTGAATGGAGTAATTATGTTAATCGCGTTACTTATACGATTTATGATTTTATTGAAAAATTAAACGGCAAATATCATCCCAATACCTATGCATTTTATGGTGCCAGTGAAAAATATCCTTCAGACGATCATCTGATATGGCAGCAGATCCCGGCACCGAGGCCGGTTATGGGCGTACCGCCGGAACGTCCCGTTTATCGCCATGCAGCAGGGAACACGTTTGAATTGACCTCCTCCGGCAGCGCCGGGGACGGTACCGTACCTGTACGAGCCGGCCGTATCAGATTTTCCGGGATCCGCTCTTTGCTTGCGACTGAAGTCGATCATGAAGGTGCCTATGCCGTGGGGGATACCAGTGCGGAAAACGGTCTTTCCGTTGCGATGAAGTTCACGTTACGCTCGATTGTAAAAATGGCCGGGGAGGTCACCTCATGCGGGTAAGGCATTTATGGATGGGATTACTTGTTGTCGTCCTTATTCTCTCTACAGTTTTCTGGTTGCTCACCCGTTCGTGGCCAGTAGCTCCTTTAACGGCAAAGGAAAAACAAATGACGGATAAACTATTTGAACAGACCAAACCTCAGTGTATTGGCCGCTATCTTTTTGATGTGCCCGTTTCATTTAACAACGCTGCGATGGGGCAGGTAAAGATTAATGAAATGAGAATTATCAGCAAGCGGCTGTATCCTCCGGCGTTTGCACAACGTATCCAGTTACGTGAACAGGAGTTAAAAAATAGTCCTGCAGTTGATCCCCTGGACCTTCCTTATCTGAAACAGGTATACCGGATAAATGACAATGCAGTCATTTTTGATCGCAATGTAAATGAAAGTGTGGCAGGAGGAATGCGGGTTCTTGAAGGGCATCTATATAGCAAAGGAGTTGCATTCATTGTGTATTTAGAATTCTTAGATCATACAAACCCTAAATATTTTGAAAAGAAAAAGATGTTAAAAAATGCGGGGTTGAGTGAATCTAGCCTAAATAATAAGCCTCAGAAGCTGGCAGAAATGCAAAGCCTTCTATCCCGACTAAAGGGAAGAAATGATGAAGAAGTGCCAACACAGCCTGGTATCTGTATTCCGGAAGGTTTTATTAATGATTCGGGAGTGATTTCGAATGATGTCATCAACATTATATATAACAGTGATGACTTTGGCCTTATTGTTAACAGTGATAATACGCTTCGAAAATCTGAACCGCTCTTAGAAAGGTCTGATGAAATCAATGCTACCCTCATCAGAGTTGGCGCACACACTCTGAAGAAAGGGGCAGTAAAACTACCGGAGATAAATGCAGAAGAGTGGCTGATGAAAGGTAAGCAGGATATTTATCAACCGAAAGAGAAAATAGTTCCTGCCTACAGATTCGCTTTTTATGGGAATGAGGATATAGCCGACTTAAGACATCCGGTATTTTCCGTTGAGTTGAATAATTCTGGTTTGGAAACAAAAAACTATACGGATTCACAACTGGTTGATATCTGGGACAGAATCACAAGAACGTTCAGGTATCGAACTGGATCAGCTCCGGTAAACACCAAGCAATAAATGTATCTTCAATAAGAGAGAGGTCTAAATATGACCGCATTCGTCATGAACGCTACCTGAAGGGCCAGATCCGGACGCAGGGCCTTCACCAGCAGTCCGGCGCTCTCTCCGGGGATGCTGCTGAAAGTCACCGGCGGGTATGAAGTGGCTGACGTGTTTGCGCATGGCGTGGTCATCACGGCGATGCACACATATGCCCGCCGTGATAAGGACTTTGCGGTTGATTTTTACGGCATTCCGGACAGCACCGATTTTGGTTTCCGCCCGGAACCTGGCTCACGCCCGGTGATGGCCGGGACGCTGCCGGCACGCGTCACCAGCACCACCGAAAATGACACCTATGGCCACATCGATAAGGACGGTCGTTACCGCGTCAATATGCTGTTTGACAGGGACAGCTGGGAGACCGGGTTCGAGAGCCTGTGGGTGCGCCAGTCCCGCCCGTATGCCGGCGACACCTACGGCCTGCACCTGCCGCTGCTGGCGGGCACCGAAGTGGCGATTGGCTTTGAGGACGGTAACCCGGACAGGCCGTACATCTCCGGCGTGCTGCACGACTCGGCCCACGGCGACCACGTCACCATCCGCAACTACAAACGCAACGTCCTGCGCACCCCGGCGAACAACAAAATCCGCCTTGATGACGAGCGCGGGAAAGAGCATATCAAGGTCTCGACGGAGTATGGCGGCAAGAGCCAGCTGAATCTCGGGCACCTGGTCGACAGCGAGAAACAGCAGCGAGGCGAGGGTTTTGAGCTCCGGACAGACAGCTGGGGTGCCATCCGTGCGCAGAAAGGGCTGTTTATCAGTGCGGACGGGCAGGCCAGGGCGCAGGGGCAGGTGCTGGAGATGCAGGCAGCGATGAGCCAGCTGGAGCAGGCGCGGTCCCTGGCTGAATCGTTACGCAGCGCGGCAGAAGCGGCGAGAGCTGAACTGGCAGATGTGCAGATGCAGAAGGCGCTGCTGTCAGACGCGCTGACGGATTTAAAGAAAGCGGCGCTGCTGGTCTCGGCGCCGGAAGGGATAGCGCAGGTGACGGGGAAAAGCCTGCAGCAGTCGGCGGGAGACAACATCATCAGCACCAGCGGCGGGCACACAGACTTCAGTGCACTGAAAAGATTCACGGTGGCGGCCGGGGAGCGGGTAAGTCTGTATGCGCAAAAGCTGGGCATCAAAATGTTTGCCGGCAAAGGGAAGGTGGAGATCCAGGCGCAGGGGGATGAGATGACGCTGGATGCGCTGAAGGATATCCGCATCAGCAGCAGTGAGGGAAAACTCATCATCAGCGCGAAGCAGGAAATCATTCTCACCAGCGGAGGCGGTTATATCCGGATAGCGGACGGAACGGTGGAGTGTGCGGCGCCGGACAAAATTATCCAGCGGGCTGCGGTGTGGCAGAAGTTTGGTGGACAGAGTATAAGCCAGGCAGTGCAGAGCTGGGAAAACACTGATTTTGCCATAACGCCTGAAGTCAGAAGGTTATCGGATGACTCGCCGGTGGCCGGTCTGAAGCTGGGTTTAACAGGCGGGATGGCACGCAGCAAAGTTTAGCGACCTTCGCTTCAGGGACCACAGCGGTGCAGAATAATGTAAATGTCGATTCTCTCAACGCCTCTTTGCTGGATAAAACATAAGGCGCTCTGTTATTTCGGAATATATCTTCAGGGAAAGCACAAGGTTGATTGCCCCGAATGTCTTTCTGAAAAGT
This sequence comes from Enterobacter sp. Y17, assembly GCF_019730495.1. Classification (NCBI taxonomy): domain Bacteria; kingdom Pseudomonadati; phylum Pseudomonadota; class Gammaproteobacteria; order Enterobacterales; family Enterobacteriaceae; genus Enterobacter; species Enterobacter sp. Y17. The sequence goes on from NZ_JAASKP010000001.1 coordinate 210,908, forward strand.
ATTTTCCTGAACGGAAAAAGGACGGAATTTATGGCGAATGAAAATACCACAGGTAATAACAGCAGCCTCTCTATGACCCGTATAAAACCAGAATGGGATGACAGTGGAAAGGTCTACTGGCCCGGCATACAGAAAATCAGAGAATGCTAAAGCCGTTTTGCTTCAGCCGCCTGTCAAAGCGATCCCCGTTATCTTCCTGCCTGGGGTGATGGGGACTAATTTGATGGGTACTGACGAAGGAAAGGAAAATGATATCTGGCGTGGCGATAGTTTGGGAGGAGTATTTCTTAAATGGGCACGCAAGGATGGTACTGAACGAAGAGAGTTGCTTAATCCCGACACCACAAAGGTGGATGACCGTGGGGATATTAACCAGACCATCTATTCTCCGATTTCCGATGATGGGAAATTATTTACAACCCGCCGGGAGCGGGGCTGGGGGGAGGTTTTATCCTTCAGCTACGGTAAGTTTTTAAGTGTTTTACAAGGTGCGCTGTTGGATGACTGGCAGCAGGATCTTGTTAACTACGGCAAATCAGCGCCTGATAAAAAGGGGGTACTAAGCCAGCTGGTCGGCAAATCTCTGTCTGGGGGAAAAGATGCCGAAATTACCGGTGAATCTGTTATGACCCAGGAAGAACTGAACCATTTTCAGAACTTTTTATTCCCGGTTCACGTTTATGGCTATAACTGGCTGCAGGATAATAAAACCTCGGCGGAAGGGCTGGTCGCCTTTATCGACAGGATGATAAAGCTCTATAACAATCACTGCGGCCACGGCATGCCTTTTCCTCCCGGACAGGAAAAAGTCATTATCGTCACCCATTCCATGGGCGGGCTGGTGGCGCGCTACGCGTCCCAGGTCAGCGGAGCAAAAGATAAAATTTTAGGGATAGTGCATGGGGTGATCCCCGACCTTGGCTCACCGGCGGCGTACCGCCGCATGAAGGTTGGCGCGAAACAGGAAGGCATGGCCGGGGCCGTGCTTGGCAATACGGCGGAAGAGCTGATGCCGGTCCTGGCCAGGGCTCCCGCGCCGCTTCAGCTCTTGCCCTCGGCGAAATACCTTGCCGGGGCTCCCTGGCTGATCGTGGAAGGGGCTGGCGAAGACGGTTGTGATGTAAAACTGCCGCAGACTCGCGATCCTTTCGGTGAAATATATCTGAATAAAACTCTCTGGTACCGCCTGTATGAATCCGACATTATCGATAAGGTTGAAAAGATCTATAATCAAAATTGGAAGGAATATTTCGAGATGATGAAAGATAAAGTACGTCCTTTTATTACTGACTTGGATAATAAATATCACTTAAATACTTACGTATTTTACGGCCATAAAATCGACTCCGACGGTACCCTTACGTGGAGAAAAACTTCCATCCATTACCCGAAAAATATACATGAGAGTGACAGGCAACTGCCCAATAACTACCGGGAGATTTCCCTGCCTTTTAATCGATCTCAGATGTATGAGGTTACCTCATCAAAAACGCCGGGGGATGGCACGGTGCCGGTGGAATCATTGAGCGCCATTTGCCGCAACAGCGAAATCAAAAGCGTTCTGGCAACCAGTGTGGACCACCAAGGAGCCTACGACGTCAGCAGCCTGAAGGATATAAAAGACAGGCCAGCCCTGCAGTTCACCCTCAGGGCTATTGTGAAAATGGTTCAGGAGATCCCTATCCCATGAATGCAATTCGGCAGCTTACTGCGTTATCTCTCATGGCGAGCAGCATACTTTTTATTGCCCAGACTATGGCATCCACGCCAGTCCAGAAGGACAGTTCAGTGATAAATAATTTATTTGCGAAAACCAAACCGCAGTGCATCGGGCGCTATGTAATTGATGTTCCAGAGTCGTTTAACAATCAGCTTCACGACATGATTTTTATCGATGATTTTAAAATTCAAAGCAAACCGCTCTATCCACCCGCGTTTAAGCAGCGGGTGCAGTTAAGAAAGCAAGAGCTGAACGGTGCAATAACTATACCAGGGAACAAACCAGAAAATGCACCCTATATCAAACAAATTATTCAACTGCAGGGCAATAAAGGCGTCATTTTTGATCGAAATGATTCAGGCTCTGCGGATTCATTCCGACATCTGGAAGCGCATGTTTATGTAAATGGTGTTGCATTTATTATTACTACCAAGATTTTGGACTTGTCTGCTGCTAAGTATGAGGAGGAGAAAAAAACATATCTCAATGCTGGTTTCTCCGAGATGGAAACTAACACTAAGCCCATCAAACTGGCCGCCCTGCAGTCTCTGATATCACGTCTTAGCGGCAGAAAAGATGAGGATATTCCGCCTGCTAAAGGCGTGTGTATACCGAATGGGTTTATCCGGGATGATGGCGAAAAGCATCTGGAAAAAATTACATTTAGTTATGAAAATGACGACTTTATTTTAGGTGTATATACAAACAATAAATATCCTGGTTCTGAGGACACCCTTTTTAATCGTAGCGCACAAATTAATGAAGCGCTTAAAACCTCAAATCAGTACACCATAAAGAAAATAGCTCTCTCTCCGAACGGTATTCCGGCGGAATCATGGTTGTTTGGTGGTATCCGAACCATCAGAAATCCGGCGACGGGGCAGGATGAGAAGACTACATTTTATGATTTTTATTTTAAAGCCAATGAGCGTGATGCTACAGCAGATAAGCCAAGGTTTGGTATTGGACTCACCAGCGAGTATAAAAAAACGCGTTACAGCGAAGCGCAGATGATTGAAATCTGGGACCGGCTGGTAAATTCCCTGCGCTATAAATGACAGATAAAGATGGAGCCTGGCGTTTCAATTCGTCTCTTCCGAAGAGCCCGCCAGGCGTACAGAAAAGGAGTTCTCACCATGCAATGTATTTGTAAACGTATGGCCTTAGCGCTTGTGGCTGCCGGGATGCTTTGTATTACCCCTGTAACGGCATCAACGCTAGTGCAGGAGGATAGTCCAGTGATAAATACTTTGTTTGCGCAAACCAAACCACAGTGCATCGGGCGCTATGTGATTGACGTTCCCGAGTCGTTTAACAACCGGCTTCATGATATGATTTTTATCGATGATTTTAAAATTGAAAGTAAACCTCTCTATCCGCCTGCATTTAAACAGCGGGTGCAATTAAGAGAGCAGGAACTGCGTGATGCTATAAATAAGCCTGAAGATGAGTCTGTAAATGCACCGTTTATAAAAGAAAAAATTGAGTTGCCTGATGGTAAGGGGGGTATTTTTGACAGAATATTTCAGGGGAAGATGACCTCGGAAGAGTTTTAGAGGCACATGTATTTGTAAATGCAACAGCTTTTATTATTACGACGGAAATACTTGATTTATCCAGTCCTGAATATAGTGAAAGAAAAAACATACACTAAAGCTGGTTTTACCGAGGCTCAAATGAATGAGAAGCCAGCCAAGCTGGCGGCCATGCAGTCTTTGATATCACGGTTAAGCGGCAGAAAAGATGAGGATATTCCATCTGCTAAAGGTGTGTGTATACCGAATGGGTTTATCCGGGATGATGGCGGAAAACATCTGGAAAAAATTACATTTAGTTATGAAAATGACGACTTTATTTTAGGTGTATATACAAACAATAAATATCCTGGTTCTGAGGACACCCTGTTTAATCGTAGCGCACAAATTAATGAAGCGCTTAAAACCTCAAATCAGTACACCATAAAGAAAATAGCTCTTTCTCCGAACGGTATTCCGGCGGAATCATGGTTGTTTGGTGGTATCCAAACCATTAGAAATCCGGCGACGGGGCAGGATGAAAAAAATACATTTTATGATTTTGATTTTAAAGCCAATGAGCATGCTGCTACAGCAGATAAGCCAAGGTTTGGTATTGGACTCACCAGCGAGTATAAAAAAACGCGTTACAGCGAAGCGCAGATGATTGAAATCTGGGACAGGCTAGTGAATTCCCTTCGTTATAAGTAGCGCTGGTAAAATTAGTCATGCTTTCCGTATACAGCCACAATATTTGAAAATAGAGGATGCGCAATGAGTGTCGGTTATTTTTTAAGAGTCGGTGATAGCACCACCTGTGGTGGGAAGATCCTTACCGGCGATCCAACATTTCAATGGTATGGCGTTTCTGCTGCCAGAGAAGGAGATCTGGTTAACTGCGGTAAGCATCCGGGAACGTACAAAATCTTAGGCGGAGCTGCAGATACATTCGATGGAGGACAGGTTCTGGCAGGGTCACTTGACAGCTTTAGTTCCTGCCCATGTCACGCGAAATTTATACCTGGTATTCCGGATAGCTATTCTAAGGCCTAAGGAAGGTATGGGGAATTAGAAAAAACATCGCCACTGAAAAAATTAAAACAATGCATCCCTCTAAGGTAGAAGATAAAAAGGAATGATTAATGAAGGATAAATCTCAATGTGGCTTATTGCTTGCCGGCCTGATGTCTCTGATTTTCATTACTGCTTGTCAAACGAAAGCGGTCACCGTTGAACGTAATAAAAACATTCAGATAGTTAATCCATTCTCGGGTTCAAGCCCTGATGGGCAATGCTATAAAATAACTGCTGAAAATAAAGATTATTATGGTCGTCTGGATAAATATGGTCATCCATTACAAATTCCTGAAATTGAAAATAAAGATATCAAAATTAGCTTGAGATTATTAAATGATAGAGATTGCAGAGAAAAAGGAATCTAATGTTCACTGGCAGTCAAGTAATGAGCAGGGCAGAGATCCGTACTGAGCGGCAGGTAGTCCGTTGAAGGAAAATGAGAAGTTTACAACGTGGAGTATAAACTAGTTTACTTCGATTTATGTGGCGCACTATCAGGTACATTTTTAGATAACTAAGTTGATTTCAAATACATTTCCTCAATGGCGAAAAATTTCCCTGTTACTATAATTGAAGGGCTTTTATTTGAATAAGTTGCCCCATTTGCTTCACGAATCTTATGATCCCAGAACCTTCGGTATGGAGTGGGTTTGATAAAAAAGCGTTATTGATTGATATTTGCGACTATAGAAATAAAACGGTTTTGCCGAAATGTGTAAGCATAAGCTTCTCGTGTATATTCTCAAGATAATTTACAGGAAAGAATGGCTTACTCTGAAAAATGAAACGCTACAGCGCTAGCTCTAAAATAACGTATGGTTAATATTTTATTTGAGTTTTTAATGAATGGCATGAAATTCAGTTAATCTGAAACGTTGTGCATGATTTTTTTAAATTCTTTTTTAGTCTTTAATAAAACATACAAATATCGAGTTTTACTATGGCATGGCCTATACCTGATATTCCTGATAAAAAATCTCTTCCACCACCAAAGTTCTGGTTCTGGATAATAGTATTGGTACTGATGTTGATAGTGGGGGCTATTTCCAGCTTATGGATCTGGAATAAGGCAACTTATGCTGAAGTTCTCTTCTACGGTGCTCTCCCCGCATTGTTGATTTGGTTATGCTTATTCGGGGTGCTGTTTAATCGCTACGAGCAGTCTGTCGAAGCTAGTCGGGCCTGGGATTTCGAAAGAGAACAAACCAAAGCTGAATGGCGCAACTGGAGTCGACAGCAGCTTGCCGTGGTTGGTAATGTTTTGTTTTCTCCGGAAGAGAAAGGAATGGAGGCACTACTGGACGAGTTGGAAAAGGTTCCTGCATTTCCTAAAAAAGCTCGCCCATTATTCAACTCCCAGCATAGCTTGCAAGATTTTATGAAGGAAACAGACAGAAAGCTGGAGTTACAACACCCCGGATATCGTTATTCCCTGCACTCTATTTATGTTTACCAGTCGCCAGATAGGGTTGATGAAAAACGCATTGAGTTAATTTCTCAACAATGGGATCTCATTCCCAATTTAATCTATTCCATGAAGACTCTAGATTCTTTCTATGATGAAAAGAATTTTGATGGGCTGGTATTAATGCTTTGTCTTCAGGACTGGCCTCATCGGCGCAGCGGGCAGTCAAGTGAGTTTATTTCTGCTCAGCTCTTTACGTCATCTGCTTATGCTCATCAGCATTCATTGCCTGTTATCGCTGGCATAACTCGTACGATGCCACTGGAAGAGGGTAAGCTTAACAATGAGTTAGATATGTTATTCGAATATGTTCAGCCCGATAAGCAGAGTCTGGAATACGTTTGGCTGTTGGGAGCGGCTCAAAAAGCTGCTACAGAAATAATGCAATATGCAACTCTTCATCACTGGCCGCTGCCGGAGAAAAGACCTCTGCATTCTATCGATCTCTCCTTTGGACCTCCCGGAGAGATGGCCTTGCCACTTTCCCTCGCGATGCTGGCCGAGGCCGCCAATAAAACGGGTAAGGATCAACTGCTGGTAAATCAGATGCCGCAGAAAACAGGGACACTTTGCTTGATTGCCAGGGAGCTTTACGCATGACCGAACAAAAAATAATGCCAAATGCACGCTATGGCTCATGGGGGTACTTCCTTCTGATTGTCGGTCTGGCGGGGATAATCGCATTTTTAATTTTTATCAATCAGGAGAGTTTGAACGAACTTGGGATTTCAGCTCAAAAAATCTGGACGATTTGGGGAGTTGCGTTTGCTGTTTTGCTCTTTGGCCTGATTGGTTCACCTGTTTGGTGGCGATGGAAGCAGAGAAGAAATCAGGCTGTCTATAAGCCGCAGATGTCAGGGGAAAAGCTCGCTCCTTCCTCAGTTGTGAGCGGTGACAGTGGTCAATTATTCTCCAGTCTTAAAAATTATCTTCGAATTCGTTACAGATTTTTCTGGCGCAACAAAGTCCGTCTCCTGCTCGTTACCGGCGACGAAACTGCCATCAATCAGTTAGTACCCAACCTGCAGGCCAGCCAGTGGCTGGAAGGTAACCGTACGGTCTTGATTTACGGCGGCAGCCTTGCGGCAGATATTGATGCGGAAAAATATGCCTCACTTCGCAAATTGCGTCGTTGTCGTCCTCTGGACGGTATCGTCCGGGTAATAGGCGAAGGCCAGAACCTTACCCCGCAAATGAGCGACAACGATCTTCGCGGTCTGGAGAAAATCAGCGAGGCGCTGCGCTATTCCGCACCGGTTTATCTCTGGCAACTGTGCGACAGCGCATGGTCGCAGGCGGCACGTCAGCCTCAGGCTGTCGGCGTGATGCTGCCGCTGCGGGCGATACCGGAAGAGGTGACGGCTCAGCTCAACAGCCTGCTGCCGCAGCTGCGTGAGCAGGGGCTGTCACAAATTGCGGATAACAACCGCTACGATTTTTTACTGTGTCTGGCGCAGCAGTTTGAGCAAGGGTCCAGCACAGGGTGGGCCGCCCGGCTGACGCCGTGGCTGTTCAGTTCGCAGCAGCGGGTGCCACTGCGTGGACTAGTATTCAGCCTGGACGGGAAAGAAGATCCTTCCGCCGAAGTCCTTAAAGTGGCATCGCTTCCTTCGCATAAACACGCGCTGACTTTCCCGGCCAGCTGGCAGGGCGTTTTCGACGATTGCACTCGCGTGCGTGGTCGTCGCGTGGGCATGGCGTGGGAACAGACCCTCGCCTGGACGCTGATGACCATTATCGGGATTTGGGGAGTCGGGCTGTTGCTCTCTTTTGCCCTGAACTACAGTCAGATTTCCTCTGTGGCAGATCAGGCCCACAATCTGGTGGAGCATCCCTCGGTCTCGGATTATCAGTTGGCAGCCCTGCATGCCCTGCACAATGACGCGAGTCGCCTGCAGCATCATGTTCGTGACGGTGCTCCGTGGTATCAGCGCTTCGGTCTTGACCATAATCAGCAGTTGCTCAACGCAATGCTGCCCTGGTACGGCGTGGCGAATAACTGGCTAATACGCGACCCGGCAAATGCTGCCCTGGCGCAAAAGCTCACCGCCCTGATCAACTCAGCGCCAAACAGCGACCAGCGTGCACAACTGGCGAAACCAGGTTATGACCAGCTTAAAGCCTGGCTGATGATGGCCCGTCCGGATAAAGTCGACGGCGCGTTTTATGCACAAGCTATGAAAACCGTGCAGCCGACACGAATGGGTGTTTCCACCAGTCTGTGGCAAAGCCTGTCGCCGGATTTATGGTCCTTCTATATCTCTGAACTGCCAAAGCAACCGCAGTGGAAAATCAAGCCGGATGAACAGCTGGTCAGCCAGAGCCGCCAGGTGCTGTTGCAGCAGATTGGCCGCCGCAATGCAGAAAGCACGCTGTACGAGAACATGCTCAAATCGGTACGCCGTAACTTTGCCGATGTGTCCCTTGAAGACATGACCAGCGGTACCGATGCGCGGCGACTGTTCACCGCCGAGGAAGTGGTGCCGGGCATGTTCACCCGTCAGGCATGGGAAGGGGGGATTCAGCAGGCCATTGAGAAAGCCGCAAATTCCCGACGGGATGAAATCGACTGGGTGCTGAGCGATTCCCGTAAAGCCGTATCGGCGGACATGTCGCCGGAAGCGCTCAAAGCACGCCTGACAGAGCGTTACTTCACTGACTTTGCCGGCAGCTGGCTGAACTTCCTTAACAGTCTGCGCTGGAATTCTGCGAACAATATTGCTGATGTGACCGACCAGCTGACGCTGATGAGTGATATCCGCCAGTCTCCACTGATTGCCCTGATGAACACTATCGCCTGGCAGGGGCAGACCGGCCAGCAAAGCGAAGGCCTTTCGGACTCCATTATCAAATCGGCAAAAGATCTGGTTGGTGGAAAAGACAAACCCGCAATTGACCAGTCTGCGACAGGTCCACAGGGACCACTGGATGAAACTTTCGGTCCGCTGCTTCAGCTTCTCGGCAAAAACACGGGCAGCAACGTCATGTCGGCTGACAACTCACTGAGCCTGCAGACCTATCTGACCCGTATTACCCGCGTGCGTCTTCGCTTGCAGCAGGTGGCCAGCGCCTCAGATCCGCAGGAGATGATGCAAACCCTGGCGCAGACCGTATTTCAGGGAAAAAGTGTGGATCTGACCGACACCCAGCAATATGGCAGTCTGATTTCGGCAAGCCTTGGTGAAGAGTGGAGTGGTTTTGGTAGCACGATGTTTGTGCAGCCGCTGACCCAGGCCTGGGAGACCGTACTCCAGCCGTCGGCGGCGAGCCTGAATGACAAATGGAGCCGCTCCGTGGTGGCAAACTGGCGCACCGCCTTTGACGGGCGCTTCCCGTTCGCTGCGAGCAAGAGTGACGCCTCTTTGCCGATGCTGGCAGAGTTCATCCGTAAAGACAGTGGGCGCATAGATCGATTCCTGACCACAGAACTCAATGGAGTGCTTCACAAAGAAGGCAGCCAGTGGGTACCGGATAAGGTTAACAGCCAGGGGCTGAGCTTTAACCCGGCCTTCCTGCGGGCCATTAACCAGCTGAGCGAGTTGTCAGACATTCTGTTTACCGATGGCAGTCAGGGTATCAGCTTTGATCTGCAGGCGCGTCCTGTGCCGCAGGTAGTGGAGACGCAGCTAACAATTGATGGACAAAAACTGCACTACTTCAACCAGATGGCCGACTGGCAAAGCTTCCGCTGGCCGGGAGACACTTACAAACCAGGAACGATGCTGACATGGACCTCCGTCAATGCAGGCGCGCGTCTGTTCGGGGATTACCGAGGGACCTGGGGCTTTATTCGCTGGCTGGATCAGGGCAAACGGCAGCAGCTTGACCGCAGTCAGTGGATGGTGAGTTTCACCGCCCCGGATGGTAGTACGCTGCAGTGGGTATTGCGTTCACAGCTGGGCAGCGGGCCGCTGGCATTACTGGCACTGCGCGGCTTCACGCTGCCGGACCAGATTTTCAGCGTTGACAGCGCGGCCACGGCTCAGGCTCTGATGGCCAATACGGAAATCAGTGACATGGATGGAATCGAATAATGAGCACTATTCAGAATCTGGTTGCCGCCTGTCAGGCGGACGAAACTGAGCTGCAGCAGCAGGCGCAGGCGCGCACGGAACGCTGGCATCCATGGCTTTCGCCTATCAGCGATACCCGTCCTGCTGGGGAGGAGCCGGGATATGACGATGATTTCCAGCGTATAAGAGAGGAGGTCAATAAACTCTCCGGCATCGATACCGGGCTGATTTGTACGCTTGCCGAAAAACTGCTGACCACCACCGCCAAAGATATTCGTATTGCGACCTATTACTGCTGGGCCCGTCTGCACCAGGACGGAGAAGCTGGCTTTGCCGAAGGGCTTGAACTGCTGGCGGGATTACTGCAACGCTACGGAGCGCAGCTTTATCCGCAGCGGGAGCGAAGCCGTAAGCCGGCGCTGGAGTGGCTTGCAGGCTCTCGTCTGCTTGATAGCCTGTCCCTGTGGCCTGAAGTGGTACGCGACGATGCTATGCGCACTACCGGTGCGCTGCTGCTCATCCACAGCAGTCTGGACGCTGAGCCAGAAGCGTCCTGTCCGGAACTGAATGCGCTTTACAGCGCGCTGGAGTCCCGCCTGATGAAGGCCGGTGGCGTGGATGCTTTGGTTCCACAGAACGCCAGTAACACCCCTCAGTCACAGACCTCTGCACACACGACAGAGCATGACGCTCCAGCCCTGAGCCGCATCACGTCCGGTCAGGATTTGTTGACTCAGGCCCGTACCCTTGCGGGGTATTTGCGTGAACAACCCGATGGATGGCTTTCCGCACACCGGCTGATGAAAAGCCTGCGTCATGACACGCTGAGAGCGATCCCCGCACCTGATGCCGAGGGGAAAACGCGCATTGAACCGCCGCGTGCTGACCAAAGGGCCATGCTCAAACGGTTGTACCTGCAGCAGAGCTGGCTGGAGATACTGGAACATGCGGACAGCACCTTCTCGCGTGGCGCCAACCACCTCTGGCTGGATTTGCAGTGGTATATCCATCAGGCTCTGGTGAAGTTGGGGCAAGATGTGCTGGCCGACATTATCATCGCCGATCTGAAAGGGCTGCTGCGACGCCTCACCGGGCTTGAAACGCTGGCCTTTAATGACGGTACGCCGTTTGCCGATGAGGTCACTCTGAACTGGATAAATCAGAGCGTGCTGGACGATATGTCCGGCTGGCGTGATGAGCAGGTCAGTGCTGTCAGTGAGACGGGCAACGACATTCTGGCCCTCGAGCCGGAAGCGCTGGAAAAAGCGGACACTGACGGTCTGGACGCCACACTCCACTGGCTGCAGACACGCCCGGGTACTGACTCCACGAAAGACAAATGGCTGCTGCGTCTGCTGATGGCCCGCGTGGCCGAGCAGAAGGGCAGGAATGAACTGGCGCTGCATCTGCTGGGTGAACTTGATGGTGCTGCGGAATCAATCACCCTTACGCAATGGACACCGGCGCTGCTGTTTGAAGTGAAATCGCGTCGCCTCAGACTGTTGCGTATAAAAGCCACCCGCAGTGAAACCGACAAAGCACGGCTTCAGCCAGAGATGGAGTTGCTTCTGGCTGGTCTTATCGTACTTGATCCTGCCAGTGCTGCGGTGCTGTGTGGTTAGCGTGAACTGAATTTTGCAAGGAGGATGACAAATGGCGAAAGGTTACTATCTGGTGCAGGGGGATAAAACCACCTGTGGAGGGAAGATCCTCGAGGGCGATCCAACTAACACGATTGAGGGGATCCCAGTTACACGCGAACAGGACAGTGTGACGTGTGGGAAACATGCCGGCACTTATAAAATTATTGGCGCTATTCCACAAAACTTAGTGAATGGTCGGAAGTTTGCGGGCACGTTACACAGTAAAAGTGGATGCCCGTGTGCGGCGACGTTAATACCCTCCCATCGGGAACGCACCTACGAAGCTTAAAGCCTTCACTCTTCACCGGCACGCTTAGCCGGATGGTCACACAACACTCAGGTTCTTATGGACGATTTAACCCTGCGTTATTATGACGCTGAAATGCGCTACCTGCTCGAAGCCGGTGAAGAGTTTGCCCGTGCTCACCCCGAGCAGGCAGCAATGCTCAATCTCGATAAAGCCGGCGCGCGCGATCCTTACGTCGAGCGCCTGTTCGAAGGCTTTGCCTTCCTGATGGGGCGGCTTCGAGAGAAGCTTGATGATGACCTTCCTGAACTGACCGAAGGGCTGGTCAGTCTATTGTGGCCGCATTACCTGCGCACCATACCGTCGATGTCGGTGGTGGAGTTCACCCCTGACTGGCGAGAAATGAAAGAGCAGATGCGTATTGTCAAAGGTTTCGAGATTAACTCGCGGCCGATCGGTGAAAAGGGTACGCGCTGTCGGTACACCACAACTAAAGAGATAACTCTCCAGCCGCTGTCGCTGGAACACGCTCGCCTGTCTACTGACCCTGACGGGCGTTCGGTCATCAACCTGCGCTTTAACTGCAGCCATCTGGCGGACTGGAGCCGTGTCGATCTCAGCCAGATCCCGTTCTACTTGAATGCTGACGCACCTCTCGCCTGCGCCATGCACGAAGCCTTCACCATGAATGTTGCTCGCCTGTGGCTGCGGATGCCGGGTGAAATGGACAGAAGACCGCTCGACGGGTACTTCGCCGCGCTGGGATTTGGCGATGATGATGACCTGTGGCCGAAGGGCAACAGCAGCTTTAGCGGATATCAGCTGTTGCTGGAGTACTTCACCTTTCGCGAAAAATTCATGTTCACTGGCCTGCGTGGACTGGATGGCGTCAACTTCCCGGCTGAGCTTCCCTGGTTTGAAATCGACGTGGTGCTGGCAGAACGCTGGGAGCATGACTTTAACTTTACCGAAAAACACCTGCGCCTGAACTGCGTGCCGGTGATTAACCTGTTCCCGCTGGAATCTGACCCGCTGACGCTTAACTCTCTGCAGACCGAATACATGCTGCGCCCGATGCGCGTGCAGGATGGTCACACCGAAATATATGCGGTGGATTCGGTGATGTCATCGAGCCAGCATACCTACGTACCGTTTTCAAGCTTTCGCCACAAAGGCGGAATGATGCGCCATGAAGCCCCGGAATATTACTACCACACCCGCGTGCGGCGAGGTTCGTCAGGGCTGTACAATACCTGGCTTATTCTGGGTGGCGAAGCATTTGATAATCACACCGTTCCTGAAGATGAAAGCTTGTCGTTGACGCTCACCGGTACCAACGGCCAGCTGCCGCGACGGGCGTTGCAAAGTACCGTGCTCGATACGGTGATGAAAACTACGTCGGCCAGCATCGTCGTGCGTAACCTGTGTGCGCCGACACTGCCCTGTTATCCACCTGCGCAAGACCGTTTCCACTGGCGCGTGCTGAGTCACCTCGGCAGCGGGTTCCTGTCGATGATGGATAACGCCGATGTGCTGCGCGGTACCCTCGCGCTGTACGAGTGGACCGACAGCGAGATGAACCGCCGTCGTCTGGAAGCCATCATCGACGTGAAGCACAGTGAAACTGAGCGATTTGAGCAGGGATACCTGGTGCGCGGCGTGCAGATTGAAGTGACGCTAGACAGCTACGGCTTTGCCGGGCGCGGCGACATCTGTCTGTTCGGCGAGATGCTAAGCCGCTTCTTCGCGCTCTACACCGATATCTATCTGTTTAACCGCCTGATTATTATCCTGCAACCAACCGGAGAGCGCCTGGAATGGGAAGAGAAGCACAACCGCCGCATTCCCGGCTGACACCGCGGCTGGAAGCCGACCTTCACCGCATTAACTTCTATCGATTATGTCAGCTGCTGGAGAAAAACAATCCTGGCAGGCCGCTGATGGGATCGACCAGCCACCCCGCAGATGACCCGGTACGCTTTGCACCGCACCCTGGAATGGGGTTTCCGGTCAGTGAACTGAAGGCTGTCGAATATGATGAAGAGGATGACAGCAAGCCGCCGGTTATCCGTACGACCTTTATGGGGATGTACGGGGTCGATTCCCCATTACCAACGGCGTATCTCGATGACATCACCCAGCGTCGCGAAGGGCATGAGGCGCTGCAGGGCTTTCTGGATATTTTCAGTCATCGCATCCTGACGCAGTTTTACCGCGTCTGGCGTAAATACTCCTATCCGGCCACGTTTGAGCCCGGCGGAACCGACAGCATTTCGCAGTCGTTATTGGGTCTGGTGGGGCTTGGAATACCGGGCACGGCAAATCACATTGCCACGCCAGTGTCGCGCTTTCTGGCCCTGTTGGGAGTTCTGCAACAACCGGGCAAAACTCAGGAAGGGATGCAGGCACTGGTGAGCCTGCTTGCCCCCGATACGACGGTGCAGGTGAGTCCGTATTGTCTGCGGCCTGTAGAGATCGACAGGCCGCTGGGTTTTTACGGTGACGAAGATTTTCTGCTTGATGGCAATACGCCGCTGGGTGACGAAGCGATGGATGCCGGCAGCCAGCTGCTGATTGCGCTTGCGACGGACAACGAACATGAGGCGCAAGGCTGGAAACCGGATGGCCAGTTATACATGGATTTCCTGGTGATGCTGCGGGTGTATCTGGGCTGGCGGTTTAAGGCCAGAATAACCCTGACGACGTCTGTTCGACTGCTGGCCGTACCTCCGCTGGGTGAGAACCCTTTCTGGCTGGGAATGAACGGCGTGCTGGGAGCAGAAGATGATAGCCATCCTGATGACATTCCTGAAACCTTTACGACAGAACTGGGCTATTACAGCGGGCTGGAGCCCGCGAAACCACAACAAGGAAACCGACGTGTCACGTACAAGTTTAACTAAAACCGCGCGCTGGATGATGCCTCTCATGGCGCTTATTCTGACCGGTTGCGGGGTGACGCAGAGCGTTACCGACGGTACCAAATCGGCGTTTAATTCTGTGTTCTATAAAAAAATTAAAATCCTGCATCTGGATTTCACCGCGCGCGAAGCTCTGAACACCGACTCTCGCGAAAATAACTCGCTGTCTGAGCCTGTCGTGGTTAGGGTTTACCAACTCAAAGACCGCAAAACCTTTGATAAGACGGTTTATCAGCAATTGCTTCAGGATGATGTCAGCATTCTGAAAGACGACATGCTGGCCAGTCGTAATATCGTGGTAAAACCGGGGGGGGATGCAAGCCTTGATATGCCGATGGAAGAAGAGGCGCAGTTTGTCGCGGTGGTAGGGCTGTTCCGCCATCCGGACATGACCAACGACACCTG
This sequence comes from Enterobacter sp. Y17, assembly GCF_019730495.1. Lineage (NCBI taxonomy): Bacteria > Pseudomonadati > Pseudomonadota > Gammaproteobacteria > Enterobacterales > Enterobacteriaceae > Enterobacter > Enterobacter sp. Y17. The sequence goes on from NZ_JAASKP010000001.1 coordinate 225,913, forward strand.
GAAGCAGGTTATCAAGCGCAGCGATCTGGATCCCGATAAACCGCGCATTCTGGAAGCCGGCGAGAACCATCTGACGCTGCAACCGCTTAAGGAAGACTGATGCCCCAGGGACATAACACGCCTTCGCTGTATGAAATGCTAACCGGAAATTTTAGCGGTGGTCTCGACCTTAAACAGGTCAGTGAAGAAAATCAGGTCATCCTTTCGGTTCTGGACAACATGCAGCGCGTTCTCAACTGTCGCGCCGGCACGTTGGCGCACCTGCCTGATTACGGGCTGCCCGATATGACAAAAATCCTGCAGGGCATGCCGGGAACGGCCCATGAGCTCATGGGCACATTGTCTGCCGTCCTGCTCAAGTATGAACCGCGCCTGAAAAAGATAGACGTTGTTCTGCTGGAGCAGAACATTCCCGGCGAGCTGCGCTATGCCATTGACGCTGAACTTAAAGGGATTGGCCTGGTGCGCTATGGGACTGAGTTTATGCCCGAAGGACGGGTCCTGTTGCGGCATCTCAGGCAGCAACAGTATCTCGACACAACACTTCGTATATAAGGTCAGTTAACACCATGTCAGTAAAATCACAGTTCATGAAGAAGTTGCAGGCGCGACAACCTTCACCTGTTCCCGCAGTTAGCAAGAGTCAGGCCGATATTGCAGAGTTTCGCATGCGAATGGCTCAGCTTCAGGAGCAAATGGACGCGTGGCTGTCAGATACCGGACTGAATGCAGAGCCACTGACGGTATACGTTCCTGACCTGCTAGTGGAGGGCGGGGCTTTTGATATTTCCGGTATTGTCCTGCGTTATGGTAACCGGGCGGTTAAGTTTATGCCGATATTTCTGTATGGACAGGGAGTTGCAGGCTGTGTCGAGGTGACTTTTTTTTCCGGGTACAGCGCGATTTCTCAAGGACGCCTGTTCATGCGGGTGGGGAGCGTAAATGACTGGATGTTTACTCCCCCTGATACATTACCTCAGTCAGGAAAATTATTTGATGAAGGTGTTTTTTTCGATCTGATTTTAGCGCTGCTGTCATAGCAATAACATTCATTCCTTTATTCGTCATTGCGTTTCTACACGCAAAACTGCCTTACACATCAACTGACGAAATTAACCGACACGGATATGCAGGCCCTGCAGAATGACCACACATATAACGTTAAAAACCGGCGGCGACCCGCGTACGCTGCCAGATTATGCCGCCCTCCGCGACGAACTCAGTAAGCTTACACATCCTGCTCGCCCTGATGTGAACTGGCAATATGTCCAAAGACTCTGTCTCTCAATGTTTGAACAGAACGGTGTGGAGTTGCAGACAGCAGCCTGGTACACCCTTGCTCGTACTCACCTGTCTGGATTAGCTGGCCTGAATGAAGGGCTGGCGATTCTGGAGGCCCTGATTAGCCACCAGTGGGACATCTTATGGCCGAAGACGCAACACGCTCGTATGGAAATCCTTAGCGGCCTTAGCCAGCGCCTGCAGCAGCGCATGCGTATGCTGCCATTCAACAGCAGCCATCTTAGTGAGCTTTATCGTGCTGAAGCGTTACTTACCAGCCTGAGCGCGGTGCTCCAGCGCCTTGAGCTTAAACACCTTAGCCAGTTCGATACGTTACGAACGTTGATACGTTCAAGTGCTGAACGGCTGGAAAGCAGTAATGACACGTCCGATTTGAATGTGAACATGAAGCCCGATAGCGAATCGACTCTGGAGAAAGCCGAACCGATCGAAGAAGTGAAATGGGTATATGTTGTGCATCAGGAAAATCAGCCGAATGGGGAGGATCGTACGACAGCCCCCGTGCCTGTCAGACAGTGGAAGCCCTTTATTACCGGGATGTGTTCCACACTGGTGGTGTGCTTCGCTGTGGCGTGGGGATGGGCTTCTTTGTCCAGACCCGACCCCCTGGCGACTCAGGCTTTTGCCTCTCTGGCTCCGTTACCTGAAGTGCTCACGCCTGTGCAGCAAGACGCGTTAACACTGCGAGGTACTTTACCGTCCACGTTTATCACAGACACGCAGCAGCAGCTTGCCCGCCTGGATAAACTGCCTCCTGACTGGAATCTTTCCTACAGCCTTCAGCTGTTAAAGCAGCTCCAGACATTATGGCCGGAGGAGGCGAAACCGCTCACAATGCAGTGGCAGCAAAAATTTAACGCGGCAGCGTTACCTGTCGACGCAATGAACAGCTGGTATCAGGGAATGATGACGCTTCAGCAACTGAGTCATCGGCTGAGTAGTCTGGACGAGCAAAAAGGAAAATACATCACGGTAAGCGAGCTTAAATCGGTAGTTTTTTCGACTATACAGTCATTTAACCAGACGATACCGGCTGAAGAACAACTCAGACGCCTGTCACAGCATCCAGCAGGAGATGCGCTTCCTGAAGCAGAAAAGACTCAACTGGAGTTGCGTCTTAAACAGCTGGCAACGCGTTACGCTCAAATAAAACAGGATTCTTCTGCTCAGTGAATTCTGGCGGTAGACAGACGAATGTGCTGGAAAAAGCGGGAGGTTAAAGTGTCCCCTGCAGGAATCGAACCTGCAACTAGCCCTTAGGAGGGGCTCGTTATATCCATTTAACTAAGGGGACGAGGCGGCACGAGTATAGCCTTATTTACACTTTGCGTTAAGCACATCGCCGCCTGACTGCTCAAAGAGTCACCATTCAGGTCGATTTTTTTGTCGATTTATCATCATTTTCCCGTGCCTTAAGCTCAGCTTTGCGTTTGTTCGACATGTCGTTACGAATTTGGGCATGGCTTAACAGCGCGAAGATAAACGTTCCGCCGCAAATGTTTCCCGCCAGCGTCGGAAGGGCAAACGGCCAGAAGAAATCGCTCCAGTGAAGCGTACCGTTAAAGACCAGATAGAGGATTTCAACGGTTCCGACCACAATATGCGTGGTGTCCGCCAGCGCAATCAGCCAGGTCATCAATATGATCACCACAATTTTGGCGCTTCCCGCTGAAGGAAACATCCAGACCATCGTGGCGATAATCCAGCCTGAGATGATGGCGTTTGAGAACATCTCGACCGGCGTGTTTTTCATTACGTCCATGCCGATTTTCACAAACGCATCCCGGGTGGGTTCATCAAAGATCGGCATATATTCAAACGCCCATGCCGCGATGCCCGTGCCGATGATATTACCCAGCAGAACCACGCCCCAGAGCCGCATCAATAAACCGAAATTACCAAGTGTGGGGTTTTGCATCACCGGCAGAACGGCGGTCACCGTGTTTTCGGTAAACAGCTGCTGGCGGGCCATGATGACAATAATAAAGCCGAAGGTATAGCCGAGGTTTTCCAGTAAAAATCCACCGGGTACGCCTTCCAGCTGTACATGAAATATCCCTTTTGCAAGCAGAGATGCGCCCATTGATAGCCCGGCAGCGATGGCTGACCAGAAGAGGGCCATCGCGTCGCGCTCCATCTCTTTTTCACCGTCCTGGCGTATATGCTCGTGGATGGCCATTGCGCGGGAGGGGAGGCGATCTTCATCGATTTCTATCTTCTCGCCGCGCGCTTTCTCCTCGCTTTCAATTTCAAGCTCCTCAGTGCTCTCGCCAATTTTTTCTTCGCCTACATCTTTCATATCTGCTCCCGGAGGTTGATCTTTCTGTTAAGCGTAGCGGCTTTTATCGGGATGCCTGTGGGGATGCTCTTAATTTGGCGGCAATGACAACAAAGGTGATACATCTCTTTCAAAGTCATTATAAAATTGCCAGCGAAACGAATTCCAAAAGCCAGGCTATGCTGAGATCAGAGTCACGGTGGTTACTGCCCGTAATTGTGCTCATAGACATCGGTAAACGTGCTGTTACAATCGCTTGCACGTTTACAGACGGAGCGTCAACGGCTCCGTTACGGATGGCAATCAACGATAGCCATACTGAACAGGGAGATATTTATGAAACTTCGGCTGTCGGCGCTTGCGCTTGGCGCGACGATGCTTGTGGGCTGCGCCAGCTCCGGTGAGCAAACGGGACGCTCCGATCCTCTCGAAGGATTTAACCGCTCAATGTATAGCTTCAACTACAACGTACTGGACCCGTATGTGGTTCGTCCGGTGGCAGTAGCATGGCGCGATTATGTTCCACAACCTGCGCGTAACGGGTTAAGTAACTTTACCAGCAACCTCGAAGAGCCTGCGGTAATGGTGAACTACTTCCTGCAGGGCGACCCGTATCAGGGGATGGTCCACTTTACCCGCTTCTTCCTGAACTCCATTCTGGGTATGGGGGGCTTTATTGATGTTGCAGGTATGGCTAACCAGAAACTGCAGCGTGAACAACCGCACCGTTTCGGCAGCACGATGGGACACTATGGCGTCGGGTATGGTCCGTACGTGCATTTACCGTTCTACGGTAGTTTCACCCTCCGTGATGATGGCGGCGATATGGTGGATACGCTCTATCCGGTCCTGTCGTGGCTCACCTGGCCGCTGTCGGTGGGTAAATGGACGGTGGAAGGGATTGAAACCCGCGCGCAACTGCTCGACTCTGATGGCCTGCTGCGCCAGTCTTCTGATCCGTACATTATGGTGCGTGAAGCGTACTTCCAGAATCATGACTTTATTGCCAACGGCGGTAAGCTGAAGCCGGAAGAGAATCCAAACGCGAAGGCGATCGAAAACGAACTAAAAGATATCGATTCGGAGTAAATAAAAAAGGTGAGCAATGCTCACCTTTTTTGATTCCAGCGCGATTAGAACGCGTAGTTGAAGTTCGTACCGAACAGCCAGGCTTTACCTTCAGAGGTAAACTCGTACGGACCTTCCTTGAACGTTACTTTCTGACCGTGCATATAAGATACGCCCGCATCGATGGATGCATTTTCGTTGAGCGCATAGGTCGCACCAGCACTTAACCAGAAGCGGTCCTGATCCGGAATGGAAATGGAACGTTTGTCTGCCGGAACCGGGCTGTCGTCAAATGCGATACCGGAGCGGAAAGTCCAGTTCTTATCGTAGTAGTAGGTGGTACCCAACGCGATACGATAGGCGTCGTGGAAGCTTTCGTCCTTATAGAACAGCGTTTGACCATTGGTTCCGGTCGCTTTCAGCTCCTGGAATTGGCTCCAGCTGGTATAGGCCAGGCTATAGTGAATAGCCCACTGTGGTGCAACGCGGTTGTAACCGGAGACTTCCCACATTTCTGGCAAATGCAGTGACAGTGAACCCGGAACGGTCTGGTTGGACGTTCCCCAAGGAATAGTGGTGCCCGCACCTGGAACCAGATTGTTCACAGGCTTCAGGATGCCGCTCTTGTAGTCGCCGTCGAAGTCAATTTTCACTTCGGAACGATAGGTCAGGCCCCAGCGGTTGTTTTTGTCCAGCTCGTACAGGATACCGGCGTTCCAGCCATAGCCCCACTCATCACCTTCAAGACTGGCAATTTTATTGCTGTTTTTAGGCAGGCGAGCAGTCTGTTCCCCGGAATAACGTTCGATCTTGGCATCAGCGTAGACGGCATCAAAGCCCAGGCCAAAACTCCAGTTATCGTTCAGGCGATACGCACCGCTCAGGTTGAGGTTCAGCGTAGTAAGGTCTGTTTTACCGCCGTATTCACCAGCCGGGTAGTTGTTATTGAACTCGGTAGCCAGACCGTAGTTAGACGTTACGGATGCACCCCAGCCAAACTGTTCGTTGATAGGCGCAACGAAGTGCAGGTTTGGGATCCATGCTGTTGGGGCAATATTGTCCGCTTTAAGGCTCGCACCCGTGTAAGGCGACTTACCAGAAACGTTGACATCAGGATCGATATAAACCGCACCGGCAGAGAAAGTAGGACGATCGAACATCATGATCAACGCGGGGTTACGACTCGCGTTACCCGCATCATCAGCGATAGCGCCTTCCCCGGAATACGCACGGCCAAGGCCAGAGGAAGAAAATTCGTTTAACTGAAAGCCCGCTGACCAGGCGGAAGTGGAGACGAGTGCCACTGCGACTGCCAGCGCAGTCTTGTTGAACAGGGTTTTCTGGCTCATGACCATAACCTCATTGAGTTATTTTTATTCAATAATTGTTACATACCGTAACAGGAGCGCGAAGTGTAGGGTCTGAGGTATGACAGACAAATCAGACCAGTGGCCAGAGTATAGGTCTGACCAGCCGGAATGTTGCAAGTTTGTTTATTAATATTTTCAAACATGTTTCGTGAAACGAGATCTGGTTGGCAAAATTGTGACCATCACGACTCACCCAAAAGGGTGGTTTTTGTTTTAGATCATTTTTTAGTGTGATATTGGTCACTTATCCGATTTTGCGCCATTAACGGCTGGAGAGCGCCCGCGCCGGGGCGTAAAATATCAGCATCGTGTCTATCTCGCGCGCTGCGCGAATACAGAGGAAATTGAGCTATGAGTAAATGCAGTGCTGATGAAACCCCGGTTTGCTGCTGTATGGATGTTGGGACCATCATGGACAACACCGATTGCACCGCCTCTTACAGCCGTGTATTCACCAACCGTGCCGAAGCGGAAGAGACCCTGGCCGCGCTGAGCAAGCGTGCGCGTGACGTTGAATCCGATCCGTGTGAAATCAAGTCGACCTTTACCGAAGTGGAAGGTGGCGTGAAGCTGGACATCGACTTTGTCTTCGCCTGCGAAGCAGAAACGCTGATTTTCCAGCTGGGCCTGCGTTAATCTCTGCGGCCTGATGCCCTTCCCCCCAGCCCTCTCCCACGGGAGAGGGTGCAAACACTAAAAACGGTAACCTGTGGGTTACCGTTTTGCTTTTTCCTTGGGGGCATTTTCTTTTTCTTCTCTGTGTTTTAGCTCGCACTTTTTCGTTTCCCCGATTGGCTGAATGTAAAAAAATGGTTAAGACTATTATCAGGTCAGACCACTTTATGTTTGCGAAAATTTTTTACAGGGGAGTGTTATGAGTCAGGCATTACCGCTTATTACCCGTCAGGGCGATCGCATTGCCATAGTCAGTGGATTGCGCACGCCATTTGCGCGTCAGGCAACGGCGTTTCATGGCATACCGGCCGTCGACTTGGGGAAAATGGTAGTGGGGGAGATGCTGGCTCGCAGCGAAATTCCGCCTGAGGTCATCGAACAGCTGGTATTCGGTCAGGTCGTGCAGATGCCTGAAGCCCCCAATATTGCGCGTGAAATCGTCCTCGGTACCGGGATGAACGTGCATACCGATGCCTACAGCGTCAGCCGCGCCTGCGCAACCAGCTTCCAGGCTGTGGCTAACGTCGCTGAAAGCCTGATGGCGGGCACTATTCGCGCCGGGATTGCGGGTGGAGCGGACTCCTCTTCGGTGCTGCCAATTGGGGTCAGTAAAAAGCTGGCGCGCATCCTGGTGGATGCCAATAAAGCCCGCACGACGGGTCAGAAACTCAAACTCTTCTCGCGTTTACGCCTGCGCGACCTCATGCCTGTACCACCTGCCGTCGCGGAATACTCCACCGGCCTGCGCATGGGCGATACCGCCGAGCAGATGGCGAAAACGTACGGCATTACGCGTGAACAGCAGGATGCCCTGGCGCATCGCTCGCATCAGCTTGCGGCAAAAGCCTGGTCGGAAGGCAAGCTGACCGACGAGGTCATGACCGCCTATATTCCCCCCTACCGTGAACCGCTTGCGGAAGATAACAATATTCGCGGCACCTCAACGCTGGCGGATTACGCCAAACTGCGCCCGGCGTTTGACCGCAAACACGGCTCGGTGACGGCGGCGAACAGTACGCCGCTGACGGATGGCGCCGCCGCCGTGATCCTGATGACCGAATCCCGCGCGAAGGAGCTGGGCATCACTCCCCTGGGCTATCTACGCAGCTATGCCTTCACCGCCATTGATGTCTGGCAGGACATGCTGTTAGGTCCGGCGTGGTCCACGCCGCTGGCGCTGGAGCGCGCGGGGCTGACGCTGGCTGATTTAACCCTGATTGATATGCATGAAGCGTTTGCCGCGCAAACCCTGGCAAACGTACAGCTGCTGGCAAGCGAGCGTTTCGCGCGCGATGTGCTGGGCCGCGCCCATGCCACAGGCGAAGTGGATCAAAGTAAATTTAACGTGCTGGGCGGCTCTATCGCCTACGGTCATCCATTTGCCGCCACAGGGGTGAGGATGATCACGCAAACTTTACATGAACTCCGTCGCCGTGGCGGCGGGTTTGGCCTCGTTACCGCCTGTGCGGCGGGTGGCCTTGGCGCAGCAATGGTTCTGGAGGCTGAATAATGGATATGCCATCTGCATTTAATCTGACGGTTCGCCTCGATAACGTGGCCGTTATCACGATCGATGTGCCTGATGAAAAGATGAATACCCTGAAGGCCGAATTTGGTGTTCAGGTGCGCGCGATGCTAAAGCAGATCCGCGACAACAAAGCGATTCGTGGTCTGGTCTTTATCTCTGCCAAGCCGGATAACTTTATCGCCGGCGCGGATATCAACATGATCGCCCGGGCGCAAAGCGCTCTGGAAGCCGAAGAGCTTGCGCGTCAGGGCCAGCAGGTGATGGCGGAGATCAACGGTCTGCCGATCCCGGTCATTGCCGCGATCCACGGTGCCTGTCTGGGCGGCGGGCTTGAGCTGGCGCTGGCCTGTCACAGCCGGATTTGCACCGACGATGCGAAAACGATTCTGGGTCTGCCGGAAGTGCAGCTGGGCCTGCTGCCTGGCTCCGGCGGAACGCAAAGGCTGCCGCGCCTGGTCGGCGTCAGCACGGCGCTGGAGATGATATTAACCGGTAAACAGCTGCGCGCCCGTCAGGCGCTGAAAGCCAGTCTGGTCGATGACGTCGTGCCGCAGTCCATTTTGCTGGAGGCCGCCGTTGAGCTTGCGCTGAAAGGGCGTCAGGCAAAACGTCTCCTGCCGGTACGTGAGCGCGTGCTGGCCGGCCCGCTGGGAAGAACGCTCCTGTTCAACATGGTGGGCAAAAAGACCGAACAAAAAACCAAAGGCAATTACCCGGCGGCAAAGCGGATCCTCGAAGTGATCGAGACCGGGCTGTCGCAGGGAAGCAGCAGCGGCTATGCCGCGGAGGCCAAAGCCTTTGGCGAACTGGCGATGACGCCGCAGTCGCAGGCGCTGCGCAGCATCTTCTTCGCCAGCACGGACGTGAAAAAGGATCCGGGCAGCGAGGCGCAGCCTGCGCCGCTGCGTGCGATTGGCGTACTGGGTGGGGGGCTCATGGGTGGCGGAATCTCTTTTGTTACCGCCAGCAAAGGCAAATTGCCTGTACGAATCAAAGACATTAATCCTAAGGGGATCAACCACGCGCTGCAGTACAGCTGGCAGAACCTTGATCAAAAGGTCAAGCGCCGCCATATCAAGGCAAGCGAGCGCGATAAAACCCTGGCGATGATATCCGGTACGACGGATTACAGCGGTTTTGCGCACCGCGATCTGGTGATTGAAGCCGTGTTTGAAGATCTGGCGCTTAAGCAGCAGATGGTGGCAGACGTTGAGCAACATTGCGCCCCGCATACCATTTTTGCCTCCAATACGTCGTCATTACCGATTGGCGATATCGCTGCGAAAGCCGCCCGCCCGGAGCAGGTGATTGGGCTGCACTTCTTTAGCCCGGTTGAAAAAATGCCGCTGGTGGAAGTTATTCCACACGCGACTACCAGCCCGCAAACTGTTGCCACCGTGGTGAAGCTGGCGAAAAAACAGGGCAAAACCCCGATTGTGGTAGCGGACAAAGCTGGCTTCTACGTCAACCGCATTCTGGCTCCCTACATTAATGAAGCAATGCGGTTGCTGACGGAAGGGGAGAAGATTGAGCACGTCGACGAGGCGCTGGTAAAGTTTGGTTTCCCCGTTGGCCCAATCCAACTTTTGGATGAGGTGGGAATAGACACCGGCACTAAAATTATACCAGTGCTGGAAGCTGCATATGGCGATCGTTTTAGCCCACCTGCAAACATTGTTTCTGCGATTTTGAAGGACGATCGCAAAGGCAGAAAAAATGAACGCGGTTTCTATCTTTACGGCGCGAAAGGGCGTAAAAGCAGGAAACAGGTCGACCCTTCGGTATATGGACTCATTTCGACCACAGGTCAGGGAAAACTGTCCGCCGTTCAGTGCGCTGAGCGCTGCGTGATGATGATGCTCAATGAAGCGGCGCGCTGCTTTGATGAGCAGGTGATTAAGAGTGCACGCGATGGTGACATCGGCGCGGTATTTGGCATTGGTTTCCCGCCGTTCCTTGGCGGCCCGTTCCGTTACATGGATACGCTCGGCGCGGGTGAAGTGGTTGCTATCTTGCAACGTCTGGCTTCGCAATATGGTCCACGCTTTACACCGTGTGACCAATTATTGCAGATGGCGGAACGCGGCCAGACATTTTGGCCTGCAAGGGAAACTGTCCTCGTAAGCTGAGGTCAAAGAAGGGTAAATCCTGAAGTGAATGGACCTGTTCTGGCGATTTTGTAAACAGAGATTGACTATACTTACGCCATTGAGGTAAAAAACAGCGTTTCATTCACCGAATGGATCAGGCACAATGCCCGGCCATCGGGTTTTCTACCTCTTAGCATTTATCGCGGGTAGTTAACGCCGGTGATTCTGGTTAACAAAAGCGGTGCAATATGCAAGTTTTTATCATGCGTCACGGCGACGCGGCACTCGATGCCGCCAGTGACTCAGTACGTCCTTTGACCGTCTGTGGCTGCGACGAATCTCGTCTGATGGCGACCTGGCTTAACGGTCAAAAAGTGGACATCGAACGCGTTCTGGTGAGTCCGTTCCTGCGTGCAGAACAGACGCTGGATGTGGTAGGGGAGTGTATGAACCTGCCGACCAGTGTAGATGTTCTCCCTGAACTCACCCCGTGTGGCGATGTAGGCCTTGTCAGCGCTTATCTTCAGGCGCTGTGCAATGAAGGTGTCGCTTCCGCGCTGGTCATTTCCCACCTGCCACTGGTTGGCTATCTGGTTTCTGAGCTGTGCCCGGGCGAGACCCCGCCGATGTTCACGACATCCGCCATTGCCAATGTTTCTCTCGACGAAACGGGCAAAGGTGTCTTCAACTGGCAAATGAGTCCGTGCAACCTGAAGATGGCAAAAGCTATCTGACGTGACGTGCGATATGGCGGGGCGCAATGTGCTTCCCGCCATTCTGTCAGGGCAACTCTGGCGGCTGCCACTCTTCCACTTCAATCAACACCAGCAACGCGGCATCTCCGCCGTACTCTTTCGGTGCCTGATGAAAAGCCATTACGTGTGGGTGCTGAGCCAGCCACAGCGGCGTTTGTTGCTTGAGGATATGTTTACCGTGGCCGTGCATCACGCAGGCGCAAAAAACATGTTCACGGCGACAGGCGGCGATCAACGCCCCCAGCTCTTGTTTCGCCTGCATCTGCGTTAAACCGTGCAGATCGAGAAACAGCTCCGGCGAATAATCCCCGCGGCGTAATTTTTTCAGCTCAAAATGGCTGACGTCTTCGCGTACGTACTTCACAGCCCCTTGCGTGTTGAGCAGCGGCTGAAATTCATCTGAAAAATAGTGGCTGTTATCGGCCTGCTCCTGCAGAAGACGCTTGACCGGTACTTCGCTGATTTTTTTACGCAGCGGGCGATGGACGATGGTGTCCTGCGTGATTTTACGCGTCCCGGTCATCAGCTGACGGAAGAGCGCCTGATCCTCCTCGCTGAGCGATGTTTTCTTTTTCATTCGTCATTCTCATCTCGTATTTCCGACAGTGTACCCGACTAAACGCATTTTTTAACCTCAAGCGAGACGCGTCATTGCTGATTTATCGCCGTCTTCATGGCAAACTAGCCGCCGAAAATTATGCGAGCATGCCCTGGAGGAAAGAGTGGATAAAATTTTTGTCGATGAAGCAGTAAACGAGCTGCATACCATACAGGACATGTTGCGCTGGTCGGTTAGCCGCTTCAGCGCCGCTAATATCTGGTACGGTCACGGTACCGATAACCCGTGGGATGAAGCCGTGCAGCTGGTGCTGCCGTCTCTCTACCTGCCGCTGGATATTCCGGAAGACATGCGCACCGCGCGCCTGACTTCCAGCGAAAAACACCGCATCGTTGAGCGCGTGATCCGCCGCGTGAACGAGCGCATTCCGGTCGCCTATCTGACCAACAAAGCCTGGTTCTGCGGCCACGAGTTCTATGTCGATGAACGCGTGCTGGTGCCGCGCTCGCCGATTGGCGAGCTGATCAACAACCACTTTGACGGTCTGATTGGCCATCAGCCGCAGCACATTCTCGATATGTGTACCGGCAGCGGCTGCATCGCCATCGCCTGCGCGTACGCCTTCCCGGAAGCGGAAGTGGACGCCGTCGATATCTCTACCGACGCGCTGGCCGTGACCGAGCACAACATTGAAGAGCATGGGCTCATCCATCACGTTACGCCAATTCGCTCCGACCTGTTCCGCGATCTGCCGACGCTGCAGTACGATCTGATCGTCACCAACCCGCCGTACGTCGATGCTGAAGACATGTCCGATCTGCCGAACGAATACCGTCACGAGCCGGAGCTGGGTCTGGCGTCAGGCTCTGATGGCCTGAAGCTGACCCGCCGCATTCTGGCCTGCGCGCCGGATTACCTGACCGACGACGGCGTTCTGATTTGTGAAGTGGGCAACAGCATGGTACATCTGATAGAGCAGTACCCGGATGTGCCGTTCACCTGGCTTGAGTTCGACAACGGCGGTGACGGCGTCTTTATGCTGACTAAAGCGCAGCTGCTCGACGCGCGCGAACACTTCAGCATCTATAAAGATTAATCCAGCGGGCTTCGGCCCGTTTCACAACGCTCAAACACAAACTACAACATCGGAGCCGTGATGGCAGGAAACAGTATTGGACAGTTATTCCGCGTGACCACCTTTGGCGAGTCGCACGGGCTGGCGCTGGGCTGTATCGTTGATGGCGTACCGCCAGGCATCGAACTGACCGAAGCCGATTTACAGCACGACCTCGACCGTCGTCGCCCGGGCACCTCTCGCTACACCACGCAGCGTCGCGAGCCGGACCAGGTCAAAATTCTCTCCGGCGTCTTTGAAGGGCGCACTACCGGGACCAGCATTGGCCTGCTGATCGAAAACACCGATCAGCGCTCCCAGGACTACGGCGCCATCAAAGACGTCTTCCGTCCGGGCCACGCCGACTACACCTACGAACAAAAGTACGGCTTCCGCGACTATCGCGGCGGCGGACGTTCTTCCGCGCGTGAAACCGCGATGCGCGTGGCGGCAGGGGCGATTGCTAAGAAATACCTGCAGCAGAAATTTGGCATCGTTATCCGCGGCTGTCTGACCCAGATGGGCGACATTCCGCTGGCGATCAAAGACTGGGATCAGGTTGAACAAAACCCGTTCTTCTGCGCCGATGCCGACAAGCTTGAGGCGCTGGACGAACTGATGCGTGGCCTGAAAAAAGAGGGCGACTCCATTGGCGCGAAAGTGACCGTGGTGGCAGACGGCGTCCCGGCTGGCTGGGGCGAGCCGGTATTCGACCGTCTCGACGCCGACATTGCCCACGCGCTGATGAGCATCAACGCGGTGAAGGGCGTTGAGATTGGCGACGGCTTTGACGTGGTTCAGCTTCGCGGCAGCCAAAACCGTGATGAGATTACGAAAGCGGGCTTCCAGAGCAACCATGCGGGCGGCATCCTGGGCGGTATCAGCAGCGGGCAGCAGATTGTTGCCAACATCGCGCTGAAGCCAACTTCCAGCATCACCGTGCCGGGCCACACGATTAACCGCGATGGCGAAGAAGTTGAGATGATCACCAAAGGACGTCACGATCCGTGCGTGGGGATCCGCGCGGTGCCGATCGCAGAAGCGATGCTGGCGATCGTGCTGATGGATCACTTCCTGCGCCAGCGCGCGCAGAATGCGGATGTGACGACCACCATTCCACGCTGGTAAACATGAAAAAAACCGCAATTGCTCTGCTGGCGCTGCTTGCCAGTGGAGCCAGTCTGGCCGCGACGCCATGGCAAAAAATCACCCACCCGGTGGCGGGGAGCGCGCAGTCCATTGGCGCCTTTTCCAACGGCTGTATCGTCGGTGCCCAGGAGCTTCCTCTCCAGTCTGATACCTATCAGGTGATGCGCACCGATCAGCGACGTTATTTCGGCCACCCGGATCTGGTGCTGTTCATCCAGCGTCTGGGAAACCAGGTGCATAACCTTGGGCTGGGCACGATGCTGATTGGCGATATGGGGATGCCTGCCGGCGGTCGCTTTAACGGTGGACACGCCAGCCACCAGACCGGACTGGATGTCGATATCTTCCTGCAGCTGCCGAAAACGCGCTGGACCTCCGCCCAACTGCTGAAACCGCAGGCGCTGGATCTGGTGGCGAGCGACGGTAAGCGCGTTGTGCCGTCCCTGTGGACGCGGGACGTATCCAGCATGATCAAGCTGGCCGCGGAAGATAACGACGTCACGCGTATTTTCGTCAACCCGGCCATCAAGCAGCAGCTCTGCCTGGACGCCGGAACCGATCGCGACTGGCTGCGCAAAGTGCGCCCGTGGTTCCAGCATCGTGCGCACATGCACGTTCGTCTGCGCTGCCCGGCGAATAGCCTGGAATGTGAAGATCAGCCGCTACCTCCGCCAGGCGATGGCTGCGGTGCGGAACTGCAAAGCTGGTTTGAGCCGGCAAAACCTGGAACCTCTAAGCCTGAGAAGAAGACACCGCCTCCGTTGCCGCCTTCCTGCCAGGCGCTACTGGATGAGCATGTACTTTAATGGATAATTTCGTCGATCTGTTTATGGTGTCGCCGCTGCTGCTGGTGGTGTTGTTCTTTGTGGCCATGCTGGCCGGTTTTATCGACGCGCTCGCGGGCGGCGGCGGGTTGTTAACCGTGCCCGCGCTGCTGGCGGCGGGCATGAGCCCGGCGCAGGCGCTTGCCACCAACAAGCTGCAGGCCTGCGGCGGTTCGCTCTCGGCGTCGCTCTATTTTATCCGCCGCAAGGTGGTGAGCCTTGCCGATCAGAAGCTCAATATCCTGATGACCTTTATCGGCTCCACGTCGGGCGCGCTGCTGGTTCAGCACGTGCAGTCCGATATTTTGCGCCAGATCCTGCCGATTCTGGTCATCTGCATCGGGCTTTACTTCCTGCTGATGCCAAAGCTCGGTGAAGAAGACCGCCAGCGTCGCCTGTACGGCCTGCCGTTTGCCCTGATTGCCGGGGGCAGCGTGGGTTTTTACGACGGTTTCTTCGGGCCGGGGGCGGGTTCATTTTATGCGCTGGCGTTCGTGACGCTGGCCGGTTTTAACCTCGCCAAATCCACCGCCCATGCCAAAGTGCTCAACGCGACCTCAAACGTCGGCGGCCTGCTGCTATTTATCATCGGCGGCAAGGTTATCTGGGCAACCGGATTTGTGATGATGGCAGGGCAGTTCCTGGGCGCGCGCGCGGGCTCGCGTCTGGTATTAAGCAAAGGACAAAAACTTATTCGCCCGATGATCGTCATCGTCTCGGCCGTAATGAGCGCCAAACTTCTTTATGACAGCCATGGACAGGAGATCCTCACCTGGTTGGGGATGCACTAATGAACAGTACGCATAAATACGAACAGCTGATTGAGATTTTCGACGGCTGTTTTGCTGACGATTTTAATACCCGTCTGATTAAAGGCGACGACGAACCGATCTATCTTCCTGCTGATGCGGAGGTTCCGTATAACCGCATCGTCTTTGCCCACGGCTTTTATGCCAGCGGCTTGCACGAGATTTCGCACTGGTGCATTGCGGGGAAAGCGCGGCGCGAGCTGGTGGACTTCGGCTACTGGTACTGCCCGGACGGACGTGATGCCGCCACTCAGGGCCAGTTTGAAGATGTGGAAGTGAAGCCGCAGGCGCTGGAATGGCTATTCTGCGTCGCGGCGGGTTTCCCGTTCAACGTCAGCTGTGACAACCTCGAAGGCGACTTCGAGCCAGATCGTATCGTCTTCCAGCGCCGCGTTCACGCGCAGGTGATGGAATATCTTGAGAAAGGCATCCCCGAACGTCCGGCACGCCTGATCGAGGCCTTACAGAATTATTACCACACGCCGGTTATCACGGCGGAATGCTTCCCTTGGCCGGAAGATCTTTAACAGAGGAAAGAAGATGATCGCAGAATTTGAATCACGCATTCTGGCGTTAATTGATGACATGGTGGAACACGCCAGTGATGATGAGCTGTTCGCCAGCGGTTATCTGCGTGGTCACCTGACGCTCGCGGTAGCCGAGCTGGAAGCGGGGGACGATCACTCTGCCGACGCCGTTCACGCCGAAGTGGCCCGCAGTCTGGAGAAAGCCATTCAGGCCGGAGAGCTCTCGCCGCGCGATCAGTCTCTGGTGTTAGGCATGTGGGACACTTTGTTCCAGCAGGCTAAACGCTAAGTCATCGTATTTCACCCGGTGGCGCTGCGCTTACCGGGCCTGTGAATATCCCCTCTCCCTGTGGGAGAGGGTTAGGGTGAGGGCACCAGACCGCACCCTACTTGACCTTCTTCCCCTTCAGCAGTTTCCGTACCCACAAGCGATTCGGATTCAGCCCTGCAAGCGTAACCCTGTCCAGCGGGATCGGCTCGCCGCTCATTTGCGCGGCTAACACTTCCGCCAGCAGCGGCGCGGAACAGAGCCCGCGAGATCCTAATCCACCCAGCATAAACAGCTCCGGATAAACCGGCGCGCTTACCGCGTTATCCCGGTTATCAGCAATATCCTGGTAGGCCTCAAGCGTCGCGTCGTAGTCAGGCACATTTCCCACCATCGGCAGATGATCGCGGGTGGCGCAGCGCACGCCGCAGCGCGCGTCACCCTCGCTGACGTCAACCTCTCTCGTCCACGCCGCATCCGGGAAACAGTCAATCAGGCGCTGGCGGTTCTGGGTCTGATCCGCGTCGCTGTAGCGCATATCCGTTTCGCCACGATGATAGCTGGCCCCGATGCAGTGGTGGCCGTTAGACGGATTTTGCGGCGTCAGATAGCCGTCATAGCACAGCACCTGACGCAGTTTGCTCAGTTTGGGCGCGGAAGGAATATGGCTTACCTGGCCGCCGACCGGATAAACCGGCAATGACTCTGTCTGGATAAACTGGCTGATGTTATGTCCGTTTGCCAGCACTACGCTGGCATGGCTCGCCTCTTTGCCATCAGCAAAACGCAGATTCCAGCGTTCTGTCCGGCTCAACGATTCAACCTTGTGGGCATAATGCGCCGTCAGCCCGCGCGACTGCGCCAGCGCAATGACCGCCGCGGTCAGTTCAGCCGGGCACAGCCAGCCGCCGAGCGGATACTGAATGCCCCCACACCCGGTTTCCACGCCAGCGGTGTCTGCCACCTCTTGCGCACTTACCGCGCGTGCAATCTCGTCAGGCAGGCCCAGTGACAGCATCTGCGTGATTTTTTGCTGGCTCTTTTCATCCCAGCCGAGCTGCGTCACGCCGCACCAGTCATGATCGAACGCCACCGGCAGGGCGTCATACAGGCGACGAGCGAAGGTAAACGCCGCCGGGAAAAACCGGAACAGGGCCGGGTCGTGCGCGCTTAAAAGCGGATAGAGCGCACCCTGGCGGTTGCCGGATGCGCCGCTTGCTGGCGCGTCGTCAGCACAGTAGAGCGTGACCTGCCAGCCACGGTGGAGAAGCGCGAGAGACAGCAGAGCGCTGGCGATCCCCCCGCCGACTATCGCCACCTCACGGGATGCGCTGGCGCCGCGTGCAAACCAGGGGGCACTTGCGGGGATATCCAGCGTCTGCTCCATTCTGCCGACCAGCATGTCGCGTTTGCGGCCAAAACCTTTGGTTTTCTGCATGGTAAAGCCCGCCTCCTGCAGCCCGCGGCGGACAAAGCCTGCCGAGGTGAAGGTGGCAAGCGTTGCGCCCGGGCGCGCCAGCCGCGCCATCGCGCTAAACAGATGCTGGCTCCACATGTCCGGGTTTTTGGCGGGGGCAAAGCCGTCAAGGAACCACGCGTCCACCGTCTGATTCATCGAATCATCGAGCGTATCGGTCAGGTCATTGATGTCGCCAAGCCATAAATCCAGCGTCACGCGTCCGCCGTCCAGAATCAGACGGTGGCAGCCGCCGATGTGGGGTGGCCACTGCGCCTGAAGCTGCTCCGCCCAGGCTGCAAGCTCTGGCCAGCGCTGATGAGCGAGCCGCAGATCGTGCGCGGTGAGCGGGAATTTTTCAAAACTGATGAAATGTAATCTTTGTAGCGTAGCCTCAGGGTGGGCAGCGTGAAACTGGTCAAACGCCTGCCAGAGGGTCAGAAAATTGAGCCCGGTACCGAATCCGCTTTCCGCGACCACAAACAGGCTCCGCGGATGCTCCGGGAAGCGGGTGCTGAGCTGGTTTCCGTCGAGGAAAACATAGCGAGTTTCTTCGAGTCCGTTATCATTAGAAAAATAGACGTCATCAAAATCTCGGGAAACAGGTGTACCCTCAGCGTTGAATTCGAGGTTGGCGGGTTGTATAGCGTTTTGTTTCACGTAAGTTACTCGTCTGACAGGCAGTGGCACGATCTTAACGATGTGAGTCCATCGGTGCAAATTTCCGCAGAAAATGTCTGATCGGACTTGTTCGGCGTACAAGTGTACGCTATTGTGCGACTCGAAACTTACTATAGTGCGACTTACAGAGGTATTGAATGAAACGTGCAGTGATTACTGGCCTGGGCATTGTTTCCAGCATCGGTAATAACCAGCAGGAAGTCCTGGCATCTCTGCGTGAAGGACGCTCCGGGATCACTTTCTCTGAAGAGTTTAAAGATTCAGGTATGCGTAGCCACGTATGGGGTAACGTCAAACTGGACACCACCGGTTTGATTGACCGCAAAGTGGTTCGTTTCATGAACGATGCCTCTATTTATGCTTATCTCTCCATGCAGGAAGCGATCAAAGATTCCGGCCTGAGCGAAGAGGTTTATCAGAACAACCCGCGCGTGGGTCTGATCGCCGGTTCCGGCGGCTCATCAAAAGCGCAGGTATTCGGCGCTGACGCAATGCGTAGCCCGCGTGGTCTGAAAGCTGTAGGTCCGTACGTGGTCACCAAAGCTATGGGTTCTGCGGTTTCCGCGTGCCTGGCGACCCCATTCAAAATCCACGGTGTGAACTACTCCATCAGCTCCGCGTGTGCGACTTCCGCACACTGCATCGGTAATGCTGTTGAGCAGATCCAGCTGGGTAA
Organism: Enterobacter sp. Y17; assembly: GCF_019730495.1. Classification (NCBI taxonomy): domain Bacteria; kingdom Pseudomonadati; phylum Pseudomonadota; class Gammaproteobacteria; order Enterobacterales; family Enterobacteriaceae; genus Enterobacter; species Enterobacter sp. Y17. The sequence continues at coordinate 245,042 of NZ_JAASKP010000001.1, forward strand.
ACAGGACATCGTATTTGCTGGCGGCGGCGAAGAGCTGGGCTGGGAAATGGCCTGTGAATTCGACGCGATGGGCGCACTGTCCACCAAGTACAATGAAACCCCGGATAAAGCCTCCCGTACCTATGATGCGCACCGTGACGGTTTCGTTATCGCTGGCGGCGGCGGTATGGTTGTGGTTGAAGAGCTGGAGCATGCCCTGGCACGTGGCGCGCACATCTACGCTGAAATCGTGGGCTACGGTGCAACGTCTGACGGCGCCGACATGGTTGCGCCATCCGGCGAAGGCGCGGTGCGCTGCATGAAGATGGCGATGCACGGCGTTGACACCCCAATCGACTACCTGAACTCCCACGGTACCTCTACTCCGGTAGGCGACGTGAAAGAGCTGGGTGCGATCCGTGAAGTCTTCGGCGACAACAGCCCGGCAATCTCTGCGACCAAAGCCATGACCGGTCACTCTCTGGGTGCGGCTGGCGTGCAGGAAGCGATCTACTCTCTGCTGATGCTGGAAAACGGCTTTATCGCGCCAAGCATCAACATCGATGAGATGGACGAGCAGGCTGCTGGCCTGAACATCGTGACCAAACCAACGGAAGCGACGCTGACCACCGTCATGTCAAACAGCTTCGGCTTCGGTGGCACCAACGCCACGCTGGTTATGCGTAAGCTGAAAGCATAAGTTTTACGTTTGATTCCGGAAGGGAGCCATAAGGCTCCCTTTTTTTATGCATTGACAAGCGGCTGATCTCACAGGCAAACTTCACCCCTCAACATTATCCTCACGATAATGCGTAAGCGTTTAACGTCAACCAACGCACCTTAATCCTGATCATCAGGTAGAGGGGGCGTGGCATTTCCCCGCCTTACTCTTCATTTCGGAGTAAAGCATGACTGCAGTAACTCAAACAGAAACACCCCCTTCAGCGAACGTCTCGCTGTTCCGTATCGCTTTTGCGGTATTTCTGACCTATATGACCGTCGGCCTGCCGCTGCCGGTGATCCCGCTGTTCGTTCATCAGGAGCTGGGCTATGGCAACACCATGGTCGGCATTGCCGTGGGCATTCAGTTTTTAGCCACGGTATTGACCCGCGGTTACGCCGGACGGCTGGCGGATCAGCACGGTGCAAAACGCTCGGCGCTACAGGGGATGTTTGCCTGTGGGCTGGCGGGCGGCGCATGGCTGCTGGCTTCTCTCCTGCCGGTAGACGCCGCGTATAAGTTTGCGCTGCTGGTGCTGGGCCGCTTAATCCTGGGCTTTGGTGAAAGCCAGCTGCTGACCGGCACCCTGACCTGGGGAATGGGTCTGGTGGGGCCGGCACGCTCCGGCAAGGTGATGTCCTGGAACGGTATGGCCATCTATGGCGCGCTGGCCGCAGGCGCACCGCTTGGGCTGCTGATCAATAGCCAGTTTGGATTTGCGGCGCTGGCTGCCACCACCATGGTTTTACCCCTGCTGGCGTGGGCGTTTAACGGCTCGGTGCGTAAGGTGCCCGCGCACAAAGGCGAGCGTCCTTCCCTGTGGAGCGTGGTCGGCCAAATCTGGCAGCCGGGACTTGGCCTGGCGCTGCAGGGCGTGGGTTTTGCGGTGATTGGTACCTTCGTCTCGCTCTATTTTATGAGCCGCGGCTGGGCGATGGCCGGTTTTACGCTCACCGCGTTTGGCGGCGCGTTTGTGCTGATGCGCGTTTTCTTCGGCTGGATGCCGGATCGCTTTGGCGGCGTGAAGGTGGCGGTGGCGTCGCTGGTGATTGAAACCATCGGTCTGCTGCTGCTGTGGAATGCACCCGTGGCCTCCGTTGCGCTGCTTGGTGCGGCGCTGACCGGGTGCGGCTGTTCACTGATCTTCCCGGCCCTGGGCGTTGAAGTGGTGAAGCGCGTGGCCCCACAGGTGCGCGGTACGGCGCTGGGCGGCTATGCGGCCTTTCAGGATATCTCATACGGGGTAACCGGGCCGCTGGCCGGGGTGTTAGCCACCTCGTTTGGTTATCCGTCCGTCTTTCTGGCCGGTGCGGTTTCCGCAGTGGTGGGGATCGTGGTGACGCTGGTGGCGTTTCGCAGGACTTGAGCCGTTATTGCCGGGTGGCGGCTGTGCCTTACCCGGCCTACGGTTCGAGCCGCTTTAGGCCCGGTAAGCGTAGCGCCACCGGGCAAAACCTCAGGCAACCAGCCAGAAAATCGCCAGCGCAATCAGTAACGCAATAAACATCAATCCCGGACGCGCAGAGAGCGTTCTGAACGTCTCCACGACCGGCGCAAACAGCGGGCTGTAGATCGGCTGAATGTTTCTCACCTCCGGCACGCCGCCCTCACGCTCGGCGCGGCGAACGAAGATTTGATTGAGTAGATCCTGCACCTGCGCGGTGGTCAGAACCGTTTGCGGCGTGGCCTGCCAGTTTTGCTGGGCGTAATCCCGAATGACTTCAAACTCGTGCGGCTCAAGCGGCTGCTTCAGTGCCGCCTGGACGGTATGCAGGGTAGGTGCATTCTGGGTGCTGAGCGTCTGGCGCGCCTGGAGCCAGGTCACCAGATGCGTAAACTGTTTGGCCGGTATTAACTCACCCGCCTTCACGCCGGACAGCTCCAGCATGGATTGCCAGATAAGCTTCGTCGGTTCGCCGGTGGCCGCAGCCAGCTTCGTCACCATCTGCTTGAGCGTGTTGTGCTCGGCAGGCAGCAGCGGACGCTCGGTCGCCGGGCGCACCTGAGGCTGCGGGATAGACAGCTCGTTGTTCTGCAGCAGGGTCAGCACGGTTTTGAGCTGGTCGGGCGTCAGCTGGCCCAGCGCGGTCTGACCATACTGCTGGCGAATAAAATCGCTCACCGCCTGCCGGTTATTACCCTGGCCCAGCAGCTCTGTCAGCTGAGCGACAATCTGGCGCGTGGTGTGGTTCTGCTGCGCGGTATTAATACGCTGGTTCAGGTTTTGCTCGGCCGCAGGGAAATGGCGCGACTGCAGCGGTGCGTCGTTCCTCACGCCTAAATCATGCTTTACCCCGGCCCAGACTTCCGCGTTTTGCTGTGAAGTCAGCGCAATCAGGCGCGTGATCAGTCGCTCCAGCACGGTGCGCTGTTGCGTGGATAGCGGTTGTTCACCGGCAACGTTTGGCGTGACGGGGCCTTCACCCGGAGGGCGTGGCGGCGTACCTGAAATGGGCTGCATCGTCAAAAATCCTTAAAGTCAAAACTCAGCGTAAACCAGGCATACATATATGCCTGGCGGCCAGATTATGGCACACTTGGCAGGTTTTCTTCCTCTCAAACAGGTACTCAGACGTGAAAATCCTCGTTGATGAAAATATGCCTTACGCCCGTGAGCTTTTTAGCCGCCTGGGTAACGTTAAGGCTGTCCCTGGTCGCCCGATCCCGGTCAACGAACTGGATGACGCAGACGCGCTGATGGTGCGCTCGGTGACCAAAGTAAATGAGGCGTTGCTCGCCGGTAAAGCGATTAAGTTTGTCGGAACCGCAACGGCAGGGACCGATCATGTGGATGATAAATGGCTGAAGCAGGCCGGAATTGGTTTTTCCGCCGCCCCGGGCTGTAACGCCATAGCCGTCGTGGAATACGTCTTCTCTTCCCTGCTGATGCTGGCCGAGCGCGACGGGTTTGCGCTGAAGAACCGCACCGTGGGGATTGTCGGCGTGGGTAACGTCGGCGGGCGCCTGCAAAAGCGCCTGGAAGCGTTAGGGATCCGCACGTTACTGTGCGATCCGCCGCGTAAAGATAACGGCGATGACGGGGATTTCCGCTCGCTGGATGAACTGGTTGAACAGTGTGACGTGCTGACGTTTCACACGCCGCTGTTTAAAGAGGGGCCGTATAAGTCGCTGCATCTTGCTGACGAGGCGCTGATCCGTCGTCTGAAGGCTGGCACTATTCTGATAAATGCCTGCCGTGGTCCGGTGGTAGATAACGCCGCGCTGCTGACATGCCTGAACGAAGGACAAGACCTCAGCGTGGTGCTGGACGTCTGGGAGCCGGAGCCGGATCTCAACGTTGAGCTGCTTAACAAGGTGGATGTGGGCACGGCGCATATCGCCGGTTATACCCTGGAAGGCAAAGCACGCGGTACCACGCAGGTCTTTGAAGCCTACAGCGCCTTTATTGGCCATCCGCAGCAGGTGGCGCTGGATACCTTACTCCCCGCGCCTGAATTTGGCCGCATTACCCTGCACGGCCCGCTCGATCAGGCAACGCTGAAAAGGCTGGTGCATTTGGTGTATGATGTGCGCCGCGATGATGCGCTGCTGCGTAAAGTGGCGGGGATCCCGGGTGAGTTTGATAAGCTGCGCAAGAACTACGTTGAGCGCCGCGAGTGGTCTTCCCTGTATGTAATATGCGACGACGCCCCGGCGGCGACGCTGCTGCATAAGCTGGGGTTTAACGCCGTTCATCACCCGGCGCATTAATGTCTTCTTAATGCTCCCTGTCGGATACTCCGGCAGGGACGCTTTTTTATTTCTGGAGTAAACCACCATGTCTGAAGGCTGGAACATTGCCATTTTAGGTGCCACGGGTGCCGTGGGCGAAGCCCTGCTCGAAACCCTTGCTGAGCGTCAGTTCCCGGTGGGCGATATCTATGCGCTGGCCCGTACCGACAGCGCAGGTGAGCATCTGCGTTTTAACGGTAAATCCGTCATGGTTCAGGACGCGGCCGCGTTCGACTGGACGCAGGCGCAACTGGCGTTTTTCGCCGCGGGCGCTGAAGCGACGGCTGCGTACGTTGAAGAGGCGACTAACGCTGGCTGCCTGGTGATCGACCTGAGCGGTCTGTTCTCAATGGAGCCGGATGTGCCGCTGGTGGTGCCGGACGTGAACCCGTTTGTGCTGGCTGACTACCGCAACCGTAACGTCATTTCGGTCCCGAACAGCCTCACCAGCCAGCTGCTGACCGCCCTGAAACCGCTGATCGACGACGGCGGCCTGTCGCGCATTACCGTCACCAGCCTGCTGTCCGCGTCCGCGAACGGCAAAAAGGCCGTTGACGCGCTGGCCGGGCAGAGCGCGAAGCTGCTGAACGGTATCCCGATTGACGAAGACGATTTCTTTGGCCGCCAGCTGGCGTTCAATATGCTGCCGCTGCTGCCGGATCGCGAAGGGTCTGTACGCGAAGAGCGTCGTATCGTCGATGAAGTGCGTAAAATTCTGCAGGACGATGGCCTGATGATTTCCGCGAACGTCGTGCAGTCTCCAGTCTTCTACGGCCACGCGCAGATGGTTGGCTTTGAAGCCCTGCGTCCGCTGGCGGCAGAAGAGGCGCGCGACGCGTTTGGCCGCGGTGAAGACATCGTGCTCTCTGAAGAGAGCGAGTTCCCGACCCAGGTTGGCGATGCCACCGGCAGCGCGCATCTTTCCGTTGGCTGCGTGCGTAACGATTACGGCATGCCGGAACAGGTTCAGTTCTGGTCCGTTGCCGATAACGTTCGCTTCGGCGGCGCGCTGATGGCGGTCAAAATCGCTGAAAAACTGGTGCAGGAGTACCTGTACTGATGTCAGACGTGGAACAAAAGCCGGTCCATAGAATTGCCCTCGGAATTGAGTACGACGGCAGTAAATATTATGGCTGGCAGCGTCAGAACGAGGTGCGCAGCGTCCAGGAGAAGCTGGAGAAAGCGCTCTCTCAGGTGGCAAACGAGCCGATTAACGTCCTGTGCGCGGGACGTACGGACGCGGGAGTTCACGGCACGGGACAGGTGGTGCACTTTGAAACCACCGCCGTGCGTAAGGATGCCGCCTGGACGCTGGGTGTAAATGCGAATTTGCCTGGTGACATTGCGGTGCGTTGGGTAAAAGCTGTGCCGGATGATTTTCACGCGCGCTTCAGCGCCACGGCGCGTCGCTACCGTTATGTCATCTACAACCAGCGCCTGCGTCCGGCGGTGTTAAGCCAGGGCGTCACGCATTTTTATGAACCGCTTGATGCAGAACGTATGCATCGCGCGGCGCAGTGTCTGATTGGTGAAAATGACTTTACGTCGTTTCGTGCGGTGCAGTGTCAGTCCCGCACGCCGTGGCGCAACGTCATGCACATAAACGTCAGCCGTTTTGGCGCATATGTGGTGGTGGATATCAAAGCCAATGCCTTTGTACATCATATGGTTCGGAATATTGTAGGCAGCCTGATGGAAGTGGGTGCCGGACACCAGCCGGAGAGCTGGATTGCAGACCTGCTGGCAGCGAAGGACAGAACGCTTGCGGCAGCCACGGCGAAAGCGGAAGGATTGTATCTGGTCTCAGTAGACTATCCGGATCGATTTGACCTGCCGAAACCGCCAATGGGCCCGCTGTTTTTAGCGGACTAAACAAAGGTGCAATTAGGGCTTAGACAATATGGACGTAATACGTTTTCTGATTGATTTCATTCTGCATATTGATGTTCACCTGGCAGAGCTGGTCGCGCAGTATGGCGTCTGGGTTTACGCCATTCTGTTCCTCATTCTGTTTTGTGAAACCGGTCTGGTCGTTACCCCATTCCTGCCAGGGGATTCACTGCTGTTCGTTGCCGGGGCGCTATCGGCGTTACCCACTAACGATCTGAACGTGCATCTTATGGTTGTGCTGATGGTGATTGCCGCCATTGTCGGTGATGCGGTCAACTATACGATTGGACGGGTGTTCGGTGAGCGGCTTTTCAGCAATCCTGATTCGAAAATTTTCCGTCGCAGCTATTTAGACAAAACCCATGCGTTTTATGAACGCCATGGCGGGAAAACCATTATCCTTGCGCGTTTTGTGCCTATTGTGCGCACATTTGCACCGTTTGTGGCGGGAATGGGGCATATGTCCTATCGTCATTTTGCGGCATACAACGTGGTTGGCGCGCTGCTGTGGGTACTGCTGTTTACCTACGCAGGCTATCTGTTTGGCGATCTTCCGGTGGTGCAGGAAAACCTTAAGTTACTGATTGTAGCGATTATTGTGCTTTCCGTACTGCCTGGCGTTATCGAAATCATTCGCCACAAACGTGCGGCGGCAAAACAAGCGAAGTAAATGCACACTGGCGGTTCGACCACTTTTTTATCCAAAGTTTCGGGCTGTTATGTTTTAATGTGCAACATTCATGGTCTGTTGGAGGCAAAAATGGCATTATTCGCCTCTTATAGCAAAACTGGCATACGACCAGGTTCAGGCAGAAAGGTTATCAATGAGCTGGATTGAACGAATTAAAAGCAACATTACCCCAACGCGCAAAGCGAGCATTCCTGAAGGGGTATGGACGAAGTGTGATAGCTGCGGTCAGGTTCTGTATCGCGCAGAGCTGGAGCGCAACCTTGAGGTGTGTCCGAAGTGTGACCACCATATGCGTATGTCGGCGCGCAACCGCCTGCATAGCCTGCTGGACGAAGGCTCTCTGGTAGAGCTGGGTAGCGAACTTGAGCCAAAAGACGTGCTGAAGTTCCGCGATTCCAAAAAATACAAAGATCGTCTGGCCTCTGCACAGAAAGAGACCGGCGAGAAAGACGCGCTGATCGTCATGAAAGGCACCCTGCATGAGATGCCGGTTGTCGCCGCTGCCTTTGAGTTCTCCTTTATGGGCGGCTCAATGGGCTCCGTGGTCGGTGCGCGCTTCGTGCGTGCCGTTGAGCAGGCGCTGGAAGACAACTGTCCGCTGATCTGCTTCTCTGCCTCCGGCGGCGCGCGTATGCAGGAAGCGCTGATGTCGCTGATGCAGATGGCGAAAACCTCTGCTGCGCTGGCGAAAATGCAGGAGCGCGGTCTTCCGTACATCTCCGTGCTGACCGACCCAACCATGGGCGGCGTCTCCGCGAGCTTCGCGATGCTGGGCGACCTGAACATCGCTGAGCCAAAAGCGCTGATCGGCTTTGCGGGTCCTCGCGTTATCGAGCAGACCGTTCGTGAAAAGCTGCCGCCTGGCTTCCAGCGCAGTGAGTTCCTCATTGAGAAAGGCGCTATCGATATGATCGTCCGCCGTCCGGAAATGCGCCTGAAGCTGGCGAGCATTCTGGCGAAGCTGATGAATCTGCCAGCGCCGAACCCGGATGAGCCGCGCGAAGGCGTGGTGGTACCGGATCAGGAACCCGAGGCCTGATAACTGAAAAGGGCAGGGCCGGTTGGCGCTGCCCTTTTGCTTTCTAATCTGTTAATGACAACCGGGCATTATGGAAAATAAAAGCATTCCCCAAGCCACGTCGCCCCTGGCCGCGTGGCTTTCTTATCTGGAAAACCTGCACAGTAAAACCATCGATATGGGGCTTGAGCGCATAAGCCAGGTCGCCGCGCGTCTTGATGTGCTCAAACCGGCACCATTCGTATTTACCGTCGCGGGTACCAACGGTAAAGGCACAACCTGCCGCACGCTGGAATCTGTCCTGATGGCTGCGGGTTACAGGGTAGGCGTTTACAGCTCTCCACACCTGGTACGCTACACCGAGCGGGTTCGCGTGCAGAACAGCGAGCTGCCGGAATCGGCGCATACGGCGTCGTTCGCGGAAATTGAAGCCGCACGCGGTGAGATCTCATTAACCTATTTTGAATACGGCACCCTGTCGGCGCTGTGGCTGTTCAAACAGGCGCAGCTGGATGTCGTGATCCTTGAGGTTGGCCTCGGCGGACGTCTTGATGCCACCAATATGGTGGATGCGGACGTGGCGGTGGTCACCAGCATCGCGCTGGACCATATCGACTGGCTGGGACCGGATCGTGAAAGCATTGGCCGCGAGAAGGCCGGTATTTTCCGGGCGAGTAAACCCGCCGTGGTCGGCGAGCCGGACATGCCGCACACCATTGCTGACGTGGCAAACGAGAAGGGCGCGCGTCTGCTGCGCCGCGGCGTTGACTGGCAGTATGAGGTTCAGGATAACGGCTGGCGCTTCAGCGATGCCCAGGGCGCGCTGGACAACCTGCCGCTGCCGCAGGTGCCGCAGCCGAACGCGGCCACCGCGCTGGCGGCACTGCGCGCCAGCGGATTAGCGGTCAGCGAGCAGGCAATTCGCGACGGCATTCAGAGCGCAATTCTGCCCGGGCGTTTCCAGATTGTCAGCGAGTCACCGCGCCTGATTCTGGACGTGGCGCATAACCCGCATGCGGCGGCGTATCTCGCGGGACGTCTCAAATCGTTACCAAAAACCGGGCGCGTGCTGGCGGTTATCGGTATGCTTCATGATAAAGATATCGGCGGGACGCTGGCCTGCATGGAGACTGTGGTCGATAGCTGGTATTGTGCTCCTCTGGAGGGGCCGCGCGGCGCGACGGCTGAGCAGTTGATGGAACATCTCGGCAAAGGCGCAATCTATAGTAGCGTGGCGCAGGCCTGGCATGCCGCGATGGCGGATGCTAAACCAGAAGATACCGTGCTGGTGTGTGGTTCATTCCACACGGTGGCACATGTCATGGAAGTGATGGACGCGGGGAGAACCGGTGGCGAGTAAGTTTCAGAACCGTTTAACAGGAACCATTGTGCTGGTCGCGCTCGGGGTGATTATTCTCCCGGGTCTGCTCGACGGGCAGAAAAAGCATTATCAGGACGAGTTTGCCGCTATTCCGCTGGTGCCGAAACCGGGTGACCGCGATGAGCCGGATATGCTGCCAGCGGCGACGCAGGCGCTGCCTGCTCAGCCGCCGGAAGGCGCGGCGGAAGAGGTGCGTGCAGGCGATGCCGCCGCACCGTCGCTCGATCCGTCTCGTCTGGCGGCAGCGAGCAGCAGCGATATCGATCCGGTGCCGGTAGAGCAGCCTAAACCCGTTGAAAAACCGAAGCCGGTTGAGAAGCCGCAGCCGAAACCGCAGCGGGATAAAGCCGCAGAGCAGCTGGCTGCCGCATCAGAAACCCCACCGCCGACAAAACAAGACGCGGCACCGACCGGAAAAGCGTACGTTGTGCAGCTCGGCGCGCTGAAAAACGCCGACAAAGTTAACGAGGTCGTGAGCAAACTGCGCAGTGCGGGATATCGTGTTTACACTTCACCTTCCACGCCGGTGCAGGGTAAAATTACCCGTATCCTCGTGGGGCCAGAAGCGTCCAAAGATAAGCTTAAAGGTTCGCTCGGCGAGCTGAAGCAGATCTCCGGCCTGAGCGGTGTGGTGATGGGCTACAGCGCGAACTGATAAGATCTTACCCAACCTCGGAGTGGTTTGCTCCCTCTCCCTTGAGGGAGAGGGCCGGGGTGAGGGGGAGCAGACGTCCACAGAGACGTCAAATGGACCGTGGCGTTGAACATTTTTTCAGCGCCTTTTTTATTTACGCGCGGGAAGGAAATCCCTACGCAAACGTTTTCTTTTTCTGTTAGAATTCGCCCCGAACTGGATGACAGGGCGTTAAATCGTGGGACACATATGGTCTGGATTGATTACGCCATCATTGCGGTGATTGGTTTTTCCTGTCTGGTTAGCCTGATCCGTGGCTTTGTTCGTGAAGCGTTATCGCTGGTAACCTGGGGTTGTGCTTTCTTTGTTGCCAGTCATTACTACACTTACCTGTCTGTCTGGTTCACGGGCTTTGAAGATGAACTGGTCCGAAACGGAATTGCCATCGCGGTGCTGTTTATCGCAACGCTGATTGTCGGCGCTATCGTGAATTACGTGATAGGTCAGCTGGTCGAGAAAACCGGTCTGTCAGGAACGGACAGGGTGCTCGGGATCTGTTTCGGGGCGTTACGAGGCGTGCTGATTGTGGCCGCGATCCTGTTCTTCCTGGATACCTTCACCGGGTTCTCCAAAAGCGAAGACTGGCAGAAATCGCAGCTCATTCCAGAGTTCAGCTTCATCATCAGATGGTTCTTTGACTATCTGCAAAGCTCGTCGAGTTTTTTGCCCAGGGCATAAACCCTGAGATGTGGCTTAACGAGGAAAAGACGAATGTGCGGTATTGTCGGTATCGCCGGTTTCATGCCGGTAAACCAGTCGATTTATGACGCGTTAACGGTGCTTCAGCACCGTGGGCAGGATGCTGCGGGTATCATCACCATTGATGCAAACAACTGCTTCCGTTTACGCAAGGCGAATGGCCTGGTAAACGATGTGTTTGAAGCCCGCCATATGCAGCGTCTGCAAGGTAATATGGGGATCGGTCACGTTCGTTATCCTACTGCTGGCAGTTCCAGCGCCTCCGAGGCACAGCCTTTCTACGTCAACTCACCGTATGGCATCACCCTTGCTCATAACGGCAACCTGACCAACGCGCATGAGCTGCGTAAAAAGCTGTTCGAAGAGAAACGTCGCCACATTAACACCACCTCTGATTCTGAAATCCTGCTCAATGTGTTCGCCAGCGAGCTGGATAACTTCCGTCACTACCCGCTGGAAGCAGACAACATCTTTGCTGCCATTGCCGCGACAAACCGCCAGATCCGCGGCGCGTACGCCTGCGTGGCGATGATCATTGGTCACGGCATGGTGGCCTTCCGCGATCCAAACGGCATTCGTCCCCTGGTGCTCGGCAAGCGCGACCTTGGCGATGGCCGTACCGAATATATGGTTGCCTCTGAGAGCGTGGCGCTGGATACCCTGGGCTTTGAGTTCCTGCGTGACGTTGCGCCGGGCGAAGCGGTCTATATCACCGAGAAGGGCCAGCTGTTTACCCGCCAGTGTGCCGATAACCCGGTCAGCAACCCGTGCCTGTTTGAATACGTTTACTTCGCCCGCCCGGATTCCTTCATCGACAAGATTTCCGTCTACAGCGCGCGCGTCAACATGGGCACCAAGCTGGGCGAGAAGATTGCCCGCGAGTGGGACGATCTCGACATCGACGTGGTTATTCCTATCCCGGAAACCTCCTGCGATATCGCGCTGGAGATCGCCCGCATCCTGGACAAGCCATACCGTCAGGGCTTCGTGAAGAACCGCTACGTTGGCCGCACCTTTATCATGCCGGGCCAGCACCTGCGCCGTAAGTCCGTGCGCCGCAAGCTGAACGCCAACCGCGCGGAATTCCGCGACAAGAACGTTCTGCTGGTGGATGACTCCATCGTTCGCGGCACCACCTCTGAGCAGATTATCGAGATGGCGCGCGAAGCGGGTGCGAAGAAAGTTTACCTGGCCTCTGCAGCGCCGGAGATTCGCTTCCCGAACGTGTACGGCATCGATATGCCAACCGCCAACGAGCTGATCGCTCACGGCCGTGAAGTGGATGAAATTCGCCAGATCATCGGTGCCGACGGCCTGATTTTCCAGGATCTGAACGATCTCATCGACGCGGTGCGCGCCGAGAACCCGGAAATCCAGCAGTTTGAATGTTCCGTGTTCAACGGTATTTACGTGACCAAAGACGTTGACCAGCAGTATCTCGACTATCTTGATTCGCTGCGCAACGACGATGCGAAAGCCGTCCAGATGCAGAACGATCTTGAAAGCTTAGAGATGCACAACGAAGGTTGATGCTCCGGCAGGTGAGGGCTTATGCCCTCACTTGCAACTCCCCGCAAAATCCTGCACAGTCTGCCCTGAAATCAGTAAGGGCGAAAATCATGAAACGACTCATTGTTGGGCTCAGCGGCGCCAGCGGCGCGATTTACGGTGTACGTCTGTTACAGGTTCTGCGTAATGTGGCGGAAGTCGAGACCCATCTGGTGATAAGCCAGGCGGCGCGGCAGACCCTCTCTCTTGAAACCGATCTCTCCCTGCGCGATGTTCAGGCACTGGCGGACGTGGTTCACGATGCCCGTGATATCGCCGCCAGCATCTCCTCAGGCTCGTTTAAAACGGCCGGCATGGTTATCCTGCCCTGTTCGATTAAAACGCTCTCCGGCATTGTGAACAGCTATACCGACACCCTGGTGACGCGCGCGGCGGATGTGGTGCTGAAGGAGCGTCGTCCTCTGGTGCTCTGCGTGCGGGAAACGCCGCTGCATCTCGGCCATCTGCGTTTAATGACCCAGGCCGCCGAGCTTGGGGCCATCATCATGCCGCCGGTTCCGGCGTTTTATCATCGCCCGACCTCGCTGGACGACGTGATCAATCAGACCGTTAACCGCGTGCTGGATCAGTTTGACATCGACCTGCCTGAAGATCTCTTCACCCGCTGGCAAGGGGCCTGATTCTGTGCACAAACAGAGTGCATGAAAAGAGACGTTGCCCTGTTTCAGGGCAATTATGCAACGGCGATCATATCCTCGACATTTAATTCGTTTTTTCCCTTTTTCTCTTTCCGGTTCGTTCGGCAGACCTGCTATCTTTCACCATTAAGGCAATATCGCAACGTTTTATTAACATATTTAACGTCGAAGTTTTGACCAGACGGCAATGTGGCATAAGACCTGCAAGATGAAGCCTGCAACACAACACACAACACAATACATAATAAAATCACGGTACTTGAGGGTAAATGTATGAAGAAGACGGTTCTGGCTCTGTCTTTGCTCGTGGGGTTAAGTGCGGCAGCAGGTAGCTACGCAGCGCTTCCACAGACGGTTCGTATCGGTACAGACGCAACCTACGCGCCATTCTCTTCCAAGGATGCGAAAGGCGATTTCGTGGGGTTTGATATCGATCTGGGAAATGAAATGTGCAAACGCATTGCGGTGAAATGCACATGGGTGGGCAGCGACTTTGACGCGTTAATCCCGTCGCTGAAAGCCAAGAAAATCGACGCCATTATCTCTTCTCTCTCCATCACCGAAAAACGCCAGCAGGAGATTGCCTTCTCTGACAAGCTCTACGCCGCGGATTCTCGCCTGATTGCGCCGAAAGGCTCCCCGATTAAGCCCACCATCGACTCGCTGAAAGGCAAGCATGTTGGCGTGCTTCAGGGGTCGACGCAGGAAGGTTATGCCAATGCGACCTGGCGTGAGAAGGGCGTAGACGTGGTGGCTTACCAGAACCAGGATCTGATTTACTCTGACCTGGCCGCAGGCCGTCTGGATGCGGCATTCCAGGATGAAGTCGCCGCGAGCGAAGGCTTCCTGAAACAGCCTGCGGGTAAAGACTATGCGTTTGCGGGCCCGTCGGTAAAAGACAAAAAATACTTTGGTGACGGCACCGGTATTGGCCTGCGTAAGGATGATACCGAGCTGAAAGCCGCCTTCGACAAAGCCTTTGCAGAGCTGCGTAAAGACGGTACTTACGACAAACTGGCGAAGAAATACTTCGACTTCAACGTATACGGTGAATAATGCCTGACGCTAACGCACCGCAAAGGTGCGTTGCGGGAGCGGTTGACCCAATGCGGTGCATTTGTTGCACCGTATTGGATCGCTTTGTGCATACTTACGCATTTATAATGCAAAAATTCCCGCCTGAAGGGCATTAGTCTTTGCCTGAAAGAGGGGATTAATGGCACATTAGCACCACCCCGTCGTCGTAAAAATCCCGTATGAAGACAGTTTGTTGAGGACAAATATGAAAAAACTCGTGTTGTCACTATCTCTGGTGCTGGCCTTTTCCAGCGCCACCGCGGCATTCGCAGCCATTCCGCAGAAAATTCGGATTGGTACCGATCCAACCTATGCGCCGTTCGAATCGAAGAATTCAAAGGGTGAACTGGTCGGTTTTGACATCGATCTGGCCAATGAGCTGTGCAAACGCATCAAAGCACAGTGTACCTACGTTGAGAACCCGCTGGATGCGCTGATCCCGTCCCTGAAAGCGAAAAAAATCGACGTGATTATGTCCTCGCTCTCCATCACCGAAAAACGCCAGCAGGAGATTGCCTTCACCGACAAACTCTACGCGGCCGATTCTCGTCTGGTGGTGGCTAAAGCTTCTGACATTCAGCCAACGCTGGAGTCCCTGAAAGGCAAACGCGTCGGCGTGCTGCAGGGCACCACGCAGGAAACCTACGGCAACGAACACTGGGCGCCGAAGGGGATTGAAATCGTCTCCTATCAGGGCCAGGAAAATATCTACGCTGACCTGACGGCAGGCCGAATTGATGCGGCATTCCAGGATGAAGTCGCGGCAAGCGAAGGCTTCCTGAAAACGCCGGTGGGTAAAGATTACAAGTTTGGCGGCCCGTCCATTAAGGACGTGAAGTTGTTTGGTGTGGGCACCGGCATGGGCCTTCGCAAAGAAGACAACGAGCTGCGTGAGGCGCTGAACAAAGCGTTTGCTGAAATGCGCGCTGACGGCACCTACGACAAGCTGGCGAAAAAGTACTTTGATTTTAATGTTTACGGCGGCTAATCGCCCCGTCAAATAACGTGCGGCCCCTCCCGATGCGGGAGGGGAAAAGACACGGTTCCACCACTCACGATACGACAGGGCTCGCGGTATGCTGTACGGATTTTCTGGCGTTATTTTACAGGGCGCGCTTGTCACCCTTGAGCTGGCTATCAGCTCCGTGGTGCTGGCGGTGCTGATAGGTCTGGCGGGCGCAGGGGCGAAGCTTTCAGCTAACAAACCGCTGGCGCTCATATTTGAAGGCTACACCACGCTTATTCGCGGCGTTCCCGATCTGGTGCTGATGCTGCTTATCTTTTACGGTCTGCAGATTGCGCTTAACAGCGTAACGGACGCGATGGGCATGGGACAAATTGATATCGACCCGATGGTGGCCGGTATTATTACCCTCGGTTTTATCTACGGTGCCTACTTCACTGAAACCTTCCGCGGCGCTTACATGGCCGTGCCGAAAGGCCACATTGAGGCGGCAACCGCATTTGGTTTTACCTCTTCACAAACGTTTCGTCGGATTATGTTCCCGGCCATGATGCGCTATGCGCTGCCGGGCATCGGCAACAACTGGCAGGTTATCCTCAAAGCCACCGCGCTGGTCTCGCTGCTCGGTCTGGAAGACGTCGTGAAAGCGACTCAGCTGGCGGGCAAGAGCACCTGGGAGCCGTTCTACTTTGCGGTGGTCTGTGGCGTGATTTATCTGGTCTTTACGACCGTCTCCAATGGTGTGCTGCTTCTGCTCGAGCGTCGCTACTCCGTGGGTGTGAAGAGGGTTGACCTGTGATTGAGATTATTCAGGAATACTGGAAATCGCTGCTGTGGACGGATGGCTACCGCTTTACCGGCGTGGCAATTACGCTCTGGCTGCTGATCTCCTCCGTGGTGATGGGCGGCATTCTGGCGGTGTTTCTTGCCATTGGCCGCGTGTCGAACAATAAATTTATCCAGTTCCCGATCTGGCTGTTTACCTACGTGTTTCGCGGTACGCCGCTGTACGTGCAGCTGCTGGTGTTCTATTCGGGGATGTATACGCTTGAGATCGTAAAAGGCACTGAGATGCTGAATGCGTTCTTCCGCAGCGGTCTGAACTGTACGGTGCTGGCGTTGACGCTCAACACCTGCGCCTACACCACCGAGATTTTCGCCGGGGCAATTCGCTCTGTCCCTTACGGTGAGATTGAAGCGGCGCGCGCGTACGGCTTTTCCTCGGTGAAACTTTATCGCTGCATTATTCTGCCGTCGGCACTGCGTATCGCGTTACCGGCGTACAGTAACGAAGTGATTTTGATGCTGCACTCCACCGCGCTCGCCTTTACCGCGACGGTGCCGGATCTGCTCAAAATCGCGCGCGATATTAACTCCGCGACCTATCAGCCGTTTACCGCGTTTGGCATTGCGGCGGTGCTCTATTTAATTATCTCTTATGTTCTGATTAGCCTGTTCCGTAAGGCTGAAAAACGCTGGTTGCAGCATATAAAACCTTCTTCGACGCACTGAGAAAGATGATGGCTGAGAACAAATTAAACGTTATTGATTTGCACAAACGCTACGGCGAACATGAAGTGCTGAAAGGGGTGTCGCTGCAGGCGAATGCGGGCGACGTGATCAGTATTATCGGCTCATCCGGCTCGGGTAAAAGTACCTTCCTGCGCTGCATTAACTTCCTCGAAAAACCGAGCGAAGGCTCGATTGTGGTGAGCGGGCAGAATATTAACCTGGTCCGTGACAAAGACGGCCAGCTGAAGGTCGCGGATAAGCACCAGCTGCGCCTGCTGCGTACGCGCCTGACGATGGTGTTCCAGCACTTCAACCTCTGGAGCCACATGACGGTGCTGGAGAACGTGATGGAAGCACCGATTCAGGTGCTGGGCCTGAGCAAGCAGGAAGCCCGCGAGCGCGCGGTGAAATACCTGGCGAAAGTGGGTATCGACGAGCGCCAGCAGATGAAATACCCGGTGCATCTCTCCGGCGGTCAGCAGCAGCGCGTCTCCATCGCCCGCGCGCTGGCGATGGAACCGGAGGTGCTGCTGTTCGACGAACCGACCTCCGCGCTGGACCCGGAACTCGTTGGCGAAGTGCTGCGCATCATGCAGAAGCTGGCCGAAGAGGGCAAAACGATGGTGGTGGTGACGCACGAGATGGGCTTCGCCCGTAACGTCTCGAACCACGTTATCTTCCTGCATCAGGGGAAAATTGAAGAGCAGGGGCACCCGGACGAGGTGCTGGCGAACCCGCAAAGCCCGCGCCTGCAGCAGTTCCTGAAAGGGTCGTTGAAGTAGGTTTTGCCTTTCCCCCTCTCCCTGTGGGAGAGGGGCGGGGTGAGGGCATCAGACCGCAGTGCAGCCCAATCGCCCGGTGGCGCTTCGCTTACCGGGCCTACGGACTGGGTGTTCTCCCTCTCCCTGTGGGAGAGGGTTGGGGTGAGGGCATCAGGCCGCACTGCACTCCAGCCGATACACCCAGTCGTCATAGCGCACGCCGTCAATTTCATACGCCTTTTCCAGCACCTGCGTACGCACAAACCCTGCTTTCTCCAGCACGCGCACCGAACCGCCGTTGTCCGCCAGCACATATGCGTTAATCGCTTTTACGCTGGTCTTGTTAAACGCGTAATCGCACACCGCGCGCAGCGCCTCGCTGGCAATCCCTTTTCCCTGCGCGGCAGGCACAACCGTATAGCCGATATCGGCCTCTTCACGATTCTCAGGGCTGATTTGCAGGCCAATATCGCCCAGCGGCTTATCGTCCTCCAGAGAGCGGATCACGAAGACATGCTCCGCCATCAGTCGCGCGGCAAACACGCGGCGGGTCTCTTTTTCCGGCGCGATGGCGGCCATGTAGCGCATGATGCTGAGGTCTTCACGCAGCGAGCGGAAGAAGGCCCAGTCAGTGGGTTCGAAAGGAGTGAGGTGAAGCCGGGGTGTGGTGATGGTTGCCATTGTTACGCCATATCTTCGGAACATGGCCTGTCACTGTAACATATTCACCGCACCACATCCCCCAGCGCCTCTTCTAATTCATACCAGCGGAACGCAAACCCGGCCGCTTCCAGCCGTTTTGGCAGCGCCCGCTGTCCGCCTAATACCAGCACAGAGGCTTCCCCCATCATCAGGCGAATGACCGTGGCAGGCACGCGCAAAATCGCCGGGCGGTGCAGGGCATGACCCAGCGCGTGGGCGAACTGTTCGTTACGCACCGGATACGGCGCAACCATGTTAAACGGCCCGCGCAGATCGTTATCCAGCAGCCAGAGAATACCGTTGACCATATCGTCGATATGGATCCAGGCCAGATACTGACGGCCATTACCGATCGGCCCACCGAGTCCAAGCCGGAAAGGGGGAAGCATCTTCGCCAGAATGCCGCCCTTCGGCGCAAGCACGACGCCGGTCCGCAGCAGGCAGACGCGGGTACGATCGCTCTGCGCCGCGCAGGCGATACGCTCCCACTGGGCGCAGAGCTTATGGGTAAACTCGTTATGCGGCGGCTCTTCCTCGGTCACCACCACCTCGCCGAGATCGCCGTAATAGCCTACCGCTGAACCTGAAATCAGCACCGAAGGCGGCGTGTGACTATTGCGGATCAGCTCGACCAGCTTTTCGGTGATGTTCCACCGGCTGCTGCATAACAGCTGTTTTTGCTCTTCCGTCCAGCGCTTATCGGCGATGGGTTCCCCCGCGAGGTTAATGACGGCGTCGAAGCCGTCCAGATTTTGCTGCTCGGCCAGATTTTTCCAGATATCGATACCCGCCCCGAGCACCTGGCGCGCTTTCTCCGGGCTGCGCGTGACCACGGTAATGTCGTGATGCAAGGCCTGCAGACGCGCAATGAGGTGACGACCAATAAGGCCCGTGCCGCCGGTCAGCAAAATCTTCATACAACCTCCAGGATTACGCCTGGCGTCGCCAGCTTAGCGTCATGGAGACGGAATCGGCGTAGCGCAGGGCGTGAAGTTTATCGATCTCAACTTCAGCATAAGTGACCCAGTGATGTTCGCGTGCGATATCGAGCACATCCTGAGTTAATTTTTCCAGCAGAGAGAAGCGGTTATTCTCCACGTACTGAATGATGTTTTTGGTAATTGTGCGGTAGTTCAGCGCGTCGTTGATGTCTTCGCTGGCCCGCGCTTTGTCTGCGGGATAGTGAATTACCACGTTAATGACAATATCCTGACGGTTGGCGATCTCTTCCTCTTTGATGCCGATGAAGGTGCGCAAGCGTAAATTTTTTATGCGAATAATAGCGTCTGGCTGTGACATTGCAGGTCTTCTCCGTGTCAGTATTTCCTGCTCATCATACATGAGAGGCTCGCGGGCACCCAGCCTCATAGAGGGTTAAATCTGCTGGATTTTTTGCATCGCCCGCTCGGTGGCCGGGCGGGTCCGAATGCGCTCAAACCAGTTATTCACCGCCGGGTAAGCGGCCAGGTCAATTCGGTGTTTTTCATGCGTATTCACCCAAGGCCAGCAGGCGATATCGGCAATACTGTAATGATCGCCCCCGAGCCACGGCGTTTTCTTCAGCCGACGGTTCAGAACGTCATACAGCCGTTGAGTCTCAACCTGATAGCGTTCGATCGCGTAGGGAATGGGCTGCGGGGCGTAAGCGGTAAAATGATGATTTTGCCCCAGCATGGGCCCCAGCCCGCTCGCCTGCCAGAAGAGCCATTGCAGGGTATGGTGACGCTCGCGCAGTTCGCCGCTCAGCAGTTTGCCGGTTTTCTCCGCCAGGTAGAGCAAAATTTCACCGGATTCAAACAGGCTCAGCGGCCTGCCCCCGTCCGCCGGCTGGTTATCAATAATGGCCGGGATTTTATTATTCGGCGAGATAGCCAGAAAGAGAGGGCTGAACTGTTCGCCTTTGCTGATATCCACGCGAATGATCCTGTAATCCAGCTCGGCTTCTTCAAGAAAGAGGGTGATCTTATGGCCGTTTGGGGTAGGGGCGTAATAAAGGTCGATCATTCTCAACTCCTGTCCATGCGAATAGTGGTGCCATGACAAATGAGTATAGGTGGTTGTTGTAAATCGTGAGTTTTCATCAAGTGACAGCGAGGCAAAGAGATTATATGTTGAGTAAAAACCCGATCAGCCGATGAGGATGTTATGAACCAGCCCGTAATCACGTTGTGGTCCGATGCGAATTTCTTTTCTCCCTATGTTATGAGCGTATACGTTGCGCTGGCCGAAAAAGGACTCACTTTTACGCTGAAGACCGTTGATCTCGACGGCGGTGAGCATCTCAAGCCACAGTGGCAGGGTTACGACCTGACCCGACGCGTGCCGGTGCTGGAGATCGACGGTTTTGCCCTGAGCGAATCGTCGGCGATTGATGAATATCTGGAAGATAGGTTCGCGCCGCCCGAGTGGGAGCGGATCTATCCGCACGACCTGCAAAAACGCGCGCGGGCGCGGCAGATCCAGGCGTGGCTGCGAAGCGATCTGGTGCCAATTCGCGTGGAACGCTCAACGGACGTCGTGTTTGCCGGGGTCAAAAAGCCAGCGCTCAGCGCAGAAGGCCGTGAAAGCGCGCAAAAACTGATTGAAACCGCCACCTCGCTCCTCGCACACGGCAACCCGAACCTGTTCGGCGAGTGGTGCATCGCCGACGCCGATCTGGCGTTGATGCTAAACCGCCTGATCCTCAACGGCGATGAGGTGCCGCAGCAGCTGGTGGATTATGCCGCGTTTCAGTGGCAGCGCGCCTCCGTGCAGCGCTATGTGGCACTCTCGGCTAAGCGCGCGGGCTGATAAGCCCTGACGCTTCAGGTATGATGGGGGCAGTCTGTTTTCCCGAGGAGTGACTGATGAAACTGATGTTTGCGTCGGATATCCATGGATCGCTGCCCGCTACCGAGCGTGTCCTTTCCCTGTTTGCACAAAGCGGCGCGCAGTGGCTGATTATTCTGGGGGATGTCCTCAACCACGGCCCGCGCAACGCGCTGCCGGAGGGCTACGCCCCGGCGCAGGTCGCGGAAAAGCTCAACCCGTACGCCTCGCGCATCATTGCCGTTCGCGGCAACTGCGACAGCGAGGTGGACCAGATGCTGCTGCATTTTCCCCTTACCGCGCCATGGCAACAGGTGCTGCTGGAACAAAGCCGCCTGTTCCTGACGCACGGGCATCTTTTTAGCCCTGATAATCTCCCGGCGCTCGCGGCTGGCGATGTCCTGGTTTACGGTCATACTCATATTCCGGTTGCTGAAAAACGCGGTGAGATTTATCACTTCAATCCGGGTTCGGTCAGCATACCGAAAGGCGGTTATCCTGCGAGCTATGGCATGCTGGATGGAAATACCCTGAGCGTTATCGCACTTAATGATCAGCAAGTTATTGCGCAGGTAGCGATTAATCCGTAAGTTACACCTCAACTGCAAACGCGCCGAAAGAGCGCTTAGAAGAGAAGGTTTCCCGATGGTGGAGCAGAGTCATTTGGCAAGTACAGAGTGGGTTGACATTGTCAGCGAAGAGAATGAAGTGATCGCGCAGGCCAGCCGCGAACAAATGCGTGCGGAGCGTCTGCGCCACCGCGCAACATACATCGTTGTGCACGACGGTATGGGCAAAATTCTGGTCCAGCGCCGCACGGACACCAAAGATTTTCTCCCGGGTATGCTGGATGCCACCGCTGGCGGTGTTGTTCAGGCAGATGAAGTGCTGCTGGATTCCGCACGTCGCGAAGCAGAAGAAGAGTTAGGCATCGCCGGTGTGCCGTTTGCCGAGCACGGTCAGTTCTATTTCGAAGACGAAAACTGCCGCGTCTGGGGCGGGCTGTTTAGCTGCGTCTCCCACGGCCCGTTCGCTCTGCAGGAAGAAGAGGTGAGTGAAGTCAGCTGGATGACGCCGGAAGAGATCACCGCGCGCTGCGACGAGTTCACGCCGGATTCGTTAAAAGCGCTGGCGCTGTGGATGACCCGCAACGCCAAAAACGAATCGACCAAATCAGAGAAAGAGGAAGAAGCTGAGTAAGCGTCAGCAACTCTCTCTCAGACACAGACTGGACGCGATGGGCTTTTGATCGCGCCAGTCCCCGTCATTCAGACGCTCCAGTAGCGCTTTCCCGGCTTCAATTCCAATCTTACGATGCGGCACCGCCATCGTCGTCAGCGGCGGCTGACAGACGCGGCTCACGTCGCTATCGCCAAAGCCTACCACCGCCAGATCGTCCGGCACCTTGATTCGCCTGCGCTGGCACTCGTACAGCGCGCCGCAGGCCAGCTCGTCAGAGACGCATACCAGCGCATCCAGCTCCGGCCACGCCAGCAGGAATTCTGGCAGCTGTGCCGCGCCGGTCGAGAAGCTCGGCGGCATCGCCGCGTTAATAACCCGGTTCGGCGACATATGGTGGCGAAGCATGGCTTTGTACCAGCCCTGCAGATGCTGCTGGAAAATCCACTGCTCCTGGTTGGCGCACAGCAGGCCAATATTTTGGTAGCCGCGCTTAATCACCATTTCCGTAAGTTCATACATGGCCGCTACGTTATCAATCCCGATATTCATATCAATCGGGTCGGCGCGCATGGCACCCATTTCCATCACCGGAATAGAGGCATTTTTCAGCCAGTGGCGAACGGTATCGGTATGTTCAACGCTGAGCAGGATAGCGGCGGCAATATTCGACGCCAGCAGCGTCTCCAGCAATTTCTCCTCCTGCTCAAGACGATGCTGGGATTCAGCCAGCATGATCTGATACCCGGCAGGCTGTAACACCTGCTGTAGCCCGGCGAACATCTCCGAGCAGCCGGCTTCGGAGAGGTTAGGCACCACCATGGCGATCGTCCATGACGACGCCGAGGCCAGCGCGCTGGCGGCAAGATTAGGCATATAGCCCAGCTCCTGCACGGCAGCTTCAATTTTTTCTCGTAGTTTATCGGAAACCTGTTCGGGCGTGCGGAGTGCACGGGACACGGTCATCGTGCCCACACCGGCAAGCTGTGCGACATCGGCGAGTGTCACTTTACCGGTACTGCGCCGTTTTCGGGTTAGAGACATACACCTTCCTGCTGACCAGACGCGTTCTTCATTTCCTTCGCTTCACGTGACAGGCAGTATACGCCTTAAATCCCTTTTTTTGCTGTGATTTAGCACCGTGATCGCAATTTGATAGCGCTATCACATTTCTGCATGTTAAGCATTGGTAGCGCTATCTTTGTGATCCCGATCGCAGTCATCCAGCGATGTGTTGAATAAAGTTTGCTCATCTTTAGCGTGTAGCGGGAGTGAAAAGTGCTCAAAAAATGGATATATGATACAACCATCACGCTGCAGGACAGCGTGGAAAACTGGCCGCAGGCGCTGGAGCTGTGCGCGAAGCCGCTTCTGGATTTGCAGGTGATTGAGCCTGAATACGTCACGGCCATCATCCAGCAGCACCACACGTTAGGACCCTATTATGTGCTGGCACCAGGGCTGGCGATGCCGCACGCGCGGCCGGAGGAAGGCGCCAAAGGACTGGGGTTGTCTTTATTAAAACTAAAACAGGGCGTCTCGTTTGGTGCCGGTGAGTTTGACCCTGTCGATGTCATTATTATGCTCGCGGCACCGGATAAACATAGCCATATCGAAATGATATCCGCACTCGCAGAATTATTTTCCAGCGACGAGGATATGGAGAAACTGCATCAGGCGAATACCCTGGAGGAAATTAAAACGGTTATTGACCGCTTCTGATTTAATTCTTTAATCCGATTATTCACAACATTACGCGACAGCGTGATGGGGCGTGCTCTACTCAAAATAAGGGGACAACAATGAAAATCATGGCTATTTGCGGCTCCGGCCTGGGCAGCAGTTTTATGGTCGAAATGAATATTAAAAAGGTGCTTAAAAAACTGGAGATTGAGGCTGAGGTTGAACATTCCGATCTCTCCTCGGCCACGCCGGGCGCAGCCGATCTGTTCGTGATGGCAAAAGACATTGCGGCCAGCGCCAGCGTGCCGGAAAGCCAGCTGGTGGTGATTAACAACATCATCGACATCAACGAACTTGAAGCGCAGCTGCGCGCCTGGTTCGAAAGACAATAACCCTGATAAGGCGAGGTGGATATGTTTATCCTTGAAACGCTGAATTTCGTTGTTGATATTTTAAAAGTCCCTTCGGTGCTGGTCGGCTTAATTGCGCTTATTGGTCTGGTTGCGCAGAAAAAAGCGTTTTCGGACGTGGTGAAAGGGACGATTAAAACCATTCTCGGCTTTATTGTGCTGGGCGGCGGTGCCACGGTGCTGGTGGGGTCATTAAATCCTTTGGGCGGTATGTTTGAGCACGCCTTTACGATTCAGGGCATTATTCCAAACAATGAAGCGATTGTGTCAATTGCGCTGGAAAAATACGGTGCAGCGACCGCGCTTATTATGGCCTTCGGCATGGTGGCGAATATTATCGTCGCGCGCTTTACCCGCCTGAAGTACATCTTCCTGACCGGGCACCACACGTTTTATATGGCGTGCATGATTGGCGTGATCCTGACGGTAGCGGGCTTTGAGGGCGTGGGTCTGGTCTTTACCGGCTCGCTGATCCTCGGCCTGATCATGGCCTTCTTCCCGGCGATTGCCCAGCGCTACATGAAGCGCATTACCGGCAACGATGAGATTGCCTTCGGGCACTTCGGCACGCTGGGCTACGTGCTGTCCGGCTGGATTGGCAGCAAGGTTGGCAAAGGCTCCCGCTCAACCGAAGAGATGAACCTGCCGAAGAACCTGAGCTTCCTGCGCGACAGCTCGATCTCGATCTCCCTGACCATGATGATTATCTACCTGATCATGGCGGTGAGCGCCGGACGTGAGTACGTGGAGGCTACCTTCAGCGGCGGTCAGAACTACCTGGTCTACGCCATCATCATGGCGATCACCTTCGCGGCGGGCGTGTTCATCATCCTGCAGGGCGTACGCCTGATTCTGGCGGAAATCGTTCCGGCCTTTACCGGCTTCTCGGAAAAACTGGTGCCGAACGCGCGTCCTGCGCTGGACTGCCCGGTGGTGTATCCGTATGCGCCAAACGCGGTGCTGATTGGCTTCCTGTTCAGCTTCCTCGGCGGGATTGTAGGCTTGTTCATCTGCGGTCAGTTTAGCTGGGTGCTGATTCTCCCGGGCGTCGTGCCGCACTTCTTCACCGGCGCAACGGCGGGCGTGTTCGGTAACGCCACCGGCGGACGCCGCGGGGCAATGATTGGCGCCTTTGCTAACGGCCTGCTGATCACCTTCCTGCCGGTTCTGCTGCTGCCGGTGCTGGGCGCCATTGGCTTTGCCAACACTACCTTCTCGGACGCCGACTTCGGCGCGGTCGGAATTGTCCTCGGCAACCTGGCGCGCTTCCTGTCGCCGCTTGCCATCACCGGACTGGTTGTGGCGTTGTTCGCGCTGCTGGTGGCGTACAACGTCTTCGCGAAAAACAAACCTGCGGGCGGTAACGCGCAGGAAAACACCGGAGCCAAATCATGAATGAGAAAGAGATAACCGAACTCGCGCGTCAGATCCGTCTAGAGACGCTGAAATCCCTGACGCAGCTGGGCTTTGGACACTATGGCGGCAGTATGTCGGTGGTCGAAACCCTGGCCGTGCTGTACGGCGCGGTAATGAAAATCGACCCGGCGGATCCGGACTGGCCGGAGCGAGACTATTTTGTTCTGTCGAAAGGCCATGCGGGCCCGGCGCTCTACAGCACGCTGGCGATCAAGGGCTACTTCCCGGTGGAAGAGCTGAGCACCCTGAACCAGAACGGCACGCGCCTGCCAAGCCACCCGGACCGTCTGAAAACGCGCGGCGTGGACGCCACCACCGGTTCGCTGGGGCAGGGGATCTCAATTGCCGGCGGTATGGCGCTCTCGCACAGGCTGGCGGGGCGACCGAACCGCGTCTTCTGCATCGTCGGTGACGGCGAGCTGAACGAGGGGCAGTGCTGGGAAGCCTTCCAGTTTATCGCTCATCATCGCCTTAACAACCTGACGGTGTTCGTGGACTGGAACAAACAGCAGCTCGACGGCGAGCTGGACGAAATCATCAGCGCGTTTGACCTGGAGGGGAAATTCCGCGCCTTTGGCTTTGACGTGGCGACGGTGAAGGGCGACGACATCCCGGGACTGCTGGCGGTGACGTCGCGGGTCCCGGCTGCCGACGCGCGTCCGATAGTCGTCATCCTCGACAGCATCAAAGGGCAGGGGGTGCCGTACCTGGAACAGCTCAGCAACTCGCACCACCTGCGGTTGACCGCGGAGAGCAAAGCGGCCCTCAACGAGACGATTCGCCAACTGGAGGCTTCACATGATTAAGGTTGCACCGGCAGGAGAGAAAGACGCCGTTGAGATGCGTAAGGTCTACGCGGGCTTTGTGGCAAAGCAGATTGAGGCGGGAAACGAGATTATCGCCCTGGAAGCGGATCTGATGAGCTCGATGGCGATGGACGGCGTGGCGCGTGATTATCCGCAGCACGTGATTAACTGCGGCATTATGGAGGCCAACGTCATCGGCACCGCGGCGGGGCTGTCGCTTACCGGGCGTATACCGTTCGTTCATACCTTCACCGCGTTTGCCAGCCGTCGCTGCTTCGACCAGCTGTTTATGTCCCTGGACTATCAGCGCAACAACGTGAAGGTGATTGCCTCGGATGCGGGCGTGACGGCCTGCCACAACGGCGGAACGCATATGTCGTTTGAGGATATGGGCATCGTACGCGGTCTGGCGCATTCGGTGGTGCTGGAGGTGACCGACGCGGTGATGTTTGAGGACGTGCTGCGCCAGCTTATCGACCTCGAAGGCTTCTACTGGGTACGCACCATCCGTAAGCAGGCGCCGAGCGTGTATGCGCCGGGGTCAACCTTCACCATTGGTAAAGGCAACGTGCTGCGCGAAGGAACCGATATCACCCTGATTGCCAACGGCATCATGGTGGCGGAAGCGCTGGAAGCGGCGCGCCAGCTTGAGCAGGAGGGGGTCAGCGCGGCGGTCATCGACATGTTTACCCTGAAGCCCATCGACCGGATGCTGGTGAAAAACTACGCCGAAAAAACCGGTCGCATCGTCACCTGTGAAAACCACAGCATTCACAACGGGCTGGGATCGGCGGTGGCGGAGGTGCTGGTGGAAACCTGCCCGGTACCGATGCGGCGGGTGGGCGTCAAGGAGCGTTACGGCCAGGTGGGGACACAGGATTTCCTGCAGAAGGAGTATGGCCTGACGGCACATGACATTGTATCGGCGGCGCGAGAGCTGCTGTAAATAAAAAAGGCGACCCGTTAAGTGGTCGCCTTTTTGTTGCCCGGTAAGCGCTGGCGCCACCGGGCTTTTTAACATTACTGCTGCTGCGAAGACTGGATCGCGGTCAGCGCGATGGTGTAGACGATATCGTCAACCAGCGCGCCACGAGACAGGTCGTTCACAGGTTTGCGCATGCCCTGCAGCATTGGCCCGATGGAGATCAGGTCTGCTGAACGCTGCACCGCTTTATAGGTGGTGTTACCGGTGTTCAGATCCGGGAAGATGAACACGGTAGCGCGACCTGCAACCGGCGAGTTCGGCGCTTTGGATTTCGCAACGTCGGCCATCACGGCGGCGTCGTACTGCAGCGGGCCGTCGATCATCAGGTCAGGACGTTTTTCCTGCGCCAGACGGGTCGCTTCACGTACTTTCTCTACGTCGCTACCAGCACCAGAGGTACCGGTGGAGTAGGAGAGCATTGCTACGCGCGGTTCGATACCGAAGGCAATCGCGGAGTCCGCGGACTGGATAGCGATTTCTGCCAGCTGTTCTGCGGTTGGATCCGGGTTGATCGCGCAGTCGCCGTAAACGTAAACCTGTTCAGGCAGCAGCATGAAGAACACGGAAGAAACCAGAGAGCTGCCTGGCGCGGTTTTGATCAGCTGCAGCGGTGGACGGATGGTGTTCGCCGTGGTGTGAACCGCACCGGAAACCAGACCGTCAACTTCGTCCTGCTCAAGCATCAGCGTGCCCAGCACCACGTTGTCTTCCAGCTGTTCGCGCGCAACGGCTTCGGTCATGCCCTTGCTCTTACGCAGCTCAACCAGACGAGCAACGTAGCTCTCGCGAACCACTTCAGGGTCAACGATTTCGATGCCAGCGCCCAGCTCAACGCCCTGAGACGCCGCAACGCGGGTGATCTCATCCGGGTTACCCAGCAGCACGCAGGTCGCGATGCCGCGCTCTGCACAGATAGCAGCCGCTTTAACGGTACGTGGTTCGTCGCCTTCTGGCAGAACAACGCGTTTGCCCGCTTTACGCGCCAGCTCGGTCAGCTGATAACGGAATGCTGGAGGAGACAGGCGGCGGCTGCGCTCGGAGGTTGCAGTCAGGGATTCGATCCAGTCTGCGTTGATGTAGCCCGCAACGTATTCCTGAACTTTCTCGATACGCTCGTGGTCATCAACCGGCACTTCCAGGTTGAAGCTCTGCAGGCTCAGGGAGGTCTGCCAGGTGTTGGTGTTCACCATGAAGACCGGCAGGCCGGTCGCAAACGCGCGTTCGCACAGCTTGCTGACGCGTGGGTCCATCTCGTAGGCACCGGTCAGCAGGATCGCACCGATTTCCACGCCGTTCATCGCGGCCAGGCAGGCGGCAACCAGCACGTCAGGACGGTCTGCGGAGGTTACCAGCAGGGAACCTGCGCGGAAGTGTTCCAGCATGTGCGGAATGCTGCGCGCACAGAAGGTTACGGACTTCACGCGGCGGGTGTTGATGTCGCCTTCGTTAACGATGGTAGCGTTCAGGTGACGCGCCATATCGATTGCACGGGTTGCAATCAGATCGAAGCTCCATGGCACCGCGCCCAGTACTGGCAGAGGGCTGGATTCCTGCAGCTTAGCCGGGTCAACTTTGATGACTTTCGCTTTGGAAGAGTCGTCGAAAATCTCGGACAGGTCAGGGCGAGTACGTCCCTGCTCATCCACCGGTGCGTTCAGCTTGTTCACGATCACGCCGGTGATGTTGGTATTTTTCGCGCCGCCGAAGCTGCTGCGCGTCAGTTCGATACGCTCGTTCAGCTGCTCTGGGGTGTCGGTGCCCTGAGACATCACGAAAACGATCTCTGCGTTCAGGGTTTTCGCGATTTCAAAGTTCAGAGACTGGGCAAACTGGTGTTTGCGCGTCGGGACCAGACCTTCAACCAGCACCACTTCCGCGTCTTGCGCGTTAGCATGGTAGTTGGCGATGATCTCTTCCATCAGCACGTCTTTCTGGTTGCTGGACAGCAGAGACTCAACGTGGCTCATCTTCAGCGGTTCAGCCGCTGGCAGATTGGAGTTCTTGCGAACGATGGTGGTGGTCTGGTCTGGCGCATCGCCACCGGCACGTGGCTGGGCGATTGGCTTAAAGACGCTCAGACGAACGCCTTTGCGTTCCATAGCACGGATAACGCCAAGGCTGACGCTGGTCAGGCCGACGCTGGTTCCGGTAGGGATCAGCATAATAGTACGGGACACGGTTTATCCTCTTTCGTTACCGCCGCAATTGGGCGGGTTACAAAACAGCACCGCCAGCATTGCTGGCGGTGTGGAATCAGGCAGTCAGGCGGTGCGCGTCTTGCGCAATGACCAGTTCTTCGTTAGTTGGGATAACGAGAGCAGGGCGGGTGCCTTCTTTGTTGATGAAGCCAGACTTGCCGAAGCGGGCAGCCAGGTTACGCTCGTGATCAACGTCGAAGCCCAGAACGCCCAGTTTGCCCAGGGACAGTTCACGAACCATTGCCGCGTTCTCACCGATACCACCGGTGAAGATAACCGCGTCCAGACGACCGTCCATCAGCGCAGTGTAAGAGCCGATGTACTTCGCCAGACGGTGGCAGTAAACGTCCATTGCACGTTTAGCGTCTTCTTTCTCTGCGTAGTTGTCTTCAACGTAACGGCAGTCGCTGGTGACTTCGGTCAGACCCAGCAGGCCAGACTCTTTGGTCAGCATTTTGTTGATCTGGTCAACGCTCATGCCCAGGGTGTCGTGCAGGTGGAAGATGATCGCCGGGTCGATGTCACCGGAACGGGTACCCATCACCAGACCTTCCAGCGGGGTCAGACCCATGGAAGTATCAACACATTTACCGTTGCGGATAGCAGAAACAGAACCACCGTTGCCCAGGTGGCAGGTGATGATGTTCAGTTCTTCAACCGGCTTGTTCAGAACTTTTGCGGCTTCCTGAGTTACATAGAAGTGGCTGGTGCCGTGCGCGCCGTAGCGACGTACGCCGTGTTCTTTGTACAGGCTGTATGGCAGGGCATAGAGGTAAGACTCTTCCGGCATGGTCTGATGGAACGCGGTGTCGAATACGGCCACGTTTTTGTCTTTCAGATTCGGGAAGGATTTCAGCGCTTCAGCGATACCGATCAGGTGAGCCGGGTTGTGCAGCGGTGCGAAGGACGCAGAGTCCTTGATGCCCTGGATCACAGATTCGTCGATCACGACGGAGCTGGTGTATTTTTCGCCGCCGTGGACGATACGGTGACCAATCGCAGTCAGCTGAGCAGACAGTTCTGGTTTTTGTGCCAGAATAGTGTTAACGATAAAGTTCAGCGCTTCACTGTGAGCGGCGCCTGCACCTAAAGCCGCTTCTTGTTTGCTGCCGTCCATCTTCCACTTGATACGTGCTTCAGGCAGATGGAAACATTCGGCCAAACCAGAGAGGTATTCGTCACCGTTGAGCGCATCGATGATGGCGAATTTCAGTGAGGAGCTACCGCAGTTCAGAACCAGTACTAACTTACTCGACATGGAAGTACCTATTATTGATACGTGGCTAAAAAAACGTCAGTGAGTCTAACAGCGTAACGCATGAGGACTCAGACATTTATGATTAACATCATGCCAAACGAACATTGTGGCATGATGGAAGAAATAACTATGATTTTATGCCATTTTGCACAATTTTCAGCCAATGGCATAATATGCAATAATTTGACGAGTTAATGATTCTCGTCTATGGCCCTATCAGGCTGGCACAGGATACCCGATACGGGGTAGAGATGACAAAATATTTTGAACGTTGTCATAGCTTGTTGTGGTTTTGCACGAAAATTTTAATTTTTATATGTGAAGTTGAGGTACAGCCATGTCGACACCAGAGAACCCGTCCGTAAATTTCTTTAGTCTGTTTCGTCGGGGACAGCATTACGCAAAGACGTGGCCGATGGAAAAGCGCCTTGCGCCGATGTTCATTGAGAATCGCACTATCCGCGCCACGCGCTATGCGATTCGCTTTATGCCGCCTGTCGCTGTCTTTACGCTGTGCTGGCAGATTGCGTTGGGCGGGCAGCTTGGCCCTGCTGTCGCGACGGCGCTCTTCGCCTTAAGCCTGCCGATGCAGGGCCTGTGGTGGTTAGGTAAACGCTCCATCACTCCGCTTCCCCCTTCTATTTTACACTGGTTTTATGAAGTGCGCGGAAAACTGGAGGAGGCCGGACAGGCGCTCGCCCCGGTCGAAGGCAAGCCGGATTACCAGGCGCTGGCGGACACGTTAAAGCGCGCTTTTAAGCAACTCGATAAAACATTCCTCGATGATTTGTGATTGATCATCGAAACGACGACGAAAAGAAGGCACAGTAACAATCAGTTACCGTGTCTTTTTTTTAAAGTGCAATGCGCTACAGGAGTCGAAAGATGGAAATGACCCATGCTCAACGTCTGATTTTGTCCAACCAGTACAAGATGATGACTATGCTTGATCCCGATAACGCTGCGCGCTACAGCCGCCTGCAAACCATCGTTGAACGCGGTTTTGGTTTGCAAATGCGCGAACTGGACCGCGAGTTTGGCGAGCTGAAAGAAGAAACCTGTCGCATCGTGATCGACATTATGGAGATGTATCACGCCCTGCACGTGTCCTGGACGAATCTCAAAGATCAGCAGTCCATCGACGAGCGCCGCGTGACCTTCTTAGGCTTTGATGCCGCAACGGAAGCGCGTTATCTGAGCTATGTTCGCTTTATGGTGAATACAGAAGGGCGCTACACCCACTTTGACGCGGGCACCCACGGCTTCAACGCGCAGACCCCTATGTGGGATAAATATCAGCGAATGCTAAGCGCGTGGCACGCCTGCCCGCGCCAGTACCATTTAAGCAGCAACGAAATTCAACAAATCATTAATGCCTGACGGAGGTGCGTGTGCAGTGTAGAGGTTTTCTGTTTGATCTGGACGGTACGCTGGTGGATTCGCTGCCGGTTGTGGAGCGTTCCTGGTGCCATTGGGCTGACAGACATGGCATCGACCATCAGGACGTGCTGAATTTTATCCATGGCAAACAGGCCATCACCTCGCTACGGCACTTCCTGGCGGGACGCTCTGAGGACGAAATTCAGGCGGAGTTCAAATACCTGGAACATATTGAAGCCACGGATACGGACGGCATCACCGCCTTACCGGGCGCGCTCGAGCTGCTTGAGCATCTGAACGAGGCGCAGATTCCGTGGGCTATCGTTACCTCAGGCTCCATTCCCGTCGCCCACGCCCGTCACAAGGCGGCTGGTCTGCCGACGCCAGAAGTGTTTATCACGGCGGAGCGCGTAAAGCGCGGTAAACCGGAGCCCGACGCGTTTTTACTGGGCGCTGAACTGCTGGGCCTCGCCCCTGAAGAGTGCGTGGTGGTGGAAGACGCGGCCGCTGGCGTACTGGCCGGGCTGAACGCCGGAAGCTACGTTATTGCGGTGAATGTTCCGGCGGGATCTCCCCGCCTGGAGGAGGCAGACTTTGTGCTGGATTCGCTGACGGCGCTGGCTGTTTCGAAAGCCTCTGACGGGGTTGTAACCGTCTCGCTAAAAATGTAATCACATGATATAGCCCCACATTGCTGGGGCTTTTTTATGGCAAAATTCCTCATCTCCCACTGACAAGGACATGTTGTGAACGGTGAACTGATTTGGGTCCTGAGCCTGCTTTTAATCGCCATCCTTCTTTTTGCAACGGGCAAGGTACGCATGGACGCCGTCGCCTTGTTTGTCATCGTCGCGTTTGTGCTGAGCGGAACGCTCACGCTGCCGGAAGCGTTTTCCGGGTTTAGCGATCCCAACGTTATCCTGATTGCCGCCCTGTTTATTATTGGTGATGGGCTGGTGCGTACCGGCGTGGCGACCATCATGGGGTCGTGGCTGGTGAAGGTAGCGGGTAGCAGCGAAACCAAAATGCTGATCTACCTGATGGTGACCGTCGCCGGGCTGGGAGCGTTTATGAGCTCAACGGGCGTGGTCGCCATCTTTATCCCGGTGGTGCTGAGCGTCTCCATGCGGATGCAGATCTCGCCGTCGCACCTGATGATGCCCCTGAGTTTTGCAGGTTTGATCAGCGGAATGATGACGCTGGTAGCAACGCCGCCGAACCTGGTCGTCAACAGCGAGCTTATCCGGGAAGGATTCCAGGGCTTCAGTTTTTTCAGCGTCACCCCGCTCGGGCTGGTCATTCTGGTGTTGGGGGTGGTCTACATGCTGCTGACCCGGTTTGCCCTGAAAGGTGAAAAACAGGACAAAAATAAAGAAGGGTGGAAGCGACGCACCTTCCGCGATCTGATTAAAGAGTACCGTCTCACCGGGCGCGCGCGCCGTCTGGCTATTCGCCCCGGCTCGCCGATGGTGGGACAGCGTCTTGACGACCTGAAGCTGCGTGAGCGCTATGGCGCGAACGTGATCGGCGTTGAGCGCTGGCGTCGTTTTCGCCGGGTGATTGTCAACGTCAACGGGGTGTCGGAATTCCGCGCGCGGGATGTCCTGCTGATTGATATGTCCACCGCGGACGTGGATCTGCGCGAGTTTTGCAGCGAACAGCTGCTGGAACCGATGGTGCTGCGCGGGGAGTATTTTTCGGATCAGGCGCTGGATGTCGGCATGGCCGAAGTATCGCTGATCCCGGAATCGGAACTGCTGGGCAAAACCGTGCGGGAAATGGGGTTCCGAACCCGCTATGGCCTGAATGTCGTGGGGCTGAAGCGCGATGGCGTAGCGATGGAAGGGGCGGTGGTGGATGAGCCGATCCTGCTGGGCGATATCTTCCTCGTTGTCGGTAACTGGAAGCTGATTAGCCAGCTTGGGCAAAAAGGGCGCGATTTTGTGGTGCTCAACATGCCTGTCGAGGAGAGCGACGCGTCGCCTGCGCACAGCCAGGCGCCCCACGCGATTTTTTGTCTGGTGCTGATGGTGGCGCTGATGCTGACCGATGAAATTCCCAATCCGGTCGCGGCAATCATCGCCTGCCTGTTGATGGGCAAATTCCGCTGCATTGACGCCGAAAGCGCCTATAAAGCCATTCACTGGCCGAGCATTATCCTGATCGTCGGGATGATGCCCTTCGCCCTGGCGCTGCAAAAAACCGGCGGGGTGGATCTGATTGTTAAAGGCTTAATGGACGTTGGCGGCGGGTATGGGCCGTACATGATGCTGGTCTGTCTGTTCATTATGTGCGCCACCATCGGTCTGTTTATCTCCAATACCGCGACGGCGGTACTGATGGCGCCGATTGCGCTGGCGATGGCCAAATCCATGGGCGTGTCGCCGTATCCCTTTGCGATGATGGTCGCAATGGCGGCCTCCGCGGCATTTATGACGCCAGTCTCTTCACCGGTGAATACGCTGGTGCTGGGGCCCGGGCATTATAAGTTCAGTGATTTCGTGAAGCTGGGCGTGCCGTTCACCGTGCTGGTGATGGTGGTGTGCGTGGTGTTGATACCGGTCCTGTTCCCGTTCTGATAATTTTGCCGGGTGGCGGCTGCGCCTTACCCGGCCTGTAACCCGCAGGCCCCGCAAACGCAGCGCCGCTGGGCAAACAGATTACAACGGTGAATCCTGGCTAATCTCATCCAGCGACAGATGGAAGCTCGGCACAAACACCTGCATAAAATAGTCCATCTCTTCGCTGCGGCGAGATTCCAGCGTTTTTTCCAGACGCGTTTTCGCCAGTAAAAATTCGTTATTCCCCGCAGACAGCTCTTCCAGACACTTCAGATAGGCGCAGAGCGCGTCGGCCTGCTTGACCAGCGACTTTTCAACTTCCGTGTACTGATGCTCATCGATGAGCGGCTCAAAAATGTCGCGCAACTCATCCGGCACCATGTCAATCAGCTTCTGCTGGGCAATTTTCTCGATGGCCTTATATTCCTGCGCAATTTGCGAGTTGAAATATTTCACCGGCGTGGGCAGGTCGCCGGTCAGCACTTCTGACGCATCGTGGTACATCGCCAGCAGGGCGATGCGCTCTGGATTGACTTGGCCGTTGAATTTGCGGTTTTTAATGGCGGCGAGCGCATGAGCAACCATGGCAACCTGCAGACTGTGCTCTGACACGTTCTCAGTGCGCACGTTGCGCATCAGCGGCCAGCGGTTGATGAGTTTCAGGCGGGAGAGGTGGGCGAAGAAATGACTCTGACTCATAGGTTACCTTTTGTCTTCACTGCGACAGGCGTTCATTGTGCGGGGAGGGGAGGGAAGATGCAAATCAGGCTACCGAAGTAGCCTGATTTTAAGATTACTGATGGTATCCGGAGAGGAAGCGCCCGAAGCGGCTGATGGCCATTTCGAGGTCATCTTCGCGCGGCAGCGTCACGATGCGCACGTGATCCGGCCACGGCCAGTTAAACGCCGTCCCCTGAACCAGCAGCACTTTTTCCTGAAGCAGGAAATCGAGCACCATTTTCTGGTCGTCGTGAATATTAAAGCGCTTCGCGTCAATTTTCGGGAACATATAGAGCGCGCCATTCGGCTTCACGCAGGAGACGCCTGGGATATCGTTGATCAGCTCCCACGCGCGGTTGCGCTGTTCGTACAGGCGACCACCGGGAACGATGAACTCGCTAATGCTCTGATAACCACCCAGCGCCGTCTGGATTGCGTGCTGCGCCGGCACGTTGGCGCATAAACGCATCGAGGCCAGCATCTCCAGCCCTTCGATATAGCCTTTGGCGTGCTTTTTCGGGCCGTTCAGTACCATCCAGCCCTGACGGAAACCGGCCACGCGGTAGGTTTTAGACAGGCCGTTAAAGGTGACGGTCAGCAGATCCGGTGCCAGCGCAGCGATTGAGTGGTGCTGTGCCGCGTCGTACAGGATCTTGTCGTAAATTTCGTCGGCAAAGATGATCAGGTTGTGCTGGCGGGCGAGCTCGACGATCTCCATCAGCAGCTCTTTTGAGTACACTGCACCCGTCGGGTTGTTCGGGTTAATGATCACGATGCCGCGCGTGCGGGGCGTGATTTTTGCGCGAATATCATCGAGGTCCGGGAACCAGTCGGAGGACTCGTCGCACAGATAGTGCACGGCTTTCCCGCTCGACAGTGATACGGCAGCCGTCCACAGCGGATAGTCCGGCGCGGGCACCAGCATTTCGTCCCCGCTGTTCAGCAGCGCCTGCATCGCCTGCACGATCAGTTCGGAAACGCCGTTGCCGATATAGATATCTTCAACGGTAACATCGCGCATACCGCGTGCCTGGTAGTGCTGCATGATGGCTTTACGTGCGGAGTAAAGTCCTTTTGAATCGCAATAACCTTGTGCAGTTGGAAGGTTGCGGATCACATCAACCAGAATTTCATCCGGCGCTTCAAAACCAAATGGCGCAGGGTTACCAATGTTGAGTTTCAGAACCTTATTGCCTTCCTCTTCAAGGCGTTTTGCCTCTTTCAGAACCGGGCCGCGGATGTCATAACAGACGTTATCTAGCTTGCTGGATTTTTCGATAGGGGACATGAACCTTTAACCTTTTCGCTATTATTGCCGCTCCCTGCCGTGGAAGTCAGCACGGAATAATGTACTCCCCCCTCGCTTCGTTTTGAAGGGTGTGCAGTAGAAGATTTTGTGCCTGGAGCAAAATTTTGATAAATCTTTTTCGCTGTGCGTTAGCTTTTTTACTGTCTTAAAGTTGTGCGCATGGCACGATGATAGGTTAAATGTGCTATTCATTTGTCAGAATTCTGTATATTGTGCTGGTAAAAATAAGTGTTGAACCTGACAACGGTAGCAATCACCCTGCGTGACTTTTCGTAAAACCTGAATGCTTGATAAATGTTCCTGTAAAAGCATAATGTGGCTAAAAGTTACTCATGTGAAATTAATGTTAAGTGCCATTAATGAATGGTCTTAATCTAAATTAAAATTTATTTATTATTAACCTATAAAATGCAACTTTAGTTAATTTTAATAAAATTAGTTTAGAAGCTTAACATTCTTCTTTAATCCTCAATATTGCAATAAGACTTATAAATAAAGTGGATTTGGGTTAAGATGTCTTTCAGGAAAGCAGAGGACAGATGCAAAAATTTTGTATATCTGGCACTGACTTTTCGAATTAATTGATTGTTATTGTTGGAGTTATCTCTGGCTGGAATGTGTCGCACATCTCCTGCTACGTTGACAGCGCTGCGATAAAGATGGCAGAAAAGGTGTTATACCTTTAATGTAATTTACATAAACCTGCGAACATCTAAATATCCTGAACGTTTAAGAGAATAAAAATAACGTCATGAAACGTGCTTTCTGACTGTTGATATAAAGCAGCACAATAACTATCTGTCAGGCAGTCTGCCGGGCCGGGATGCGAGGGAAAACCTTCAGAGGGAATTGCTTAACTGTTACACACAGCTTCAACCCGGGCAGCTCCGCACGAGCAACCTGAAAGTGAATAGATATGATAAATGCAAATCGTCCGATAATGAATCTCGACCTCGATCTGCTGAGAACGTTTGTTGCGGTCGCCGATCTCAACACTTTTGCAGCAGCTGCTGCCGCCGTTTGCCGAACTCAGTCCGCCGTTAGCCAGCAAATGCAGCGCCTGGAGCAACTGGTTGGTAAAGAGCTTTTTGCACGTCACGGGCGTAATAAGCTCTTAACGGAACACGGTATTCAGCTACTGGGTTATGCCAGGAAAATTCTTCGCTTTAATGATGAAGCATGTATGTCATTAATGTTTAGCAACCTTCAAGGGGTGCTAACGTTAGGTGCATCTGATGAGTCAGCGGATACTATATTGCCGTTTCTTCTCAACCGTATTAGTTCGGTTTATCCGAAGCTTGCGCTGGACGTTAGCGTAAAACGTAATGCCTTTATGGTTGAGATGTTAAATGAGCACAAAGTCGACCTTGTGGTGACGACGCATCGTCCCGGGCAGTTTGATTGCCTGACGCTGCGCACATCACCTACACACTGGTATTGCGCAGCCGAGTACGTGCTGCAAAAAGGGGAGCCGGTTCCGCTGGTCTTGCTGGATGACCCGAGCCCGTTCCGCGATATGGTGCTCACGGCGCTGAATGAGGCCAACATTCCGTGGCGTCTGGCGTATGTGGCTTCCACGCTGCCAGCGGTTCGTGCCGCCGTGAAGGCCGGTCTGGGCGTAACGGCCCGTCCGGTAGAGATGATGAGCCCCGATCTGCGCGTTCTGGGGAAATCCGACGGTCTTCCTGCGCTGCCGGATACGGAGTATCTGCTCTGCCACAATTCGTCCAGCCATAACGAGTTGGCCAAAGTGGTGTTCGAGGCGATGGAAAACTACCATAACCCGTGGCAATTCGAGCGCGTTACCTCCGAAGGGGGGGATGACTCCCTGATCGTCGAAGGGGATTTTGAGTGATCGATAGCTCAATATTCTGGTAACAAAATGTAAGTGTAAAAAACAGCCACTCGTGTGATTTTCACATGCAGTGGCTTTTTTTACGCAATAATACCCGCTTATGGCGCAAGGGTTTTCAGGATACTCTCTTATTTATCAATAAGCTGAATACTTTTGCTTAAAACTTGTCCGTTTTCCGTTCTAACTTCGCCCATATCCCTCTCATGTTAAAAAAACAGGAAATATGTTGCCGTTTTCCATGTTGAATTAACAAAAGCGTGTCGCAGATCAAGAAAATACTCCTATTTGGGGGGAGGAATCGTTGGCAAATCCTGTCAAAATAGGAGGGTTATTTTTTTTACTTCCGAAACGGACACGATTCAACAACATACATTTGACGGAAAGTCATGCACCCACCAGGGTTAAAGGGCACCAAATGTTAATGAGAATCGCTCGATGTAATTTAATGTGAAGAAACCTTTGTTAAAGTTGACAATAGGTTATAGAAAGGAGTAAAAAACCCCATCATTTTGCTGTCTACGTCTCATTTCTGACAGTTAGTGTAAGGTTATTTGTTCCTCCCCATGAATCGATGTGATGCCCATCTGCCAGCAAGAGCAGTGTCGTTGGTATCACTTTTGATGAGTAAGCAATGAGTATGTCAACATCCACAGAAGTCATCGCTCATCACTGGGCATTCGCAATCTTTCTTATTGTAGCCATTGGCCTGTGCTGCCTGATGTTAGTCGGCGGCTGGTTCCTGGGCGGTCGCGCCCGTGCAAGGCACAAAAACACACCTTTCGAATCAGGTATTGATTCAGTAGGTTCCGCTCGCTTACGCCTGTCTGCCAAGTTCTATCTGGTAGCCATGTTCTTCGTCATCTTCGACGTGGAAGCGCTTTACCTTTTCGCATGGTCAACGTCCATCCGCGAAAGTGGTTGGGTGGGCTTTGTCGAGGCCGCAATTTTCATTTTAGTGCTACTGGCCGGTCTGGTTTATCTGGTGCGTATTGGCGCGCTTGACTGGACGCCTGCGCGTTCACGTCGTGAACACATCAACCCGGAAAACAGTATCTCTAATCGTCAGCAGTAACAGCGAGGCAATAAGATGGATTATACGCTCACCCGCATAGATCCTAACGGTGAGAATGACCGTTACCCCCTGCAAAAACAGGAGATCGTAACCGACCCCCTGGAGCAAGAAGTCAATAAAAGCGTGTACATGGGCAAACTCGAACATGCCATGCACGATATGGTCAACTGGGGTCGTAAGAACTCCATCTGGCCTTACAACTTTGGCCTTTCTTGCTGCTACGTTGAAATGGTGACGTCATTCACTGCGGTGCATGACGTTGCGCGTTTTGGGGCCGAGGTACTCCGTGCTTCCCCGCGTCAGGCTGACCTGATGGTGGTAGCCGGTACGTGCTTTACCAAGATGGCACCTGTTATTCAGCGTCTGTATGACCAGATGCTGGAGCCAAAATGGGTTATCTCCATGGGCGCATGTGCAAACTCTGGCGGTATGTACGACATTTATTCCGTCGTGCAGGGCGTAGATAAATTTATCCCAGTGGATGTGTACATCCCGGGTTGTCCGCCACGTCCGGAAGCCTACATGCAGGCGCTGATGCTGCTGCAGGAATCTATCGGTAAAGAACGTCGCCCACTGTCGTGGGTTGTTGGCGATCAGGGTGTGTATCGCGCGAACATGCAGTCTGAGCGCGAGCGTAAACGTGGTGAACGTATTGCCGTCACCAATCTGCGTACGCCTGACGAAATTTAATTTGCGCCTGTAGGCCTGGAGAACACCTTCGCATATCACTACTCAAATAGCGCGAAGCCAGGCTCAACAGTCACCACGGACCATTTGCAATGGTGAACAATATGACCGACTTAACCGCGCAAGAAGCCGCCTGGCAGACCCGGGATCATCTGGATGACCCAGTCATTGGCGAACTGCGCAACCGTTTTGGGCCGGATGCCTTTACTGTTCAGGCTACCCGCACCGGGGTACCCGTTGTTTGGGTGAAGCGTGAGCAATTGCTGGAAGTTGTCGATTTCCTTAAGAAATTGCCAAAACCGTACGTCATGCTGTTTGACTTACACGGCATGGATGAACGTCTGCGTACCCACCGCCAGGGTCTCCCTGCTGCGGATTTTTCCGTTTTCTACCACCTGATCTCAATAGACCGTAATACGGATATCATGCTCAAGGTGGCATTGTCTGAAAACGACATGCATCTGCCGACGATCACCAAACTTTTCCCGAACGCGAACTGGTATGAGCGTGAAACCTGGGAAATGTTCGGCATGACCTTCGACGGCCACCCGCATCTGACGCGCATCATGATGCCGCAGACCTGGACCGGCCACCCGCTGCGTAAAGACTACCCTGCGCGTGCAACCGAATTCGACCCGTTTGAGCTGACCAAAGCCAAACAGGACCTGGAAATGGAAGCGCTGACCTTCAAGCCGGAAGACTGGGGCATGAAGCGCGGTACCGACAACGAGGACTTCATGTTCCTCAACCTCGGTCCAAACCACCCGTCTGCGCACGGTGCATTCCGTATTATCCTTCAGCTTGATGGCGAAGAGATTGTCGACTGCGTTCCGGACAT
Organism: Enterobacter sp. Y17; assembly: GCF_019730495.1. Lineage (NCBI taxonomy): Bacteria > Pseudomonadati > Pseudomonadota > Gammaproteobacteria > Enterobacterales > Enterobacteriaceae > Enterobacter > Enterobacter sp. Y17. The sequence goes on from NZ_JAASKP010000001.1 coordinate 286,235, forward strand.
CGGCTACCACCACCGTGGCGCTGAAAAGATGGGCGAGCGTCAGTCCTGGCACAGCTACATTCCGTATACCGACCGTATCGAGTACCTCGGCGGCTGCGTCAACGAAATGCCATACGTGCTGGCCGTTGAGAAACTGGCGGGTATCGTTACGCCGGATCGCGTTAACGTGATTCGCGTTATGCTGTCAGAACTGTTCCGTATCAACAGCCACCTGCTGTACATCTCCACGTTCATTCAGGACGTCGGCGCGATGACCCCGGTCTTCTTCGCCTTTACCGACCGTCAGAAAATCTACGATCTGGTGGAAGCGATTACCGGTTTCCGTATGCACCCTGCCTGGTTCCGTATCGGCGGCGTGGCACACGATCTGCCGCGCGGCTGGGACCGTCTGCTGCGTGAATTCCTCGACTGGATGCCAAAACGTCTGGCGTCTTATGAGAAAGCCGCGCTGCGTAACACCATCCTGAAAGGACGTTCCCAGGGCGTTGCTGCCTACGGCGCGAAAGAAGCGCTGGAGTGGGGTACAACAGGTGCAGGTCTGCGTGCGACCGGTATTGATTTCGACGTGCGTAAAGCCCGTCCTTACTCTGGCTACGAGAACTTCGACTTTGAAGTCCCGGTGGGCGGCGGTGTTTCCGACTGCTACACCCGCGTGATGCTGAAAGTGGAAGAGCTGCGCCAGAGTCTGCGCATCCTTGAGCAGTGCCTCAACAACATGCCGGAAGGCCCGTTCAAGGCGGATCACCCGCTGACGACGCCGCCACCGAAAGAGCGCACGCTGCAGCATATCGAAACCCTGATCACCCACTTCCTGCAGGTTTCCTGGGGTCCGGTCATGCCGGCGCAAGAATCCTTCCAGATGATTGAAGCGACCAAGGGTATTAACAGTTACTACCTGACCAGTGACGGCAGCACCATGAGCTACCGTACCCGCGTGCGTACGCCGAGCTTTGCGCACCTGCAGCAGATCCCGTCCGCCATCCGCGGCAGTCTGGTCTCCGACCTGATTGTGTATCTGGGTAGTATCGATTTTGTTATGTCAGATGTGGACCGCTAATTATGCACGAGAATCAACAACCACAAACCGAGGCTTTTGAGCTGAGTGAAGCAGAACGTGCCGCGATTGAGCACGAGATGCACCACTACGAAGACCCGCGTGCGGCGTCCATTGAAGCGCTGAAAATCGTACAGAAACAGCGTGGTTGGGTGCCGGATGGGGCGATCTATGAGATCGCGAAAGTGCTGGGTATTCCAGCAAGTGACGTAGAGGGCGTAGCCACGTTCTACAGCCAGATCTTCCGTCAGCCGGTAGGCCGCCACGTGATCCGCTACTGTGACAGCGTTGTCTGCCACATCACCGGTTATCAGGGCATTCAGGCTGCGATTGAGAAAAAGCTCAATATCAAGCCGGGCCAGACCACGTTCGATGGACGCTTTACCCTGCTGCCAACCTGCTGCCTGGGTAACTGCGACAAGGGGCCGACCATGATGATTGATGAGGATACTCACAGCCATCTGACGCCGGAAGCGATTCCTGACCTGCTGGAGCAGTACAAATGAAAACTGTAATTCGTACTGCTGAGACGCATCCGCTGACCTGGCGTCTGCGCGATGACAAACAGCCGGTATGGCTCGACGAATACCAGAGCAAAAACGGCTATGCCGGCGCGCGTAAAGCCCTTGGCGGCATGGCACCGGACGACATCGTTAATGCGGTGAAAGACTCCGGCCTAAAAGGGCGCGGCGGTGCGGGCTTCTCCACCGGTTTGAAGTGGAGCCTGATGCCGAAAGACGAATCCATGAACATCCGTTACCTGCTGTGTAACGCCGATGAAATGGAGCCGGGTACCTATAAAGACCGCCTGCTGATGGAACAGCTGCCGCACCTGCTGGTGGAAGGCATGCTGATCTCCGCGTTTGCGCTGAAAGCGTACCGTGGCTACATCTTCCTGCGCGGTGAGTACATCGAAGCAGCGGAAAACCTGCGTCGCGCGATTGCCGAAGCCACCGAAGCGGGCCTGCTGGGTAAAAACATCCTGGGCACCGGCTTTGACTTTGAACTGTTCGTGCACACCGGCGCAGGGCGTTATATCTGCGGCGAAGAAACCGCGCTGATTAACTCCCTGGAAGGCCGCCGCGCGAACCCGCGTTCCAAGCCACCGTTCCCGGCAAGTTCCGGCGTATGGGGTAAACCGACCTGCGTAAACAACGTTGAAACCCTGTGTAACGTTCCGGCTATCCTCGCCAACGGCGTGGAGTGGTATCAGGGCATCTCCTCAAGCAAAGATGCCGGTACCAAGCTGATGGGCTTCTCTGGTCGCGTTAAAAATCCTGGCGTCTGGGAACTGCCGTTCGGTACCACCGCACGTGAAATTCTTGAGGACTACGCTGGCGGCATGCGCGATGGCCTGAAATTCAAAGCCTGGCAGCCGGGTGGGGCAGGGACCGACTTCCTGACCGAAGCCCATCTTGACCTGCCAATGGAATTCGAAAGCATTGGTAAAGCAGGCAGCCGTCTGGGTACGGCGCTGGCGATGGCCGTCGACCACGAGATCGGCATGGTCTCGCTGGTGCGTAACCTGGAAGAGTTCTTCGCCCGCGAGTCCTGCGGCTGGTGCACACCGTGCCGTGATGGCCTGCCGTGGAGCGTGAAGATCCTGCGTGCAATCGAACGTGGTGAAGGCCAGCCTGGGGATATCGAGACGCTTGAGCAACTGTGTCGATTCTTAGGCCCGGGTAAAACCTTCTGTGCCCACGCACCGGGTGCCGTCGAACCTCTGCAGAGCGCGATCAAATATTTCCGCGACGAGTTCGAAGCAGGCATCAAGCAGCCGTTCAGCAATACCCATGCCATCAATGGGATTCAGCCGAACCTGCTTAAAGCGCGCTGGTAACGACAAGAATTTTGATTAACGCTCGGTTTCGACCGAGCCAACTGGAAGCATGCTAATGGCTACGATTCATGTAGACGGCAAAGAATACGAAGTCAACGGGGCGGACAACCTGCTGGAAGCTTGTCTGTCTCTTGGCCTCGATATTCCGTACTTTTGCTGGCATCCGGCGCTGGGCAGCGTCGGTGCTTGCCGCCAGTGTGCGGTGAAGCAATATCAAAACGCGGAAGACACGCGTGGTCGCCTGGTGATGTCCTGTATGACGCCAGCCACCGAAGGCACTTTTATTTCGATTGATGACGAAGAAGCTAAACAGTTCCGCGAAAGCGTTGTGGAATGGTTGATGACCAACCACCCGCACGACTGTCCGGTCTGTGAAGAGGGCGGTAACTGCCACCTTCAGGATATGACCGTGATGACCGGCCACAGCTTCCGTCGCTATCGCTTTACCAAGCGTACCCACCGTAATCAGGACCTGGGGCCGTTCATCTCTCACGAAATGAACCGCTGCATCGCCTGCTACCGCTGCGTGCGTTACTACAAAGATTACGCAGACGGTCAGGATCTGGGCGTGTATGGCGCGCACGATAACGTCTACTTCGGTCGTCCGGAAGACGGTACGCTTGAAAGCGAATTCTCCGGTAACCTGGTAGAAATCTGCCCGACCGGTGTATTCACGGATAAAACTCACTCCGAGCGTTACAACCGTAAATGGGACATGCAGTTTGCGCCAAGCATCTGCCAGCAGTGTTCCCTCGGCTGTAACACCAGCCCGGGTGAGCGTTACGGCGAGCTGCGTCGTATCGAAAACCGTTACAACGGCACCGTTAACCACTACTTCCTCTGCGACCGCGGTCGTTTCGGCTATGGCTATGTGAACCTGAAAGACCGTCCGCGTCAGCCGGTTCAGCGCCGTGGCGACGACTTCATTACCCTGAACGCTGAACAGGCGATGCAGGGCGCGGCAGATATTCTGCGCCAGTCGAAGAAAGTGATCGGTATCGGCTCCCCGCGCGCCAGCATCGAAAGCAACTTCGCGCTGCGCGAGCTGGTTGGAGCGGAAAACTTCTATACCGGTATCGCTCAGGGCGAGCAGGAACGTCTGCAGCTGGTACTGAAAGTGCTGCGTGAAGGCGGTATTCATACCCCTGCGCTGCGCGAAATCGAATCTTATGATGCGGTCCTGGTGCTGGGTGAAGACCTGACGCAGACGGGCGCACGCGCGGCTCTGGCGGTTCGTCAGGCGGTGAAGGGGAAAGCACGTGAAATGGCAGCGGCGCAGAAAGTGGCTGACTGGCAGATTGCGGCGATCCTGAACATCGGCCAGCGCGCGAAGCATCCTCTGTTTGTGACCAACGTCGACAACACCCGTCTGGACGATATCGCCGCGTGGACCTACTGCGCGCCGGTTGAAGATCAGGCGCGCCTCGGCTTTGCCATTGCCCACGCGCTGGACAGCAGCTCGCCGGCCGTTGAACTGGATCGCGACCTGCAGAACAAGGTCGACGTGATTGTTCAGGCCCTGGCGGGTGCGAAAAAACCGCTGATTATTTCCGGTACCAACGCCGGCAGCGCGGAGATCATTCAGGCGGCAGCCAACGTTGCCAAAGCCCTGAAAGGCCGCGGTGCTGATGTCGGTGTGACCATGATTGCCCGTGCGGTGAACAGCATTGGTCTGGGCATGATCGGCGGCGGCTCGCTGGAAGCAGCGTTAAGCGAACTGGAGTCCGGTGCCGCTGACGGCGTTGTGGTGCTGGAAAACGATCTGCATCGCCACGCCTCTGCCGCTCGCGTTGACGCCGCGCTCTCCAAAGCGCCGCTGGTAATGGTCATTGACCATCAGCGCACCGCGATCATGGACAAAGCGCACCTGGTGCTCTCTGCGGCAAGCTTCGCAGAAAGCGACGGTACCGTTATCAACAACGAAGGTCGCGCCCAGCGTTTCTTCCAGGTTTACGATCCGGCGTACTACGACAGCAACACCGTGATGCTGGAAAGCTGGCGCTGGCTGCACTCCCTGCACAGCACCGTGCAGAGCCGTGAAGTGGACTGGACGCAGCTCGACCACGTTATCGACGCGGTAGTGGAAAAACTGCCTCAGCTGGCAGGCATTAAAGATGCCGCACCTGAAGCAAGCTTCCGCATTCGCGGCCAGAAACTGGCGCGTGAACCGCACCGTTACAGCGGCCGTACCGCGATGCGCGCCAATATCAGCGTGCACGAACCGCGCCAGCCGCAGGATAAAGACACCATGTTCGCCTTCTCTATGGAAGGGAACAACCAGCCGTCTGCGCCGCGTTCGCAAATCCCATTCGCATGGGCGCCGGGCTGGAACTCCCCGCAGGCATGGAACAAATTCCAGGCTGAAGTGGGTGGCTCCCTGCGTCACGGCGATCCGGGCGTGCGTCTGATTGAAGCCTCCGAAACCGGTCTGGACTTCTTCACCGCCGTACCGGCGAGCTTCCAGGCGCAGGATGGCAGCTGGCGTATCGCGCCGTACTACCATCTGTTCGGTAGCGACGAGCTGTCTCAGCGTTCGCCTGTCTTCCAGACCCGTATGCCGCAGCCTTACATCAAGCTCAACCCGGCGGATGCCGCGAAGCTTGGCGTAAACGCGGGCGCGAACATCGCCTTTAGCTATGACGGCCAGACAATCAGCCTGCCGCTGATTATCTCCGAAGGTCTGACAGCAGGGCAGGTGGGTCTGCCGATGGGTATGCCTGGCATCGCGCCGGTTCTGGCGGGTGCGCGTCTTGATAATCTGCAGGAGGCAAAAGCATGAGTTGGTTAACGCCGGATCTTATCGACATCCTGCTGAGCATTCTGAAAGCGATCGTTATCCTGCTGGTGGTGGTCACCTGCGGCGCGTTCATGAGCTTTGGTGAACGTCGTCTGCTCGGTCTGTTCCAGAACCGTTACGGACCGAACCGCGTGGGCTGGGGTGGTTCACTCCAGCTGGTCGCGGACATGATCAAGATGTTCTTTAAAGAGGACTGGATCCCACGCTTCTCTGACCGCGTGATCTTTACTCTGGCACCGATGATCGCCTTCACCTCGCTGCTGCTGGCGTTTGCTATCGTTCCGGTCAGCCCGACCTGGGTGGTCGCTGACCTGAACATCGGCATTCTGTTCTTCCTGATGATGGCAGGCCTCGCGGTGTACGCGGTGCTGTTCGCAGGCTGGTCCAGTAACAACAAATACTCGCTGCTGGGTGCGATGCGTGCTTCCGCGCAGACGCTGAGCTACGAAGTGTTCCTGGGTCTCTCCCTGATGGGCGTGGTGGCGCAGGCCGGTTCATTCAACATGACCGACATCGTCAATAACCAGGCTGACATCTGGAACGTTATCCCGCAGTTCTTTGGGTTTATTACCTTTGCTATCGCGGGCGTGGCGGTGTGTCACCGTCACCCGTTTGACCAGCCAGAAGCCGAACAGGAACTGGCCGACGGTTACCACATCGAATATTCCGGTATGAAATTCGGTCTGTTCTTCGTGGGCGAGTACATCGGTATCGTCACCATTTCCGCGTTGATGGTAACGCTGTTCTTCGGTGGCTGGCATGGCCCGTTCTTACCGCCGTTCATCTGGTTCGCGCTGAAAACCGCGTTCTTCATGATGATGTTCATTTTGATTCGCGCAGCGTTACCGCGTCCGCGTTATGACCAGGTAATGTCCTTCGGCTGGAAAGTGTGCCTGCCGCTGACGCTCGTCAACTTGTTGGTAACGGCGGCTGTCATTCTCTGGCAGCAGCCATAAGGGGCTATAGACCATGACCTTAAAAGAATTACTGGTAGGCTTTGGTACCCAGGTACGCAGTATCTGGATGATCGGCCTGCACGCGTTTGCCAAACGCGAAACCCGGATGTACCCGGAAGAGCCGGTATATCTGCCGCCGCGCTACCGTGGCCGTATCGTGCTGACGCGCGACCCGGACGGTTCCGAGCGCTGCGTTGCCTGTAACCTGTGTGCGGTAGCGTGTCCGGTCGGCTGTATCTCTCTGCAGAAAGCAGAGACGGTAGACGGCCGCTGGTACCCTGAGTTCTTCCGCATCAACTTCTCACGCTGCATCTTCTGCGGTCTGTGTGAAGAAGCGTGCCCAACCACGGCGATTCAGCTGACTCCAGACTTCGAGCTGGGTGAGTACAAGCGTCAGGACCTGGTGTACGAGAAAGAGGATCTGCTGATTTCCGGTCCGGGCAAATACCCGGAATATAACTTCTACCGGATGGCGGGTATGGCAATCGACGGCAAAGATAAGGGCGAAGCAGAGAACGAAGCTAAGCCTATCGACGTCAAGAGCCTGTTACCGTAAGGAGAGGGCAATGGAATTCGCTTTTTATATCTGTGGCCTTATCGCCATCCTGGCTACGCTGCGAGTGATTACGCACACCAATCCGGTGCATGCGCTGCTGTACTTAATCATCTCGCTGCTGGCCATTTCCGGGGTGTTCTTCGCACTGGGCGCGCACTTCGCCGGTGCGCTGGAAATCATCGTCTACGCCGGGGCCATCATGGTGCTGTTCGTGTTCGTGGTGATGATGCTGAACCTGGGCGGCTCTGAAATTGAGCAGGAACGTCAGTGGTTAAAACCGCAGGTGTGGATTGGCCCGGCAATTTTGTCGGCCATCATGCTGGCGGTGATTGTTTACGCCATTCTGGGCGTCAACGATCAGGGCATCGACGGCACGCCGATCGGCGCTAAAGAGGTCGGTATTACCCTCTTTGGCCCATACGTTCTGGCGGTTGAACTGGCCTCAATGCTGCTGCTGGCAGGTCTGGTTGTTGCTTTCCACGTTGGCCGCGAAGAGCGTGCTGGCGAGGTGCTGAGCAACCGCACTGACGACCGCGCGAAAAGAAAAACGGAGGAGCGCGCATGATCCCCTTAACACATGGACTGATCCTCGCTGCGATTTTATTCGTTCTGGGTCTGACCGGTCTGGTTATCCGCCGCAATCTGCTGTTTATGCTGATCGGTCTGGAAATCATGATTAACGCCTCCGCGCTGGCCTTCGTGGTCGCCGGAAGCTACTGGGGCCAGACCGATGGTCAGGTGATGTACATTCTCGCCATCAGCCTCGCGGCTGCCGAAGCGAGTATTGGCCTGGCGCTGTTGCTGCAGCTCCATCGTCGCCGCCAGAACCTGAACATCGATTCAGTAAGTGAGTTGCGTGGATGAACATGCTTGCCTTAACCATTATTTTTCCGCTGATTGGCTTCGTGCTGCTGGCGTTTTCTCGCGGCCGCTGGTCTGAGAATCTGTCTGCGACCGTGGGCATTGGCTCCATCGGTCTGGCTGCGCTGGTGACGGCGTATGCGGGTATCGACTTCTTTAACAACGGGCGTCAGCCTTTCAGCGTGCCGCTGTGGACCTGGATGTCGGTCGGTGATTTCAATATCGGCTTCAACCTGGTGCTGGACGGCCTCTCGCTGACCATGCTCTCCGTGGTCACCGGCGTGGGCTTCCTGATCCACATGTTCGCCTCCTGGTATATGCGCGGTGAAGAGGGTTACTCCCGCTTCTTCGCCTACACCAACCTGTTTATCGCCAGCATGGTTGTTCTGGTGCTGGCCGATAACCTGCTGCTGATGTATCTGGGCTGGGAAGGCGTAGGTCTGTGTTCTTACCTGCTGATCGGTTTCTACTACACCGATCCGAAGAATGGCGCAGCGGCCATGAAAGCGTTCGTCGTGACCCGCGTGGGTGACGTCTTCCTCGCTTTCGCGCTGTTCATTCTTTACAACGAACTGGGCACGCTGAACTTCCGCGAAATGGTGGAACTGGCGCCGGCACACTTCGCTGCAGGCAACAACATGCTGTGGTGGGCTACGCTGATGCTGCTGGGTGGTGCCGTGGGTAAATCCGCGCAGCTGCCGTTGCAGACCTGGCTGGCCGACGCGATGGCTGGTCCAACCCCTGTCTCCGCGCTGATCCACGCCGCGACCATGGTAACCGCCGGTGTCTACCTGATTGCGCGTACCCATGGCCTGTTCCTGATGACCCCGGAAATTCTGCATCTGGTGGGTATCGTCGGTGCGGTCACGCTGGTGCTGGCAGGCTTTGCCGCGCTGGTGCAGACCGACATCAAACGTGTTCTCGCGTATTCCACCATGAGCCAGATTGGTTACATGTTCCTGGCGCTGGGCGTTCAGGCGTGGGACGCAGCCATTTTCCACCTGATGACGCACGCGTTCTTTAAAGCGCTGCTGTTCCTCTCATCCGGTTCCGTGATCCTGGCCTGCCATCACGAGCAGAATATCTTCAAGATGGGCGGACTGCGTAAGTCCATTCCGCTGGTTTATGTCTGCTTCCTGGTGGGCGGCGCGGCGCTGGCGGCACTGCCGCTGATCACCGCGGGCTTCTTCAGTAAGGACGAAATCCTTGCGGGTGCCATGGCGAATGGTCATATCAATCTGATGGTTGCGGGTCTGGTCGGTGCGTTCATGACCTCCCTGTATACCTTCCGTATGATTTTCATCGTATTCCACGGTAAAGAACAAATTCACGCTCACGCAGGGAAGGGGATCACCCACCACCTGCCGCTGATTGTGCTGCTGGTACTGTCCACCTTCGTTGGCGCGATGATTGTGCCACCGCTGCAGGGCGTACTGCCAGACACCACCGAGCTTGAGCACGGTCGCGTTCTGACGCTTGAAATCACCTCCGGTGTGGTCGCTATCGCGGGCATCCTGATTGCAGCATGGCTGTGGCTGGGCAAACGTACGCTGGTGACTGCCGTTGCCAACAGTGCGCCGGGCCGTCTGCTGGGCACCTGGTGGTACAACGCGTGGGGCTTCGACTGGCTGTACGACATGATCTTCGTTAAGCCGTTCCTGGGCATTGCGTGGCTGTTGAAGCGCGACCCGCTGAACAGCCTGATGAATATCCCGGCGATCCTTTCCCGCTTTGCAGGTAAAGGCCTGCTGTACAGCGAGAACGGTTACCTGCGCTGGTATGTGGCGTCCATGAGCATCGGTGCGGTTGTCGTGCTGGCGCTGCTGATGGTGTTGCGTTGATCGTTAAGTGAATTTTATTCGAATTCGTTGAAAATCAGGCCCCTGCTGGGGGCCTTAAAAAGGAATGTAAATCGCCATGTTACTACCCTGGCTAATATTAATTCCCTTCATCGGCGGTTTCCTGTGCTGGCAGACTGAACGCTTTGGCGTGAAGATGCCGCGCTGGATCGCGCTGATCACCATGGGATTGACGCTCGCGCTTGGCCTGCAACTGTGGTTGCAGGGCGGTTACTCACTGACCCAGTCTGCGGGCATTCCGCAGTGGCAGTCTGAGTTCATCCTGCCGTGGATCCCGCGTTTCGGCATTACGATCCACCTGGCGATTGACGGTCTGTCGCTGCTGATGGTGGTGCTGACCGGTCTGCTCGGCGTTCTGGCGGTACTTTGCTCCTGGCGAGAAATCGAAAAATACCAGGGCTTCTTCCACCTGAACCTGATGTGGATCCTGGGCGGCGTGATCGGCGTGTTCCTTGCCATCGACATGTTCCTGTTCTTCTTCTTCTGGGAGATGATGCTGGTGCCGATGTACTTCCTGATCGCGCTGTGGGGCCACAAGGCGTCCGACGGTAAAACGCGTATCACGGCGGCAACCAAGTTCTTCATCTATACCCAGGCGAGTGGTCTGGTGATGTTGATTGCTATTCTGGCGCTGGTGTTTGTTCACCACAACGCGACCGGAACCTGGACCTTCAACTACGAAGATCTGCTGAAAACGCCAATGTCCCACGGCGTTGAATACCTGCTGATGCTGGGCTTCTTCATCGCGTTCGCGGTGAAAATGCCGGTCGTTCCGCTGCACGGCTGGCTGCCAGACGCGCACTCTCAGGCACCAACGGCGGGTTCCGTTGACCTGGCGGGTATCTTGCTGAAAACGGCGGCCTACGGTCTGCTGCGTTTCGCACTGCCGCTGTTCCCGAATGCCTCCGCAGAGTTCGCACCGATTGCCATGTGGCTGGGTGTGATCGGTATCTTCTACGGTGCCTGGATGGCCTTCACGCAGTACGACATCAAGCGTCTGATTGCCTACACCTCCGTTTCCCACATGGGCTTCGTGCTGATTGCTATCTACACCGGCAGCCAGCTGGCGTACCAGGGCGCGGTGATCCAGATGATTGCGCACGGTCTGTCCGCAGCCGGCCTCTTCATCCTGTGCGGTCAGCTGTACGAACGTCTGCATACCCGCGACATGCGCATGATGGGCGGCCTGTGGAGCAAAATTAAATGGCTGCCAGCGCTGTCCATGTTCTTCGCGGTGGCTACCCTGGGGATGCCGGGTACCGGTAACTTCGTCGGCGAATTTATGATTCTGTTCGGCAGCTTCAAAGTGGTTCCGGTGATTACCGTGATCTCCACTTTTGGTCTGGTGTTCGCTTCCGTGTACTCGCTGGCGATGCTGCACCGCGCCTACTTCGGTAAAGCGAAGAGCGAAATTGCTGCACAAGAACTGCCGGGGATGTCGCTGCGTGAGCTGTTCATCATCCTGCTGCTGGTCGTACTGCTGGTGCTGCTGGGCTTCTTCCCGCAGCCGATTCTGGATACCTCGCATAGCGCGATGGGTAACATCCAGCAGTGGTTTGTTAATTCTGCTTCTACTACAAGGCCGTAATTCGCCATGACAATAACTCCACAACAACTGATCGCGCTGCTACCGCTGCTGATCGTCGGATTGACGGTGGTGGTTGTGATGCTCTCCATTGCGTGGCGACGCAATCACTTCCTGAATGCCACGCTGTCGGTCATCGGCCTGAACGCCGCGTTAGTCTCTCTCTGGTTTGTTGGCCAGGGTGGGGCGATGGACGTCACCCCGCTGATGCGCGTTGATGGTTACGCCATGCTGTATACCGGTCTGGTGCTGCTGGCGAGCCTGGCAACCTGTACCTTTGCGTACCCGTGGCTCGAAGGCTACAACGACAACAAAGAAGAGTTTTACCTGCTGGTTCTGATTGCCGCGCTGGGCGGCATTCTGCTGGCGAATGCGAACCACCTGGCCGCTCTGTTCCTCGGTATTGAGCTGATCTCTCTGCCGCTGTTCGGCCTGATTGGTTACGCCTTCCGTCAGAAGCGCTCCCTGGAAGCAAGCATCAAGTACACCATTCTGTCTGCTGCGGCATCCTCGTTCCTGCTGTTTGGTATTGCGCTGCTGTACGCACAGTCCGGTAACCTCTCTTTCATGGCGCTCGGCAAGAGCCTCGGTGACGGCATGCTGCATGAGCCGCTGCTGCTGGCGGGTCTGGGCATGATGATTGTTGGCCTCGGCTTCAAACTCTCTCTGGTGCCGTTCCACCTGTGGACGCCAGACGTATACCAGGGCGCCCCGGCTCCTGTATCGACCTTCCTGGCGACGGCGAGCAAGATCGCTATCTTCGGTGTGGTCATGCGTCTGTTCCTGTACGCGCCTGTGGGTGACAGCGAAGCGGTTCGCGTGGTGCTGGGCATTATCGCGTTCGTCTCCATCATCTTCGGTAACCTGATGGCGCTGAGCCAGACCAACATCAAGCGTCTGCTGGGCTACTCGTCTATCTCTCATCTGGGCTACCTGATGGTGGCGCTGATTGCGCTGCAGAGCGGTGAGATGTCGATGGAAGCCGTGGGCGTGTATCTGGCCGGTTACCTGTTCAGCAGCCTCGGCGCCTTCGGCGTGGTGAGCCTGATGTCCAGCCCGTACCGTGGCCCGGATGCCGATTCACTGTTCTCCTACCGTGGTCTGTTCTGGCACCGTCCGATCCTGTCCGCGGTAATGACCGTGATGATGCTCTCTCTGGCAGGTATCCCGATGACGCTCGGCTTTATCGGTAAGTTCTACGTGCTGGCCGTCGGTGTGCAGGCGCACCTGTGGTGGCTGACCGCGGGCGTGGTTATCGGCTCCGCGATTGGCCTCTACTACTACCTGCGCGTGGCCGTGAGCCTGTACCTGAGCGCGCCTCAGCAGCTCAATCGTGATGCCCCAACCAACTGGCAGTACAGCGCCGGTGGTATTGTCGTGCTTATCTCCGCACTGCTGGTGCTGATCTTCGGTATCTATCCGCAGCCGCTGATTGATATCGTGCAGCGCGCGATGCCGCTGATGTAAGGTGAAAGCAAAAAGGCAACGAAAGTTGCCTTTTTTAATGTTTGCGCCCTCTCCCGGTGGGAGAGGGACGGGGTGAGGGCACCAGCCCGCACGTAACGAAAAAAACCGCCTCGGCGGGTTTTTTTATGGTTTGCCCAGCGGCGCTACGCTTGCAGGGCCTACGGGTTTTGTAGGTCGGGTAAGCGTAGCGCCACCCGACTAAGCCAGCTGCTTCCGGCTAATCAACGGTCCGTCAATCTTCTTCATCGAGCGGTCCAGCACTTCCTCAATCACCGACGACAGTTCGTTCAGCTCAAACTTCGCCACATACCCGTCCGCCTTCACCTTGCGAATATGGTCTTCGTTGGCGTTGCCGGAAAGGGAAGAGTGGATCACGACCGGAATGTCCTTCAATATCGGGTCGGTTTTGATTTTGCGCGTCAGCGTAAAACCGTCCATCTCCGGCATTTCGAGGTCGGTCAGCACCAGAGCGATCTTATCGGTGATGGGAACCCCTTCAGCCTGGGCCTGCGCCGCCAGCACGCCGATTTTTTCCCACGCGTCTTTGCCGGTGATATGCAGCTGTGCCGGGATCTCCATGGCCTGCAGACCTTTTTCCAGCATCGAGCGCGCCACTTTGGAGTCTTCCGCGACGATGGCGACAGCGCCCGGTTTGATATGGAATTTGGTGGTCTTCAGGTTCGTGGCGTGCAGATCGTGATTGGCCGGGGTGATGTCATACAGGATCTGCTCAACGTCCAGCACCATCGCCAGATCGTTGGTATCGGTCTTCTCGTCAAGACACGCGATGCTGGTGATGTAGCGACCGCTGACGGCGGTTTCCGCCGCATGCACCTGCTTCCAGTCCAGACGCATGATGTTCTCAACCGATTCCACGGCAAACGCCTGCACGCTGCGCGCATACTCGGTGATCAGAAGGATGTTCAGCCCGGTGGTTGGCTTACAGCCCGCCACGGCGGCCAGGTCAATCACCGGGATCACCTGATCGCGTATATTCACCATTCCCATCAGAGGTGACTTCATCCCGGCGGGTTTCGTGAACTCCGGCATCGGCACAATTTCACGCAGCTTAAAGACGTTAATGCCAAACAGCTCGGATTTATTTTCGTTCAGAGAGGTGCCAAGACGGAACAGCAACAGTTCAAAACGGTTCGACAGGGTCAGATTCGCCCTGTCATCAATATCTTTCTGGAAATTATCCATTCTACCCTCGAGAGAAATGCTGACCTTTTAATCGTTATCGGCATCCTCAGGGAAAAATGAAGGACTAAACGCTAACCTGAGCGAAATCTTCGGCCAGCTCACATTCCGGAAACAGCGCGCGGCACTCTGCCAGCAGGTTTGCGCATCCCCGCGCGTCGTAGCGCGAGCTGACATGAGTGACGATGAGCCGCCCGACGCCCGCGTCACGGGCAAGCTGTGCCGCCTGACGCGTGGAGCTATGGCCCCGGCTGTTGGCTTTCTCTTCCATCGCCGTTTCAAGCGTCGCTTCATGCACCATGACGTCCACGCCCTGGGCCAGCGTGAGCGCCGCCGGGCACGGGGCCGTATCGCCAAAAATCACCAGTTTTTTGCCGGGCTGCGGTGCGGCGAGATAATCCTGGCCGTTAATGACGCGTCCATCCTCCAGCGTGACGGTCTCTCCGTGCTTCAGACGCTGGAACAGCGGCCCGGGTTTTACGCCGTCGGCCATCAGCGCGGCGGCATCCAGCGCGCCTGGTTTGTCATGCGCCTCAATGCGGTAGCCATAGCACTCGACAGGATGATTGAGCGGTTGAGCGGTAACCCGATAATCCCCGTCGTCGAATACCATGCCTTCGGCAATCTCAACGACCTCCAGCGGATAATCTGTCCATGACCCGCTCAGGCGCAGCGTAGTTTCGACAAATTCACGAATACCCGCTGGCCCGTAAATCGTCAGCGGGTTGGCGTTACCGGCCATCGAGCGGCTGCACAGCAGGCCGGGAAGGCCAAACAGATGGTCGCCATGCAGATGGGTAATAAAAATTTTATCCAGCTTGCCGGGGTGGTAAGCGGTGTGTAACAGCTGATGCTGCGTCCCTTCACCGCAGTCAAACAGCCACAGCCCGCCGCGGGTGGGATGCTTAAGATCCAGCAGGATCGCCGTCACGTTTCGTGAGCGGGTTGGCACGCCAGCGGACGTACCCAGAAAAATCAGTTCCATAACGCAATCAGCCCTTTGCCGAACGGGGAGGGGTTTAGTATAACGTGATGAACCCCAGGAAGGAGACTGACATGATTCAGTGGCAAGATTTACATCATAGCGACCTCACCGTTCATTCACTTTACGCCCTGCTGAAGCTGCGCTGTGAAGTGTTTGTTGTGGAACAGACCTGCCCGTATCAGGACATCGATGGTGATGACCTTGTCGGTGAGAACCGCCATATCCTCGGCTGGCGGGATAACGAGCTGGTGGCGTATGCGAGGATTCTGAAAAGCGAAGACGATTTTGAGCCCGTCGTCATTGGCCGCGTCATCATTAGCGGCAAAGCGCGAGGGGAAAAACTGGGCTATCAGCTGATGGAAAAAACGCTGGAGGCGTGCCGGAAACAGTGGCCGGACAAGGCGTTATACCTCGGCGCGCAGGCGCACCTTCAGTCCTTTTACGGGCACTTTGGCTTTGCGCCAGTGACGGAGGTATACGATGAAGATGGCATTCCGCACGTCGGCATGGCGCGAGAAGTGAAACAGGCGTAATGGCATCTCGTTGGCTATAGTTAGCGGACTGGTGTACTAACATGGAGAAAAATATGTCATTTCAATCCTGGGATACCCGTATCGACGACGACCTGGCCTTGCTGAGCGAAACGCTGGAAGAGGTGCTACGTTCCTCGGGCGACCCTGCCGATCAGAAATATATTGAGCTAAAAGCCCGTGCCGAGCAGGCGCTGCATGAAGTGAAAAACCGTGTCAGCCATGCGTCAGATACTTACTACTACCGTGCCAAAAAAGCGGTGTATCGTGCCGATGACTACGTGCATGAAAAACCGTGGCAGGGTATTGGGGTGGGTGCTGCCGTGGGCCTGGTGCTGGGGCTGCTGTTAGCCCGTCGTTAAGCCGCTTAACCACTCCCTATACGTGGGTACTGCTATTTATGGTCAGTACCCCGTATAATACGAGGTTTTAACAGGGAGAGGTTCGCGTGAATTCGATTTTCCTCGCGCTGGAGCAACTGCGTACCCAGCTATCGCAAGCGTTACCCGCAGCACCCGGCATACGTCATTTCGACGTCTCTTTCCCGTTAAACGACGCCTTCGATCCCCTCGCCTGGCTGGGCGAGCAGCAGTGTTATCCGCAGTTTTACTGGCAGCAGCGTAACGGCGATGAAGAGCTGGCCGCGCTGGGGGCGGTCAACCAATTTTCCTCTCTGGCATTAGCCTCGCAGTTTTTGCGCGAGCAAAATGCGGCGCAAGATACTCGCGTCTGCGGCCTGAACGCCTTTAATCCCGAACAGGGGAGCCTCTTTTTACCGCGACTGCTCTGGCGACGTACCGCCGGCAACGCCACGCTGCGCCTGCAGCTCTGGAGCGACCGCTCGCTTGTGGAGGATGCCCGCGCTGCGCTGGATTTTTTACAGCGGCTTCGTCCTGCCAAATCTATCCGTCCGCTCTCCGTGCAGGTTGAGCACGAAACCCATCAGCCGCAGCAGGCCGAATGGCTGAAACTTATCCGCAGGGCGACGGAGACCATCGCGCGCGGTGAGTTTGAAAAAGTGGTGCTCGCCAGGGCAACCGATCTTCAGTTCACGCAGCGCGTTAACCCCGTCGCGCTGATGGCCGCCAGCCGCGCCCTCAATTTACATTGCTATCATTTCTGCATGGTATTCGATGCCAGCAACGCGTTTCTCGGCTCTACGCCCGAGCGTCTCTGGCGGCGGCGCGGCAAGCTGCTGCGCACGGAAGCGCTCGCTGGCACCGTCGCCAGCCATATCGATGATAGCCAGGCGCAGCGTCTCGGCGAGTGGCTGCTGAACGATGATAAAAACCAGCGCGAAAATATGCTGGTGGTGGAAGATATCTGCCAGCGTCTTCAGCGCTCTACGCGGACGCTTGAGGTACTGCCCCCCCAGGTGGTACGCCTGCGTAAGGTGCAGCATTTGCGCCGCTGTATCTGGACCGAGCTGAAACAGGCCGACGACGAGCAGTGTCTGCTCATGTTACAGCCGACCGCGGCCGTTGCCGGATTACCCCGACAGCCCGCGCGCGAGTTCATCCAGAAGGTTGAACCCTTTAACCGCGAGTGGTATGCCGGTTCGGCCGGGTACTTATCCCCCGAACAGAGTGAGTTCTGCGTGGCGCTGCGCTCCGCGCGCGTTCAGGAGGACTCCCTGCGGCTCTACGCCGGCGCCGGTATTGTCAGCGGATCTGACCCGGAGCAGGAGTGGCAGGAGATTGAAAACAAAGCCGCCGGATTGCGCTCTCTGCTCCTAAGGGATTAATACAGATTCGCGCA
Organism: Enterobacter sp. Y17; assembly: GCF_019730495.1. Taxonomy (NCBI): domain Bacteria; kingdom Pseudomonadati; phylum Pseudomonadota; class Gammaproteobacteria; order Enterobacterales; family Enterobacteriaceae; genus Enterobacter; species Enterobacter sp. Y17. The sequence goes on from NZ_JAASKP010000001.1 coordinate 303,683, forward strand.
ATCCCGATTCATATCAAAATTCCAATTTTTTCTATTATTTATACTGTGTCGCATTCTTGATACCGGACAATCTCATGTCAGTAAGTTCTTTTAACCGACGCTGGGCGGCGGTGATCCTTGAAGCCCTGACGCGCCATGGCGTCAGGCACGTGTGTATTGCACCGGGTTCTCGCTCAACGCCGCTGACGCTGGCGGCCGCAGAAAACCGGGCGTTGATTCACCACACCCACTTTGATGAACGCGGCCTCGGGCATCTGGCGCTGGGTCTGGCGAAAGTCAGCAAAGAACCTGTGGCGGTGATCGTCACCTCCGGTACCGCCGTGGCGAACCTCTATCCGGCCCTGATAGAAGCCGGGTTAACGGGTGAAAGACTGATCTTACTGACGGCCGATCGTCCCCCTGAGCTTATCGACTGCGGCGCCAATCAGGCCATTCGCCAGCCGGGGCTCTTTTCTTCGCATCCCTCGCAGACGATTTCGTTACCGCGTCCCACCCAGGATATTCCGGCAAGCTGGCTGGTCTCCACTGTCGATCACGCCATGGAGACGTTGCGCAGCGGGGCGCTGCATATCAACTGCCCGTTTGCCGAGCCGCTCTACGGCGAGCTGGACGACACCGGTCTTGACTGGCAGCAGTCCCTCGGCGACTGGTGGCAGAGTGAAAAACCGTGGCTGCGCGAACAGACGCATCTTGAGAGCGCGAAGCAGCGCGACTGGTTCTTCTGGCGGCAGAAGCGCGGCGTGGTGATTGCCGGGCGCATGAGCGCCGCCGAAGGCAAGTTGGTTGCCGAATGGGCGCAAACCCTCGGCTGGCCGCTGATTGGCGACGTGCTTTCGCAGACCGGTCAGCCGCTGCCGTGCGCCGATCTCTGGCTGGGTAACGCGAAAGCGGTCACCGAGCTTGCGCAGGCGCAGATTGTGGTCCAGCTTGGATCGAGTTTGACCGGCAAACGGTTACTGCAGTGGCAGGCCACCTGCACGCCGGAAGAGTACTGGCTGGTGGATTCGCTGGAAGGACGGCTTGACCCGGCGCACCACCGCGGCCGTCGTCTGGTCAGCAGTATCGACGCCTGGCTGACGCTTCATCCGGCTGAGAAACGCAAGCCCTGGGCGGTGGCTATACCGGACCTTTCGCGCCAGGCGTGGGAACTGACCAAAGCGCACTGCGAAGCGTTTAGCGAAGCCGGGCTGGCGCACCGCATTCGCCAGTACCTGCCTGAACAGGGGCAGCTGTTTGTCGGCAACAGCCTCGTCGTGCGGCTGATTGACGCTTTCTCGAAGCTGCCCGCGGGCTACCCGGTGTACAGCAACCGCGGTGCCAGCGGCATCGACGGGCTGATCTCCACGGCGGCGGGCGTGCAGCGCGCCAGCGCGAAATCGACGCTGGCGATCGTGGGCGATCTCTCCGCGCTCTACGATCTCAACGCGCTGGCGCTGCTGCGTCAGGCGTCAGCCCCGTTTGTGCTGATTGTGGTCAACAACAACGGGGGGCAGATTTTCTCCCTCTTGCCAACGCCTCAGAGCGAGCGCGAGCGCTTCTATCTGATGCCGCAGAACGTGCAGTTCGAACACGCCGCGGCGATGTTTAGCCTGAAATACCATCGCCCGGAAAGCTGGGAACAGCTGGACGCGGCGTTAAGCAGCGCCTGGAAACAGCCGGGCGCGACGCTGATTGAGCTGGTGGTGAACGAGGCTGACGGTGCGCAGGCCCTGCAAAGCCTGCTGGCGCAGGTGAGCCAGCTGTGATCCTCTCTGGCATGCAGCAGGCTGGCAAACCGGGCTATCCCTGGCTGGTCTTTTTGCACGGTTTTTCCGGCGACTGCCGCGAGTGGCAGAGGGTCGGTGAAGGGCTCAGCGATTATCCCCGGCTGTATCTGGATCTGCCGGGGCACGGCGGATCCCGGAATCTGGGCGTGACGGGGTTTGACGAGATGAGCACGTTGCTCACCCGAACCCTTCTTAGTTACAACATACTTAAATTCTGGCTCATCGGGTACTCCCTCGGCGGCCGCATTGCGATGTTCCATGCCTGCCAGCAGCCGAAGGGGCTGCTCGGGGTGATTGTTGAAGGTGGACACCCGGGCCTGCAGGATGCCGATGCGCGAAGTGCGCGGCTGGCGTCCGACCGCCGCTGGGCAACGCGTTTTCGCACCGAACCGATGGAGAAGGTGTTCGCTGACTGGTACCAACAGCCCGTGTTCGCCTCCCTCACGGACGCCCAGCGCGATGCGCTTATTACCCTGCGAAGCCAGAACAACGGCGCGACGCTGGCGATGATGCTTGAGACGACCTCGCTGGCCGTGCAGCCGGATTTGCGTGCCGCGCTTAGCGCACGCGATTTCTCTTTTGACTATCTCTATGGCGAACGGGATGAGAAGTTCGCGGCCCTTGCCGCGGAAGTGAACGCCGTTCGCCATGCCATTCCAGACGCCGGACACAACGCCCACCGGGAAAACCCCGATGCGGTTATCGCGAGTCTGGCTCAGATACTGCGTTATCGAATAAAGGACACTCTATGATCTACCCTGATGAAAACATGCTTTACGCCCCGGTTGAATGGCAGGACTGCTCCGAAGGCTACACCGACATTCGCTACCACAAATCTACCGACGGCATTGCCAAAATCACCATCAACCGTCCGCAGGTGCGTAACGCCTTCCGTCCGCTGACCGTGAAAGAGATGATTCAGGCTCTGGCGGATGCGCGCTACGACGATAACATCGGCGTGATTGTCCTGACCGGCGAAGGCGATAAAGCGTTCTGCTCCGGCGGCGATCAGAAAGTGCGCGGCGACTACGGCGGATACCAGGACGATGCGGGTACCCACCACCTGAACGTCCTCGATTTCCAGCGCCAGATCCGCACTTGTCCGAAACCGGTAGTGGCGATGGTAGCGGGCTACTCCATCGGTGGCGGTCACGTGCTGCACATGATGTGCGATCTGACCATCGCCGCAGAAAATGCCATCTTCGGCCAGACCGGTCCGAAAGTGGGATCCTTCGACGGCGGCTGGGGCGCCTCGTACATGGCGCGCATCGTCGGGCAGAAAAAAGCCCGCGAAATCTGGTTCCTGTGCCGTCAGTACAACGCCCAGGAAGCGCTGGATATGGGCCTGGTGAATACCGTGGTTCCGATTGCCGATCTCGAAAAAGAGACCGTTCGCTGGTGTCGCGAAATGCTGCAAAACAGCCCGATGGCGCTGCGCTGCCTGAAGGCCGCTCTCAACGCCGACTGTGACGGTCAGGCGGGTCTGCAGGAGCTGGCTGGCAACGCCACCATGCTGTTCTACATGACCGAAGAGGGTCAGGAAGGGCGCAACGCGTTTAACGAAAAACGCCAGCCGGACTTCAGCAAATACAAACGGAACCCGTAATGCGTCGCGCGCAGGTTTACCGCTGGCAGATACCGATGGACGCGGGCGTGGTGCTGCGTGAACGGCGGTTAAAAACCCGTGACGGTTTCTTCGTGCATCTGCAGCAGGACGAGCGGGAAGGCTGGGGCGAAATTTCGCCGCTGCCGGGCTTTAGCCTGGAGTCGCTGGATGACGCGCAGTTTGTATTGCTGGCGTGGGCAGACGCGTGGCGTGAGGGCGCGGATCCGGCGTTGCCGGACGTGCCTTCCGCGGCTTTTGGCATCAGCTGCGCGCTGGCGGAGCTCGACGGCTGCCTGCCTGAAGAGGCTAACTACCGCGCGGCACCGCTCTGTACGGGCGATCCTGACGAGCTGTTCGCGCTGCTCACCGCCATGCCGGGCGAGAAAGTGGCGAAAATTAAAGTCGGTCTTTACGAAGCGGTGCGCGACGGCATGGTCGCCAACCTGCTGCTGGAGGCGATCCCCGACCTTCATCTGCGTCTGGACGCTAACCGCGCCTGGACGCCGCTCAAGGCGCAGCAGTTTGCAAAGTACGTCAACCCGGCGTACCGCAGCCGCATTGCCTTCCTCGAAGAACCGTGCAAAACCCGCGACGATTCGCGCGCGTTCGCCCGCGAAACGGGGATTGCCATCGCCTGGGATGAAAGCCTGCGCGAGGACGATTTTGAATTTGTCGCCGAGCCCGGCGTCAGCGCGGTAGTGATTAAACCAACGCTGACCGGCAGCCTGGCGAAGGTGCGAGAGCAGGTCGCGGCAGCGCATGCCTCACGGCTGACGGCGGTCATCAGCTCGTCGATTGAGTCCAGCCTTGGGCTGACCCAGCTGGCGCGCATTGCCGCCTGGCTAACGCCGGATACGATCCCTGGCCTCGACACGCTGAACCTGATGCAGGCTCAGCTTATCCGCAGGTGGCCGGACAGCGCGCTGCCGTGCCTCAACGTCGCGGCGCTGGAGCCGTTGTTATGAGTTTTACCGACTGGCCGTGGCGGCACTGGCGCGCGCAGTTTGCTGATAAACCGGCCCTCAGGCTGAACGACGAGGTGCTCAGCTGGCAACAGCTGTGCGCCCGCGTCGACCGCCTTGCGGCAGAGTTTCACCTGCAGGGCGTGGAGGAGGGCAACGGCGTGCTGCTGCTGGCCCATAATCATCCGCGAACCCTGCTGGCGTGGCTGGCGTTGCTCCAGTGCGGGGCGCGCATTCTTCCCGTCAATCCGCAGCTGCCGCGCCCGCTGCTGGACGTGTTGCTCCCGCAGATGACGCTGCGCTTTGCGCTGGCGCTGGACGGTACCTGTGACGGTCTTCCTGCCCTGAGCATGCGCGAGCGCGCCGGGGAATATCGCGTTGCGTGGCAGCCGGCGCGGCTGGCGTCCATGACGCTGACCTCCGGCTCTACCGGGCTGCCGAAAGCAGCGGTGCATACCTGCGACGCCCATCTCGCCAGCGCGCGCGGCGTGCTGGCGCTGATGCCCTACGGCGAAGACGACGACTGGCTGCTTTCGCTGCCGCTGTTTCACGTTTCCGGGCAGGGGATTTTATGGCGCTGGCTGCAGGCCGGCGCGCGGTTAACCGTGCGCGAGAAACAGCCGCTGGCGCAGGCTTTGCGCGGCTGTACGCACGCTTCGCTGGTGCCGACCCAGCTCTGGCGTCTGCTTAATACCCACCAGCCTGTTGCACTGAAAGCGGTGCTGCTGGGCGGGGCCGCCATCCCTGTTGACTTGACGCAGCAGGCGCGCGAGCAGGGGATTCGCACCTTCTGCGGCTACGGCCTGACCGAGTTTGCCTCTACCGTCTGCGCGAAAGCGGCGGACGGCGAGCCGGACGTAGGCTATGCGCTGCCGGGCAGAGAGGTGCAGGTGGTTGACGGTGAAGTCTGGATCCGGGCAGAGAGTATGGCCTCAGGCTACTGGCGGGACGGCGAATTGGTTCCGCTGACCAACGCGCAGGGATGGTTCGCTACCCGCGATCGCGGGGAATGGCATGACGGCCGCCTGACGATCCTGGGCCGCATGGACAACCTCTTTTTTAGCGGCGGAGAAGGGATCCAGCCGGAAAGCCTTGAGCGCGTTATCGCCCGCCATCCGCAGATTAACCAGGTGTTTATCGTCCCGCTGGACGACGCCGAGTTTGGACAGCGTCCGGTGGCGGTGGTGGAGTGCGAGCCGGGAACGGATATCACCTGTTTACCTGACTGGGTCAGGGATAAGGTGGCGCGTTTTGAACAACCCGTCCGCTGGCTGCTGTTGCCGACCGAACTCAAAAATGGCGGCATTAAAGTCTCACGCCGCGCGTTGCAGCAGTGGGTGAACGCCTCGCTGAAGGGATAATAGCCGTTTCAAATAATTACAATCTACTGACCTGCCGCACGCAGAGTGCTTGATCCCCGGAAGACTCCGGTTAAAATCTCGCGGTTTTGGGACTTCTTTATAATAATTGTGTGGGATCACGACAATGAAAAAAGTGGCATTCGTGGGCTTCGGCCTGATGGTTGTATCTGCGGCGGCTAACGCCATCAGCATTAACGGATCGGCGGGTCAGGATTATACCCACCTGGGCTTTGGCATGGGTACCGAGACTTCCGGTCTGGCGATGACCGGCGGCTGGACGCATAACGATGACGACGGCGACGCGGCGAGCCTCGGCCTGGGTCTGAACGTTCCTCTTGGCCCGTTCCTGGCCACCGTCGGCGGTAAAGGTATCTACACCAACCCAAATGACGGTGACGAAGGGTACGCGGCGGCAGTGGGCGGCGGCCTGCAGTGGAAAATTGGCGACAGCTTCGGCCTGTTTGGTGAGTACTACTATTCGCCGGACTCCCTCTCAAGCGGTATCGAAAGCTATGAAGAGGCCAACGCCGGCGCGCGCTGGACCATCATGCGTCCGATTACCATCGAAGCGGGCTATCGCTATCTGAACCTGGCCGGCAAAGACGGCAACCGCGACAACGCGCTGGCCGACGGCCCGTACGTGGGCGTCAGCGCAGGCTTCTAATCACTCCGGCGCGGCGTTCTGTCGCGCCAGTTTCTCTCTTCTCCACCCCGCGTTTGCGCTATAGTGTTTTGACCAAATAAGCGGGAGAACATAATGATTAACGTGGAGATGTTATCCACCGGCGACGAAGTGCTGCATGGACAAATTATTGATACCAATGCTGCCTGGCTTGCCGATCTTTTCTTTGAGCAAGGATTACCGTTAACGCGCCGCAATACGGTGGGCGACAATCTTGAGTCGCTGGTCGCTATTCTGCGCGAGCGCAGCAAACACTGCGACGTGCTGATTGTGAATGGCGGACTCGGCCCCACCGGTGACGATCTCAGCGCGCTGGCCGCCGCGACCGCAAAAGGCGAAGGGCTGGTGCTGCACGAGGCGTGGCTTTCGCAGATGGAGCGCTTTTTCTCCGAACGTGGTCGCGTCATGGCCCCCAGCAACCGCAAACAGGCTGAAATTCCCGCCAGCGCCGAGCTGGTCGATAACCCGGTGGGTACCGCGTGCGGGTTTGCCATGCAGCTGAACCGCTGCCTGATGTTCTTCACGCCGGGCGTGCCCTCAGAATTTAAAGTGATGGTCGAGCAGCAGATCCTGCCGCGCCTTCGCGATCGTTTTACCCTGCCTGAACCGCCGCTGTGTCTGCGTCTGACCACCTTTGGCCGCTCGGAAAGCGATCTGGCCCAGAGCCTTGACCCTCTCCCGCTGCCGCCGGGCGTCTCCATGGGCTACCGCTCCTCCATGCCGATCATTGAGCTCAAGCTGACAGGTCCGGCCGAACAGAAAGAGGCGATGCTGGCCCTGTGGCCCGAGGTGCAGCGCGTGGCGGGCGAAAGCCTGATCTTTGAAGGGACGGAAGGGCTGCCCGCGCAGATTGCGACGCATCTGCAGTCGCGTCAGCTGAGCGTGACCTTAAGCGAGCAGTTCACCGGTGGCCTGCTAGCGCTGCAGCTGTCGCGCGTCAACGCGCCGCTGCTGGCCAGCGAAGTGGTGCCGTTCCAGCAGGAGACCCTGGCGCAAACCGCCCGCTGGGCTTCCGAGAGAAGGGTGAAGCATTTTGCCGGTCTGGCGCTGTTTGTCGGGGGGCTGGATGAGGAACACCTTAACTTCGCGCTGGCGACGCCGGAAGGCACCTGGGCCCTGCGGGTAAAAATGAGCATTACCCGCCACAGCCTAGCGGTGCGTCAGGAGGTTTGCGCCATGATGGCGTTGAACATGCTGCGCCGCTGGCTGAATGGCAAAGAGGTTGCCAGCGAGCACGGCTGGATTAACGTTGTCGAGTCGCTGTTCGTGGAGTAAAACCATGGCCGGGGCGTTTCGCCCCGGCCATGTTCAGCCCAGCGCCTTCGCCAGCAGGGTGACTGGATGTTCGCAGCGCTTGCTGGTGGACATCTCAATCTGCCACTTGCAGGTTTCGCAGTCCGTTACCACGATATCCGCGCCGCTCTCTTCAATCTGGCGGAACAGCGGGGCGCCAATCGCCTGTGACGTTTCGTAGTTTTCACGCTTAAAGCCGTAGGTTCCCGCAATCCCGCAGCAGCGCGAATCCAGCACCGTCAGCTCCAGGCCCGGAATTAACCGCAGCAGCTCAAGCGTATAGAGCGACCAGCCCATTTTCTCCATATGACACGGCGTGTGATACACCACTTTCAGGGGCAATTTCCCCAGCGGCAACGTCTGTCCGCTGTCCAGCTTGCGCCACAGGAAACGTGTCGCCAGCTCGATGTGCTCGCGCAGGCCGTTATTATCCACGTCCAGCAGATGCGGGTACTCATCGCGCAGGGTGAAGGTACAGGTGGACGAGGTCGCCAGCACCGGAATACCTTTATCGACAATCGCTTCGCGCAGGGAGGTGACGTTGCTCTGAGCCTGCCTGCGCGCTTTATCGGTAAACCCGTTGGCGATCAGCGGTACGCCGCAGCACTTCTCTTTGTTCAGCAGCTGAACGCCCGTTCCCATGGCGTTCATCACCTTCAGCAGATCTTTGCCCAGCTGCGGGTGGTTGTAGTTCACATAGCAGCCGTGGAAAAAGGCCACCTGGTCGGCGTACTGCGCCTGCTCCGCCGCGACGGATTTGTACCAGCGGCGGAAGGTGCCGTGAGAATATTTCGGCAGGCTGCGGTGATGGTCTATCTTCAGCGTGGCATCCAGCAGCTGACGCACCGGTTTGAGGGAGGTCGCGGCATTCACCAGCGGGGCAAACGGCGTCGAGACGCTGCCCATCAGATCGGTATGGCTCAGAATAGCGTCCCGCAGCGTCGGCTTTTGCGTGCTGTAGCGCGCCCGGGCGCGCTGGATAATATCGCCGATTTTAACGTCCGACGGGCAGGCGGCTTCGCAGCGTTTGCAGTTGATGCAGTATTTCAGCGCCTCGTCGTACAGCTTGCCGTCCTTCAGGCGCAGACGCTCGCCGTCCGGCCCGGCCTGCTTTGGTCCGGGATAGCGTGGGTTCACGCCGCTCACCGGGCAGACGGTGGTACACACCGTGCATTTAATGCAGCTTTCAAAACGGGTGTCGTTCATTGTTCAGCCTCCGTGCGCTGGCTAATCTGCTCTGCCACATACAGCGCCGTGACGGCGCAGACCCCGCCACCGCATCCCTGGGCAATGGGATCGTACCCGCCCAGCAGCGAGCCGATGGCAAAAAGATTACTGACGGGCTTACCGGAAAGTTGCGGATGTAGCTGGTTATCGACAATCACGCCGAACTGCTGCCAGGGCTGCGGCGAGAAGAAATCACTTTGATACCAGTCCGCACGGGAGGCACGCTGGCGAACATCCAGCCCCATAATGGCTTCCCGGATGCCCTCCCGGCTGCTCAGCAGCCCGTTGCTGAAGAAGCTGCCGCTTGCCAGAACCGTAAAGCGCGCGCGAAGCGGAATATCGTCGTGGTTGCGCGTCCAGATTTCGCTGACCGCGCCGTCGGTCAGGGTGATTTTTTTCACCTCATCACCCGCCATCCACACGCCGCCCTGCGCGACAAACTGGCGCTGGAGCTGGGTATGCAGGCGAATGCCGGGGACGGAAGGGGGCAGGGTTGGCAGCAGGCCAAGCGAGCAGGGCAGACGATCCGAGAGCCAGCGCCAGAGCCGGTTGTCGCGTAAACCAAAGCAGGCGGGCATCAGCAGGGCGTCACAGCTGTCGCTGAGCGGTCTGAGTGCGTCATACAGCAGCGGCCATTTGTCCTCGTTATCCAGAAAACGGGCGATATTCACCGCGCGAAATTCGCTCGGGTTGTCGCGCAGGACATCAAGCTCAGGCAGCTCTATCTCTGCCGTTTCGGCATTGACGCCCTGGCGACAGAGCGACGCCGCCGCGAGATGGGGCTGAAAATCCAGAAAGCCGCTAATGCCCACGACCCGCACGCGCGCGGCGTTGAAGGGAGCAACGGGCACTTCTTCCGGGCTGAGCCAGGCAGAGCGCAGGGTGCCGAGCGGCGTGACGCGCTGGTGATTGAGCCGGGCGCTTCCCTTCAGACGCGCGCCGCAGTCTGCCAGCAGCGCTTCGGTTTCCAGCGCAAAGCGGTCAATATGCTGGGCGCCAATCAGGTGATACGGGTGCTCCGGCGGCAGCTTATCGCGGTACGCGTCGTCCACCAGATCCAGCGAGCCCGACGAGAAGTGCAGGGCGCTCTGGCCCCGGGTGATAATGGCGCAGCGCAGCCCCTGCTTCGTGAGCTTGATGCCGCAGAGCAGGCCTGCCAGCCCGCCGCCGACGATTACGGTATCAAATTTCATCGCGTTGCTCCTTCTCAAGACCGCAAAGCCCCTGGTAGACCCAGCGGGTAAATTCGCTTTCGCGCAGGGCATCGCCCCAGGCGACAGGCTGAATGCCTTTCCAGCGCTCGTTTAAAAACGCGCTGAGCTGATCGAGCGACTGGGTGGCGGTAGTGGTGTGAAAACGCTGCAGCAGCCCGGCGGCACGACAGGCGCACAGCTCGCCCTGACAGGTACCCATTCCCACGCGGGTGCGGCGACGAAGATCGAGCAGGCTTGTGACCGTCAGGCTCTCCACCGCGTACTGCACCTCACCGGCGGTGACGGCTTCACACTCGCACACCAGGCTGCGGCTCAGGCGTCCTTCACCGAGCCACTGCGGCGTTCTGTCGCCGTGGCGGTAGATAGCGGATCCGCGCAGCGGCGCGGGCAGGGAGATAATTTTTTGCAGCGTTTTTTCGGTGGACTGACGCGAGCCGGGCAGGGCTTGTTCTGCCGTCACGCACCGTTCGGTATTGCCCAGCTTGCGGCAGACGGCATCGGTCGTCCACTCGGCCATCAGGCGGTAGGTCATCAGCTTGCCGCCGGTGATGGTGATAAACCCGTCCATGCCGTCGCGCTCGGCGTGATCGAGCAGCACGATGCCCCGGCTGACGTTACGTCCGCTCGGGTCGTTGTCGCTGGCGACCAGCGGACGCACGCCCGCGTAGGCGCGCAGAATACGCGTCTGCGCCATCACCGGGGCCAGTTTTTCCCCTTCGCGCAGCAGGACGTCGACCTCTTCGGCGGTCACGCGGTTGTAGTCAATCTCGCTGTAGTCGACGTGGGTTGAGGTGGTACCGATTAACGAAATGGTGTCGCCCGGGACGAGGATATCGGCATCAGACGGTTTGCGGCAGCGGTTGATCACGTGGTTATTGATACGGTGGTCGAGGATCAGCAGCGAGCCTTTCGCCGGGAACATGCGCACCGACAGGTCCGCGTATTCCGCGATGCGCTGCCCCCAGATCCCCGCCGCGTTAACCACCACGGCGGCATACAGCTCGCTGTGTTCGTTATATTGCGTATCAAGGATCCGCACGCCGCAGATACGATGACCTTCACGGATAAGCCCGGTCACTTCGTGCCCGGTCAGGATTTGCGCGCCATGCTCGCGGGCGTCCAGCATATTGGCGGCGGTCAGGCGGAAGGGGTCAACGGTGCCGTCAGGCACTTTCACCGCGCCGATAAGCGCCGGGTTAACCGACGGTTCCAGCCGCCGCGCCAGCGCCGGGTCCATGGCCTCAGCCTGAATGCCCGCCGCAGTGCAGGCGGTAATAAAGGTGTCCTGAAAGGCGAGGTCATCTTCGGGAAGAGTAATAAAGAGGCCGTCGGTCGGCTCAATGCAGTGGCGGGCGATACGCTTGAGGATCTGGTTTTCAGCAATACATTCGCGTGCGGATTCACCGTCGGTAACCGCATACCGCGCGCCGCTGTGCAGCAGGCCATGGTTACGCCCGGTTGCGCCCGTGGCGATATCGTGGCGCTCCAGCAGCGTGACGCTTAAGCCGCGAAGGGCGCAGTCGCGTGCGATCCCGGCGCCGGTTGCGCCACCGCCAATGATTATCACATCGCTGTAGCGAGGATCGTGAATGGTCATTGTTTACCCTCTATGTTCGTTTTTTTATCATTTAGCCATATCAATAGTGTGGTTTGTTTGATTTCGAACATAAACGCGCGAAATTCGAAACTGGAGCGTGATTTCATGCGCTTTTTTGCGCATTCTGTCATATTTCTGTAACAATCTGTGCGTTGATTCACAGTAACAATCACCGTGATTTCTTAACATCCCCGCCTCTGGAATTCAGGTGCGAGCCACCTGCCCATTCAATTCAAGGCCACGGAGGCTGTTATGCTCAGTATCTTCAAACCTGCGCCGCACAGGGCGCGTCTGCCAGAGGCAGAAATTGATCCGCTATACCGCCGTCTGCGCTGGCAAATTTTCCTGGGGATCTTCTTCGGGTACGCGGCGTACTACCTTGTACGTAAAAACTTCGCGCTCGCCATGCCGTATCTGGTGGAGCAGGGCTTCTCCCGCGGCGATCTGGGGTTCGCGCTGTCGGGGATCTCAATCGCCTACGGTTTTTCCAAATTCATCATGGGGTCGGTATCGGATCGCTCGAATCCGCGCGTGTTCCTGCCCGCCGGCCTGATCCTGGCGGCTGCGGTCATGCTGTTCATGGGCTTTGTGCCGTGGGCAACCTCCAGCATCGCCGTCATGTTCGTGCTGCTGTTCCTCTGCGGCTGGTTCCAGGGGATGGGGTGGCCGCCGTGCGGACGTACCATGGTGCACTGGTGGTCGCAGAAGGAACGCGGCGGCATCGTGTCGGTGTGGAACTGCGCGCATAACGTCGGTGGCGGTATCCCGCCGCTGCTGTTCCTGCTGGGGATGGCCTGGTTCAACGACTGGCACGCTGCGCTCTATATGCCTGCCTTTGGCGCCATCGTCGTGGCGATTATCGCCTTCGCGCTGATGCGCGATACGCCGCAATCCTGCGGCCTGCCGCCGATTGAAGAGTACAAAAACGACTATCCGGATGATTACAGCAAGGAGCACGAAGAAGAGCTGACCGCAAAACAGATCTTCATGAAGTACGTCCTGCCGAACAAGCTGCTGTGGTACATCGCGGTGGCGAACGTGTTCGTTTACCTGCTGCGCTACGGCATTCTGGACTGGTCCCCGACCTACCTGAAAGAGGTGAAGCACTTCGCGCTGGATAAATCGTCCTGGGCCTATTTCCTGTATGAATATGCCGGGATCCCGGGCACGCTGCTTTGCGGCTGGATGTCGGACAAGGTGTTTAAAGGCAACCGCGGCGCGACGGGCGTGTTCTTTATGACCCTGGTCACCATCGCGACCGTCGTTTACTGGCTCAACCCGCCGGGCAACCCATCAGTAGACATGGCCTGCATGATCGTTATCGGCTTCCTGATTTATGGTCCGGTAATGCTGATCGGCCTGCACGCGCTGGAACTGGCGCCGAAAAAAGCGGCAGGCACGGCGGCAGGCTTTACCGGTCTGTTCGGCTACCTGGGCGGTTCGGTCGCGGCGAGCGCCATCGTGGGCTACACCGTAGACTTCTTCGGCTGGGACGGCGGGTTTATGGTGATGATCGGCGGCAGCGTGCTGGCGGTACTGCTGCTCATTGTGGTCATGATCGGTGAGAAACGTCACCACGCGGAAGTGCTGGCGCGTCGTCAATAAGGAGCATTGCGATGAAATTATCTTACGTAACAACCGGCCTGCTGCTGGCGGGCCTGATGACAGGCTCCGCGCTGGCGGCGGATAAAATCGTTATCGCCCACCGCGGCGCCAGCGGCTATCTGCCGGAGCATACGCTCCCGGCGAAAGCGATGGCCTATGCCCAGGGCGCGGATTATCTGGAGCAGGATCTGGTAATGACCAAGGACGACCAGCTGGTCGTCCTGCATGACCACTATCTGGACCGCGTGACGGACGTGGCGGAGCGTTTCCCGGACCGCGCGCGCAAAGATGGTCGCTACTACGCCATTGATTTCACGCTGGCGGAGATCCGTTCCCTGAAGTTTACCGAAGGCTTTGAGATTGAAAACGGCAAGAAGGTGCAGGTCTATCCGGGACGTTTCCCGATGGGCAAGTCTGACTTCCGGATCCATACCTTCCAGGAAGAGATTGAGTTTGTTCAGGGGCTGAACCACTCAACCGGTAAAAATATCGGCATCTACCCGGAGATCAAAGCGCCGTGGTTCCACCATCAGGAAGGCAAAGACATTGCCGCGAAGACGCTGGAGGTGCTGAAACAGTACGGCTACACCAGCAAGAAGGACAAAGTCTACCTGCAGTGTTTTGACGCCGCCGAGCTGAAGCGCATCAAAACCGAGCTGGAGCCGAAGATGGGGATGAACCTCAATCTGGTGCAGCTGATTGCCTATACCGACTGGAATGAAACCCAGGAGAAGCAGCCGGACGGCAAGTGGGTGAACTACAGCTACGACTGGATGTTTAAGCCGGGCGCGATGAAGCAGATTGCGCAGTACGCCGACGGCATCGGGCCGGATTACCACATGCTGGTGGCGGAAGGCTCAACGCCGGGCCACGTGAAGCTGACGGCGATGGTGAAAGAGGCGCACGCCAGCAAGATGCAGGTGCATCCGTATACCGTGCGTGCAGACCAGCTGCCGCCGTATGCCACGGACGTGAATCAGCTTTATGAGGTGTTGTATAACCAGGCGGGCGTGGACGGACTGTTTACGGATTTCCCGGATAAAGCGGTCGAATTCGTTCACCGGAAGTAGGTTTGGCAGGTCGGGTAAGGCGAAGCCGCCACCCGACAATCAGGCTCTGCGGCCTGATACCCTCACCCTAACCCTCTCCCACCGGGAGAGGGGATAAGGACAACATCACATTTCGATCTCTATATCACCTTTTGCCCGGCAGCAGCAGGGCAAAATTTCCCCTTCGTTGATAAAGGCCAGCGGCTCGGTCAGCCAGTCCACCTGGCCGGCGACCAGACGGCAGCGGCAGGAGCCGCAGTAGCCGGAACGACACTGGTACTCTACTTCTACCTGATGCGCCTCAAGCGCCACCAGCAGAGAAGGGTGCTCCTCCCGACACAGTACCTCAGTGCCGGAAAGACGTAGCGTGACGCGTGACATCAGAGCTGGAAGTTGCTCAGGTCGTCGGTGTTGACTTCAGAATCAATCTGACCGACCAGATAAGAGCTGACTTCCACTTCCTGCGGCGCAACCTGCACGTTATCGGACACCAGCCAGGTGTTGATCCACGGAATCGGGTTAGAGCGCGTCTGGAACGGCAGGTCAAGACCGACGGCCTGCATGCGGATGTTGGTGATGTACTCAACGTACTGGCACAGAATGTCTTTGTTCAGGCCAATCATGGAGCCGTCGCGGAACAGGTAGTCTGCCCACTCTTTCTCCTGCTGAGCCGCCAGCACGAACAGGTCGTAGCACTCCTGCTTGCACTCTTCGGCAATTTCCGCCATCTCCGGATCGTCCGTCCCGCTGCGCAGCAGGTTCAGCATGTGCTGGGTACCGGTCAGGTGCAGGGCTTCATCGCGGGCGATCAGACGAATGATTTTGGCGTTGCCTTCCATCAGCTTGCGCTCTGCAAAGGCGAAGGAGCAGGCGAAGCTCACGTAGAAGCGGATCGCTTCCAGCGCGTTGACGCTCATCAGGCACAGGTACAGCTGTTTTTTCAGCGCGCGCAGGTTCACGGTGATGGTTTTACCGTTCACGTTGTGCGTACCTTCGCCCAGCAAATGCCAGTAGCTGGTCATCTCGATCAGCTCGTCGTAGTAGTGGGCAATGCCTTCCGCGCGCTTCTGGATCTGCTCGTTGGTGACGATATCGTCAAACACCACAGCCGGATCGTTCACGATGTTGCGGATGATGTGGGTGTAAGAGCGGGAGTGGATCGTCTCGGAGAACGCCCAGGTTTCCACCCAGGTTTCCAGCTCAGGAATGGAGATCAGCGGCAGCAGCGCCACGTTCGGGCTTCGACCCTGAATGGAGTCCAGCAGCGTCTGGTACTTCAGGTTGCTGATGAAGATATGTTTTTCGTGATCCGGCAGCGACTGGTAGTCAATACGGTCGCGGGAGACGTCCACTTCTTCCGGGCGCCAGAAGAAGGAGAGTTGCTTTTCAATCAGCTTTTCGAAGATGTCATATTTTTGCTGATCGTAGCGTGCCACGTTGACCGGCTGGCCGAAGAACATCGGCTCTTTGAGCTGGTCGTTTTTCGTCTGTGAAAAGGTGGTATATGCCATGAGTGTGTCCTGTCTTACGAAATAAAGGCGGGGATATCCCCGCCCTTCATTAGATCTTACATGCGCCGCTTTCGCAGCCATCGTCCTGAATTGACGGTACCATGTCGTCCTGCGCGTCTTCCGCACCGTCACGGGTGTTGTGATAGTACAGCGTTTTCACGCCAAATTTGTAGGCGGTGAGCAGGTCTTTCAGCAGCTGCTGCATCGGTACCTTGCCGGACGGGAAGCGCGTCGGGTCATAGTTGGTATTGGCAGAGATCGACTGGTCGATAAACTTCTGCATGATACCCACCAGCTGCAGGTAGCCGTCGTTGTTCGGCATTTCCCACAGCAGCTCGTAGTTATTACCCAGCGTTTCGTAATCCGGTACCACCTGACGCAGCACGCCGTCTTTCGACGCTTTGATGCTCACGTGGCCGCGCGGCGGTTCAATACCGTTGGTGGCGTTAGAGATCTGCGAAGAGGTCTCGGACGGCATCAGGGCAGAGAGCGTGGAGTTACGCAGGCCATGGGTCTTGATGGACTCGCGCAGGCCTTCCCAGTCGAGATGCAGCGGTTCGCTGACGATCGCATCCAGGTCTTTCTTGTAGGTATCGATTGGCAGAATGCCTTTCGCGTAGGTGGTTTCGTTGAACCACGGGCACGCGCCTTGCTCTTTCGCCAGCTCGTTAGAGGCTTTCATCAGGTAGTACTGAATCGCTTCGAACGTCTGGTGCGTCAGGTTGTTAGCGCTGCCGTCGGAGTAACGCTTGCCGTTTTTCGCCAGCCAGTAGGCGAAGTTGATCACGCCGATACCCAGGGTACGGCGGCCCATTGCACCGCGTTTAGCGGCCGGGATTGGGTAATCCTGGTAGTCCAGCAGAGCGTCGAGCGCGCGAACCGCCAGCACCGCCAGCTCTTCCAGCTCGTCCAGGCTCTTAATTGCGCCCAGGTTGAACGCGGAAAGCGTACACAGCGCGATTTCACCGTTTTCGTCGTTCACGTCTTCCAGCGGTTTGGTCGGCAGGGCGATCTCCAGGCACAGGTTAGACTGGCGCACTGGCGCAACTACTGGATCAAACGGGCTGTGGGTGTTGCAGTGGTCCACGTTCTGGATGTAGATACGGCCGGTAGAGGCACGTTCCTGCATCATCAGGGAGAACAGGTCTACCGCCTTCACGCGCTGCTTGCGGATGCTGTCGTCTTTTTCGTATTTGGTGTACAGACGCTCGAACTCGTCCTGATCGGCAAAGAACGCGTCATACAGGCCCGGAACGTCTGACGGGCTGAACAGGGTGATGTCTTCGCCTTTCAGCAGACGGGTGTACATCAGCTTGTTGATCTGCACGCCGTAGTCCATGTGACGCACGCGGTTGCCTTCCACGCCGCGGTTGTTTTTCAGAACCAGCAGGCTTTCCACTTCCAGGTGCCACATTGGGTAGAACAGGGTCGCAGCACCGCCGCGCACGCCGCCCTGAGAGCAGGATTTTACTGCCGTCTGGAAGTGTTTATAGAACGGGATACAGCCGGTGTGGAACGCTTCACCGCCGCGAATCGGGCTGCCCAGCGCACGGATGCGACCGGCGTTGATGCCGATACCGGCACGCTGGGAGACGTATTTCACGATGGCGCTGGAGGTGGCGTTGATGGAATCCAGGCTGTCACCACACTCGATCAGTACGCAGGAGCTGAACTGACGGGTTGGGGTACGCACGCCAGACATGATTGGCGTCGGCAGAGAAATTTTGAACGTGGATACCGCATCGTAGAAACGCTTTACGTATTCCAGACGGGTGTCACGCGGGTAGTTAGAGAACAGGCAGGCGGCCACCAGAATATAGAGGAACTGGGCGCTTTCGTAGATCTCACCGGTTACACGGTTCTGAACCAGGTATTTGCCTTCGAGCTGCTTCACCGCCGCGTAGGAGAAGTTCATGTCGCGCCAGTGATCGATAAACCCGTTCATCTGCTCGAACTCTTCTTCCGTATAGTCTTCCAGCAGATGCGTGTCGTATTTGCCCAGCTCAACCATTTTCACTACGTGATCGTAAAGCTTCGGCGGCTCAAACTGGCCGTAGGCTTTTTTACGCAGGTGGAAAATCGCCAGACGTGCAGCGAGGTACTGATAATCCGGTGCTTCGCGGGAGATGAGGTCTGCCGCTGCTTTAATGATTGTTTCGTGGATATCAGACGTTTTGATGCCGTCGTAGAACTGAATGTGGGAACGCAGTTCAACCTGGGAGATAGATACGTTGTTCAGTCCTTCTGCTGCCCAGTCGAGAACTCGATGGATTTTGTCCAGATTGATACGCTCGGTAGTACCGTCGCGCTTTGTCACCAGCAGACTCTGATTCATGTGGGTTTTACCTGTCCGTGAAATAAAAAATATCCCCCGTTTATCCACAGATCCGCCTTGTGACTAACTCTGTGGATAAATACTACATGTAGGGGGTTTGCGATAAGAAAAACGCTATATGGTGAGTATTCTAGTATCGAATCTTTTCAGCACAAGGGTTGATTTTGGCGTTAAATTGAGGTTGTGAAAGGGTAAAAAAGGCTAAGTCCTCGTACCATAAGGCCTGGAAGACATGTCAATAATTAAGAAAAAAAATTCAAAATTTGATCGAGTGCTGATTTCTTCAACGGGAGGTCAGAATTGCGCAACATGATGTCGCGCAATCTTTATAAGAATAACGAATGACGTTAGTCGTTTTTGGCGGTGGTATGCAACATATAGTTAACATCTACGCCCGGTGCAAGCTTGAATTTATCGGTCAACGGATTGTAGTGCAGGCCGGTGATGTGCTGCTCTTTGAGCCACGTCTGGTCAACCCAGCTTAACAACTCCGCAGGCTTGATGAATTTCTTCACGTCGTGCGTCCCTTTCGGCACCATGCGCAGCACATACTCCGCGCCGACAACGGCCATCAGCCAGGCTTTACCGTTACGGTTGATGGTTGAGAAGAAGACCTGGCCGCCCGGTTTCACCAGTTTTGCACAGGCGTGCACCACCGACTGCGGATCGGGAACGTGCTCCAGCATCTCCATGCAGGTCACCACATCGTACTGATGGGCGTGTTTTGCCGCGTGCTCTTCCACGGTTTCCTGCACGTATTCCACCTGAATGCCGGACTCCAGCGCGTGAAGGCGGGCCACCTGCAGCGGTTCAAAGCCCATATCCAGGCCCGTAACATTCGCCCCTTCGCGCGCCATGCTCTCAGCCAGGATGCCGCCGCCGCAGCCGACGTCGAGCACTTTCTTACCGAACAGACCGCCGGAACGCTCCGCGATATAGCCCAGACGCAGCGGGTTAATGCGATGCAGCGGTTTGAACTCACCTTCGAGATCCCACCAGCGGGACGCCACCGCTTCAAATTTGGCAATCTCTTCGTGGTCAACGTTGTGAACCACCGGGGATTTTTCGGCATTCATGGGCGCTTTTACTCCTTATTTAGCAAGACAAAGGAGTATATCAGGCAATCCCCGTGAATAAAGCGTATAGGTTTACCTCAATCACCTCGGCTGTGTTATAATTTGCGACCTTTGAATCCGGGATACAGTAGAGGGATAGCGGTTAGATGAGCGACCTTGCGAGAGAAATTACACCGGTTAACATCGAGGAAGAGCTGAAGAGCTCCTATCTGGACTATGCGATGTCGGTCATTGTTGGCCGTGCGCTGCCGGACGTCCGCGATGGCCTTAAGCCGGTACACCGTCGCGTACTATACGCCATGAACGTATTGGGCAATGACTGGAATAAAGCCTATAAAAAATCTGCCCGCGTCGTCGGTGACGTCATCGGTAAATATCACCCGCATGGTGATACCGCCGTGTATGACACCATCGTTCGTATGGCGCAGCCATTCTCCTTGCGTTACATGCTGGTAGATGGTCAGGGTAACTTTGGTTCAGTCGACGGCGACTCCGCTGCGGCGATGCGTTATACGGAAATCCGTATGTCGAAAATCGCTCATGAGCTGATGGCCGACCTGGAAAAAGAGACCGTTGATTTCGTCGATAACTACGACGGCACCGAGCGCATCCCTGATGTGATGCCAACCAAGATCCCGAACCTGCTGGTTAACGGTTCCTCCGGTATCGCGGTCGGTATGGCAACCAACATTCCGCCGCACAATATCACCGAAGTGATCAACGGCTGCCTGGC
Source organism: Enterobacter sp. Y17 (assembly GCF_019730495.1). Taxonomy (NCBI): domain Bacteria; kingdom Pseudomonadati; phylum Pseudomonadota; class Gammaproteobacteria; order Enterobacterales; family Enterobacteriaceae; genus Enterobacter; species Enterobacter sp. Y17. The sequence goes on from NZ_JAASKP010000001.1 coordinate 323,700, forward strand.
CTATATCGACGATGAAGACATCAGCATTGAAGGGCTGATGGAACACATCCCGGGTCCGGACTTCCCAACGGCGGCGATTATCAACGGTCGTCGCGGTATTGAAGAAGCGTACCGCACCGGCCGCGGCAAGATTTACATCCGTGCCCGCGCCGAAGTGGAAGCGGACGCTAAAACCGGCCGTGAAACCATCATTGTTCACGAGATCCCGTATCAGGTGAACAAAGCGCGTCTGATTGAAAAAATCGCCGAGCTGGTAAAAGAAAAACGCGTTGAAGGCATCAGCGCGCTGCGTGACGAGTCTGACAAAGACGGTATGCGCATCGTGATTGAGATCAAACGCGACGCGGTGGGTGAGGTTGTGCTGAACAACCTGTACTCCCAGACTCAGCTTCAGGTTTCCTTCGGTATCAACATGGTTGCGCTGCACCATGGTCAGCCGAAGATCATGAACCTGAAAGAGATCCTGAGCGCGTTCGTGCGTCACCGCCGTGAAGTGGTGACCCGTCGTACCATCTTCGAACTGCGCAAAGCGCGCGACCGTGCGCACATTCTTGAAGCGCTGGCGGTTGCGCTGGCCAACATCGACCCGATCATCGAACTGATCCGTCGTGCGCCAACCCCGGCGGAGGCGAAAGCCGCCCTGATTTCCCGTCCGTGGGATCTGGGTAACGTCGCCGCGATGCTGGAACGTGCGGGCGATGACGCAGCGCGTCCTGAGTGGCTGGAACCTGAATTCGGCGTGCGTGACGGTCAGTATTACCTGACTGAACAGCAGGCTCAGGCGATTCTGGATCTGCGTCTGCAGAAACTGACCGGCCTTGAGCACGAAAAACTGCTCGACGAATACAAAGAGCTGCTGGAACAGATTGCTGAACTGCTGCATATCCTGGGCAGCGCAGAGCGTCTGATGGAAGTGATCCGTGAAGAGCTGGAGCTGGTCCGCGATCAGTTCGGCGATGCGCGCCGCACCGAAATCACCGCGAACAGCTCTGATATCAACATTGAAGATCTGATCAACCGCGAAGACGTGGTGGTCACCCTGTCTCACCAGGGCTATGTGAAGTATCAGCCGCTAACCGACTACGAAGCACAGCGTCGTGGCGGTAAAGGCAAATCTGCGGCACGTATTAAAGAAGAAGACTTTATTGACCGCCTGCTGGTGGCGAACACCCATGACACGATCCTCTGCTTCTCCAGCCGCGGTCGTCTGTACTGGATGAAAGTCTATCAGCTGCCGGAAGCGAGCCGTGGCGCGCGTGGCCGTCCAATCGTTAACCTGCTGCCGCTGGAAGCGAATGAACGTATCACCGCCATCCTGCCGGTACGCGAGTACGAAGAGGGCGTGAACGTCTTTATGGCGACCGCCAGCGGTACCGTGAAGAAAACCGCGCTGACCGAGTTCAGCCGCCCACGTTCTGCCGGGATCATCGCGGTGAACCTGAACGAAGGCGACGAGCTGATCGGTGTGGATCTGACCTCCGGTTCTGATGAAGTGATGCTGTTCTCTGCGGCCGGTAAAGTGGTGCGCTTTAAAGAGAACGCCGTTCGTGCAATGGGTCGTACCGCTACGGGCGTTCGTGGTATCAAACTGGCTGGCGAAGACAGCGTTGTTTCTCTGATTATTCCGCGCGGTGAAGGGGCTATCCTGACCGTGACGCAGAATGGTTACGGTAAACGTACGGCGGAAGGGGAATACCCAACCAAGTCTCGCGGCACGCAGGGCGTTATCTCTATCAAAGTGACCGAGCGCAACGGTTCCGTTGTGGGCGCGGTGCAGGTAGACGATGCCGACCAGATCATGATGATCACCGATGCCGGTACGCTGGTGCGTACCCGCGTCTCTGAGATCAGCGTGGTGGGGCGTAACACCCAGGGCGTGATCCTCATCCGTACAGCGGAAGATGAAAACGTGGTGGGTCTGCAGCGCGTTGCTGAGCCGGTGGATGACGAAGAGCTCGATTCCATCGACGGTAGCGTTGCGGAAGGCGATGATGATATCGCGCCGGAAGCCGACACTGACGATGATGTAGCGGATGACGCTGACGAGTAATGTCTCCTGATGCAAAAAAGGGCCGGATTCCGGCCCTTTTCTTTTGCACAAGCAGATAAGTCAACGTTGCGACCTGGCGCGTTTACCGCTACCTTAACCACATTCTTTTGACCCCGACGGCGGAGCCTCGCCCCCTTGAAATACCTCGTCTCCTTTCGTACTACGCTGAAAGTTTCTCGCTATCTGTTTCGGGCGCTGGCGCTCTTGCTTTGGCTGCTGGTGGCCTTGTTCTCGGTGTTTTACATCGTTAACGCGCTACACCAGAAAGAAGCGGAGATCCGCCAGGAGTTTAACTTAAGCTCCGACCAGGCCCAGCGCTACATTCAGCGAACGTCTGACGTGATGAAGGAGCTGAAGTATATTGCCGAAAATCGTCTGACGGCGGAAAACGGCATCCTTGCGCTTCGCGGGCGTAACGACAAAACCGAAGTCCCGGACTTCCAGCCGCTGTTCCCGGATTCCGATTGCTCCACCATGAGCAATACCTGGCGCGGGTCGCTGGAATCCCTTGCCTGGTTTATGCGCTACTGGCGCGACAATTTCTCCGCCGCCTATGACCTGAACCGCGTATTCCTGATTGGCAGTGAAAATCTCTGCATGGCTGACTTTGGCCTGCGCGACGTGCCCGTTGAGCGTGACGATGCGCTGAAAAGCCTGCATGAACGTATTGTGAAATACCGCAATGCGCCGCAGGACGAGCGCGGGAATAACATCTTCTGGGTTAGCCAGGGCCCGCGCCCGGGCGTGGGCTATTTCTACGCCCTGACGCCGGTGTATCTGGGCAATCGCCTGCAGGCGCTGCTGGGGATTGAGCAGACCATTCGTATGGAAAACTTTTTCACTCCGGGCAGCCTGCCTATGGGGGTGACCATTCTGGATGAAAACGGTCATCAGCTGATCTCACTCGCCGGGCCGGATAACCGGTTAAACGTTGAACCGCACTGGATGCAGGAGCGGTCGTGGTTTGGCTATACCTCGGGCTTCCGCGAGCTGGTGCTGAAGAAGAGCCTGCCGCCTTCGTCGCTGAGTATTGTCTATTCGCTGCCGGTAGATATGGTGCTTGAGCGGATACGTATTCTCATCATGAATGCGATTCTGCTGAACCTGATCGCGGGCGGGGCGCTGTTTACCCTGGCGCGCATGTATGAGCGGAAAATCTTTATTCCGGCCGAAAGCGACGCCCAGCGGCTGGAGGAACACGAGCAGTTTAACCGGAAGATTGTCGCGTCGGCGCCGGTGGGGATCTGTATTCTGCGTACCCAGGACGGAACCAACATCCTGAGTAACGAGCTGGCGCATAACTACCTGAACATGCTGACGCACGAAGATCGACAGAGGCTGACGCAAATTATCTGCGGTCAGCAGGTTAACTTTGTCGATGTGCTCACCAGCACGCACACCAACCTGCAGATCAGCTTTGTGCATTCCCGCTATCGCAATGAAAACGTGGCGATTTGCGTGCTGGTGGATGTCTCCGCGCGCGTGAAGATGGAAGAGTCGTTGCAGGAGATGGCGCAGGCTGCGGAGCAGGCCAGCCAGTCGAAATCCATGTTCCTTGCCACCGTCAGCCACGAGCTGCGAACGCCGCTGTACGGGATCATCGGTAACCTCGACCTGCTGCAGACCAAAGAGTTGCCGAAAGGGGTCGACAGGCTGGTGACGGCAATGAACAACTCCTCCAGCCTGCTGCTGAAAATCATCAGCGATATTCTCGACTTCTCTAAAATTGAGTCTGAGCAGCTGAAAATCGAACCGCGGGAGTTCTCGCCGCGCGAGGTGATGAACCACATCAGCGCCAACTATCTGCCGCTGGTGGTGCGTAAACAGCTGGGGCTCTACTGCTTTATTGAACCTGACGTGCCGCTGACGCTGCACGGCGATCCGATGCGCCTGCAGCAGGTCATTTCTAACCTGCTCAGCAACGCCATCAAATTCACCGACGTTGGCTGTATCGTGTTGCACGTCTGCCGGGCGGGGGATTACCTGAGCATTCGCGTGCGCGACACGGGTGTCGGCATCCCGGCGAAGGAAGTGGTTCGCCTGTTCGACCCGTTCTTCCAGGTCGGGACCGGCGTGCAGCGTAACTTCCAGGGCACCGGACTGGGGCTGGCGATTTGTGAGAAGCTCGTCAGCATGATGGACGGCGATATCTCTGTGGATACCGAGCCCGGCATGGGCAGCCAGTTCACCATCCGTATTCCGCTCTATTCGGCGCAGTATCCGGCAAAAGCGACGGTGGACGGGCTGAGCGACAAGCGCTGCTGGCTGGCGGTGCATAACGCCTCGCTGAATGACTACCTGACGGCGCTGCTTGCCCACAGCGGCGTGAGGGTGTGTCTCTATGAAGGTCAAACACCGGATGTGGACGATGTGCTGATTGCCGACGAGATGCCGGAGCAGCCGTGGCAGGGGAGAGGGGCAGTGCTCTTCTGCCGTCGCCACATCGGCATTCCTGTCGAGCGTGCACCCGGGGAATGGGTACACAGTGTTGCAACGCCGCACGAGCTGTTGAGCCTGCTGGCGCGCATCTACAAAGTGGAGCTGGAAGAGCGCGACGGCACGGGCGGATTGCCGTCACCGGAGTCTCTGGCGTCGGTGAATGACGATATGATGATTCTGGTGGTGGATGACCATCCGATTAACCGTCGCCTGCTGGCTGACCAGCTTGGATCGCTGGGCTACCAGTGCAAAACCGCCAATGACGGCGTGGATGCGCTGAATGTGCTGAGTAAAAATCATATTGATATCGTGCTTAGCGACGTCAACATGCCAAACATGGACGGCTACCGTCTGACGCAGCGCATCCGACAGCTTGGCCTGACGCTGCCGGTAGTGGGCGTAACGGCGAACGCGCTGGCGGAAGAGAAACAGCGTTGTCTGGAGTCAGGCATGGACAGCTGTCTGTCGAAACCGGTGACGCTGGACGTGCTGAAGCAGACATTGTCGATTTACGCGGATCGCGTGAGAAAAACCAGAATATAAAAAAGGCCCGTAAGGGCCTTTTCGTTTTTTCACCCTCTCCCCGCGGGAGAGGGACGGGGTGAGGGCATCAGGCCGCACACCCGTCCGGGATCAATCCTTGTCCGTTGCGCTCAGCGTAACGGAGGAGAGATAGTTCAGCAGAGCAATATCGTTGTCCACGCCCAGCTTCATCATCGCTGATTTCTTCTGGCTGCTGATGGTTTTAATGCTGCGGTTCAGCTTCTTGGCAATCTCGGTTACCAGGAAACCTTCTGCGAACAGGCGCAGAACTTCACTCTCTTTCGGGGACAGGCGTTTGTCACCGTAGCCACCCGCGCTGATTTTTTCCAGCAGACGAGAGACGCTCTCAGGCGTGAACTTCTTGCCTTTCTGCAGCGCAGCGAGCGCTTTTGGCAGATCGGTCGGGGCACCCTGTTTCAGCACAATCCCTTCGATGTCCAGATCCAACACCGCGCTCAGGATCGCCGGGTTGTTGTTCATGGTCAGAACAATGATCGAGATATCCGGGAAGTGACGCTTAATGTATTTGATGAGCGTGATCCCATCACCGTATTTGTCCCCAGGCATGGAGAGATCGGTAATGAGCACATGCGCATCAAGCTTTGGGAGGTTATTGATCAGTGCTGTAGAGTCTTCAAATTCACCGACTACATTCACCCACTCGATCTGTTCAAGTGATTTGCGAATACCGAACAGTACAATCGGATGGTCATCGGCAATAATTACGTTCATATTGTTCATGTATAAGGCTACCTTGCTACAGCAAGCTTTTGACGTAGGCGTCAATGTCGCTGATGTATTTTTCAATGCCAGAGGCATCTTTCTCACGAATTAGATGTTCCAGCGTTTCACATAACTGCTTGCCGGGAACCAGATTAAGCATGGCAAACACCCCTTTAAGCCGGTGTGCTGTCTGTGCCAGCGCTGCAAAATCATTCGCAGCGGACTCAGTATACAACCGCTTAACATCATCTGGTACTGTATCAACAAAGAGTGAATAGTATCCGCTGGCGTGAAGCTCGGCATTTTCATTGCCGCCTAACGGTGACTCCGTTATCTCTTCCTGCGCCAGCTGCTCTTCTATTAGTTGTAGTACAGCTTCCTGCATCGCATTGCTTATATTAAAGTTGACGCGCAGCTGGCCAGGGCCGATTTTCCGCACGCCTGACTCATCATCGCTTAAAAGCAAGCCGGAGGCAGTAAGATTAGACGGATTATCAGTTAAAAACAGATCAAATTCTTGACTTGCAAGTCTTTCATCCGGCGTGATGCAGGCCGCTCCCCAGTTTTCTAACTGACGAACGACAATATTGCGGATCTCGTTCGAGGTCACGTCGACCATCACCACGACATCATCCAGCAGACGTTCCTCATCTTCTTCCTGCGGATTGGCCGCCATTTTCACGTGCAGAGAATAGCGGGTGCCGAGGGATTCACGTGCTTTGATGTTCAGGTGGCCGCCGAGCTTACGCGCCAGCTGATCGCACAGCCAGAAGGTCAGGGCATTGGCCTTGCCGTAGCGATCGCTCTGCGTGTCATTCAGGAACGGGAAGTGCAGATTATCAATTTCACTCGTTGTGACGCCTTCCCCGGTGTCCAGGATGCGGAACGTCAGACGGTCTTCTGCTGACTCCTCGGTGCTGACTTCAAGGGTGATCTTGCCGATCTGCGTGGTGGTCACGGCGTACTGAATAATCATCAGCAGAATGCGGCGCAGCGCTTCGCGATCGCCGTGGCGTTCGTCATTCGCAGGGAGATTGTTATTGATCAGCAGCTGCAGCCCTTTGCGCTTGATGACGGGCAGCACTTCCGGCACCACTTCATCGATCAAATCCTGAATGGAGAAGAGGGCTGGCGTTCCCTTCCAGAAATCATTCTCCAGCATGTTCGCCAGCTGGATCTCATCAACCATTCTGACCAGCGAATCGGCCTGGCAGGCAAGCTGGTGGCTTTCAGAGGTGTTTAGCGCCGCCGCCTGGGTCGCCAGCGTTTTTAACGGCTGCTTGAAGGCATCGCCAATGTTCTGCATAAATGCGGCGCGCCCCTGCTGGTTTTTCTCATACAGCCTTTGCGCCTGCTTGAGCTTCTTATTGACCAGCACTTCGCGATCCTGGTCGCGAATAATGAAGATTTGCGTGCGGGGAGCCACCTGGCTGCGGAACTGACGGATCTCGTACAGTTCATTGTTGATGGTTGCCTGAATCACCCCCTGGTGTTGATCCGCCATGGTGGTGATGTTCTGCAGGTTAAGATGCGGCAGCAGATGGTCGGCAATTTTGTTGCTCATCACCGTACGATTCGCTTCCTGGTCGTGAACCAGGACCCCAAGCGGCAGCACGGAAACAATCTCTTCATTCAGTGCACGCAATACGCGCAGCTCGTTGCTGGTGCCGGCCGGAACCGCAGAGGCGTCGCTCTGACGACCCGTCTGGAAACGGAAGGTGCTGTAGCCAAACAGGGCCAGCGCCAGCAGACCGATATTCAGCAGCAGAGGCAGCAGGATATTTTGCAGGGTGTCGAGCAACAGCGTGCCAAACGGTACCTGCCACACCAGGCGCATACCGGTCGAGTTCAGCGATGAGGCAATTTCGATTTTCGAGCCGTTAAAGGAGATCGATACGCTCTCTGCGGCCTCTTTGTCAGACGCCGCACGCATGTTCTGGGTGCTGCTGTCTGGCTCCAGGCGGAAGCTGTCGAGCGGCATGTCCGGCGGGATTAAATCATTAATCGGTAAATCGAAGGCCACTACCGTCGCCAGATGTCCGGGCTGGTTGAACGTGGTGCGCAGGGTAAAATAATGGCCGTTTTGCCAGGCCAGACGACGCAGGGAAGAGAAACTCTCACGTTCATCAAGGGCGTTCGCCTGCTGCAGCATCTCTGCCCGGCGGGAATCGACGATGCTGCCCACGGTTGTCTCTTTAAAGCCGGACGAGAGATCTTTTAACGGCAGCGTTGAGATCAGGATCATGCTGTTATCCTGACCGTTCAGATAATACATCGACCACGGTACCGTTTCGGCACCCCAGAGGGTATCCAGATAGGTCGAAATACGCTGCGTCATCTCAAGCGTCGCGCTGTCGTGAGAGCCAAAGATAAGGGCCTCGGTCTTACGCTGCGGTTTTTCGAGATAATAGACATCCTGCTTAAGCCGCGTCTCCTGAAGTCCATCCCCGGATGAGGAGGTCGGGGCTGCCGCGATATTGTCGTAAATCTGCCAGGTGGCGTAGCGCCAGGTGTCTATGCGCTTGTGCACGGCATGGGTGATATCAACGACCTGATAGCTCTTATCCTTCAGCCAGGCGTTAACCGCGCTTTGTACCATCACCCCCATGGTGACTAACAGCACAACGATCAAAAGAAGAAAGAAACGGGTGATGCTCCCGGGGAGGAGGGAGAATTTGCTCGGGGCGGTAGTTTCAGTCTGACTCATTGATATATTTAACCCGTTATGGTCGTGCTCTGTGGCGATAGGGCAGTATAAAGGGTAATAACTGAATTTCCAGCGCGACTGTCCGGGAAGAGGCGACTTTTTCTCCGGACAATATCGGCGGCGGGGAGTGCAGAAAACATGTACAAACTCGCCATGCACGTACAAATAATCGACCCACGCCGTCAATAAATAGCACGAATTAACAAGAAATTAAGTTTTTGCACCAATTTATGGACTTCGGAGAATACCCGACGAGAATTTAGTTAATAGTCGTTACAATTACGGTGCGGTAGCACAAAAAAAGAGAAGTTACGTAAAGAAAGGTAAAAAAAAACCGAATGCGAAGCATCCGGTTCAATTAGGGATAAACAGACATTCAAAACTGAATGACGGTAATAAATAAAGTTAATGATGATAGCGAGAGTTATTTTAGAGATTAGCTGCGATCTTGTTTTGTCATTCAGTGCTGTAACGTATTTTATTGTAACTTACTGATGTTTATGGGTTGATTTTTTCGTTTGATTATAAGTGCTAATTTTATAAGCTATTTGTGCTTTGTAAAAGTTCCTTGGTATTTACATTTTGAAACATGTTGATAGATAAATGAAACATCTTCAAAGTTTTCGTATCATATTCGCATTGGATTATTCTGTAATTTTGAGGAGAATGAAATTGCCGACTGGTTAATGAGGGTTAACCAGTAAGCAGTGGCAATTATAAGGCATATAACAGAGGGTTAATAAAATGAAAGTTAAAGTACTGTCCCTCCTGGTACCAGCACTCCTGGTGGCAGGCGCAGCAAATGCGGCCGAAATTTATAACAAAGATGGCAACAAATTAGATCTGTACGGCAAAGTCGATGGTCTGCACTATTTCTCTGACGACAAGGGTGCCGACGGCGACCAGACCTACATGCGTCTTGGCTTCAAAGGCGAAACTCAGGTTAACGATCAGCTGACCGGTTACGGCCAGTGGGAATACCAGATCCAGGGCAACACCTCCGAAAGCGAAAACGATGCCTGGACGCGTGTGGCGTTCGCGGGTCTGAAATTCGGTGACGCGGGTTCTTTCGATTACGGTCGTAACTACGGCGTAATCTACGACGTAACCTCCTGGACTGACGTTCTGCCAGAATTTGGCGGCGATACCTACGGCGCAGACAACTTCCTGCAGTCCCGTGCTAACGGCGTAGCGACCTACCGTAACCAGGACTTCTTCGGTCTGGTAGATGGTCTGAACTTTGCCCTGCAGTATCAGGGTAAAAACGGCAGCGTAAGCGGTGAAAACGTAGGTGGCCGTAGCCTGCTGAAACAGAACGGCGACGGCTACGGTGCATCCGTGACCTATAACCTGGGCGAAGGTTTCAGCGTGGGTGGCGCAATGTCCTCCTCCAAACGTACCGCCGATCAGAACGGCGCAAGCGTTTACGGTCATGGCGATAACGCAGAAGTCTATTCTGGCGGCCTGAAATACGATGCCAACAACATCTATCTGGCAGCGCAGTACTCCCAGACCTACAACGCAACCCGTTTCGGTACCTCTAACGGCGACAGCCCGACTACCGCTTACGGCTTCGCTAACAAAGCGCAGAACTTCGAAGTGGTTGCTCAGTACCAGTTCGACTTCGGCCTGCGTCCATCCGTGGCTTACCTGCAGTCTAAAGGGAAAGACATCGAAGGTTACGGCGATCAGGATCTGCTGAAATATGTTGATGTTGGTGCGACTTACTACTTCAACAAAAACATGTCCACCTACGTGGATTACAAAATCAACCTGGTTGATGAAAATGAATTCACCCGTCAGGCGGGTATCGGTACTGACGATATCGTAGCGCTGGGCCTGGTTTACCAGTTCTAATCGCTTCACCGTGTGACGTAAGGGGCCTGATGGCCCCTTTTTTGTGCTTCCCGGATTCTCACAACTCACCCGTTTTGGTGTACTCTTGCCGCCCTGGCATGAGGATAATAATGAATGGACATGACTTTTTTACGCGCCATCTTTCTGGCTATGCTTTTTTTCCTGACCGCGTGTAACGATCCCACTCCCGTGGCGAAAACCGACGCACCCGCCGCGACGGTGCTCGAAGGCAAAACGATGGGCACCTTCTGGCGCGTCAGCGTGATGAACCTCGATAAAACGCGTACAGATGAACTTCGCGGCAAAATCCAGTCTCAGCTGGATGCCGACGACCAGCTGCTCTCAACCTATAAAAATGATTCGGCGCTGATGCGCTTTAATCTCTCCACCAGTACCTCCCTGTGGCCGGTGAGCGAAGCGATGGCCGATATCGTGACCGAATCCATACGCGTGGGTTACAAAACCAACGGGGCGATGGATGTGACCGTCGGACCTCTGGTGAACCTCTGGGGATTTGGCCCTAACAAACAGCCGATGACCACGCCTGAACAGGCGGCCATTGATGACGCCCGCGCCCGGACAGGGCTGCAGCATCTGACGGTGATCAATCAGTACGGGCAACAGTACCTGCAAAAAGATATCCCCGATCTGTTTGTCGATCTGTCGACGGTTGGGGAAGGCTATGCGGCGGATCATCTTGCTGCGCTGATGGCCCAGGAAGGCATTTCCCGCTATCTGGTCTCCGTGGGCGGCGCGTTAGTCAGCCGGGGGATGAACGCCAGCGATAAGCCGTGGCGCGTAGCGATTCAAAAACCGACCGATCGGCAAAATGCCGTGCAGGCGATAGTGGATATCAACGGTCACGGCATCAGTACTTCCGGAAGCTACCGTAACTATTACGAGCTTGACGGGAAGCGTATTTCGCATGTTATCGATCCGCAGACCGGCCGTCCCATCACGCATAATCTGGTCTCGGTGACGGTCATTGCCCCCACCGCGCTGGAAGCGGATGCCTGGGATACCGGATTAATGGTTCTCGGCCCGGAAAAAGCCAAAGAGGTGGTTCGCCAGGAAGGACTGGCGGTTTATATGATCACCAAAGAGGGCGACGGGTTCAAAACCTGGAGCTCGCCGCAGTTCAAGAGTTTCCTGGTGCACGACAAAAATTAAAAAGCAAGGTTGCGGGTTTTTTATCACTGGCGCTCAGGCACGCTCTATGTATGCTTACATGAGGAGCCGATAATGAGAAACCCGACCTTTATTACCGATGAGGATCGCTGGCAGGCCGTGCTGGCCCGCGATCCGCGCGCTGACGAGCGGTTTGTCTTCGCCGTACAGACTACGGGAATTTTCTGCCGCCCGTCATGCCGTGCCCGCCACGCGCTGCGTAAAAACGTCCGCTTTTATCCCGATGCCCACCATGCCGTACAGGCAGGATTTCGCCCGTGCAAGCGCTGCATGCCGGACAAACGCGATCCGCAGGAGCAGAAGCTGGCAAAAGTGGAACACGCCTGCCGTCTTCTGGAGCAGGATCCCACGCTAACCCTTGAAGGGCTGGCGCAGCAGGTGGCCATGAGCCCTTTCCATTTCCACCGTCTGTTTAAGTCCGTGACCGGCATGACGCCAAAAGCCTGGCAGCAGGCGGCGCGAGGCCAGCGCCTGCGCACCGCGCTTGCACAGGGAGACAAAATTACCGACGCCGTGCTGGCAGCGGGGTTTCCCGACAGCAGCAGCTATTATCGTAAAGCCAACGATGCGCTGGGCATGACGGCGAAGCAGTACCGCAAAGGGGATGTGGCGGTGCGTTATGCCATCAGCGACTGTTCGTTAGGACGCTGTCTGGTGGCAGAAAGCGAGCGGGGGATCTGCGCGATCCTGCTGGGTGACAGCGATGAAGAATTAGCCGAAGAGCTTGCCGCGCAATTTCCAAAAGCAGCACATGCGCCGCTGGAAGAGGATTTCGCGCAGCGGGTCCAGCAGGTGATTGCCAGTATTGATAACCGCGACGTACCGCTTGCGCTGCCGCTGGATATTCGCGGAACCGCTTTCCAGCAGCGCGTCTGGCAGGCCCTTCGCAACATTCCCTGCGGCGAAACGGCAAGTTACCAGCAGGTGGCGCAGGCGATTGGCCAGCCCAGTGCGGTACGCGCCGTTGCCGGAGCCTGTGCGGCAAACACGCTGGCGATTGTGATCCCCTGTCATCGCGTGGTTCGTAGCGACGGCGCGCTGTCGGGTTACCGTTGGGGGACGGCGCGAAAAGCGCTATTACTGAAACGTGAGGCGAAACGCCAGGAGGGATAATGCTCGATCTTTTTGCGGATGCTGAACCCTGGCAGGAGCCGCTTGCGCCGGGGGCGGTGATCCTGCGCCGCTTTGCGCTCTCCCGTGCGGCGGCGCTGCTGGCCGGTATCGACGAGGTGACGGCGGTTTCGCCGTTTCGCCATATGGTGACGCCGGGCGGCTACACCATGTCGATAGCCATGGCCAACTGCGGGGAACTGGGCTGGGCGACGAACGAGCGGGGCTATCTGTATGCCCCGAACGATCCCGCTACCGGCCAGCCGTGGCCCCCGATGCCTGCGGTTTTTCAGGCTCTCTGCCACGAGGCCGCCGTAGCAGCGCAGTATCCTGACTTCCGGCCGGATGCCTGCCTGATCAACCGCTACGCCGTTGGCGCGAAGCTCTCGCTGCATCAGGACAAGGATGAACCCGATCTGCGCGCGCCTATCGTTTCGGTATCGTTAGGTCTGCCTGCCGTCTTCCAGTTTGGGGGATTACGCCGCAACGACCCGCTCAAGCGCATCATGCTGGAACATGGCGATGTGGTGGTGTGGGGCAGGGAGTCGCGGCTGTATTATCATGGCATTCAGCCGCTGAAGCCCGGGGTTCACCCGCTCACGGGCGAGTACCGTTATAACCTGACCTTTCGTCAGGCGGGGCACGGTAAACTAAAATAAGAATTATTCTTGATGTACACGCAGGGCAGTTTACACTGCTGGCTGATTTTTATTGTCCGGATTGCCTGCATGCAACTACTTCTCCTCGTCTGGCGTCAGTATCGCTGGCCCTTCATTGCAGTAATGGCGTTAAGCCTCGCCAGCGCCGCGCTGGGTATTGGCCTGATCGCGTTTATTAACGTGCGGTTGATTGAAATGGTCGATACCTCGCTCTCCGTTCTGCCGGAGTTTCTCGGCCTGCTGCTCCTGTTGATGGCGGTTACGCTCGGTTCCCAGCTGGCGCTGACCACGCTCGGGCACCATTTCGTTTTCCGTTTGCGCAGTGAGTTTATCAAGCGGATCCTGGACACCCAGGTTGAGCGCGTTGAGCAGCTCGGCAGCGCATCCCTGCTGGCGGGGCTGACCAGCGACGTGCGCGCCATCACCATCGCGTTCGTTCGGCTGCCGGAGCTGGTGCAGGGGATCGTTCTGACCTTTGGCTCGGCTGCCTATCTCGCCTGGCTCTCCAGCAAAATGCTGGCGGTGACCGCCCTGTGGATTGCCATTACCATCTGGGGCGGCTTTATGCTGGTGTCGCGCGTCTATAAACATATGGCGGTGCTGCGCGAAACCGAAGATAAGCTCTACAACGATTACCAGACGGTGCTGGAAGGGCGCAAAGAGCTCACCCTGAACCGCGAGCGCGCCGAGCATATCTTTAATCATCTCTATATCCCGGACGCGCGCGAATACCGTCATCATATTATTCGCGCCGATACCTTCCACCTGAGCGCGGTGAACTGGTCAAACATCATGATGCTGGGTGCCATTGGCCTGGTATTCTGGATGGCGAACGGCCTGGGCTGGGCTGACACCAACGTAGCGGCAACCTACTCGCTGACGCTGCTGTTTTTACGCACGCCGCTGCTCTCGGCGGTCGGTGCGTTGCCCACCCTGCTGAGTGCGCAGGTGGCCTTTAATAAGCTCAAAAAATTCGATCTCGCGCCGTTTAAAGCCGAATTCCCGCGCCCGCAGGCCTTCCCTAACTGGCAGACGCTGGAGCTGCGTAACGTCACGTTCCGCTATCAGGACAGCGCCTTCTCCGTGGGGCCGGTCAACCTGACGATCCGCCGCGGTGAACTGCTGTTCCTCATCGGCGGCAACGGCAGCGGTAAATCTACGCTGGCGATGTTGCTGACCGGACTCTATCAGCCGCAGTCGGGCGAGATTTTGCTGGATGGCAGGGCGCTGAGCGCGGAGAAGCCCGAGGATTACCGCAAGCTTTTCTCGGCGGTGTTCACCGACGTCTGGCTGTTTGACCAACTGCTGGGGCCGGAAGGGCAACCGGCCAATCCTGCGCTGGTGGAAAAATGGCTGGCGCAGCTGCAGATGTCGCACAAGCTGGCGTTACAGGACGGGAAGATCCTCAACCTGAAGCTTTCCAAAGGGCAGAAAAAGCGCGTGGCGCTGCTGCTGGCGCTGGCGGAAGAGCGTGACATCATCCTGCTGGACGAGTGGGCTGCGGATCAGGACCCGCATTTCCGCCGCGAGTTTTATCAGGTGCTGTTGCCGCTGATGCAGGAGATGGGCAAAACCATTTTCGCCATCAGCCACGACGATCACTACTTCATTCATGCTGACCGCCTGCTGGAGATGCGTGACGGCAAGCTGAGCGAGCTGACCGGTGAAGAGCGCGTTGCGGCCTCGCGTGACGCGGTAGCGCGCACGGCCTGATGCCCTTACCCTGGCCCTCTCCCACTGGGAGAGGGGATAAATCGTGGCCGCGATGCCGCTTTTTTCTCCATCCCGTCCCGTTGTTTATTCTTATTTACATATCCCCGCGCTATGCTTAACCCCAACTCATTTAATGGATTTATGATTGATGTCGGTATTAAAGAAAAACAGCGCCAGACAGCGTGACCAGGAGCGCGCGCGACTCATCTGGCTTCTCACGACCGATAAAGCGGTCACTTCTACGCTTTTAGGCAAACTCACCCTGGCTGAGCAATATGATGTCGGCACCCTGGCCGACGATATTGCTGAGGTAGGTGCGCTGGTTGCTCATTTACCCCCGCCGGATCTGGCGGATACCCTTGAAGCGCTGCCCTCGGAAGAACGCCACGCCCTGTGGCGTCTGGTGCAGGATCACGAGCGCGGGCAGGTGCTGCTTGAGGCCTCCGAAAACGTCTGGGACGACCTGATCGACGAGATGAGCGATCGGGATATTCTCGACGCTCTGCAAACCCTGGATATCGACGAGCAGATTTACCTCGTTCAGCACCTGCCGCGAAACCTGACCGGCCGCCTGCTGGCGTCGCTGCCTGCCGATGAACGCGCGCGCGTGCGCCAGGTGATGCACTACGAGAAAAACAGCGTCGGCGCGATCATGGAGTTCGGCGTTATCACGGTGCGACCGGACGTGACGCTCGGTACCGTGCAGCGCTATCTGCGTCGCCTGGGCAAAATGCCGGACAACACCGATAAACTCTTTGTCACCTCCCGGGATAAAACCCTGCTTGGCGAGCTGGAGCTGAAAACCATCCTGCTCAACAGCACCCAGCGGAAGGTGAGCGAGGTGATGGAAAACGAGCCGATGGTCTTCTCTCCGGAAGACGACGCGGAAAAAGCGGCGCGTACCTTCGAGCGTGACGACCTGGTGAGTGCCGCCGTCGTGGATTCAGTCGGCAAACTGATGGGGCGTCTGACCATCGATGAGATCGTTGATGTGGTCTACGAAGAAACCGACAACGACCTTCGCGCGCTCGGGGGGATCAGCGCCGAAGATGACGTCCATGCCTCCGTCGGCAAGGCGGTGAAAACGCGCTGGGCGTGGCTGGCCATTAACCTGTGTACCGCGTTTATCGCCTCCCGCGTGATCGACGGTTTTGAACACACCATTTCGCAGCTGGTGGCGCTGGCCTCGCTGATGCCGATTGTGGCCGGAATTGGCGGCAACACCGGAAACCAGACCATCACCATGATCGTCCGCGCCCTGGCGCTGGAAAATATTCAGCCCGGTAACTTCGCCTTTCTGATCTTCAGGGAGATGGGCGTGGCGCTGATCAACGGCCTGGTGTGGGGCGGGATTATGGGCGGCATAACCTGGTGGCTGTACGACGATATGGCCCTGGGCGGCGTGATGATGCTGGCGATGGTGCTGAACCTGCTGGTGGCATCAATGATGGGGGTCATTATCCCGCTGACGATGACCAAACTGGGGCGCGACCCCGCGGTGGGGTCGAGCGTGATGATCACCGCCATCACCGATACCGGCGGTTTCTTTATTTTTCTTGGGCTGGCGACGATTTTTCTTCTGTAGCCCGACGCTTAATGCGGGCGGGGAAGAGTGCCATGACGATAATCCCGCCCAGCACGCCAATCGCCAGATTGCCGGTTGATACCGTGGCGGCAACGGTGACCAGCATGACGACCGTTTCTGCTATCGGGGCCGTTTTCACCGTGGCTGGCTGAAGGCTGTGCCAGCTGAAGGTTTTGACGGCGACAATCGCCATAATACCCGCCAGCACCGCCATCGGGATGTTGGCCATCACGTCGCTGAGCACCGTCACCAGGATCAGCAGCACAATGCCCGCCGCAAAGGTTGAAATGCGGCTTCGACCTTTCCCCATCTCCACGTTGACGATGGTTTGTCCGATCATCGCGCAGCCTGCAATCCCGCCATAAAATCCGGCCAGAATATTGCCGACGCCTAGTCCAATGCTTTCGCGGCGTTTACCTGACGGTGTCGCGGTCAGCTCATCCACCAGCTTTGCCGTCAGCAGGGATTCCAGCAGGCCGACAAACGCGATGCTCAGCGCGCACGGCCAGATAATGCTCAGCGTCTGCACATTGAGCGGGACCAGCAGCTCGGTAAGACCCGGCAAACCGCCGCTCATGGAGCCTTCATCGCCCACGGTCGGCAGGGTTTGACCGGTTGAAACGGTGAACAAGGTAAGCACAACAATCGCAATCAGCGGGGAAGGGATGCTTTTGATATAGCGCGGCACCCACAGCACAATCAGTAGCGTCAGGACGAACAGGCCCACAATCAGCGGGCTTCGGCTCCAGAAATGCGGCACCTGAGCGAAGAAGATCAAAATGCCCAGTGCGTTAACAAATCCGGTCATGACCGACTGGGGTATAAAGCGCATCAGCCTTGCCATGCCCAGCACGCCAAACAGAATCTGAATCACGCCCGCCATCAGCACGGCGGGAAGTATGTACTGTACGCCGTGCTGATGCACCATCGGGCCAATGACCAGCGCCACGGAACCGGCCGCTGCCGTGACCATCGCCGGACGGCCTCCGAGTACAGACAGGGCAAGACACAGCACCACGGAGGCGATCAGGCTGACCTTCGGGTCAACGCCCGCCACAACCGAAAATGAGATAACCTCGGGGATCAGCGCCAGGGCGGTAATCACGCCAGCCAGCGTTTCACGCGTCAGCCGCTTTGGGGAACGCAGCACGTTGGCTACGCGGTCTTCGGGGGATACAGCAGAATGGGGTAGGGACATAACAGTTCGCTGGTTAGGGCAGGCTTCCGTGCGCGCGATCACAAAACGCAACATACTAGCCAGTAAAACCGCGCTTTACCAGACGCATCGATAATTCCTCACAAACAATCCATCATTAAATTTCACAATTACAATAATTTCGTAACCTTTAAACAATATTTAAAAGTTGTTACCGTGCCCCCGCAGCTTTTTTCACCTGCAATTTCCACGCATCAAGCACTTTTACACTAAGGCATAAATTATGAAAAAAATGACTGCCATGCTCTTTTCTCTGGCCGTGGGGCTTAACACCGTCTCCATGGCGGCGAAAGCTGACGCACCAAAAGAGCAGGAAACGGACGTCCTTTTAATTGGTGGCGGTATCATGAGCGCCACGCTGGGAACCTATCTGCAAGAACTGCAGCCGGACTGGTCTATGACCATGGTCGAGCGCCTTGATGGCGTGGCGCAGGAGAGTTCGAACGGATGGAATAACGCCGGTACCGGACATTCGGCACTCATGGAACTGAACTATACGCCGCAGAAAAAGGACGGTTCCATTAGTATCGAGAAGGCGGTCGAGATCAACGAAGCATTCCAGGTTTCTCGCCAGTTCTGGTCTCATCAGGTCAACAGCGGCGTGATGCACGACCCGCACTCCTTCATTAACACCGTGCCGCACATGAGCTTTGTGTGGGGTGAGCAGAACGTTAACTTCCTGCGCGCGCGCTACGCCGCTCTGCAGCAGAGCACGCTGTTCCGCGGGATGAAATACTCTGAAGACCACGCGCAGATTAAAGAGTGGGCTCCGCTGGTCATGGAAGGTCGTGACCCGAACCAGAAAGTGGCGGCAACCCGTACCGAAATTGGTACCGACGTTAACTACGGCGAAATTACCCGTCAGCTGGTGACGTCTCTGAAGAAAAAAGAGAACTTCAACCTGCAGCTCAGCACCGAAGTACGCGGTTTCAAGCGCAACGCGGATAACAGCTGGAGCGTGACCGTCGCCGATCTGAAAAACAACGAAGCCGAGCACGTCATCAAGGCGAAGTTTGTCTTTATCGGTGCGGGCGGCGCGGCGCTGAAGCTGCTGCAGGAGTCCGGTATTCCGGAAGCTGACGACTACGCGGGCTTCCCGGTGGGCGGCCAGTTCCTGGTGTCCGATAACCCGGAAGTGGTGAATCGTCATCTGGCAAAAGTGTACGGCCAGGCTTCCGTTGGCGCACCGCCGATGTCTGTTCCGCACATCGACACCCGTATGCTTGACGGCAAACGCGTGGTGCTGTTTGGGCCGTTCGCGACCTTCTCCACCAAGTTCCTGAAAAATGGCTCCCTGTGGGATCTGCTCAACGCCACGACCACCTCTAACGTCAAGCCGATGATGGATGTGGGTCTGGATAACTTCGACCTGGTGAAATACCTGATTAGCCAGGTGATGCTCTCTGACGACGACCGTTTCGAGGCGCTGAAAGAGTACTATCCGCAGGCGAAAAAAGAAGACTGGCGTCTGTGGCAGGCGGGTCAGCGCGTACAGATCATCAAGCGCGATCCGAAAGAGGGTGGCGTGCTGCGTCTGGGTACCGAAGTGGTAAGCGATAAGGATGGCACCATCGCCGCGCTGCTGGGTGCGTCGCCGGGCGCGTCTACCGCTGCGCCAATCATGCTGCACCTGATGGAAAAAGTGTTTAAAGATAAAGTCGCCAGCCCGGAATGGCAGGCGAAGCTGAAAACCATTATTCCATCCTACGGCACGAAGCTGAACGGCAACGTGAGCGCGACGGAGCAGGAGCTGGAATACACCAGCCGCGTACTGCAGCTGCAGTACATCAAGCCACAGGCTGCGGATGCGGCGCCAAAAGCGGAGCTGAAGCCTCAGCCGGAAAACAAACCGGTTGCGGATATCGCGCTGTAAGATAAAAGCAAAACGGTAACATCCGTTACCGTTTTTAGTGTTTTCTCCCTCTCCCAGTGGGAGAGGGGTGGGGTGAGGGCACCAGAGCGCACCCTTTCCGGGTCGGGTAAGGCGAAGCCGCCACCCGACTTAATTTCAACGTACTACGGCTTGTCCGATGTTCTCATCAGCCTTCCAGATGCGATACTTCACTTCCACGTTTTCAGGCGTATAGACCACGATCGGCAGCTTGCTGTTGTAGCGCAACAGACTGTTGTCGCCCAGATACGCCGTTACAAATTTCTTCTCTTTCTTGCCGTCCGGGCAGGCCATCATGGTGGAGACCGGAGAGGTCACTTTGTCAAAGACGTAATAGTCGTAACCCCAGCCTTCCAGGGTTTTGCTTTCCAGCTGACCGCCCAGACGGTGCTGGTTGCAGTCCACTTCCAGCGTCTTGCCAATTAACAGTTCCACTTTGAAGTTCGCTTCATCCTGCTGAACCGGCAGCTGAATCCCCTGACGCTTCATCCCTTTGTCCGCCTGCGGGTACGGAGCCACTTTTTCCAGCGGCTGCTGTTTTGGGGTTTCGCTGGCGAAAGCGCTGCTGCTGACGCACGCGGCGGCGATGAGGGCGATGGCAAATTTAGGTGCGTTTTTCATTGTCATTCCTTTATGTCAAAACGATCCTGCGCAGGTTAACATAACAACGATGAATGATTGGTGTTATTTACTTACATTTTCACTATAGGTAGCGTTATGCGCTTTTAATTTACCTGTTTAGTGGTTGTTTGTGCTGGTGTGGAGTCGGGTGCCAGTTCGTGTTATTTTAGACCCTATATATTGTTATTCATCTGTAAAAGGGAAGAGAGATGGTTCGTGCAAAACTGAAAACGCCTGAAGGCCGCAAGTTCCTCCTGGCGCTGCTGGTCGTATTTATGATTGCCGCCGCGTGCGTGGGGCGGGCAACCATTGTTGGCGTTATCGAACAGTACAATATTCCCCTCTCAGCCTGGACAACCAGCATGTATGTCCTGCAGTCGGCGATGATCTTCGTCTACAGCCTGGTGTTCACCGTTCTGCTGGCCATCCCGCTGGGCATTTTCTTCCTGGGCGGACGTGAGAAGCATTAGGCGTCGACCTGCGATAACTAAGCCATCCTGCCGGATGGCTTTTTTTATGGTCTCATCCCACTCTCCTCAGGTTTTTTTAATCCGCGATATCCTATCCTGTAAGCATTCAGGCAACTGTTTTTAAAGCAGGAGCAGTAGATGCGTTCCAGATTTCCAGTGCTCAGCCAGATCCCCAAAGGCGTCTGGGTTGTGGGAGGCGTCAGTATGTTGATGGATATCTCGTCAGAGAGTATTCACAGCCTGCTGCCACTTTTTATGATGACCACCCTCGGTACGAGCGTGCTGTTTATCGGCCTGATTGAAGGGCTGGCGGAGGCCACTGCGCTTTTTATTAAGGTCTTTTCGGGGGCGATAAGCGACTACCTGGGTCAACGTAAGGGGCTGGCCCTGCTAGGGTATGGCCTGGGGGCGCTAAGCAAACCTCTTTTCGCATTAGCCTCCTCTTCCGGGATGGTTTTAGGCGCACGTCTGATAGATCGTACGGGGAAGGGGATACGGGGCGCACCGCGGGATGCACTGGTTGCAGACGTCACGCCGCCGGAAATGCGTGGTGCGGCATATGGTCTGCGTCAGTCAATGGATACCACAGGCGCATTTCTTGGCCCATTACTGGCCGTAAGCTTAATGCTATTGCTGGACAACGACTTTCGCACTGTTTTCTGGATAGCCCTTATCCCCGGTCTGCTTTCAGTTGCCTTGCTCTATTTTGGCCTTCAGGAGCCGAAAACTCCCCTCGAACATAAACGTACTAATCCCATTAAACGAGAGAATTTAAGGCGGCTGGGTAAAGCGTGCTGGTGGGTGATTGGCCTTGGTGCAGTGTTCACGCTTGCCCGGTTTAGCGAGGCTTTTCTCGTCCTTCGTGCGCAGCAGTCGGGCGTTCCTCTGGCCCTTATTCCGCTGGTGATGGTGGTCATGAACGTACTCTATTCCCTTTCCGCATACCCTTTTGGCAAACTTTCTGATGGCATGAGCCACACCCGGCTTCTGCAGTGGGGGCTAATGGTGCTGATTGTTGCAGATATTGTTCTGGCGCTGAGCAGCCACTGGATGGGAGTCCTTTTAGGCGTCGCGCTTTGGGGAATACATATGGGTATGACCCAGGGACTACTGGCGGCAATGATCGCTAAAACCGCACCGTCCGATCTGCGCGGTACGGCTTTCGGTATTTTTAGTCTGGTCAGCGGCGTGGGATTGTTAATCGCCAGCGTGGGAGCCGGCGCGATATGGGAAACGTTTGGCGCGGAATATACGTTTTATGCCGGAGCGGTGATTTGTCTGACTACGCTTGTGTATCTGCGCAAAACGCCGGACGAGGCGAAATAAAAAAACCAGCCATCAGGCTGGTTTTCAATATGTTTTTGGTCGGCACGAGAGGATTTGAACCTCCGACCCCCGACACCCCATGACGGTGCGCTACCAGGCTGCGCTACGTGCCGACGCATAAAAAGAATACTACTCGATTCCGTTTTGAATGCAAGGGAATCTGTCGCTAACTGGTTTATTATTAATCAGTTAGCGATGAAGCGCTTCTCATCCGTCAGAACCTGAAGCAGCAGGCTCAGCTGCGGTTTCTGGTCTTTCAACCGTTCACCCTGCAGATTGTACGTCTGATAATTCCCGTTGCTGTTCAGCACCAGCGTCAGCTTCGGCGTGGTGACTACCAGCGTATTATTCCCCGCCGCCGTCACCCAGCTGTGGCGGCGCGCGGCGCTGAAGAGATCCTGCCCCTGCGAATACTCGTTTGCTGGCGTGCTGACGTGCAGCAGGCGTTGCATCAGGGTGGTCATCACATCTTTATGCTCGGTGAGCATATTGATGCGCTGCGCCGGGGTGCCTGGCCAGTGGATCACCAGCGGAACCTGCAGATTCGGGCGAGACCAGCTCATACTCTTCGTCTCGTCACCTAGCGGGATGCCATGGCCCGCGGTCACGATCACCACGGTATTGTCCAGCTTGCCCGACTCGCGAAGCGCGTCAAGCACGCGGCCTATCTGCGCATCAACATCGCCAGCCGCGCGGCCGTAGCGGCGCGCAAAATCACTTTTATTGCTGTTGGCAAGCGTTGTACCGTTAAAGGCAACCCATGAGAACCAGCGGTTATCTTCCTGGGCGTAGCGCTGCAGCCAGTTTATCCACTGGCTGGCGGTCTGCGCATCGGACTGATTTTGTGCCGTCGGCAGTGAGAAATCGGACAGCAGCGCCTGGCGGTAGAGCGGGCTGTTAAAGCCATCGGAGGAGAACAACCCTAACTGATAGCCTTGCTGATTCAGCCCGGTGATCAGCGCCGCAGGCGTGCGGGTAGACAGTACGCCGTCCATATAGCCGGCTGAAATGCCATAGAAGAGGCCAAAGATGCCCGCATCGGTTGTGTTACCGGAGCTCATATGCTGAGTAAACGAGACGTTCTGACTCGCGAAAGCGGCCAGCGCCGGCATCTGCTTCTCGAAGCGGGAATAGTTCAGGCCATCGACGGTGATCAGCAGGACGTTTTGCCCGCGCCCCATATCGCGGTAGTTCAGGTCGCTCAGAGGATACTGAACGCTGACGGCTTCCGGATTACCCTGCTCGATAAGACGGCGCTGGTACTCTTGCGCATCAAGCAGACCGTGTTTCTCGAGGAAGCGACGGGCCGTCATCGGGTACGAGAGCGGCAGGTTCGCGCGCTGCATGGTAATAGGGCGATAGAAGTTCGCATCCGCCCAGATATACATGATGTGCGAACTGATAAAGGAGACGAAGAAGAGCGCGGCGACGGGCTTCGCATAATGGCGTCGCCGGGTCAGACTGCGGAGCTTTTGCCAGCTCCAGGTGGCGAACAGCATCTCAATCAGCAGGATCACCGGGACGCTGATAAACATCAGCTGCCAGTCACGGGCCGTTTCGTTCTGGTCGGGGTTAATCACCAGTTCCCAGACGATAGGGTTGAGGTGCAGGTGGAAGCGGGTGAACACTTCACTGTCGATAAGCAGCAGCGTCATCCCCACCGTCGCAAGGATGGCGGACAAGAACCGCATCAGACGCTGCGACATGACGATAAACGTCAAGGGGAACAGGATCAGCAGATAGGTGGCGAAAACCAAAAAGCTAAAGTGACCGACAACGCTTATCCAGGAGTAGATACGCCCGGTTAGCGTTGTTGGCCAGTCTGCGACAAACAGATAACGACAGCCAATGACCGTCGCCAGCAGAATGTTGAACAGGGCAAACCAGTGCCCCCAGCTGACCATCTGGGAGACTTTTTCACGGTAGCGCTGACGATTCGTCACCATAAACTGTTGTTCGTATCCCTTAATGGGCCGGGTCGTTGCTGACGGACGACTGTAAAGCCTGGGCGAACGATTTTGCGATCGCCTGACGCTGAGCCGGAGCAACGCTGGTGTTAATCAGGTTGGTGACCATATTTCCCAAAACCATCAGGGAGAGATCGGTCGGCGTTTTATGTTTTTCCAGTACGTTGACCAGCTCACTGAGCAGTTGTTCAACGTGTTCATCACTGTAGCGGGAATGTTGTGGCATAAATCAAAATCAGTTTGTTGATGAAAGGGCAACATATTACCGTAGCAACAGCTTTTTTTCCCCTTTTTTATCTGTTGTTGCACACATGTCCTGGTGGTGGTTGAATACCGCCCGGTCTAAAAGGAGAGTTTATCATGAGTCTGGAAATCAACCAGATTGCCTTGCACCAGCTTATCAAGCGTGATGAGCAAACCCTTGAAGTGGTGCTGCGCGATTCGTTACTGGAACCCACGGCGACCGTGGTGGAGATGATGGCAGAGCTGCATCGCGTCTACAGTGCCAAAAATAAAGCCTATGGCCTGTTCAGCGAAGAGAGTGAACTGGCCGATAGCCTGCGCCTGCAGCGTCAGGGCGAAGAGGATTTCCTGGCGTTTAGCCGCGCCGCAACAGGGCGTCTGCGCGACGAGCTGGCGAAATATCAGTTCGCCGACGGCGGGATCGTGCTGTTCTGCCACTATCGCTACCTGGCGGTCGAGTATCTGCTGGTTACCGTGCTGAATAACTTAAGCAGCATGCGCGTGAACGAGCAGCTGGATATCAGCTCAACGCATTATTTGGATATCAACCATGCGGATATCGTGGCGCGTATTGATTTGACCGAATGGGAAACCAACCCGGAGTCGACCCGCTACCTGACTTTCCTGAAAGGGCGCGTGGGCCGCAAAGTGGCGGATTTCTTTATGGATTTCCTCGGTGCCAGCGAAGGTCTTAACGCCAAAGCGCAGAACAAAGGGCTGCTGCAGGCGGTTGACGACTTCACGGCTGAAGCGCAGCTCGATAAATCTGAGCGCCAGACCGTGCGTCAGCAGGTTTACAGCTACTGCAACGAACAGCTGCAGGCAGGGGAGGAGATCGAGCTGGAGTCCCTGTCAAAAGAGCTGGCGGGCGTCAGCGAAGTCAGCTTCCAGGAATTCACCGCGGAAAAAGGCTATGAGCTTGAAGAGAGCTTCCCGGCGGATCGCAGTACGCTGCGTCAGTTAACCAAGTTTGCCGGCAGCGGCGGTGGGTTAACCATCAACTTTGACGCGATGTTGCTGGGTGAACGCATCTTCTGGGATCCGGCCACCGATACGCTGACCATTAAAGGTACGCCGCCGAACCTGCGCGATCAGCTTCAGCGCCGCACCTCGGGCGGGAAATAACAGCCATAAAAAAACCCCGCAGAAGCGGGGTTTTTTTTCGACGTGTTTGCGATTACGCGCGAACGAAGTCGATGTGAGACAGTTTTGGCTTGAACGGGTGACGCTGAACAGCCTGAACTTTCACTTTTTCTTCTTTACCGCCAACAACGATGGTCAGAACTTCGCTGTAGAATTCAGCTTTGGTCTGCAGGTTCCACAGTTTGTCGTGATCCAGTTCGATTGCAACTGGAGCAGCTTCGCCACCGTAAACGATAGCCGGGAACTTGTTAGCGTTACGCAGGCGGCGGCTCGCACCCTTACCCTGCACGTTACGTACTTCTGCTTCGATAGTGAACATTGATTTCTCTCTGTATTTAAAACCCTGCTACAGGCGACCCAGCAGCAGGTGAGTGTTCTGCCTCACGGATGTGAAGCGGGCGGCATTTTATACTCAAATGCCCCTCACATCAATGAAAAGTCCCGCTAACCGCGCAATTCGTTGGCGCGACGGAAGCGACCTTCATAGTCAAAGAGCTTCTCGCGCACCTGCCAGAACTGGCCTTTCTTACGGGCGACGACAAAATCCGGATGGCGCAATAACACCTGCTGGCGCACGATATCGGCCACGGTTATCCAGCGCAGGGGCACGCCCGGCGTGCGGGTATGCGGGCGGATAAACAGCTGCTCGAAGGCCATTCGCTGGGCAGGCGTCTGAACCCGGAAACGCTCGCTGACGTCCGCCCCGTCTTCGTCGTAATAGGTGATTTTCAGCCACTCGCCTTTTTCATCGGCGCCGGGCTGCAGTGCCATGCCGGAACAGCGCAGCACCAGGGCATCTTTCAGCTTTAGCGCCGCTTTCAGCATGTCGTCCGGGTCAACCAGCACCGTGTCGCATTCCCGGCAGCGGCGAGCGGCAATGTCGTTTTCGGCGTTGCACTGCGGGCAGTTTTTGAACCGGAAGCGGAAATCGCACTGCTCGCGTTGCCCGCCATCATCTTCAAACCAGCCCTGACAGCGGCGGCCAAAGTGTTCGATCAGCGTACCGTCGGCGGTGGTTTTCCCCCAGAAGGTGTTGGCAAACCCGCAGGCAGGGCAAAAGACCTGTACGGGCACGTTGTCGCTTTTCCCTTTTGGCGCGCCGACTTCAGGTGTATAGAGATCGTGCGGGTTACCGGCATAATCCAGAATCAGGCAGTCGGTTTTTCCCGGGGCCAGGCGCAGGCCGCGGCCAACAATTTGCTGATACAGACTGACCGATTCGGTCGGGCGCAAAATGGCGATCAGGTCGACGTGCGG
This sequence comes from Enterobacter sp. Y17, assembly GCF_019730495.1. NCBI lineage: Bacteria > Pseudomonadati > Pseudomonadota > Gammaproteobacteria > Enterobacterales > Enterobacteriaceae > Enterobacter > Enterobacter sp. Y17. The sequence continues at coordinate 350,408 of NZ_JAASKP010000001.1, forward strand.
GGCGTCAAAGCCGGTGGTCAATACCGACACGTTTACCAGATAGCGGAACCGCTGGGCTTTAAAGTCGTCAATCAGGCCGTCGCGCTCCGAACCGGGCGTTTCGCCGGTGATTAACGCCGCGTCGCCGGCGGGCAGTAACCCGGTGATCTCTCGCGCGTGCTCAACCGTGGCGGCAAAGATCATTACCCCTTTGCGCGTCGCGGCGAACTCCTCAATCTGGCTGATGATATGCGGCGTAATACGCTTTTGCTTTTTCAGCTCCTGGTTGAGATCCGCTTCGCTGAATAAGCCGTTGCTCTGCGCCTGCAGACGGCTGAAATCGTACTGCACCACCGGCATATCCAGCCGTTCAGGCGGCGTCAGGTAGCCATGTTTAATCATGTAGCGCAGCGGAAGTTCGTAAATGCAGTCGCTAAACAGGGCCTTCTCATCGCCGCGCACCATGCCGTGATAATGGTAGCGATAGATCCAGCCTTTCCCCAGGCGAAACGGGGTCGCCGTCAGGCCCAGCAGGCGCAGGTGAGGGTTCACCGCTTTCAGGTGAGCCAGGATTTGCTGATACTGGCTGTCGTCGTCATCGCTGATGCGGTGACACTCGTCAACAATCAGCAGCGAAAATTCGCTGCGAAATAGCTCCAGATTGCGCGCCACCGACTGCACGCTGCCGAAGACCACTTTGCCGTGGCTCTCTTTGCGCTTTAGCCCGGCGGCGAAAATATCGGCTTCCAGCCCAAGCGCACAATACTTGGCATGGTTTTGCGCGACGAGCTCTTTGACGTGTGCCAGCACCAGCACGCGACCACGGGCCAGACGCGCCAGTTCGGCGATGACCAGGCTTTTGCCTGCGCCGGTCGGTAGCACAATCGCCGCCGGCTCGCGATGTTTACGGAACCAGGCGAGGGTGGCGTCAACGGCTTCCTGCTGATAGGGACGAAGTGTAAAAGTCATAGGGTCTCGGTTTCGTTATTCCGCACATATACCCGTCATACTTCAAGTTGCCTGTGCGTTGGCTGCACTCGTTCACCCCGGTCACTTACTTATGTAAGCTCCCGGGGATTCACTCCTTTGCCGCCTTCATGCAACCCGAATTATTTAGGGTATAGATAGTATGCCACGAAACTTTTTCCCTTGAGTGGCGCAACCAGACCATTATACTGAACCGTTCCAGACTGCTTCTTTTTTCGGACCTGTTGTCCGACTTCCAGCACCATTAAGGCTAAAAAGATTTCATGCGACTTGATAAGTTTATCGCTCAGCAACTCGGCGTAAGCCGCGCTATTGCCGGGCGCGAAATTCGCGCCAGCCGCGTTACCGTGGATGGTGACATTGTGAGAGACAGCGCGTTCAAACTGCAACCTGACCATCAGGTTGAGTATGACGGCAATCCGCTGACCCAGCAGCACGGTCCGCGCTACTTCATGCTCAATAAGCCGGAAGGCTACGTCTGCTCAACGGACGATCCCGATCACCCGACGGTGCTCTATTTCCTCGACGAACCGGTGGCGCACAAGCTGCACGCCGCAGGCCGCCTCGACATCGACACCACGGGTCTGGTGCTGATGACCGACGACGGACAGTGGTCGCATCGCATTACTTCCCCGCGTCACCACTGCGAGAAAACCTATCTGGTCACGCTGGAGTTGCCGGTGTCGGATGACACGGCAGAGCAATTCACGAAAGGCGTTCAGCTGCATAATGAAAAAGATCTGACCAAACCCGCCGTGCTTGAGGTGATCACGCCGACGGAAGTCCGTCTGACCATCAGCGAGGGGCGTTACCATCAGGTGAAACGTATGTTTGCCGCGGTGGGGAACCACGTTGTTGGCCTGCATCGTGAGCGGATTGGTGCGATCGAACTCGATCCCGACCTGGCGCCAGGCGAATATCGCCCGTTAACGGAAGAAGAGATCGCCAGCGTCGGTCTGCCTTCGCACTAATTTCAGGAGAGCTCTGTGACCACCAGGCCACACTCGTCGTTCAAAATCGTCTTCATTCTTGGCCTGCTGGCCATGCTGATGCCGCTGTCTATTGATATGTACCTGCCCGCGCTGCCGGTCATTTCCGCGCAGTTTGGCGTTCCGGCGGGCAGCGCGCAGATGACGCTCAGCACCTATATTCTCGGCTTTGCCCTCGGCCAGCTGTTTTATGGCCCGATGGCGGACAGCCTTGGACGCAAGCCCGTTATTCTGGGCGGGACGCTGGTATTTGCGGCCGCAGCGGTTGCCTGTGCGCTGGCGCAGACCATCGATCATCTGATTATCATGCGCTTCTTCCACGGTCTGGCGGCGGCAGCGGCAAGCGTGGTGATTAACGCCCTGATGCGCGATATCTACCCTAAAGAAGAGTTCTCCCGCATGATGTCGTTCGTGATGCTGGTGACGACGATTGCGCCGCTGGTGGCCCCGATGGCCGGTGGTGCGGTGCTGGTGTGGTTTAGCTGGCATGTGATTTTCTGGATCCTGGCCCTGGCCGCGCTGCTGGCCTCGGCGATGATCTTCTTCTTTATTGATGAAACGCTTCCCGTCGAGCGCCGTCAGAAATTCCACATCCGAACCACAATAGGCAACTTTGCCTCGCTGTTTCGCCACAAGCGCGTGCTCAGCTATATGCTGGCAAGCGGGTTCAGCTTCGCCGGGATGTTCTCCTTCCTGAGCGCCGGGCCGTTTGTCTACATTGAGCTGAACCACGTTTCGCCGCAGCACTTCGGCTACTATTTCGCGCTTAACATCGTCTTCCTGTTCATCATGACCATCATCAACAGCCGTTTTGTCCGGCGGGTGGGGGCGCTGAACATGTTCCGCGCCGGGCTGTGGATCCAGTTTGTGATGGCTATCTGGCTGGTGGTGAGCGCGTTTCTGGGCGTGGGCTTCTGGGCGCTGGTGGTCGGCGTGGCGGCCTTTGTCGGCTGCGTGTCGATGGTGTCATCTAATGCGATGGCGGTTATCCTGGATGAGTTTCCGCATATGGCGGGCACCGCCTCTTCCCTGGCGGGGACGTTCCGCTTCGGTATTGGCGCTATCGTCGGGGCGTTGCTTTCGATGGCCACCTTTACGACGGCATGGCCCATGCTGTGGGCGATGGCTTTTTGCGCAACCAGCTCGATACTTTTCTATCTTTACGCCAGTCGACCGCGAAAAGCGGCCCACTAAAATAAGAGAAGGCCCGGCAGGGCCTTTTTTGTTGATGCATATCAACCAAACCCCCGTTCGTTTATTCCGTGTTTGTTTATTTTATGTAAAATCTATTTGTGTAAAAAGTCACATCATTGTATTCAAAAAGGTTGAGTTAGATCGCAGAAACGGGTACATATAGCGCCGACGCAAGCCTGGATATCGATAAAAAAGCGCTGAATAGTGCAGGCTGGCGATGATGTGTTACTATAAATGTAAATAAATTGTGAAGTAAATTTTGCTTCCGGGGAACGAACGTGAATACATTACAACTCTCCATTGTCCATCGCTTGCCCCAGAGCTATCGCTGGTCGGCGGGTTTTGCAGGTTCGAAAGTTGAACCGATTCCGCAAAGCGTCGCGGGCTGTGAAAACTGCCTGGTGGCACTCAAGCTGCTGAGCCCGAGCGACGAAAATGCATGGCGGGTGATGGAGCGTCTCAGTCAGGCCCTGACGGATATCGAAGTGGACAGCTCCGTGCTGGAGTGTGAAGGTGAGCCGTGCCTGTTCGTGAAGAGCCAGGACGAGTTTGCCGCCACCTGCCGTCTGAAGAATTTTGGCGTTGCCATCGCGGAGCCTTTCTCCGGCCAGTACCCGTTCTGACCGCTAGTCTGCCGACAACAGCTGGCGCGTGTAGCGCTGCGTTGGCGCGCTAAATACGCGCTGGCACTCTCCCTGCTCGACCACTTCTCCCTGTCGCAACACAATCACCTGATGGCATAGCGCCCGCACCACCTGAAGATCGTGGCTGATAAAGATATAGGCCAGCCGGTGCTTTTCCTGAAGCCCTTTCAGCAGCGCCAGGATCTGCGCCTGAACGGTTCTGTCCAGCGACGACGTCGGTTCATCCAGAATAATCAGCTCCGGCTTCAGGATCAGCGCGCGGGCAATGGCGATACGCTGGCGCTGCCCGCCGGAGAATTCAGCCGGATAGCGGTGGCGCGTCCCGGCATCTAAGCCCACTTCGGCCATCACCCGCATAACTTCCTCCTCGCGCTGCTGAGCGCTCAGGCCGGGCTGATGCACGCGCAGACCTTCCTCGATAATCTGTAACACGCTAAGCCGTGGGTTAAGCGAGGAGTTGGGATCCTGAAACACAACCTGCATGCGGGGCCGCACGGGCAGCATCTGACGGCGGTTCCAGCGGTGCAGCGGCATATCGTCAAAGAGGATCTCGCCCTGGGAGGCAATTAAGCGCAGCAGCGCCAGACCGGTGGTACTTTTGCCGGAACCGGATTCGCCCACCAGCCCCAGAGATTCTCCCGGGCGCAGCGAGAAGCGGATGTTTTTCAGCACCGGATTCTGGTCGACGATGCGCCGCAGAATACCTTTGCGGATCGGGAACGAGACGGACAAATCCTCAACGCGCAGCAGCGGTGTGCTGTCAGCCGCGAGCGGAACCGGGTCGCCGGAGGGTTCGCTGTCGAGCAAACGCTGCGTATAGGGGTGCTGCGGCGCGCTCAGCAGCGTGGACGCGCTATTCTGTTCAACGCATCGTCCGTTTTGCATCACCGCGACGCTGTCGGCCAGCTTTCTCACAATGCTCAGGTTGTGCGTGATAAACAGCAGGCTCATGTTCAGCTCGTCACGCAGTTCCCGCAGCAGCGTCAGTATTTGCGCCTGTACCGTCACGTCCAGCGCCGTTGTGGGCTCGTCGGCAATCAACAGCTCGGGTCGCGTGAGCAGGGCCATAGCGATCATCACGCGCTGTCGTTCGCCGCCGGAGAGCTGGTGCGGAAAATCATTCAGCCGTTTGGCCGCATTGTGTATGCCCGTTCGTTCCAGACAGTCCAGAATTTCTCCCCGCGCGGCCTCTTTGCGCATCCCCCGGTGCAGGGAGAGCACTTCATAGAGCTGTTTTTCCAGGCTGTGCAGAGGGTTGAGGGAAACCATCGGCTCCTGGAAGATCATCGCGATTTTGTTGCCGCGTATGCCGCGCAGGGTATGTTCGTCGGCATGCAGCAGCGAGCTGCCGTGAAACAGAATATCCCCTTGCGGGTAGCTCACCGGTGGGGACGGCAACAGGCGCAGGATGGAGAGTGCCGAAACGCTCTTGCCTGAACCCGACTCGCCCACCAGGGCCAGCGTTTCCCCGGTCTGGATCTGCAGCGACAGGTCGGTGACCACGGTGCGCGTCTCGTCCTGCTTAGAAAAAGCAATCGACAGGTTATCAATACTGAGAAGAGGCTGGGTCATTTTATACCGCCTTGTTCGGATCGAAGGCATCGCGCACGGCTTCGCCAATAAAAATCAGCAGCGACAGCAGCACGGCCACGGAAAGAAAGGCGGCGATGCCTAACCACGGCGCCTGCAGGTTGTTCTTGCCCTGCAGCAGCAGTTCGCCGAGCGACGGGGAACCCAGCGGTAGCCCGAAACCAAGAAAATCCAGTGAGGTGAGGGTGGTGATGGAGCTGCACAGAATAAACGGCAGGAAGGTGAGCGTTGCCACGACCGCGTTGGGCAGCATGTGGCGGAAGATGATCCCCCGGTCGCTCACGCCAAGCGCCTGCGCGGCGCGAATGTAGTCGAAATTGCGGGTGCGTAGGAACTCCGCGCGCACCACGCCCACTAGCGCCATCCAGCCGAACAGGACGGTGATGCCCAACAGCCACCAGAAGCCAGGCTGCACCACGCTGGAAAGCAGGATGATCAGAAACAGCGTTGGCATACCTGACCAGACTTCAATAACCCGCTGGCCCCACAGGTCAATTTTCCCGCCGTAGTAGCCCTGAACGGCGCCCGCCACGACGCCCATTACGCTTGAGAAGATCGTCAGCATCAGCCCAAAGAGAAGAGAAATTCGCGTGCCATACAGGATGCGTGCCAGCACGTCCCCGCCGTTAGCATCCGTTCCCAGCCAGTTTTGCGCGGAGGGCGGAGAAGGGAAGGGAGTTGTGGTGGCGAAGTTAATGCTGTTTGCGCCAAAGCGTACCGGCGCCCAGAGCGCCCAGCCGTGCTGCTCAATCTGCTGGCGAAGCCACGGATCCTGATACTCCGCCGGTGTCGCAAACGGGCCGCCAAAGTCGCTTTCGCTGTAACTGGCGATAACCGGCACGTACCAGCGGTCGTTAAAATGCACCAGCAACGGCTTGTCGTTGGCGATCAGCTCCGAACACATGCTTAAGGCAAACAGCACGGCAAAAATCCACAGCGACCAGTAGCCGCGGCGGTTGTGGCGAAAGCGGGCCCAGCGGGCCTGGTTGACGGGGCTTAAACGCGGCATCAGCGGCCCTCAAAATCGATTCGGGGATCGACCAGCGTATAGCTGATATCACTGATGATATTCAACAGCAGGCCAATCAGGGTGAAAATATAAAGTGTGCCAAACATCACCGGATAATCGCGCGACACGGTAGCCTCATAGCCCAGCAGCCCCAGGCCGTTGAGCGAGAACATCACCTCTATCAGCAGCGAGCCGGTAAAAAACATGCCGATGAACGTGGCCGGAAATCCGGCGATCACCAGCAGCATGGCGTTGCGGAACACGTGTTTCCACATAATCTGCTTCTCGCTCACGCCCTTGGCGCGGGCCGTGACAACGTACTGCTTACGAATCTCATCGAGAAAGGCGTTTTTGGTCAACATGGTCAGGGCCGCAAACCCGCCGATGACCGTGGCCAGCACCGGCAGCGTGATATGCCAGAGATAGTCGGTGATTTTCTGATACCACGGCAGGGAGCTAAAATCGGCGGAGACCAGCCCCCGCAGCGGGAAGAGGTCGAAATAGCTTCCCCCGGCAAAAAAGACAATCAGCAGGACGGCAAACAGAAACGCCGGTATGGCGTAGCCGATAATGATGAACGTGCTGCTCCAGATATCAAACCGGCTGCCGTTATACACCGCTTTGCGGATCCCAAGCGGTATAGAGACCAGATAGATAATCAGCGTTCCCCACAGCCCCAGCGTTATCGAAACCGGCAGGCTTTGCTTGATCAACGTTAACACTGACGCACTGCGAAACAGGCTATCGCCAAAATCAAAGCGGATGTAATCCCAGAGCATCTTGAAATAGCGTTCGTGAATCGGTTTGTCAAAGCCGTAGCGGTGGGTGATCTCGGCGATCACTTCCGGATCCAGCCCGCGTCCGCCGCGATAATGGCTTTCGCTGATATTCCCTACGCCGGTTCGCGCATGGCTCGCGCCCATCCCTTCACCGCCGCCGCCGGGCATGCCGCCGCTGTTGCCAAATTCAATGGCGGCAATTGCCTGATCGACCGGGCCGCCGGGGGCGATTTGCACGATAAAAAAGTTAATCGTGATGATGGCCCACAGGGTGGGGATGACCAGCAGGAGACGACGGAGAAGATAGGCACCCATGATGATTCCTTATCGCCGCTCAGCGGGAAGTCTGGCGGCTTTGTTAACGTCATACCACCAGGTATCAAAGCCCAGGGAGTAGACAGGGCGCACGGCAGGCACGGAGAACTTGTCCCAGCGCGCAAGGCGATCTTCGCCCATATACCACATCGGCAGCATGTAGTAGTTCCAGGTCAGGACCCTGTCGAGGGCGCGCCCGAGCGGCAGGAGCTTTTCTTTATCCCCCTGCGCCGCCACTATTTTCGCAATCAGCGCGTCAATCGCCGGGCTTTTTACCCCGGGCGCGTTGTATGAAGAGTCGATGTAGCTGGAGGCCCAGGAAATTTGCAGGTCGGAGCTGGGCCACGGCTGGGCGGGCCACAGGCGCTGCATCATGTCGTAATCACGGCTGCGCATGCGGCTGGTGATCTGCGCGTTATCAACCTGGCGAATGTTCATGGTCACGCCCAGTCGCTCAAGGTTGTGCTTAAACGGCAGTACCCACTGATCGTTGCCCCCGGACGAGAGCAGCAGCTCAAAGCTGAGAGGCTTACCCGTTTTGGCATCGACACGCTTTTGATTTTTCAGGTGCCAGCCCGCGTCATCCAGCAGTTTACTGGCTTTCAGCAGGTTGTCGCGGTCGTAACCGTCACCGTCCGACGCGGGTGGCTGAAACACGGTGGTGAACACCTGCGGCGGCAGCTCCGCTTTCAGCGGCGCCAGCAGTGCCAGCTCGTCGGCTTTCGGGTAATCGCGCGCGGCGTATTCGGTGTTCTGGAAATAGCTATTCGCACGGCTGTAGGCCCCGTAAAACAGCGCTTTGTTCATCCACTCAAAATCAAAGGCCAGGGAAATGGCTTCGCGCACCCGGCGGTCATTAAATACCGGACGCTGAATATTAAACGCCAGCCAGCGGGTGTCCTGGGCAGACTCATTTTTGTGCTCGTCTTTGACGATATAGCCTTTGGCGAAATTTTTGCCGATATAGCGGGTCGCCCAGTTTTTGGCGCTGCTCTCGACGCGTAAATCGAAAGCGCCGGCTTTGAACGCTTCAAACGCCACGTTATCGTCGAGGTAGTAATCATAGCGAAGGGTGTCGAAATTCCAGCGCCCGCGGTTTACCGGCAGGTCTGCCGCCCAGTAGTCTTTCACGCGAGAGTAAACGACATATTGCCCCATGCGCCAGTCGGTGATGCGGTATGGGCCGCCTGCCAGCGGCGGCGTGGAAAGCGGGTCGCTTAGCTTATGGTTTTTCCAGAACGATTCAGGCATCACCGGCAGCGAGAACAGGCTGAGCATATTCTCTTTGTTCGGTTCGCTCAGCTCGATGCGCACGGTGAGCGGCGCAATGGCTCTGACGGAAGCCCCTTTATACACGATGCGGAACTGGGGGACGCCTTCGGTCATGAATTTATGGAAGGTGAACGCGACGTCGCTGGCCTTCACCGGCGTGCCGTCGTGAAAACGCGCTCGCGGATTCAGCGAAATTTCCGCCCAGGCGAAGTTATCGGCGTAACGCACGTTCTCGGCAATCAGCGGATAATAGCTGCCGGGCTCATCATCCGACGTGACGAAGAGCGTATCGTAAAGCGATTCCGTTCGCGCGGCCGCCACGCCGCGCAGGGCGAAGCGGTTGAAGTTGTCGAATGTTCCCGTGGCGGAAAGCGTGACCTTTCCGCCCTTCGGCGCGGCAGGGTTAACGTAATCGAAGTGCGTAAAATTGACCGCATATTTCGGCTCGCCAATCACCGCGAAGGCGATATTTTCTTTGATGGCCTGCGCCTGGCTGGACAGGCTCGTTAGTGCCAACATCAGCAACATGAAGCGCATAAGCATCTTGCGGCGGCTCCCTCTTTTACAGACCGGCTCGGTTAAGCTGAATAATAAGTGACGTCACGGGCAATGTGAAATTAATCGCCCTCGGGCGAAATATCAGGCCGCCATTCGCGGAACTGCGCCAGCGGCATCGGGCGGCTAATCCAGTATCCCTGCAGGAAATTAACGCCGTGTTCGCGCAGCCAGGCGGCCTGTTCCGGCGTTTCCACCCCTTCGGCGACGGTCGACATATTCAGTCGTCTTGCCAGCGTCAGGACGGCATCCAGCACCGGCGACGTCACGGTCTCAGTGCCAATCGCATTAACAAAGCCGCGGTCGATCTTGAGGTAGTCCATGGTGAAATGCTCAAGATAAATCAGCGCGCTGTGGCCGGTACCAAAATCATCAATGGCTATCTCAAACCCTTCGTTGTGTAGCCATTCGAAGAGGCTGTTGGCTTCCCGATGATTGAGCATGTCGCGCTCGGTAATTTCCAGCACGATCTGGAAGTAATCCTGCGGCAGTAGCGCTTTGAAGGTGCGCATATCGTCTTTGAAGCTTTCCGCATGCAGATGCCCCGGCGCAATGTTGATGCCCACCTTTGCTCCCGGAGGTAACAGGGTTTGTAACACGGGGGCATCGTGAATGATAAGGTCGAAGAGATGCAGCGTCAGCGGGACAATCAGCTTCTGCGCTTCGGCAAAGTTGATAAACGCGTCCGGCGGAATTTCCCCCATCGTCGGGTGTTTCCAGCGCATCAGCACTTCAAGCCCGGTCATCTGGAGCGATTTAGCATCGACGACGGGCTGATAAACCACGTAAAACTGACCGCGCTTAATCGCGCTTAAAATCTCTTTACCCGGATTGAGGCGAATGCTGAGGATATAGTAGTTGAGCGATCCGGCACAAATGCCGCATACCAGCCCGAAGAACAGGGCGTAGAGAATTTCATCGCTGGTCCATGCGTCAGCATACAGGTTGATGGTCAGGGGCACGTCTTTCAGCGTCGCGGTACGGGCCGGCGTTTCATGTAGATCATGCGCAAGGACCAGCGTGCTGGACCGCGTTGACAGCGCATGATCGCCAATAATGATGGCAATGCCGGCAAATTCGTCCTGGCGCGCGGTGTAGAGCAGGTAAGGCGTCAGATTGAGATTCACCGAGGTAAACACGCCGCCGTCCTTCACTAGCGGGTTACGGTACCAGATGGCAATCGCGGGCTTGTTGGGCAACATGGGGGTGCCGGGAAGTAACGCCATATCAATCTGTTTGTCGATGTGCAGCTCGGGGATCAGCTCCTCCATGGGGACATTCATCGGCCCCGTGGCAGAAGAGCAGAACGCCATTTTGTCTCTGACCAGCAGGAATGCGCGAACGTTAACGCTAAAGGCAGCGCGCGAGGTAAGTTCCTGATTGACGTCGTGGCAGTTGTTTAACGTGAGCGGCTGGAGCACATCGATAGAATTTTTTAACTCATCGAAGTAGCTCTCCATATAGATGCTCACATCGTGGATCAGGGTGTCGAATTTGACTTCCCGCTTGTGGTAGCTCCAGAAAAATTGCAACGAACCCAGGAGCAGGGCGGCGATCAGGCCTGTGATGATGCTGAGGATCAGTATTTTGCGATTGCTGGAGAAATAGCGGGTGAACATAGACGTCGTGATTCCTGAAATGCCGCTGGATGTATTCAGTGTAACGGGCAAAAAAAAACACTGCCGAAGCAGTGCTTTTTTTCATCATATCGCCAGCCAAGGGATAACCAACGATACGATAGTCATATTAACTGCGGGTCAGTACGCGGCGTGCTTCGTTGTAGCGCTTCTTCCAGTACGGTTCATTCATGCTGGAAATGGTCACACCGCTGCTGGTGGAGGCATGTACAAACTGGTCATTACCAATGTAGATGCCAACATGTCGACCTGTAGAACCGGCACGGAACAGGACTAAATCACCGGTGCGCAGTTTGGTACGTGAAATCGACTTGCCCATCTCCTGCTGTTCATAGGTTGAACGCGGAAGATCTAACCCAAATTGCTCACGGAACGTACGCTGTACAAAACCGGAACAATCAATACCTGTTTTTGTGCTGCCACCAAGGCGATAGCGCACGCCTTTCCAGTCAGCATACTGGTCCATAATGCGGGACTTCACGTCCAGATTACGTACCATATTTTCAAATTCATCCTGAGAGGCTTGCAGTGACGAGGAATCTTCCATTCCCACAACACGCGTCTCAGGATGCATATTCTTTGCGGTGTTCGATGTACTACATGCAGACAACAGTACCGCGACTGCTATCGCCGGGATCCCCCGTAAGATATATCTCAGAAACGGTTGAGATTTGACCATTTTGTTTATTATCCCTTGAAGTCCTTAACGACAAATATCGTTATAAAAATGCCAAACGTGACGAGACTAATTATCTGTTCACATTGAGACAATTCTTTCTGGTCACATTTGTGGCACAGCGCACAAAATTATTCGCCAGTGAAATAATTATCTCTATGGGGCAAAACGAGTTCGAGATTAACCGATTGCCTGGGGTATTGCGAGAAAAAAAAGCCTTTTTTTTATAAGAAAATGTGATACAGAAAGTAAAAACATAGAATTGCTCAAAATAGCGACGGATCCGCTGCGCCAGTATGCAATTGCTTCATTTTTATCATGAATATGATGACGAGAATATGACAGTGGGGAAAGATCGCGGCGAGAATGCTATCAGGGATCATGTCGATCCCTGATAGCTCACGTTAATTTAGGTTAGTTATTTGTTTAATTGTTGTTGCGCTCTTGCGGGAAGATAGCGATCGAACAGCGCTATTATCCTGTCGCTCAGTGGGGTCATCAAACACCACGGCAGCGCAATCAGCGCCACGGAGAGCGAACCGACGGCAATATCGGTAAACCAGTGAGCGCCAATCATTACGCGCGGGAAGGCAAAAACCACAAAAATAATCAGGGCTATGGCAAAGGCTTTTCTGCCGAAATAGCGAAGCATAATTGCGGAAAAAATAAGCAGCATCATGCCGTGATCGCCGGGGAAACTGTCCTTCGACGCATCTTTTGTTGGAATATGCAGCAGTTCGCTGACGCGATAAATATCAGTGAAGAATAGCGTTGGGCTCGAACGCTTAACCGGAATAATCGCAGTTGCCAGCTGGTTAATGACAACGGCAAACAGCAGCATTACCAGACCGATAATGAGAATACGCCGACGCCCGGCTTTATCCTCTTTCAGCCAGAAAGAGAGCATCAGGCAGCCCATGGCCAGCAGCGAGAAGCCGTCGAAGGCGCGGTTGTTGGTAATTGCCACCAGCCACAGGAACGCGTTGCTCTTCACCAGCTCCTGGTTGAAGAAGTGAAAAATGGCAGAATCCAGCGGGAACCAGAAACCATGATCCGCCGGGATATACCAGGAGAAGAAAAGCGCCAGACCGGCGACATTAAGCAGTAATATCAGGGGAAATCGAGTTGTCATAACGTTCTGCATAGAGTGAAAACTGGGGCAACGTTAGCCGCCCGAACTTAAACGAATCCTCAACAGGCTGGACTGGAGGGCATTCCAGTCGGCGTTAACCGCACTAATTAACTCTATTCGGCTGTCAGGCGGCGCCACATTCTGCGTTTCAATAAAGAAATCGTCACCCTGACGGTTGATCCGCACCAGCCCGTCTGGCGTGCGCATGATCCCTTTCACGCGATCGACGGGAGCAAGTCGGGCCCACTCCAGGATCCCGATGGTGTCGAAAACGGTTTCAGCATCAAATATCCATCCGCAGGCCTGATATCCCTGGCCGCTGTTCAGGTTACGACGCCAGCGCTGATGTTCCGGCAGGCTGAGAGCGGCTAAACCCTGCTTAACCGGATGACTGTGCGAATGATCCGCGCTGGCAGGCAACTCGGTGAGGTTCAGACGAGGAAGGTCAAGCAGGGCGCTATCAATATTCCCCTGGGTGGTCTGCACCCGCGTGCGGTTGCCGCCGAAATGTTGCCACCACGCGTCCAGCGCGGCCTGGCTTTCAGCCGTGGCGCGATCTGCTTTATTCGCGACAATAACGTCAGCCGAGGCGAGCTGATCGCGGAAGTTCTCATTGGCCACCGCTTTGTCATCCAGAAGCTGACGCGGATCGAGCAGACACAGGGTGGCGCGCAGGTCGATCCACGGCTCGTAAACCGGGGCGGTCAGTAAATCGAGGATCTGCTTCGGATGGCCCAGCCCGGTGGGCTCAATCAGCAGGCGGTCGGGTTTGCCCTGACGCAGCAGCGTATTGAGCCCGACCTGCATCGGCAGGCCATTGACGCAGCACATGCACCCGCCGGGGATCTCTTTAATCATCGCGCCGCTGGATGACAGTAACGCTCCGTCAATGCCTACCTCGCCAAATTCATTGACCAGCACGGCCCATTTCTCGGCAGGATCTTTATTCGCCAGCAGGTGGAGAATTGAGGTGGTTTTACCGCTGCCGAGAAAACCGGTGATGAGGTTGGTTTTGGTCACGTGCGCTCCAGATGAGGATTGTGATGCTATAACACTAATCTCTCTATCCTGGCGAAAAACGTGACTGGTGAGAAGGGGGAGGGCGAACGGAGGCTTCATCCGTTCGCGTTAAGCGCAATAATCGTTAAATATTTAACGTCTCGATAACAGCCTGACGCGCGCCGTGGCGGGTGATGCGCTGGTATGCCTGGCTGACAGCCTCCACAAACGCGCTGTTTTGCGCGAGATCGTGACCAAAGACCTCGCTCAGCCCCAGCAGGGCGTTAACGCGGTCGGCGTCGCTGCTGGCATTGACCATCGTGCGAATTTTATCGCTGAGGGGATCGCGAACATCAATCGCGTTGCCACGGTCGTCGGTACCGCTGACGTAGCGTATCCAGCCGGCCACGCCCAGGGCCAGCAGCGACCACGGTGTTTTTCGCTCGAGATGAACGCGGATCCCGTCCAGCATTCTTTGCGGAAGCTTCTGGCTACCGTCCATCGCGATTTGCCAGGTCCGATGCTGAAGTGCCGGGTTGGCAAAGCGCTCCAACAGGCTATCTGCGTAGGCGGTGAGGTCGACATCCTTAATGCGTAACGTGGGCGCCTGCTCGTCAAGCATCAGCCGACGGGCGGCTTCGCGGAACGCTGCGTCCTCCATGCATTCATTAATATGGGCGTAGCCCGCGAGGTACCCCAGATACGCCAGGAAAGAGTGGCTGCCGTTGAGCATGCGCAATTTCATCTGCTCCCACGGCAGAACATCCTGCACCATCTGAACGCCCGCGACTTCCCACTCCGGACGGCCGGCGACAAAATTATCTTCCACCACCCACTGAATAAACGGCTCGCAGCTGATGGCGCACGGATCTTCAACGCCGAGCGCGTCGGTGATTTCAGCCAGTGAGGCGTCCGTCGCGGCGGGAACAATTCTGTCAACCATCGTCCCCGGGAAGCTCACGTGGCTATCAATCCATTCAGACAGCGCCGCGGAACGCTTTTGCGCCATGCCCAGCACCGCGTTTTTCACCACGTGCCCGTTATCAGGGATATTATCGCAGGAGAGCACGGTAAACGCAGGCAAGCCGCGCTCGCGGCGGCGGTGAAGCGCTTCGACCAGGATCCCGGGTGCGGAATGCGGCTCTGAGGGGTTTTCAAGATCGTGGATTATCCGGGCGTTGTGCAGATCGAGTTTCCCGGTAGCGGGATCGATGCAATAGCCTTTCTCCGTGATGGTGAGCGACACAATTGCGACCTGAGGCTCGCAAAATTTCTCAATAATGGCGGGCAGAGAGTCCAGCTTTGCGTTAAGGCATTCATGGACGGCACCGACGATAATCGCCTCATTGCCTTCTGCCCCTTTCTCCAGCACGGTGAACAGGTGATCCTGCGCGCGCAGCTGGCTCATCAGCACGTCGCCGCTGAAAAGGCTAATCTCACAAATACCCCAGTCGCCGCCTTTTTCATTCAGCACCCGGTTTGTTAATAATGCCTGGTGCGCACGGTGAAACGCGCCAAAGCCAAAATGGACGATGCGGGAGCGCAGTTGCTGACGATCGTAGCGAGGCTGTTGAACCTGGGCAGGAAGGGCGGTGGAGGCAATTGTCTTCATGAGATACACACCTGATTAACCATTAATTAACAATGTCAGTGTAAAGTTATATGACAGCAAATAAAATTGGTGAGCCGTAAATATCCCCGTTCTGTGAGTTTGATCAATCAATGTGTGGCGGTATGTTGACCCTTAGCGGTAAACATGTATGGTAGTCGTCATTGCAGTAACGCATATTGGTATAACAACTTAAGAGGGTGAGGCAATGGAACAAACCTGGCGTTGGTACGGGCCGAACGATCCGGTTTCTCTTGATGATGTGCGCCAGGCAGGCGCAACGGGTGTCGTCACGGCGCTGCATCATATTCCTAACGGTCAGGTATGGCCGGTTGAAGAAATTCAACAGCGTCAGGCGCTGCTGGCGGAGAAGGGGTTAACCTGGTCTGTGGTAGAGAGCATCCCGGTTCACGAAGACATCAAAACCCATTCCGGGGAGTACCAGACCTGGATTGCTAACTATCAGCAGAGCATTCGCAACCTGGCGGCCTGCGGCATTGATACGGTTTGCTATAACTTCATGCCTATCCTCGACTGGACGCGTACTGACCTTGAATATCAGATGCCGGACGGCTCGAAAGCCCTGCGTTTCGACCAGATCGCCTTCGCGGCGTTTGAGCTGCACATTCTGAAGCGCCCCGGCGCCGAAGCGGATTACACCGCGGAAGAGCAGCAGCAGGCGCTCGCGTGGTTTAACGCCGCCAGTGACGCAGACATCGAAAAGCTGACACGTAATATCATTGCGGGCCTGCCGGGCGCGGAAGAGGGGTATACCCTGGATCAGTTCCGCGCGCGCCTGGCGGAATACGGCGATATTGATAAGCAGCAGCTGCGTGAAAACATGGCGTATTTCCTGCGCGCTATCGTGCCGGTTGCTGAAGAAGCTGGTGTGCGTCTGGCGGTGCACCCGGACGATCCACCGCGTCCTATACTCGGCCTGCCGCGCATTGTTTCCACTATTGAAGATATGCAGTGGCTGAAAGAGACGGTAAACAGCATCTATAACGGCTTCACCATGTGTACCGGCTCCTACGGCGTGCGTGCGGATAACGACCTGGTGCGGATGATTGAAACCTTTGGCGATCGCATTCACTTTACGCACTTGCGTGCGACCTGCCGTGAAGAGAACCCAAAAACCTTCCACGAGGCGGCGCACCTGGGCGGCGATGTGAACATGGTAGCGGTGGTAGACGCCATTCTGGCGGAAGAGGCGCGTCGCAAGCAGGCGGGCGATGTGCGTCCTATCCCGTTCCGTCCGGATCACGGCCACCAGATGCTGGACGATCTGCGTAAGAAAACCAACCCGGGCTATTCGGCGATTGGCCGTCTTAAAGGGATGGCGGAAGTGCGCGGCGTCGAGCTGGCGCTGAAGATGACGAAGTATCCGGAGCTTCTGTAAGCGCTGTTGCCCGGTGGCGCTACGCTTACCGGGCCTACAAAAAAACCGGCCTGAGAGCCGGTTTTTGTGTTTTTGTCGGTCGGGTAAGGCGAAGCCGCCACCCGACAAACGCCGCAATCAGTCAGCGCGACCCATATAGCGTTTTTCTTCGATATGGATGCGGATCTTCTCGCCAGCGGAGAGGTATTCCGGCACCTGCACAACCAGGCCGGTGGTCAGGGTAGCCGGTTTGTTGCGCGCACTTGCGGATGCGCCTTTGATGCCGGGTGCGGTTTCCACGATTTCCAGATCGACGGTCTGAGGCAGCTCCAGCGCCAGCAGCACGCCGTCCCAGGTCAGAACCTGCATGTCAGGCATGCCGCCTTCAGGAATGAACAGCAGCTCTTCTTCAATCTGATCTTTGGTAAAGATGTACGGGGTGTAATCTTCTTTGTCCATGAACACGTATTCGTTGCCGTCGATGTAGGAGAAATCAACGTAGCGACGGGTCAGGGTCACGGTATCGACGATATCGTCACCTTTAAAGCGCTCTTCCACCTTCAGGCCGGTACGCACATCGGCGAAACGCATTTTATACAGCGTTGCTGCACCACGGGCGCTGGGTGCCTGAATGTCGATATCTTTCACAATCAGCAGTTTGCCGTTGTAATTCAGCACCATACCTTTCTTAATTTCGTTCGCTCTTGGCATTGCGGTAATCCTGTTTACGGGAGGTAAAAAATATCGCGCCAAATTACTCGCGCGCGGCCTTTCAGGCAAGAGGAATTCGTGGCTTTTGCTATCAATACGCAAAAGGTGTTACTGTGCGCGCGATGCCCGACTGCGCGGGCGATCGTCAGCGAAAGAGAGCATTTATGGATTGCCGTCCCGATTGTGGCGCGTGCTGTACTGCACCGTCCATTTCAAGCCCCATTCCAGGAATGCCGGAGGGCAAGCCTGCCAATACCCGCTGCGTTCAGCTCTCGGAAACGAATCTGTGCATGATCTTTGGCTCGCCGATGCGCCCGAAAGTCTGCTCCGGGCTTCAGCCCACGGCAGAAATGTGTGGCAGCACGCGAGGGCAGGCGATGACGTACCTTCTTGAGCTGGAAGCGCTCACCGCGCCCTAAACGTCTTTAATCCTCGCCAGACAGCCGATCGTCAGCGAGCACATCACCAGCGCAATCCAGAACACCGTGTGATAGTTCCAGATTTCTGCAACGACACCGGCCATTGAGCCCGCGATAATCCAGCCCACGCGGGTGGTATTAGTATAAAGGGTGGTGGCAGAGCCTGCCTGGCCCGGCATCAGATCCTGGAAATAGAGCATGCCTATCCCGGCGAGAATGCCTATATAAATGGCGTTCAGCAGCTGTAAAGCCAGCAACAGCCCCGGCGTATGTACCGTCAGCATACCGATATAAAACAGCAGACCGGCGATGGCGGCGATGCGCATTAAAAAACGCTTTCCGAAGCGCTTTGCGTAATAGCCCGCAATGAGCATCGTCGGGATCTCAAGCCCGGCCGCGGTGCCCATCATGATGCCCGCCAGCTTCTCCGACAGGTGCAGTTCATCAATAATAAACAGCGGCATATTGATGATATACAGGCTGTTGGTGCCCCACATCAGCGTACAGATAACAAACAGGAGCAGGGCATCGCGGCGGTTGCGTCGCGGCGCTTCCAGCACGCCCGTTGCCACTTTTGGCTCTTTGCGCATGGACGGCAGGAAGAACCACACCAGCGCGCCGCACACCACAAACGCGACGGCCGCGCTCAGGTACATCACCGTAAAGCCAAAACCCATCGCCAGCGCGTAGGCCAGCGGCGGGCCAATCACCCATGCCAGCGACACCTGAGCACGCAGGAAAGAGCTGAACATCACCGCTTCACGTCCGGTATGGTCGGCGTGTTCGCGGGCAAGGGCGAACATCTGAGGGTTCGCCGTTGAGCCAAAGCTGCTCAGGAATACCCCGACGAAGAGCAGAATGAAATAGTTGCGGTTCCAGGCAAACAGAACGCAGGCCATGACCCCGAGCAGACAGCAGAAAACGATCAGGCTTTTGCGATCGCCTTTTCTGTCGGATCGTCCCGCCAGAAACTGGCTGACCAGGATGCCGATGATGGCGCTTCCGGTAAAAAAGAAGCCGACCATTGCCGGACGGACGTGAACCTCATTTGTCAGAAATAGGCTCAATGTTGGCGTCTGTAACGCGCCGGCAATGCCCGTGAAGAAGGCAACAACCAGGAATGCCGCTGAGGTCAAATCAAAGGGCTTCGGCGAGACGGCCGCAGGGGTGTTATGCATGTTTTATAATTAGCGAGTAGCAGAGAGGGGCGGAGTTTACGCCGTCAGCTAAAAAATAAACAGTGGGTGTGGTCAATGATGCCACGAAAAATCAAAATGGCATTTCAACTTCCGTCCCACCCGGCTGACCTTAGCTGAAACTTTCTTGCTGAACTTCAGCAAAATTCAGCTGAACGAAGAAGAAATGTGCTGTATCTCTAAATTCTGATATCGCAAATACGAGTTTACTTGCAAGACATTGCAGAAAGCGCAAGACTTTTTGAAACGTTTCAGCGCTATCTTGTTTTAACAAACGGAGCAGGCTAGCGCATTTTTTCTCATTAAAGCTGAAACGATTCAAGTTCAGCAGGAGTGGAGAACCATGTTCCAGTTATCTGTTCAGGATATCCACCCGGGCGCTCAGGCCGGGGATAAAGAAGAGGCTATTCGCCAGGTTGCCGCTGCGCTTGTGCAGGCGGGTAACGTCGCGGACGGCTATGTAAACGGCATGCTGGCCCGCGAGCAGCAGACCTCAACCTTCCTCGGCAATGGCATTGCCATTCCGCACGGCACAACCGACACCCGCGATCAGGTGCTGAAAACCGGCGTTCAGGTTTATCAGTTCCCGCAGGGCGTGCTCTGGGGCGACGGTCAGGTGGCGTATGTGGCTATCGGTATCGCGGCCAGCAGCGACGAACACTTAGGTCTGCTGCGTCAGCTGACGCATGTCCTGAGCGATGACGATGTGGCTGAACAGCTGAAGTCCGCGACCACAGCTGAAGAGCTGCGCGCCTTGCTGATGGGCGAAAAACAGAGCGAAGCGCTGAAGCTGGATAACGAAACGCTGACGCTGGACGTGGTTGCCTCCGATCTGGTAACGCTGCAGGCGCTGAACGCGGGTCGTCTGAAAGAAGCCGGCGCGGCGGATGCCACGTTTGTGACGCGCGTGATTAACGATAAGCCGTTGAATCTGGGTCAGGGTATCTGGCTGAATGACAGTGCTGAAGGCAACCTGCGCAGCGCTATCGCCGTGAGCCGCGCGGCTAATGCGTTTGACGTAGAAGGCGAGCGCGCGGCCATGCTGGTGACCGTGGCAATGAACGATGAGCAGCCGGTTTCCGTGCTCAAGCGTCTTGGCGATCTGCTGCTGAACAACCAAGCTGAAAAACTGCTGAACGCTGATGCCTCTACCGTGCTGGCACTGCTGACCAGCGATGATGTGCAGACCGAAGACGTGCAGACCGCGGAGTTCGTGGTACGCAACGAGCACGGCCTGCATGCCCGTCCGGGCACCATGCTGGTGAATACCATTAAACAATTCGAGAGTGAGATCACCGTGGCGAATCTGGATGGCACGGGCAAACCGGCCAACGGCCGTAGTCTGATGAAAGTTGTCGCGCTGGGCGTGAAGAAAGGCCACCGTCTGCGTTTCACCGCGCAGGGTGCTGATGCTGAACAGGCGCTGAAAGCGATTGGCGACGCCATCGCGGCAGGTCTGGGGGAGGGCGCATAATGAGCAGACGTGTTGCGACTATTACGCTGAACCCGGCTTATGACCTGGTAGGATTTTGCCCGGAAATTGAGCGCGGCGAAGTCAACCTCGTGCGTACCACTGGCCTGCATGCTGCGGGCAAAGGGATCAACGTCGCGAAAGTGCTCAAGGATCTCGGTATCGATGTCACCGTGGGTGGATTCCTCGGTAAAGATAACCAGGATGGTTTCCAGCAGCTGTTCAGCGAGCTGGGCATTGCCAACCGTTTTCAGGTTGTTCAGGGCCGTACCCGCATCAACGTCAAGCTGACGGAGAAAGACGGTGAAGTGACCGATCTGAACTTCTCTGGCTTCGAAGTGACGCCGTCTGACTGGGAGCGTTTTGTTAACGACTCTCTGACCTGGCTCGGTCAGTTTGACATGGTCTGCGTCAGCGGCAGCCTGCCGTCCGGCGTCAGTCCGGAAGCGTTTACCGACTGGATGACGCGCCTGCGCAGCCAGTGCCCGTGCATCATTTTTGACAGCAGCCGCGACGCGCTGGTTGCGGGTCTGAAAGCCTCTCCGTGGCTGGTGAAGCCGAATCGCCGCGAGCTGGAGATCTGGGCGGGTCGTAAGCTGCCGGAATTAAAAGATGTGATTGACGCTGCCCATGCGCTGCGCGAGCAGGGTATCGCTCACGTGGTTATCTCGCTTGGTGCAGAAGGAGCGTTGTGGGTTAACGCTTCTGGCGAATGGATCGCCAAACCGCCGTCGGTTGACGTTGTCAGCACCGTTGGCGCAGGGGATTCCATGGTTGGCGGCCTGATTTATGGTCTGCTGATGCGTGAATCCAGTGAACATACTTTACGTCTTGCCACTGCCGTTGCTGCCCTGGCCGTAAGCCAGAGCAATGTCGGTATTACCGATCGTACCCAGTTAGCCGCGATGATGGCGCGCGTTGACTTAAAACCTTTTAACTAACAGCAGGAGAGGAATAATGAAAACGCTGCTGATCATTGACTCCGGTCTCGGACAGGCTCGCGCCTATATGGCGAAGACCTTGCTGGGAGCGGCGGCGAACAAAGCACATCTCGAGATCATTGATAACCCGGGCGATGCCGAACTGGTCATTGTCCTGGGCGACAACATCCCGGCTGACAGTGCGCTGAACGGCAAAAAAGTGTGGCTGGGCGATATTAATCGCGCGGTGGCACATCCGGAACTGTTCCTGAGCGAAGCGAAAGGGCACGCGTCTGTCTACAGCGCG
The DNA here is from genome assembly GCF_019730495.1 of Enterobacter sp. Y17. Lineage (NCBI taxonomy): Bacteria > Pseudomonadati > Pseudomonadota > Gammaproteobacteria > Enterobacterales > Enterobacteriaceae > Enterobacter > Enterobacter sp. Y17. The sequence continues at coordinate 372,176 of NZ_JAASKP010000001.1, forward strand.
CCTGTCGCGACGGCACCGGCTGCGGCCACGGGGCCGAAACGCGTTGTTGCGGTGACGGCCTGCCCGACGGGCGTGGCTCACACCTTTATGGCAGCTGAGGCCATCGAAACCGAAGCGAAAAAACGCGGCTGGTGGGTTAAAGTTGAAACGCGCGGCTCCGTCGGTGCCGGCAACGCTATCACCCCTGAAGAAGTGGCTGAGGCCGACCTGGTGATCGTGGCGGCGGATATCGAAGTGGACCTGGCGAAATTTGCCGGTAAGCCAATGTACCGCACGTCTACCGGCCTGGCGCTGAAAAAGACCGCGCAGGAGTTTGATAAAGCGCTGGTGGAAGCGAAGCCGTATCAGGCAACCGGCGCGCGTCAAACCGCGACGGAAGGTAAGAAAGAGTCTGCAGGCGCCTATCGCCATCTGTTGACCGGTGTGTCTTACATGCTGCCGATGGTGGTTGCGGGTGGTCTGTGTATCGCCCTCTCGTTCGCATTTGGTATTACCGCGTTTAAAGAGCAAGGCACGCTGGCCGCTGCGTTAATGCAGATTGGCGGCGGTTCCGCGTTCGCACTGATGGTTCCCGTTCTGGCAGGCTTTATTGCCTTCTCCATCGCTGACCGTCCAGGCCTGACGCCGGGGCTTATCGGCGGTATGCTGGCCGTGAGCACCGGTTCTGGCTTTATCGGCGGTATCATCGCGGGCTTCCTGGCCGGTTACGTCGCGAAGCTCATCAGCTCGAAGCTCAAGCTGCCGCAGAGTATGGAAGCGCTGAAGCCGATTCTGATCATCCCGCTGATTTCCAGCCTGGTGGTCGGTCTGGCGATGATTTACCTGATTGGTAAGCCGGTTGCGGGCATCCTGGCGGGTCTGACCCACTGGCTGCAAACCATGGGCACCGCGAACGCGGTTCTGCTGGGCGCAATTCTCGGCGGCATGATGTGTACCGACATGGGTGGTCCGGTGAACAAAGCGGCGTACGCCTTTGGTGTTGGCCTGCTGAGTACCCAGACCTACGCACCGATGGCAGCGATCATGGCGGCAGGTATGGTGCCTCCTCTGGCGCTCGGCCTGGCGACGATTATTGCCCGTCGTAAGTTCGATAAAGCGCAGCAGGAAGGCGGCAAAGCGGCGCTGGTTCTGGGTCTGTGCTTCATCACCGAAGGGGCGATTCCGTTCGCGGCTCGTGACCCAATGCGTGTACTGCCGTGCTGTATCGCGGGTGGTGCAGTGACCGGGGCGATCTCCATGGCGATTGGCGCGAAGCTGATGGCACCACACGGCGGTCTGTTTGTCCTGCTGATCCCAGGCGCCATCACCCCGGTCCTGGGCTACCTGCTGGCCATTGTTGCCGGTACGCTGGTGGCGGGTCTGTCATACGCGGTGCTGAAACGTCCTGAAGCGGAAGTTGTGGCGAAAACAGCGTAAACAAGGTGTCGGGTGGCGGCTTCGCCTTACCCGACCTACAAAAAAAGCCGGGTTGCATTATGCACCCGGCTTTTTTTATGCCGCCTGTTCAGCGGTTTGCTGTGCCTTCAGCCAGGCAATCTCTTCTGCCCAGATGTCCGGATTAATGGTTTCCAGCACCATCGGAATACCGTCGAAGCGGGCGTCCTGCATAATGAAGCGGAACGCATCGTGGCCAATGTTGCCTTCACCCAGGCTGTGGTGGCGGTCAACGCGGCTGCCAAAGGCGCTTTTCGCATCGTTTAAGTGCATTCCGCGCAGGTACTTAAAGCCCACTATGCGCTCGAACTCATCGAACGTGTTTTTCGTTGCCTCGGTTGTACGCAGGTCATATCCGGCGGCAAACGCGTGGCAGGTATCAATGCACACGCCAACGCGGGATTTATCCTCCACGCCGTCGATGATCGCCGCCAGATGTTCAAACCTAAAGCCGAGATTGCTGCCCTGACCGGCGGTATTCTCTATTACCGCGGTGACGCCTTTGGTCTTGTCCAGCGTGATGTTAATGGATTCGGCAATGCGCGCCAGGCAGGCATCTTCATCGATTTGCATCAGATGGCTGCCCGGATGGAAGTTCAGCAGCGTCAGCCCCAGCTGTTCGCAGCGCTGTACTTCATCAAGAAACGCCTCGCGGGATTTTTCCAGCGCTTCTTCAACCGGGTGACCGAGGTTGATCAGGTAGCTGTCGTGGGGAAGGATCTGGCCTGGCCCGTAGTGGTACTTCTCACAGGCGGCTTTGAAATCATCAATCACGTCAGCGGTGAGCGGCGCGGCGCGCCACTGGCGCTGGTTTTTGGTGAACAGGGCGAAAGCGGTCGCCTCGATTTCGGCGGCGCGAATGGCGGCATTCGCAAGGCCACCTGCAGCGCTGACGTGCGCTCCAACATATTTCATAAAAAAACTCCTGCTAACCCGAAACGCTTATGATAGCGGGTTAGCAGGAGAAGGACGAGATGGTTTATGCCATCAGGCTATGGACCGCGAGGTTAATCGCTCCGCCCCCGACAATCAGCCAGATGAAGAGCACCAGCGCCATCAGCAGCGGTTTGGCACCGGCTTTTTTCAGCGCGCTGACGTGTGTGGTCACCCCCAGCGCCGCCATGGCCATCGCCAGCAGCACGGTATCCAGCGTCACCAGCATATCCACCGCCGCTTTCGGCAGCAGGTGGAAGGAGTTAAAGATAGCGACCACGATGAACAGGATCGCAAACCACGGAATGGTGATTTTGCTTTTCTCGCTGCCGCCTGCCGGTGCCAGCTGCTTAACCCGCGCCGCGAGGAAAATCAGGAACGGCGCCAGCATCATTACGCGCAGCATTTTGGCAATCACCGCCGCGTTTTCGGCTTCCGGGTTAATGGCATGTCCTGCCGCCACCACCTGCGCTACTTCGTGCATGGTCGAACCGATATAGATGCCGTAGGTTTCCGGGCTAAACCAGTGGGCAACCAGCGGATACATCGCCGGGTAGAGGAAGATCGCCAGCGTACCGAAGATCACCACCGTCGCCACCGCCACGGTTACCTTGCTGGCTTCGGCTTTAACGACGGGCTCTGTTGCCAGCACCGCCGCGGCCCCGCAGATACTGCTCCCGGCACCGATCAGCCAGCTGGTTTGCTTATCCAGGCCAAAGACTTTCTGGCCGATAAAGCAGGCCAGTAAAAAGGTGCTGGTCAGGGTCAGGACGTCGATGGCAATTCCGCTCACGCCCACGTCCGCAATCTGCGAAAAGGTGAGACGGAAGCCGTAAAGGATGATCCCGAGACGCAGCAGGTGCTGTTTGGCAAAGATCACGCCGCCGTCGCAGGATTTCCAGATGTGTGGGTAAACGGTATTTCCCACGACCATGCCCAGCAAAATGGCCAGCGTCAACGCGCTAAAACCTGCGCCCGCGATAGCCGGGATGCTGCCGCCCCATAGCGCTACGGCGGTCACTGCTGCGCTAAGCGCAAGGCCCGGCACGAAGTGCCACACTGTACGATGATGTTGTAAGGTGATTTCTGACATAACCTTCTCCTTTGTCTGGCTAAAGGTTACGGCGCTCTGGCTTAAAAATAAAATTGATTATATACTTATAATCAATCTATATAAGTGGTAAGCAACCATGCACATTACATTGCGTCAGCTGGAAGTGTTTGCCGAGGTGCTGAAAAGCGGCTCGACGACCCAGGCGTCACAAATGCTGGCGCTCTCGCAGTCTGCGGTCAGCGCGGCGTTGACCGATCTTGAAGGACAGCTGGGCGTGCAGCTGTTCGACAGGGTAGGGAAGCGACTGGTAGTCAACGAGCACGGCCGTCTTCTTTATCCACGCGCGCTGGCGCTGCTGGAGCAGGCTATCGAAATCGAACAGCTGTTCCGCGAAGACAACGGTGCGATCCGCGTCTACGCCAGCAGCACCATTGGGAACTATATCCTGCCGGAAGTGATTGCCCGCTACCGCCGGGATTTCCCGACCCTGCCGCTGGAGATGAGCGTGGGCAATAGCCAGGACGTTATCAATGCGGTGATCGATTTCCGCGTGGATATCGGCCTCATCGAAGGGCCCTGCCATAACGTCGATATCATTGCCGAGCCCTGGCTGGAAGATGAACTGGTGGTGTTTGCGTCCCCGGCCTCGTCGTTATTGCAGGGCGAGGTGACGCTGGAGCGCCTGGCACAGGCGCAGTGGATCCTGCGCGAGCAGGGCTCCGGCACGCGTGAAATTGTCGATTATCTGCTGCTTTCCCATCTGCCGCATTTCCAGTTAGGGATGGAGCTTGGGAACTCTGAGGCTATCAAGCACGCGGTGCGTCATGGCCTGGGGATCAGCTGTCTTTCCCGGCGCGTCATTGCCGAACAGCTTGAGACGGGGTCGCTGGTTGAAATCCCGGTTCCGTTGCCGAAACTGGTGCGCACGCTATGGTGCATCCATCATCGTCAGAAACACCTTTCCAGCTCTCTGCAGCGTTTTCTGCGCTACTGCGCCATTTAACGTTTCCCGGTGGCGCTTCGCTTACCGGGGCTACGCGCGCCTGTCACCCCACGTTTTTATGCTTTACTTATAATCCTGGCCGAGTCATGAAGCTCTCTTATAACTGAGTATTTCTGCCGGAAGGAACGCGGATCGTCTGCTACAATCGCGCCTCATTTATTGAATGGACAGCATTTTCATATGGTTTCAGAAATTAAAACCACAGAAGCGCCCACGCTACGTCGTGAACTCAAGGCGCGTCACCTGACGATGATCGCCATTGGCGGCTCAATCGGAACAGGTCTTTTCGTTGCCTCTGGCGCAACGATTTCGGCAGCCGGCCCGGGTGGGGCACTCTTCTCTTATATCCTGATTGGCCTGATGGTGTACTTCCTGATGACCAGTCTTGGCGAACTGGCCGCGTACATGCCGGTATCCGGTTCGTTCTCGACCTACGGTCAAAAATACGTTGAAGAAGGCTTCGGCTTCGCGCTGGGCTGGAACTACTGGTACAACTGGGCGGTCACTATCGCCGTTGACCTTGTCGCCGCACAGCTGGTGATGAACTGGTGGTTCCCGGATACGCCGGGCTGGATCTGGAGCGCCCTGTTCCTCGCCGTCATCTTCCTGCTGAACTACATCTCCGTGCGCGGTTTCGGCGAAGCGGAATACTGGTTCTCTTTGATCAAAGTGGCAACCGTCATCATCTTTATCGTCGTCGGTGTGGCGATGATCGTTGGTATTTTCAAAGGCGCAGAACCTGCGGGCTGGAGTAACTGGGCGATAGGCGATGCGCCGTTTGCCGGTGGCCTTTCGGCGATGATTGGCGTGGCGATGATTGTCGGCTTCTCGTTCCAGGGTACCGAGCTGATTGGTATCGCCGCCGGTGAGTCAGAGAACCCGGAGAAAAATATTCCGCGTGCGGTCCGTCAGGTCTTCTGGCGTATCCTGCTGTTCTATGTGTTCGCGATCCTGATTATCAGCCTGATCATCCCGTACACCGATCCAAGCCTGCTGCGTAATGACGTAAAAGACATTAGCGTCAGCCCGTTCACGCTGGTCTTCCAGCACGCCGGTCTGCTTTCGGCCGCGGCGGTGATGAACGCCGTTATCCTGACCGCAGTGCTTTCAGCGGGTAACTCCGGGATGTACGCGTCCACCCGTATGCTCTACACGCTGGCATGTGACGGTAAAGCGCCGCGTATCTTCGCGAAGCTGTCCCGTGGCGGCGTACCGCGTAACGCACTGTACGCCACAACGGTGATTGCCGGTCTGTGCTTCCTGACCTCCATGTTTGGCAACCAGACGGTGTACCTGTGGCTGCTTAACACGTCCGGGATGACGGGCTTTATTGCCTGGCTGGGGATTGCTATTAGCCACTACCGTTTCCGCCGCGGTTTCGTCAAGCAGGGTCACGATATTAACTCGCTGCCGTATCGCTCCGGCTTCTTCCCGCTGGGTCCTATTTTCGCCTTCATTCTGTGCCTGATCATTACGCTGGGACAGAACTATGAAGCGTTCCTGGCGGACACCATTGACTGGGGCGCCGTGACGGCGACCTACATTGGTATTCCGCTGTTCCTCGTCATCTGGTTTGGCTACAAGCTGACGAAAGGAACAAAATTCGTTCGCTACAGTGAAATGGAATTCCCGGAACGATTTAAACAATAACCGCACTTCCTCTCTTTTAACCCGCTCAATCGAGCGGGTTTTTTTATTCCCGCATTCTGATACAAAGATATATTTCTTAACAATTTAATTGATAATAATTATCGTTTGCTTTATCGTTATCAAAAATAAGCGTGTCACCGACCCACCTCAGATGTGGGCGGCAAGGAAGACGCTGTGAGCAATGATGATTTGATTTAGTTGTATTTACCTCATGGAGATATGGAATGTTTAGGTTGAATCCCTTCGTCAGGGGAGGACTTTGTGCGTCCGCAATGTCCCTGGCCCTGCCTGTTATCGCAGCGGAATCCGGCGACACAATGGTTGTAACGGCCTCCGCGACCGAGCAAAACCTGAAAGACGCCCCGGCAAGCATCAGCGTGATTACCCAGGAAGATTTGCAGCGCAAACCCGTTCAGAATCTGAAAGATGTGTTACGGGAGGTGCCTGGCGTTCAGCTCACGAGCGAAGGGGACAACCGTAAAGGGGTAAGTATTCGTGGACTGGACAGCAGCTATACGCTGATCCTGATCGACGGCAAGCGCGTCAACTCGCGTAACGCGGTATTCCGCCATAATGATTTCGACCTCAACTGGGTGCCGGTTGACGCCATCGAACGAATCGAAGTGGTGCGCGGACCGATGTCTTCTCTTTACGGTTCCGATGCGCTGGGCGGCGTGGTGAACATTATCACCAAAAAAATCGGCCAGAAATGGACGGGCACCCTGAGCGCCGATTCCACGATTCAGGAGCACCGCGACCGTGGAGACACCTACAACGGTCAGTTCTATACCAGCGGTCCGCTGGTGGACGGCCTGCTGGGGCTGAAAGCCTACGGTAGCCTCGCGAAGCGTGAGAAAGACGGTCAGCAGAAGTCCTCTACCACGGCGAGTGGTGAAACGCCGCGCATTGAGGGCTTCACCAGCCGCGATGCGAATGTGGAGTTCGCCTGGACACCGTCTGAAAACCACGACTTTACGGCGGGCTACGGCTTCGACCGTCAGGATCGCGACTCGGATTCCCTCGATAAAAACCGCCTTGAGCGTCAGAACTACTCTCTCAGCCACAACGGCCGTTGGGGCGTCGGCAACAGCGAGCTGAAGGTTTACGGCGAAAAGGTGGATAACAAAAACCCGGGCAACAGCAATCCGATCACTTCCGAGAGCAACGCGGTGGACGGGAAATACGTGCTGCCTCTGGGCGAAATCAACCAGCTGCTGACCTTCGGCGGGGAATGGCGTCACGATAAGCTGAAGGATCCGGTCAACCTGACGGGCGGTTCCAGCAGCAGTACCTCGACAAGCCAGTATGCCCTGTTCCTTGAAGATGAGTGGCGTATCTTTGAACCTCTGGCGCTGACCACCGGCATCCGTATGGATGACCATGATACCTACGGCGACCACTGGAGCCCGCGAGCCTATCTGGTTTACAACGCGACCGATACCGTAACGGTGAAAGGGGGCTGGGCTACCGCGTTTAAAGCGCCGTCACTGCTCCAGCTGAGCCCGGACTGGGTCACCGGCTCGTGTCGCGGTGCCTGTGAGATTGTCGGTAACCCGGATCTGAAACCGGAAACCAGCGAAAGCTTTGAATTCGGTCTGTACTACAGCGGGGAAGAGGGCTGGTTAGAGGGCGTGCAGGCCAGCGTTACCACCTTCCAGAATAACGTGGATGATCGCATCAGCATCAGCCGTACGGCCAATGCGAAACAGGCGCAGGGCTACCCTAACTACGTTGGCCTGAATGCGGACGGTGAACCAATTTTCCGCTACTACAACGTTAACAAGGCGCGTATCCGCGGGGTGGAGACCGAGCTGAAACTCCCGCTGGCGGACGACTGGAAACTGACCCTGAACTACACCTACAACGACGGCCGTGACATCAGCAACGGCGGCAACAAGCCGCTGTCCGATCTGCCGTTCCACACCGCCAACGGTACCGTTGACTGGAAGGCGACGCAGGACTGGTCGTTCTACGTTCAGGGCAACTACACCGGTGAGAAACGCGCGCTGACCAGCAGTGCACCAACGCCGGGTGGCTATGTCATCTGGAATACCGGCGCCGCGTGGCAGGCGACGAAAAGCGTGAAGCTGCGCGCGGGCGTGCAGAACCTGCTGGATAAAGATCTGAGCCGCGACGATTACAGCTATACGGAAGATGGCCGTCGCTACTTTGTCGGTGTGGATTACAAGTTCTGATGCGGCCAGGGTAAAAGCAAAACGGCAACGTAAGTTGCCGTTTTTAGTATTTGTTCCCTCTCCCTGTGGGAGAGGGCCAGGGTGAGGGAATCAGAGCGCACGTAGCCGCACTTACCCAAACAAATGCTCCGCATGGAAGCGGAGATGATCCTCAATAAAGGATGCGATGAAGTAATAGCTGTGGTCATACCCCGGCTGGATGCGCAGCGTCAGCGGCCAGTCCTTCTGGCGTGCCGCTTCTGCGAGCACCGCAGGCTGTAGCTGTCCGGCGAGGAACTGATCCGCATCGCCCTGATCGACAAGCATCGGGATCGCATTTGCCGAGCTGCTGGCCAGCATCAGCGCACAGCTGTCCCATTCCTGCCATTTTGCTTCATCTTCACCCAGATAGTTCGTGAAGGCTTTTTGCCCCCACGGCACCTGCGTTGGGTTCACAATTGGCGCAAATGCCGACACGCTGACGTATTTTCCCGGATTTTTTAACGCCATGATCAGCGCCCCGTGACCGCCCATAGAATGTCCGCTGATGGCGCAGCGGTCGCTTACCGCAAACCCGGACTGAATCAGCGCGGGCAGCTCGTCGCGAATGTAGTCATACATGCGGTAGTGGCCTGCCCACGGCTGCTCGGTCGCATTGAGATAAAACCCGGCGCCTTTACCCAGGTCGTATCCTGCATCGTCGGCCACATCATCGCCACGCGGGCTGGTATCAGGCATCACCAGCGCAATACCCAGCTCGGCGGCAAGTTGCTGCGCGCCCGCTTTGGTGGTGAAGTTTTCGTCGTTGCAGGTCAGGCCCGAAAGCCAGAACAGAACCGGCGGGTTTTCCGTCGGCGGCAGGAAAATGCTGAACGTCATCGCACAGTTCAGGACGGTGGAGTCATGCCGCCAGCGCTGCTGTCGACCTTCAAAACAACGGTGCTCTTCGAGCAGTTCCATGCAGGGCTCCTTAATGAGAATGCGTATTCATAAAAACCATAATACAGCCTTTTCATTGACCTGTGAGTAACTTTCACTTTCGCCAGACGGCGAGATGCTGCATCATAAATTTACTTTTCTTTAACAATTGGAGCGGTCATGGCGCTGCGTATTGCGCTCAGTGGATTTGTCGTTCTGGTGGTGGCGATGGGAATAGGGCGCTTTGCCTTTACGCCTCAGGTGCCGCTCATGATTGCTGCCGGGCAGCTTACGCTGACCAGCGCGGGTCTGGTGGCGGCGATGAATTATCTGGGCTATCTGGTGGGCGCATGGGATGCAATGCGCGCGCACCGCTTTGTGGAAACGCGCCTCTGGCTTGGCATCACCGGCGCGGTTGCGCTGACGCTGCTCTCCGCGGCGGCGGATAACGCCGTCGTGCACGGCCTGCTGCGCTTCGTGATTGGCTGCATGAGCGGCTGGTCGATGGTACTCATTGCCGCCTGGACCAACGAACGGCTGGGGCAGCTGGGTAAACCGGGCCTGAGCGCCGCCGTGTTTGCCGGACCGGGAGCGGGTATTGCCCTGAGCGGGCTACTCGCCGTCTATATCCAGGCGAAATCCCTTTCGGCCGGGGCGGCATGGCAAATCTACGGCGTGCTGGCGCTGGTGCTGATTGCGCTGGTGGCGCGCTACCTTCCGCGATCCGGCCAGCTCCATCGCCCCGGCACCGCGCCGGAGCCGCTGGTGCTGACGGCGGATTTAAAGCGCCTGGTCTGGAGCTACAGCCTGGCCGGGTTTGGCTATATCCTCCCGGCGACCTTTCTGTCGCAAATGGCTGCGGTGCGTTTTCCCGGCAGCCTGTTCGCCCAGTTTGTCTGGCCGATTTTTGGTATCGCCGCCGTGGTGGGCATTGCGCTCAGTATTCTTTTACGCCACACCTCAACGGCGAACCGCAGGCTGGCTATCGTGCTGTGGTTACAGGGGGCTGGCGTGCTGGCGGCCTGGCTGCTGCCGGGGATTGGCGGTTTGCTGACGGGCGGGCTGCTGGTGGGCGGCGGTTTTTTGTGTGCCGTGCAGCTCTCTCTTTTATACGGTCGCGAACTGGCGCCAAACCATACGCGCTATATGGCAGGCCTGCTCACCACCGGGTATGCGATTGGTCAATTGATTGGCCCGATGACCTCGGCGTTATCAACCTGGCTTACCCACCGGCTGGAGCCCGCGCTGGGGCTGGCGGGCGTTGCGCTGTTCGTCGGCGGAGCGCTGGTCTGGAATCGTCACGCTGAAAGGCAACAGCAATTGCAATAATTATCGTCGTGAATACTGGATTATGTGCGCCGCCTCACGCACAATGAGCGCATACTTTTGCCACAACGAGGGCAAAAGACGCCACACCTGCAGGAGAACAAAATGTCATCACTCAGTAAAGAAGCTGCCCTGGTCCACGAAGCCCTGGTTGCGCGCGGTCTTGAAACGCCACTGCGTCCGCCCGTACAGGATTTGGACAATGAAACCCGCAAGCGTCTGATTGCCGGTCATATGACCGAGATCATGGAGCTGCTGAATCTCGATCTGAGTGACGACAGTCTGATGGAGACGCCGCACCGCATCGCGAAAATGTACGTCGACGAAATTTTCTCCGGGCTGGATTACGCCAACTTCCCGAAAATCACCGTCATTGAAAACAAGATGAAAGTGGACGAGATGGTGACGGTACGCGATATCACGCTGACCAGCACCTGCGAACACCACTTCGTGACCATCGACGGTAAAGCGACCGTGGCGTATATCCCAAAAGATACGGTGATTGGCCTGTCGAAAATCAACCGCATCGTGCAGTTCTTTGCTCAGCGTCCGCAGGTGCAGGAGCGTCTGACGCAGCAGATCCTGACCGCGCTGCAAACGCTGCTGGGCACCAATAACGTGGCCGTCTCTATCGACGCGGTTCACTACTGCGTGAAGGCGCGCGGCGTGCGTGATGCGACCAGTGCAACGACCACCACGTCGCTGGGCGGCCTGTTTAAATCGAGCCAGAATACCCGCCAGGAGTTCCTGCGCGCCGTACGTCACCACAACTAAGTCTTACAGGGCAGGAACCATGGAGCGAAACGTCACGCTCGATTTTGTTCGCGGCGTCGCCATTCTCGGTATCCTGCTGCTTAATATCAGCGCCTTCGGCCTGCCGAAGGCGGCTTATCTCAATCCTGCCTGGTATGGCGATATCACGCGCAGTGATGCCTGGACCTGGGCTGTCCTCGATCTCTTCGCGCAGGTTAAATTCCTCACGCTGTTTGCCCTGCTGTTTGGTGCAGGTCTGCAACTCCTCCTCAAACGCGGTACGCGCTGGATCCAGTCGCGCCTGACGCTGCTGGTTCTCCTCGGCTTTATCCACGGGCTGTTCTTTTGGGACGGCGATATTCTTCTCGCGTATGGACTAGTCGGGCTCATCTGCTGGCGTCTGATTCGCGATGCGCACAGCGTAAAAAGCCTGTTTAACACCGGCGTGATGCTCTATGTCATGGGGCTTGGGGTCCTGCTGCTGCTGGGGATGATCTCCGGCGAGGCGACGAACCGTTCCTGGATCCCGGATGCCGCCAACCTGCAGTACGAACAGTACTGGAAGCTGAAGGGCGGTACGGAAGCGATAAGCAACCGCGCGGATATGCTGGGGGATAACCTCCTTGCGCTGGGCGCGCAATACGGCTGGCAGCTGGCGGGCATGATGCTGATGGGCGCGTCACTGATGCGCACCGGCTGGCTGAAAGGGGAGTTTAGCCTGCGTCACTATCGGCGAACGGGTGTCGGGCTGGTGCTGATCGGCGTGCTGATTAACCTCCCGGCGGTAATCACGCAGTGGCATATCCACTGGGATTACCGCTGGTGCGCGTTCCTGCTCCAGGTGCCGCGCGAACTGAGCGCGCCGTTCCAGACCATCGGCTACGCGGCGCTGATCTATGGCTTCTGGCCAACGCTTTCCCGCCTGTGGATCGTCAGCGCTATCGCCTGCGTGGGCCGCATGGCGTTGAGCAATTACCTCCTGCAAACGCTGATATGCACCACGCTTTTCTATCGCTTTGGCCTGTTTATGAAATTCGACCGCCTCACGCTGCTGGCGTTTGTTATTCCGGTCTGGGTGATTAACCTGGCGTTTTCTGTTCTCTGGCTACGCTATTTCCGCCAGGGACCGCTGGAGTGGGTGTGGCGTCAGTTAACCGCACATGCTTCAGGGGTATCATTGAGGAACACATCCAGATAACGATCTGGATCACAATCATTAACAAAACGGATGTAAGCGTTTTCATGAGTGTGAGCTTCTTCACGTAGTCCCCTTTCTCTCGCTGCCAAAATAGCCACCTTGCTAAACACAGGGGGTGTCTGTGAGTTGCTGCAATCCTTTGAAGGATGGTGAATATGATCACCATTCGTGACGTCGCCCGTCAGGCGGGCGTTTCTGTGGCTACCGTCTCACGCGTGCTGAACAATAGCGCGCTGGTCAGCCCTGAAACCCGTGAAACCGTAATGAAAGCCGTGACCCAGCTCGGGTACCGGCCAAATGCCAATGCCCAGGCGCTTGCGACGCAGGTCAGCGACACCATCGGCGTGGTGGTGATGGATGTATCGGATGCCTTTTTCGGCGCGCTGGTCAAAGCGGTCGACGTGGTCGCCCAGCAGCATCAGAAATATGTCCTGATCGGCAATAGCTATCATGAGGCGGAAAAGGAGCGCCATGCCATCGAAGTGCTGATCCGCCAGCGCTGTAACGCCTTGATTGTCCATTCAAAAGCCTTGAGCGATGAAGAGCTAACCGGCTTTATGGATCAGATCCCGGGCATGGTGTTGATCAACCGCATCGTCCCCGGCTATGCCCATCGCTGCGTCGGGCTGGATAACGTCAGCGGCGCCATGATGGCGACGAAAATGCTCATCAACAACGGGCATCAGCGGATCGGCTATCTGGCCTCCAGCCATCATATTGAAGATGACGACCTGCGGCGCGAGGGGTGGCAAAACGCCCTGAAAGAGCACGGCATTACGCCGTCAGAAAGCTGGACAGGCACCGGTACGCCTGACATGCAGGGCGGTGAGGCGGCGATGGTGGAGCTGCTGGGCCGCAACCTGCAGCTTACTGCGGTGTTTGCCTATAACGACAGCATGGCGGCAGGCGCCCTGACGGCGCTGAAAGATAACGGCATTGCGGTGCCACAGCATTTGTCACTCATTGGTTTTGATGATATTCCGATTGCCCGTTACACCGACCCGCAGCTGACAACGGTGCGTTACCCCATTGCCTCTATGGCGAAACTGGCGACTGAGCTGGCGTTACAGGGGGCTGCAGGGCTGCTGGATCCGGGCGCAACGCACTGTTTCATGCCGACTTTAGTGCGTCGGCACTCCGTCGCGGCCCGGCAAATTGTGGTTCCGATCACTAACTGATAACGTGAGGTGATGTAACCGTTTTCAATCTGTGAGTAAATTCACAGTATCTTAACAAGGCGCTGACTATGATGTCAGCGTTTTAGGGGCTGAAACGCTATGTAACGGTGATTATTCACTTTCACTATAGCCAATGTGCCGCAAACAACGAATAAAACGCATTTCTGGAGCGTTACCGAACACGGAAGATAGAAATTTTATAAGTGAACTTCGGCTGTCAGTAACGTTTTATTAACACCTGCCCGCCGATCGTTATTCACAAGAACTACCCTGCATAAAAAAACCGGAGATACCATGAATAAGAAGGTGTTGACCCTGTCTGCCGTAATGGCAAGCATGCTTTTTGGTGCAGCAGCGCACGCTGCGGATACCCGTATTGGTGTGACCATCTATAAATACGACGACAACTTCATGTCTGTTGTACGTAAAGCGATTGAGAAAGATGCGAAAGCAGCGCCAGACGTTCAGCTGCTGATGAACGACTCCCAGAACGACCAGTCCAAACAGAACGACCAGATCGACGTTCTGCTGGCGAAAGGCGTGAAAGCCCTGGCCATCAACCTGGTTGACCCGGCTGCAGCAGGCACGGTTATTGAAAAAGCGCGCGGCCAGAACGTGCCAATCGTCTTCTTCAACAAAGAACCTTCCCGTAAAGCGCTGGATAGCTACGACAAAGCGTATTACGTCGGTACCGACTCCAAAGAGTCCGGTATTATTCAGGGCGATCTGATCGCGAAACACTGGGCGGCGAACCCGAACTGGGACCTGAACAAAGACGGTCAGATTCAGTTCGTGCTGCTGAAAGGCGAACCCGGCCACCCGGATGCTGAAGCCCGTACCACCTACGTTATCAAAGAGCTGAACGACAAGGGTCTGAAAACCCAGCAGCTGGCGTTAGATACCGCGATGTGGGATACCGCTCAGGCGAAAGATAAAATGGACGCGTGGCTGTCCGGCCCTAACGCGAACAAAATCGAAGTGGTTATCGCCAACAACGATGCGATGGCAATGGGTGCGGTAGAAGCGCTGAAAGCGCACAACAAATCCTCCATTCCTGTGTTCGGCGTAGATGCACTGCCAGAAGCGCTGGCGCTGGTTAAATCCGGTGCGATGGCCGGTACCGTTCTGAACGATGCCAACAACCAGGCGAAAGCGACCTTCGATCTGGCGAAAAACCTGGCCGATGGCAAAGGCGCGGCTGATGGCACCAGCTGGAAAATTGAAAACAAAATCGTTCGCGTACCTTACGTGGGCGTAGACCAGTCCAACCTGGCTGAGTTTATCGGTAAATAAGTTAGCGGTACTGTCTCCACTGGGCGCAATTCGTTGCGCCCTTTTATAACGCGATATGCGAGGCCAACAAGGTATAATTATGGTCAGCACAAATACTCAGTCATCCGGTGAATACCTGTTGGAAATGAGCGGTATCAACAAGTCATTTCCCGGCGTTAAGGCACTCGATAATGTTAATTTAAAAGTTCGTCCTCACTCTATTCATGCCCTGATGGGGGAGAACGGTGCGGGTAAATCAACATTATTAAAATGTCTTTTTGGGATCTATCAAAAAGATTCTGGCAGCATTCTTTTTCAGGGGAAAGAGATCGATTTCCATTCAGCGAAAGAAGCACTGGAAAACGGTATCTCGATGGTTCACCAGGAATTAAACCTGGTGCTGCAGCGTTCAGTCATGGATAACATGTGGTTGGGGCGTTATCCAACCAAGGGTGTCTTTGTCGATCAGGACAAAATGTATCGCGACACCAAAGCGATTTTTGATGAGCTGGATATTGATATCGACCCGCGCGCCCGCGTGGGAACATTATCCGTCTCCCAGATGCAGATGATCGAAATCGCCAAAGCGTTCTCCTATGATGCGAAAATCGTCATCATGGACGAACCGACATCGTCATTAACGGAAAAAGAGGTTAATCACCTTTTTACCATTATTCGTAAGCTAAAAGATCGCGGCTGCGGCATTGTGTATATCTCCCACAAAATGGAAGAGATCTTCCAGCTGTGCGATGAGATTACCATTCTGCGCGACGGTCAGTGGATTGCCACGCAGCCGCTGGAAGGGCTGGACATGGACAAGATCATCGCCATGATGGTCGGCCGTTCCCTTAACCAGCGCTTCCCGGACAAAGAAAACAAGCCGGGCGAAGTGATCCTGGAAGTACGTAATCTGACCTCGTTACGCCAGCCGTCTATTCGCGATGTCTCCTTCGACCTGCACAAGGGCGAAATCCTGGGGATTGCCGGTCTGGTCGGGGCTAAGCGTACCGATATCGTGGAAACCCTGTTCGGTATCCGTGAGAAAGCCGAAGGCACTATTACGCTGCACGGTAAGAAAATTAACAACCACAACGCCAACGAAGCCATTAATAATGGTTTTGCTCTGGTGACGGAAGAGCGTCGTTCGACCGGTATTTATGCCTATCTGGATATTAACTTTAACTCGTTAATTTCTAACATTCGCAATTACAAAAACAAAGTCGGGCTGCTGGATAACTCTCGCATGAAGAGCGATACCCAATGGGTTATTGACTCCATGCGCGTGAAAACGCCGGGACACCGCACCCAAATTGGTTCGCTGTCAGGCGGTAACCAGCAGAAAGTCATTATTGGACGTTGGTTATTAACCCAGCCAGAAATTCTGATGCTGGATGAACCGACCCGCGGTATTGACGTCGGCGCGAAGTTTGAAATTTATCAGCTGATTGCCGAGCTGGCGAAAAAGAATAAAGGGATCATTATTATTTCTTCCGAAATGCCGGAATTGTTAGGGATCACGGATCGTATTCTGGTTATGAGCAATGGTCTCGTTGCCGGTATTGTTGACACCAAAACGACAACGCAAAACGAAATTTTGCGTCTTGCGTCTTTGCACCTTTAAGATCAGGGGCTCCTCATGAGTGCGTTAAATAAAAAAAGTTTTCTCACTTACCTGAAAGAAGGCGGTATTTACGTTGTTCTTTTAGTACTGCTGGCTATCATCATTTTCCAGGACCCTACGTTCTTAAGCCTGCTGAACCTGAGTAACATTCTGACCCAGTCCTCCGTGCGTATTATCATTGCGCTGGGCGTGGCGGGCCTGATCGTGACCCAGGGGACGGACCTTTCTGCCGGTCGTCAGGTGGGTCTGGCGGCGGTTATCGCGGCAACCCTGCTGCAGTCGATGGAAAATGCCAACAAGGTCTTCCCGGAAATGGCCACCATGCCGATTTTCGTGGTGATCCTGATTGTCTGCGCCATCGGTGCGGTGATTGGTCTGATCAACGGTATTATTATCGCCTACCTGAACGTGACGCCGTTTATCACCACGCTGGGTACGATGATCATCGTTTACGGTATCAACTCCCTGTACTACGACTTTGTCGGTGCTTCCCCCATCTCGGGTTTTGACAGCGGCTTCTCGACCTTTACGCAAGGGTTCATCGCGCTGGGCAGCTTCCGCCTGTCGTATATCACCTTCTATGCGCTGATTGCGGTGGCCTTCGTCTGGATCCTGTGGAACAAAACGCGCTTTGGTAAAAACATCTTCGCTATCGGCGGTAACCCGGAAGCGGCGAAAGTGTCCGGCGTGAATGTTGCCCTGAACCTGCTCATCATTTATGCCCTGTCCGGCGTGTTCTACGCCTTCGGCGGGATGCTGGAAGCGGGCCGTATCGGCTCTGCAACCAACAACCTTGGCTTTATGTACGAGCTGGATGCAATCGCAGCCTGCGTGGTGGGCGGCGTCTCCTTCAGCGGCGGCGTGGGTACGGTACTGGGCGTGGTGACCGGTGTGATTATCTTCACCGTCATCAACTACGGCTTGACCTATATCGGCGTGAACCCGTACTGGCAGTACATCATCAAAGGCGCCATCATTATCTTCGCGGTTGCGCTGGATTCACTGAAGTACGCGCGTAAGAAGTAATTGCTCCTCGCGTTATCCGGCCCGCTCATCGAGCGGGCTTTTTTATGCCTTATGCCAGATGCGACTCCTCTCGGGTCACGATGCGCTCAAACCAGTCGAGTTCAGAGAGCTTGCAGGCGACCCACTGTTCGGAAAAAGCGTCGCCCAGGCTGTCGGTGAGGTACTGACAGCGGGCAAAGGTCTCAATCGCCTCCTGCTGAAACAGCGGCAGCGCGGGTTCATCATGCTGCGGTTCGGGCAAATCCTCGTCGTCGATGTTTTCCAGCCCGTACAGCATGCCGGTCAGGATAGTTGCTGCCACCAGATAGGGATTGGCATCGGCCCCGGCCAGCCGGTACTCGATACGACGGTTGTGGTCATCCGAGCAGGGAATACGCAGGGCGGCGGAGCGGGTGTTATAGCCCCAGGAGTTAAATACGGGCTCCGTCAGGTTTTTACGCAGGCGACGAAACGCGTTAACGCCCGGCGCAAGAATGGCGACAGAGGCGGGCATCAGCGCCAGCTGCCCCGCGATGCACAAACGCATCATGCTGTTAAGCGCGTTCACCGGGGAAGCAAAGACGTTTTCGCCGTGACGATTGTTCAGGCTGAAATGGAAGTGCAGGCCGCTGCCGGAAAGCTGGCTGAAAGGCTTCGCCATAAAGTTGGCCTGCAGGCCATGCTTTTCGGCAACGAATCGGGTCAGGCGACGAAGCGCCAGCACGTTATCGCAGACCTCAACGACACGATGGCTGTGCTTCAGGTTTAATTCGTACTGACCGGACTCGGCTTCCGCCACGATCCCGCACATCGGGATGTGCTGCAGGTGCGCCAGCTGTTCCAGCTCGTCAAACAACGCCGCGTGGGCCGTCGTAGTATCCATGTGAAAACAGCCCTGATTTTGTGGATCCCGATCTTCATGCCCCGTCAGATAGAACTCGATTTCCGGGGCAATCACCGGGAAGAGGCCGTGCTGGTGGAAGCGGGCCAGCACGTTCTGCAGTATCACGCGCGGCTCAAGCGGGCAGGGGGTGTCGTCGCTGTCTTTCATCGTCAGCAGGATCTGCGCGTTGTGCTGCGGATCTTGCGGGCAGGGGCGCAGGGAGCCGGCGACAGGAACGCAGAGTCGGTCCGGCTCATCATGCAGCGGGGCGGCGATTTTTCCTTTCTGATCCATCGAGTAGACCGAAAGGGGAAAATAACAGCCTTTTTCCAGGCTCAGCATGCTCTCCACCGACAGACGCTTGCCGCGCATCGTGCCGTTGATATCGTTCAGGTAAACGTCAATGTGTTTCGTCTGCGGGGAACGTTCCAGATAATCCGCTACTTCCACTGAAATGTTGTGCTGCAGGGCGTCAATTTTTTCATCAAGCCAGAGACCGGAATTGAGTGCGCCAGGAAGTGATAAACCGGGAAAGTTAAAATACGGACGGAGACTTTTGAGGAAAAACGCATTCATTATTGAGTTCATAGTCATTCTTCAATGAAGCCGTAGCGGCAGTGAACTCAGCTTAAAAGAGCCGACGTAAAGGGGGGATAAAAAGCGTCAGGCCCGGCGTAAAGAAAGTATAAAGGCGGTCCTGTTATTTCTCCTTTTTCTGCATATCAAGCAGCTGCTCGGGCGTGACGGCCGGGTAACCCTGCGCGTCTTCCGGCACTTCGTGCATCGCCGGAATCGGCACCAGCGGGCCTAAAAAGCGCGGTTCGCGTTTGAAGATATACAGATCGGCCAGGGCGCCAAACCGCGCGCCGAACTCGCGCACGCGCACGCTCAGCATATCTTTTGGCGACGGCACCGCGTAACACTGCGCCTGAATGCCCATATGCAGCGCGATAAACAGCGCGCGCTCGCAGTGGAAGCGCTGGGTAATGATGATGAAGTCGTTGGTATCGAAGACTTTACGCGTGCGCACGATGGAGTCCAGGGTGCGGAATCCGGCGTAGTCGAGCACGATATCGGCAGGGTCCACGCCCGCGGCAATCAGGTCCTTACGCATCGTCACCGGTTCATTGTAGCTTTGTAGCGCGTTATCGCCGCTCAGCAGCAGGTAGTTCACCTTGCCGCTGTTGTAGGCGTTCAGCGCGCCCTGAATGCGGTAACGGTAATACTGGTTGATCACGCCGGTGCGGTAATACTTGGCGGTGCCGAGCACCACGCCAACCTGACGATAGGGCAGGTCCTGCAGGTCGTCAAAGATGTACGGGGCGGTTTTCCAGCTCATCCAGCGATCGAGACCCAGCACGATCAACAGCAGTATGCCGACCAGGACAGACAGGCTGTAAAAAACGCGCTTTAACATGGAGATGGCTCGTTCGTGGATGAAATTTAACTCAGGCTACTTTACCCGCCTGGTTAGCGCAAGAAACAGCGACTCAACTGAGGGGTTTTTCAGCAAACTGGCGGGCATTTCTGCCCGCCGGAAGGATTACGCAAGCAGTACGCGGTCAATCGTCGTGCAGCCCAGCGCTTTAAGCGTCGCGGCGGTCGCATCCCACTGAATCAGCGGCGCATCGGCAATTTCTGCCAGAATAGCGCGCTGAATGTCCGGATAGTCATAGCCGTTCAGGCTCAGCAGGTTAAGCGCGCCCTGCAGCGGTGGCAGGGTTGGGTTAAACGCGGCGTTTTCCGCGTAGCTGCCGCTAAAGATCCGGCCATCGCGGCACTGCAGCGCCACGCCGCTCGGAGACTTGCTGTACGGCGTGTGGCTTTTGTTGGCCGCGCGAATGGCCGCCTGGCTCAGGTCATCGCCGGACAGGGCGTAACCGTGGTCCTGCTCGTCCATCAGCAGCGTTTTGATCTCCAGATCTTTCGGGCCAAACGCGTCAGGCAGATAATCCCCCAGCGTGTGCGGCGCGCGGCCCGGCAGGTTGATGCGCAGCTGCAGCCCGCTGTTCAGCTCGTTCATAAACTGACGGCAGTGGCCGCAGGGGGTGTAGTTAACGGTAATGGCGCTCAGGGCTTTTTCACCGCGTAGCCAGGCGTGGCTGATGGCGCTCTGCTCGGCGTGAACCGTTTGCTGCATGGTCGCGCCCAGGAACTCCATATTGCCGCCGAAGTACCAGGTTCCGCTGACGCCGCGCGCAATGGCCCCGACGTTAAAGTGGGAGAGATCGGCCCGCGCGCAGGCGGCAGCCAGAGGAAGCAGTGCGAAAGCCAGCGCGTCTTCGTCCAGTCCCGTTGCCTGTTTCAGCATCGTGACCTGCTCCGCGGTCAGCAGGGCGGGGAAGTGTGCATCTGCCAGAACGGGAGCCAGGGCTGACTGCAAATTCTCTGCAAGCTGGGCGAAAGCAGCTTGAAAACGTGGGTGCATGGCGTTTGCCTCATAAAGGTTAATGGATCGGTAGTTTACGGAGCCGTCAGGGCTTTATATGTGATCCAATTCTCATTATGTATGCAACTTATGAAATCAAAATGAAATTTGCGCGACGCATCGCAAATTTTAGCCCATCACCGCCAGAATCAGCGGGAAAATGAACGGGGCCAGCAGGGAGGTGATAATCCCGCAGATCACCAGCGCCAGGGAGCTAAACGCCCCCTCCTGATAATCCAGCTCCGCGCAGCGGGCGGTGCCCAGGGCGTGGGAAGCTGTTCCCATCGACAGTCCCCGTGCCGCTTTAGTGTGAATACGCATCCCGTTCAGCAGGGTGTGACCAAACACCGCACCGAGAATACCGACGAAAATGACGCACATCGCGCTGATGGCCGGGATCCCGCCGAGGCTGCCGCCGACCGCCATCGCGATAGGCGTAGTTACCGATTTAGGCAGGATAGAGGCGGCAATTTGCGGGGAGGCCCCCATCAACAGCGCCACCGACGTGCCGGTGATCATCGCCACCAGGCTGCCCACAAAACAGATGGTAATGATGGATTTCCAGCGGGCGCGGATCTGGTGGAGCTGCTCATATAAAGGAAAGGCGAGCGCCACAACGGCAGGCTGCAGCAGGTCGTTTAAAATTTTGCTGCCGGCAAAGTAGCGTTCGTAAGGAATGCCGGTGAGCAGCAGGAACGGAATAATCACCACCATCGCCACCAGCAGCGGGTTCAGCAATGGCATTTTGAAGCGTGCGGCAAGCTTGCGCGCGGCGAAGAACACCGCCAGGGTTAACGGCAGCGACCACCAGATATTGGCCATCATTTTTTTGTTTTCTCCCCGACCACGTTACGTTCGCCATGCACCAGATGCGAACTCCAGCTCACCACAAGGAAAACCACCAGCGTACTGACCGCGCAGGAGACCACAATCGGGCCGAACTGGGCCTTGAGCAAATCAAAATACTGCATGACCCCGACGCCGATGGGCACGAAAAGCAGCGCCATATAGCGAATGAGGACGAAGCAGCCGGGGTTGACCCATTTTGCGGGCAGGATTTGCAGCGCCAGCAAAACGAAGAGGATCAGCATACCGATAATGCTGCCGGGAATGACGATCGGCAGCAGCGACGCGATGAAAATCCCGGCGTACAGGCAGGCGTAAATCAGGACGAATGCGCGCAGATATTGCCAGATAATATTCAATGATTTGCTCATGGTGATAGTCCTTGCTGAAACGCATTCATCATACAATTAAACCTAAAAATGTGCCACGGATCACATCATGAAATTTGAGCATACCAGACATTCCAGAATGGAACGTCTGGTATCACCGCACAGGGGCAGGCTACAGTTTAGAGGAAAGGGCGTGCGGTGGCGAAGTGACGAGCCAGAGAAATGCCTCTGAGTCAGGCCTCGCGTTGGGCGGCGAGTTTATCCAGAAAAGAAAACAGCACCTGGTTCATTTCGCGATAATCATGCGAGCGAAGTTTTTCCGCCGTTTCGACAAAACGAAATTCAGCCGCGCGGCGGAGATCGTTCTGCGAATGTTCAATCAGCAGCTCAACCACCTCCGGCGTCAGTTCCATATGACACTGAAAACCGTAAACCCGTTCGCCATATTGCACGATCTGACGGGGGCAGCCCTCGCTGTAAGCCAGCACTTTAGCCTGCGGCGTCAACCCTGGCATGTCGTTATGCCAGTGTCCGACGTTCAGCTCGTGGCCAAAATCCTCAAACAGCGGGTTCGCCTTGCCTGCATCTGTGAGCCTGACGGGAAATTTGCCGATCTCTTTTTCCGGGCTATGGCAAAACGCTGCGCCCAGCGCTTCACCGATAAGCTGCGAGCCCAGACAAACGCCAATCACCGTTTTACCTGCCTCTATTGCGCGGCCGATGAGCCGCATTTCCGCCTGCGCGTCAAACCAGGGGCACTCCTGAAGCGTGGTGGCAGGTGACTGCGGGCCTCCCATGATGATAAGCAAGTCTGTGCTCTGCAGATCCTCGGGTAACGGATCGCCCTGATAAACTCTGGAGTAGCTCATACTACAGCCGCGATTTTTCCCCCAGATATCATATGCGCCTGGCGCTTCGAAATGTTCATGAATGATAAAATGAATGTGCATTGCGTCTCTCTCCGGTTACGTGTACAAGCAGCATCATAAGAGGAAGGGAGGA
Organism: Enterobacter sp. Y17; assembly: GCF_019730495.1. Taxonomy (NCBI): domain Bacteria; kingdom Pseudomonadati; phylum Pseudomonadota; class Gammaproteobacteria; order Enterobacterales; family Enterobacteriaceae; genus Enterobacter; species Enterobacter sp. Y17. Next base: position 395,183 of record NZ_JAASKP010000001.1, read on the forward strand.
ATGTGAAATGCCAACCGTTATCGATAAAACGCCAATTCACGACGATGCCATCGGATGGTCCAGAGGGGCTATTAGCTATACGCGCGGCGAAGTGGATCCCCCTCACCGGCATCCACAGGGGCAACTTTTGTTTGCCATCAAAGGGGTGATGCTGGTCGAAACCGGCAATAAGCGTTGGGTCATACCGCCACAGCGCGCGCTCTGGATCCCTCCCTTTCAGGAGCATACCTACAGCGTGTTATCCGCAACGGAGCTCCGCGCGGTCTGGTTTAGCCCCGCGCTGATATCGCAATGCCGATCTTTTAAACGGAAAGAAGAGGTTCACGTGATTATGGCGACGGCGTTGTTCAAAGAGCTGATTGCCGGGCTGTTCAGTGCGCAATACCGGCCAGCCAGCCAGCGCAGCATGGCCGTTTTGCTGCTCGAAATCCTCAGCGAGGCGCAGCAGATTTCGGCCGAATTACCGATGCCCGTGGATGAGCGGTTACATCGGGTTGCCTGTGACATCATTGCCAGCAATCTCTGGGACGTTTCGATGGAAAGGCTGGCGGAACAGGTCGCGATGTCTGAACGCACATTCTCACGCGCCTTTATCAAAGATACCGGGTTTAGCTTCCGGGCCTGGCGACAGCGCGCAAGGATTTGTGCCTCGCTGGACCTGCTCGCCAACGGATACCCGGTTAAGCAGGTGGCCTGGATGCTGGGGTTTTCCGGGCAGGCGGCATTTGCGGCGGCGTTTCGCGCCATTGTGGGGGCAACGCCGGCTGACTTTCTCCCTGAACAGAAGCGCTTCCCAGCGATATAGAGAGCGGCTACTATAGCGCGTCTTTTTTCACAGGTACTGCTATGCGTGTTTTACTGGCCCCAATGGAAGGCGTGCTCGACTCCCTCGTGCGCGAGCTTCTGACCGAGGTGAACGATTACGATCTCTGCGTGACGGAATTTCTGCGCGTGGTCGATATGCTGTTGCCGGTAAAATCCTTCTTCCGCCTGTGCCCCGAGCTGCACAACCAGAGCCGGACCTCTTCCGGCACGCTGGTGCGTATTCAGCTGCTCGGCCAGTATCCCGAATGGCTGGCGGAAAACGCCGCCCGCGCGGTTGAGCTGGGCTCTTACGGGGTGGATCTCAACTGCGGCTGCCCGTCGAAGCTGGTGAACGGCAGCGGCGGCGGGGCGACGTTGCTGAAAGATCCTGAGCTGATTTACCGCGGCGCGAAAGCCATGCGTGAGGCCGTGCCTTCGCATTTGCCGGTGACGGTGAAGGTGCGCCTGGGATGGGACAGCGACGCGCGGCAGTTTGAAATCGCCGATGCGGTGCAGCAGGCCGGGGCCACCGAGCTGGTGGTGCATGGCCGCACCAAAGAAGATGGCTACAAGGCCGAGCGCATTAACTGGCAGGCGATCGGTGAGATCCGCAAGCGCCTCACCATTCCGGTGATCGCCAACGGTGAAATCTGGGATTATGAGAGCGCGCAGGCCTGTCTGAAGGCCACCGGCTGCGATGCGGTGATGATCGGTCGCGGCGCCCTGAATGTGCCGAACCTCAGCCGGGTGGTGAAATATAACGAGCCGCGAATGCCGTGGGCAGACGTCGTTACGCTGCTGCAAAAATACAGCCGACTGGAAAAGCAGGGCGACACCGGCTTGTATCACGTCGCGCGAATTAAACAGTGGCTGAGTTATTTACGCAAAGAGTACGATGAAGCGCTGGGATTATTTCAGGAGATTCGGACATTACAGACTTCGTCTGATATTGCCCGGGTGATTCAGTCAAAATAATAAGCGTTAAATTGCTCACACTTTTTTAAATCAGAAAACAGTTCAGGTTTTCAACGTGGCGCGACGGTGTTAAGGTGCCACTGTTTTCAACGCAGGATTGTTACTGGTTAACAGGCAAAACCTAAGCGTTTCACAGCATTTTCGCTGTGGAGCGCTTAGGTTTTTTTTTGCCTCTCGTTTACGCAGGAGAGAAATTTGGCTTAGCGCTTTTTACTGATTTAAAAAAATGAAATATCGACAGGAAATAGAAAAATTTCCTGCGGCCGGTTACGCACAAAATACTCAATCACAGGTTGTTATTATGGCATATAAAAATAAATTCTTTGCGCTCGCCTTATTAGCGATATCCCCGCTGTCGGTGGCGCAAGACTGGAACGGAACGGTATTAGGTTTTGAAGATCCACCGGAGCCTGTTCTGGGCGAAATGCTCGGCATACGTAAAATCCTCAACGATAACGGTTTTACCTGGAATCTCGGATACCTGAATGAAATTGGCTGGAACGGCGGTGGCGGATATAACCACGACTCCCACGTGGCCTATATTGACCAGTTTGCGCTGACCTTCAACCAGGACCTGGAGCGCTGGACCGGTATCCCGGACGCGCGTATCGAGGGGAATATCGTCAACCGTAACCACAATGACGACCTCACCACTAAACGCGTACAGGACCCGCGCGTTAACTTTAACGATCTGACCCAGGAGAGCTGGGGCGGGCAGTCGATTACCCGTCTGGGCTGGCTGACCTTTGCCCGCAGCTTTGACGACCGGCGTCTGACCTGGCGCATCGGGATGATGAACAAGGTGCAGACCTTCGATCAAATCATCCCCTGTGATTTCCAGCTCCTGTCGCAGTGCGGCGGGAAGTCAGCCAACTCGCTGACGTGGAACAACTGGAACGTTCACACCTGGGGCACCACGCTTGCGTATAAATTAACGCCGACGCTGACCCTGAAGGGCGGCGTGATGGAGCAAAATCCCGAAGCCTCCAGCCGCAGCCACGCGTGGAGCTGGTCGACGAAGGGCAGCAAAGGGGTCTTACTGCCGGTTGAAATCGAAGCGCGTCCGCTGATTAACGGCCTGCCGGGGGCGTACAACCTGGGCGTGGTGTTTACCAACGCGCCGCAAACCGATCTTTATCGCGGCAAATCCGGCGGTGCGGGCGCGACGGACCCGAACGGCTTTGATACCCACAGCCGGACCTGGTTCATGTACGCCGGGCTGAACCAGCAGCTTACGCAGCATCAGGATGACCCGAATCGCGGGTTGAGCACCTCTTTCAGCATGAGCCTTGCGGATCAGAGTACCAACTACATGCACCAGGTTTACGCCGCCTCGCTGCGCTACCGCGGGCTTTTTGACGCGCGGCCGGAAGACTGGATTGGCTTCGGGCTAACCTGGATTGATATGAGCAGCCAGTACGCCCGCAACCAGCGCTATATGAACAGCCTGAGCGGCGTGTCGGACTATAACGATCCGGCGTATCACCCGGAGCCAGGCCACTCCCTGAACGGTGAGTTTTATTATCGCTTCCGTCCGGTGTCGTGGCTGGAGCTGCAGCCGGGCATTCAGTACTGGCACCATCCCGGCGGGGTCAGTCGCACCCAGGATGCCTGGGTTACCGAGCTGAAAACGGTGGTGAGCTTCTGATATCACCGTAGCAAGTTCGATCCGCGTCACGTTTCTGACGCGTGATGCATTGAGGCTATGAATGAAACTGATAGAGTGCCAGAACTGGATTGTTACTGCTTAGGCAGGCAAAACCTGATTTTCTGGCATCTGCCGGAGGTCAGGTTTTTTTGTTTCTGGGGTTCAGATGAAAATCGCCAAGATACTCAATAATAACGTGGTGGTTGTTCAGGATGAGCGCGGGCGCGAACAGGTGGTGATGGGCCGTGGGCTGGCCTTTCAGAAGCGCGTCGGCGAAGCGCTGGATACCGCGTTGGTTGAAAAGGTGTTTGCGTTACAAAGCGATGAACTGGTGCGTCGACTCGGAGAGCTGCTGAGTCAAATTCCGCTGGAGGTGATGACCACCTGCGACCGTATCATCGGGCTGGCGGCGCAGCGGCTGGGCAAGCTGCAGGAGAGTTTGTATATCACCCTCACCGACCACTGCTACTTTGCGATTGAGCGGCAGAAGAACGGGCTGGCCATCAAAAACGTGCTGCTGTGGGATATTAAACGGCTGTATCCGAAGGAGTTCGAATTAGGGCAGGAGGCGCGGGCCATTATTGCCAGACGCCTGAACGTCGAGCTGGAAGAGGATGAGGCCGGGTTTATCGCGCTGCATCTGGTCACCGCGCAGCTGAACAGCGAAATGCCGGAAGTGATGCACGTGACGCGGGTGATGCAGGAGATCCTGCAGCTGGTGAAGTATCAGCTGCAGCTTGAGTACGATGAAGAGTCGCTCAGCTATCAGCGTTTCGTCACTCACCTGAAGTTTTTTGCCCAGCGGATGCTGACCCGCACCGTGGTGGAAGATGACGATGTCTCGCTGCATACGGCAGTAAAAGACAACTACGCGAAAGCGTGGAAATGCGCCGAGAAAATCGCCCAGCACCTGAACAAAAGCTATCAGCGCGAGCTGACGACCGAAGAAATTATGTTCCTCGCCATTCATATCGAGCGGGTGAGAAAAGAGGGGCGTTAAGCCTCAAAACAGGATTGTTACTGCATCACGCAGGCAAAACCTGAGCGCGGCCTTCGTCAGAAGGACGTTCTCGGGTTTTTTTATTTTTTGTACTCAGTCAACAGGTGCCTGCAGGCATCGGATGTAAGGAAATCGAGATGGAATACCAGGCTTTAGCGAAGGATATTCTCGGCCACGTTGGCGGAAAAGAGAACATCGTCAGTCTTGTGCACTGCGCGACCCGGCTTCGCTTCAAACTAAAAGAGAATCAACGGGCGGATGCGGAAGGGCTGAAGAAAAACCCGGGCGTGATCATGGTGGTCGAAAGCGGCGGCCAGTTTCAGGTAGTGATTGGCAACCACGTCCACGACGTCTGGCAGGCGGTGCGCAATGAGGCAGGCCTTACCGATGACGCGCCCGCCGTGGAAGAGAGGGGGGAAAAGGGCAACCTGCTGGGCCGCCTGATTGACATCGTCTCCGGGATTTTCACTCCGTTTATCGGCATTCTGGCCGCGTCCGGTATTCTGAAAGGGCTGCTGGCGCTGGCGGTGGTGTGCGGCTGGCTCAGCACTGAGAGCGGCACCTATAAAATCTGGTTCGCCGCCAGCGACGCGCTGTTCTTCTTCTTCCCGCTGGTGCTGGGCTATACCGCCGGGAAAAAATTCGGCGGCAACCCGTTTATTACCATGGTCATCGGCGGGGCGCTCACCCATCCGATGATGATTGCAGCGTTTAACGCCAGCCAGCAGCCGGGCGCGGTATCGGACGCTTTTTTGGGCATTCCTGTCACCTGGTTTAACTACAGCTCGTCGGTGATCCCGATTATTCTCGCCGCGTGGGTCAGCTGCTGGCTGGAAAAGCATAGCACCAGGCTGCTGCCTTCCTCGATGAAAAACTTCTTCGCGCCGCTGATCTGCTTAGGATTAACCGTGCCGCTGACCTTCCTCGTTATCGGGCCGCTGGCGACCTGGCTGAGCCAGATGCTGGCGAACGGCTATCAGAGCATTTACGTTCTGGCACCGTGGCTGGCGGGCGCGGCGATGGGCGCGCTGTGGCAGGTCTGCGTTATTTTTGGCCTGCACTGGGGGCTGGTGCCGTTGATGATTAACAACCTGGCGGTGCTGGGGCATGACTCCATGCTGCCAATGCTATTGCCCGCGGTGTTTGGCCAGGTGGGGGCAGCGCTGGGGATCTTCCTGCGTACCCGCGATGCCCGTCAGAAGATGCTGGCGGGTTCATCGGTAACGGCCGGGATATTTGGTATCACCGAACCCGCTGTGTATGGCGTAAACCTGCCGCTGCGTCGTCCGTTCATCTTTGGCTGCGTGGCGGGAGCTATCGGCGGGGCGATTGTCGGCTTCAGCGATACCCACGTTTACTCCTTCGGCTTCGCCAATATCTTTACCATCGCCCAGATAATTCCGCCGGGTGGGGTAAACGCCACGCTGTGGGGCGGCGTGATCGGCACCGCGGTAGCGCTGGTGCTGAGCTGTGGCCTGACGCTGGTGGCAGGTATGCCGGGACGCGCAGCGGCGGAAGCTGCGGTTACGGCAGGGGAAAACGATGTCTTATCCCCGATGACCGGGACCGTTCTGGCGCTCGACCAGGTGCCGGATACCACGTTTGCCAGCGGCCTGCTGGGCAGCGGTGCCGCGATTATTCCCTCGGATAACAAAGTGGTGGCCCCGTTTGCCGGCGTGGTGGCCTCGCTGTTTCAGACCAAACACGCCATCGGCCTGCTCAGCAACAGCGGGATAGAAGTGTTAATCCACGTGGGTATCGATACCGTGAAGCTAGACGGCAAGCCGTTTACCGCCCACGTGAAGGTGGGCGACAGGGTGCAGCCCGGCGATCTGCTGCTGGAGTTTGACCGACAGGCGATTATCGATGCCGGATACGACCTGGCGACCCCGATCATTATCAGTAACAGCGATGAGTATCGTGACGTGGTGACCGTGGCGGCAACGTCCGTCAGCGCCGGTGCTCCGTTACTCAGCGTAAGCCATCAATAACAGGAGAACGTGATGAAAACTTTCCCGGACGATTTTTTATGGGGCGGCGCGGTTGCCGCGAATCAGGTAGAAGGCGCGTATCTGGAGGAGGGGAAAGGGCTGTCCACCTCGGACGTTCAGCCGCAGGGTGTCTTCGGCCCGGTGGTTGAGCGCGTGGCGGGCGACAGCGGCATCAAGGACGTCGCCATCGACTTCTATCACCGCTACCCGGAAGACATCAAACTGTTCGCTGAGATGGGCTTTAACTGCCTGCGCGTCTCCATTGCCTGGACCCGCATTTTTCCGAACGGCGACGAGCTGCAGCCTAACGAAGCGGGGCTGGCGTTTTACGACCGGCTGTTTGACGAGCTGGCCGCGCACAGCATTACCCCGCTGGTAACGCTCTCGCATTACGAAATGCCGTGGGGGCTGGTGAAGCAGTACGGCGGGTGGGGCAGCCGCCAGACCATTGGGTTCTTCGAGCGCTACGCCCGCACCGTGTTTGCGCGCTACAAGGAGAAGGTGAAGCTCTGGCTGACCTTCAACGAGATCAATATGTCTCTGCACGCGCCGATGACCGGCGTGGGCCTGCCTGAAACCAGCAGCAAAGGTGAGGTGTACCAGGCGATCCACCACCAGCTGGTGGCCAGCGCGCTGGCCGTGAAGGCCTGCCACGAGATTATCCCGGATGCCAGAATCGGCAACATGCTGCTGGGCGGCCTGATGTACCCGCTGACCTGCAAGCCGGAAGATGTTCTGGAGACGCTGCAGGAAAACCGCGCGTGGCAATTCTTTGGCGACGTGCAGTGCCGTGGCGCCTATCCGGGGTATATGCAGCGCTTCTTCCGCGACAATGGTATTCAGCTTGAGGTCACGGATGACGACCGCGAGGCGCTGAAATCGACCGTCGATTTTATCTCGTTCAGCTACTACATGACAGGCTGCGTTACCGCGGATGAGGCCCTCAACCAGCAGGCGCGCGGCAATATCCTGAGCATGGTGCCAAACCCGCATCTGGCAAGTTCCGAATGGGGCTGGCAGATTGACCCCATCGGCCTGCGTACCCTGTTGAACGTGCTCTGGGATCGCTATCAGAAGCCGTTGTTTATTGTGGAAAATGGCCTGGGGGCGAAGGATAAACCGGATGCGGACGGCGTGGTGCAGGATGACTATCGCATCAGCTACCTTAACGACCACCTGGTGCAGGTGCGTGAAGCGATTGATGACGGCGTTGAGGTGATGGGGTATACCAGCTGGGGGCCAATCGACCTGGTGAGCGCGTCTAAAGCTGAACTCTCCAAGCGCTACGGCTTTATTTACGTCGATCGCGATGACAGCGGTAACGGCACGCTGGCGCGCAGCCGTAAGAAAAGTTTCTACTGGTATAAAGAGGTGATTGCCACGAAAGGGGCTTCGCTGAAAGCCTGATATTAATGACGTTGCCCGGCTCTGAGCCGGGCAAATAGATTAGAAAATCATCTTGAATACGCCGGTAACCACTAAGAGCCCTATCAGAAATATAATTAAAATAGCCCACAGTAATATTTTCATTCCTTTCTCCCGCTCATGTATGTCCTGAATAAGTGTAGCAGCGTATTTATATTTGGCGTGAATGCATTGAATTTAATCACTCTCTTCGGGAATAAATTTCCGGGTATTAAAATGTATGACAATTTGCGGATTGCCACGCGTTACTAAAAAAATGAACGATATCGAGCGTAACGTGCGCCTTTATTTTTTGAGTGTATGGCGTCATGAAACGTTCTCTTATTTTATCTCTGAGCGCACCCTTCGCTTTTATTCTGGCAGCCTGTGCGCCTGAACATGCCACGGTGTCTCCCATTAAAACGCAAACCGCTGCGGCGTCGGTGAATACGGTTCTGAATCATCAGGACTGGCCGAAGAATGAGTGGTGGAAAGCGTATAACGATCCCCAGCTTAACGGGCTGATTGCGAAAGCGTTGAGCGATGCGCCGGATATGCAGATTGCCCGTCAGCGCATTACGCTTGCCGAAACCCAGGCAAAAGCCGCAATGGCCGCTGACGGTCCGCAGATTGATTTTTCCGCCGATGCGGAACGCCAGAAAATGTCCGCCGAAGGGCTGATGGGGCCTTTCGCCCTTACCGACCCGGCTGCAGGCACCACCGGGCCGTGGTACACCAACGGCACCTTTGGGCTGACCGCAGGCTGGGATCTCGATCTGTGGGGAAAAAATCGCGCCCGGGTCGAGGCCCGGATTGGCAAAGTGAATGCGCAAAAAGCGGAGCTGGAGCAGACCCGCCAGCTGCTGGCCAGCAGCGTGGCGCGGCTCTACTGGGAGTGGCAAACTCAGGCCGCAGCGGGGGAGGTTCTCGCGCAGATCAAACATGAGCAGGACAACATAATCGGCGCCGATCGCGAACTGTATCAGCACGGGATCACCTCCTCCGTTGAAGGGGTGGAAACCGATATCGACGCCAACAAAACCGAAGAACAGCTGGCAGAAGTCAACGGGAAGATGAAAGCCGTTGAGGCGCGTCTGGTCGCGCTGACGAATTCTTCCTCCGTAACGCTTACGCGGCATGCGCTGCCGACGGTTGACGCCGCGCTACCGCCGACGCTCGGTTATGAACTGCTGGCACGCCGTCCGGATCTTCAGGAGGCGCACTGGTATATCGAAGCCTCCATGAGCGAGGTGGAGGCCGCCAGAGCGGCTTTCTATCCTGACGTGAACCTGATGGCGTTCTTACAGCAGGATGCCCTCCATCTGAGCGATCTGTTTCGCGCTTCAGCGCAGCAGATGGGCGTGACCGCCGGGCTTACGCTGCCGATCTTCGACAGCGGCAGGCTGAACGCCAGCCTGGATATCGCCCAGGCGCAGAACAATCTCTCGGTCGCGAACTACAACAAAGCGGTGGTCGAAGCGGTCAATCAGGTGGCGCGCACGGCCAGTGAAGTCGAAACGCTGACGGCGAAGAACCACCATCAGCAGCAGGTTGAAAAAGATGCGGCGCGGGTTGTGGCGCTGGCGCAGGCGCGTTTCAGCGCGGGGATCGTTGCGGGCTCGCGGGTCAGTGAAGCCAGGATCCCGGCCCTCAGGGAAGACCTCGCCGGATTGTTGCTGAAAGGCCAGTATGTCGACGCCACGCTGCAGCTGACGTCGGCGCTGGGCGGCGGCTATCATCATGGCTAAAAATGGTCATTATCTATACTTACCTCTTTGCAGTTTTTCAGGAGGTGAGTATGACCAGAGTAGCGATAGTGACCGCATCGGATTCCGGGATTGGTAAAACCACGGCGCTGATGCTCGCAGAGCGCGGGTTTGATATTGGCGTCACCTGGCACTCGGATGAAAAAGGGGCGCTGGAAACCTGCCGCGAAGTTGAAGCGCAGGGGCAGCGCGGAGAGGCTATCCATCTTGATTTAAGCACGCTGCCGGAAGGCGCAAAGGCTATTGAAACGCTGATTGCGCGTTTTGGTCGGCTGGACGTGCTGGTTAACAATGCCGGAGCGATGACCAAAGCGCCGTTCCTTGAGATGCCGTTTGACGACTGGCGGAACATTTTCACCGTCGACGTGGACGGCGCGTTTCTCTGTTCGCAGATTGCCGCCCGGCAGATGGTGAAGCAGGGGGAAGGGGGGCGGATTGTGAATATCACCTCAGTACACGAGCACACGCCGTTGCCGGAGGCCAGCGCCTACACGGCGGCAAAACACGCGCTCGGCGGGTTAACTAAATCCATGGCGATGGAACTGGTTAAGCACAACATTCTGGTGAACGCCGTCGCGCCGGGCGCCATTGCCACACCGATGAACGACATGGACGACAGTGAAGTGAAGGAAGGCTCAATGCCGGAAATCCCGCTGGCAAGACCGGGCCACACCAGAGAGATTGCCAGCCTGGTGGCATGGCTGTGCGACAGCGACGCCAGCTACACGACGGGGCAATCGTTTATTGTCGACGGGGGCTTTATGCTGGCGAACCCGCAGTTTAAGCCGGAGGGGTAGTTTTCCCTCACCCTAACCCTCTCCCAAAGGGAGAGGGAACTAAAAACACCCTCTCCCTTTGGGAGAGGGCCGGGGTGAGGGGAGGAGACCGCACTCACTCCTCATCCCGCGTCTTATCCCGGTGCTTCAGCCACAGCCTGACCCCGATCACCGCCGCAACCACCAGAATCAACCACGCCCAGTGCTTCAGGTGCTGGTCGAGATTATGCAGCCACGGGCCAATCACTTCGCCCCCGACGTAGCCGAGCGTCGTAAAGATCAGCGCCCAGGCTATCGCACCAAGAACATTGAGCGGCAGGAAAATTTTTGGCGGCAGATGGCTGGCGCCAATCAGTATCGGCCCGATAATGCGAAAGCCATACATAAAGCGCGTGCCGATGACGAACAGATAGGGATGACGTTGAATGAGCCGTTGAGCGCGGCGGATTTTCTTCTGATGCTTTGCGAAACGCTTAAGCAGCGTTGGCCCGAAGCGCAGCCCGAGAAAGTAGAGCAGCTGATCGCCAATCATTCCGCCGAGCGCGACCGCTGCGACGACCAGCGGGAATTTCAGCAATCCCTGATGCGCGGCGACGCCGCCTAACAGCGTGATGGTTTCACCTTCTGCCACGCTACCGACGACCAGCGCGGCATATCCATATTGTTCAATAAGTGCGTTAATATCCATTACGTAAATGTTATCTCCCTCAGCGTACCTCGTTTAATCATATACCCCATGAATCAACAGCGGGGAAATCAACGGAAATTTCCCACTGTACATAAAATAATCTAAAGCCTGCATTATACTTAAGGTATCGCTGACGGGCCGACAACAAGGGGGCGCTATGAACCATGTCTGGGGACTTTTCTCCCATCCCGATCGTGAGATGCATGTCATTAAAAGTGAGAACGAAACGGTCTCGCATCATTACACGCACCACGTGCTGCTGATGGCTGCGGTGCCGGTAATATGCGCCTTTATCGGAACAACACAAATCGGCTGGAACTTCGGTGACGGCACCGTGGTTCAGCTTTCCTGGTTTACCGGGCTCTATCTGGCCATCGTTTTTTATGGCCTGATGCTGGCGGGTGTGGCGGTAATGGGGCGTGTCATTCACTGGATGGCGCGTAACTACCCGCAACGTCCATCGCTGGCGCACTGTATGGTCTTTGCCGGATACGTCGCGACCCCGCTGTTCTTAAGCGGTATTGTTGCGCTCTATCCACTGGTCTGGCTGTGCGCGCTGATCGGTACTATTGCCCTCTTTTACACCGGATATCTGCTGTATCTGGGGGTTCCAACCTTCCTGAATATCAATAAAGAAGAAGGCCTGAGTTTTTCCAGTTCAACACTCGCTATTGGGGTGCTGGTGCTGGAGGCGCTACTGGCGCTGACGGTTATTCTTTGGGGTTACGGATACCGTCTCTTCTGAGTTCACTGCATTGCTGGCGTAAATGCCAGCAATGCAGCATCTGTTCACGATTATCCGCTGGCGACAACGCCCGGTGACCGCTATGATGCCGAAGCCAGCCTGTGTTTATCCGTTGATACAGGCGGTGTACGTCATGACGTGCGTGAATAATTATCAGAAGTCTCACCATGCTGAAATTCCGAGTCTCTTTACTTAGTCTGGCGCTGCTGCTGGGCGCGTCCGCTGCCGTGCCGGCCGTCGCTAAAACGCCCGCGGTGACCGCCGCTGCTGCTCAGCCGCAAATTGCGTCCGGCAGCGCGATGATTGTCGATCTCAACACCAATAAGGTGATCTACGCCAGCCATCCGGACCTGGTGCGCCCGATTGCCTCAATAACCAAATTAATGACCGCGATGGTGGTGCTTGATGCACATCTGCCGCTGGACGAAAAATTGAAAGTGGACATCAGCCACACGCCGGAGATGAAGGGGATCTACTCCCGCGTGCGGCTGAACAGTGAAATCAGCCGTAAAAATATGCTGCTGCTGGCGCTGATGTCGTCTGAAAACCGTGCGGCGGCGAGCCTGGCGCACCACTATCCGGGCGGCTATGACGCCTTTATCCGCGCGATGAACGCGAAAGCCAAAGCGCTGGGGATGACCAATACGCATTATGTTGAACCGACGGGACTGTCGATCAACAACGTCTCCACGGCCCGCGATCTGACGAAACTGCTGATTGCCAGCAAACAGTATCCGCTGATTGGTCAGCTCAGCACCACCCGTGAAGAGATGGCGACCTTTGCGAACCCGGCCTATACGCTGCCGTTCCGCAACACTAACCATCTGGTATACCGCGATAACTGGAATATTCAGTTAACCAAAACCGGCTTTACCAACGCGGCAGGACACTGTCTGGTGATGCGCACCGTGTTTAACGGTAAGCCGGTGGCGCTGGTGGTGATGGATGCCTTCGGCAAATATACCCACTTCGCGGACGCGAGCCGCCTGCGTACCTGGATTGAAACCGGGAAAGTGCAGCCCGTTCCGGCCGCAGCATTGACGTATAAAAAGCAGAAAGCGGAACAGATGGCGACGGCGCAGAACGACTGAGTCGTTTGTGCGCGCTGATGCCCTCACCCCGACCCTCTCCCACAGGGAGAGGGAAAAAACACTAAAAACGGTAACCCAGGTTACCGTTTTGCGTTTATTCCGGCAGCGTCCAGTCCCCATCGTTGAGCGAGCGCTGCATAATCACCGTATCCCGCCAGTCGCCTTTCTTATACCCCACGCTGCGCAGCTGACCGACAATCTCGAAGCCGTGCTTTTTATGCAGCCGCAGCGAGCCGGCATTATTGTTGCCATCGCCCACAACGGCAATCATCTGCCGCCACGGGCCTTGCTCGCAGCGGGCGATCAGCGCATCCATTAATGCCGAACCAAAACCGCGCCCGGTAATGCTGGCATCCACGTAAATCGACTCTTCCAGGGTATAGCGGTAGGCGTGTCGCGGGCGGTAAGGCGTGGCGTAGCAGTAGCCCACCACGATGCCGCGATACAGCGCGATAAGCCACGGCAAACCGCTCTCAGCCACGCTTTTCATACGCTGACGCATTTCGTCGATGGTAGGGGGGACTTCTTCAAATGACGCGCGCCCGTGCAGCACATGCCATGCATAGATGGCGGCGATGGCATGCACATCATCGGGAAGGGCATCGCGCACTTCCAGTTCGGTCTCGGATAAAACATCAACAGCCGACATGATGTGCCTGCTCCTCGTTATAGAAAGCCGGAGAAACGTTCCTCCGGCGTCAGACGGTTACTCTATTACGATTAAGGCGCGCTAAACAATCTCTCAAATTTGGCTATAGGAATTAATCAGACGCTTGCGTTACGCGCTGCTCCGCGTCCGCGCTCTCTTTCCAGTATTTCTTCCGCGTTGTTTTACCAATGCCGGGATTCATGCTGTTTGTAGGGTCATTCTCGCGATAAAACTGCTTAAGTGCGTCAGGGGCTTTATAAAGATGCCCGACGTTATGTTCCGCAGGATATTGTGCGCCGCGTTCACGCAGCAGGGCGAGCATCTGCTCCTTCAGTTCGTGTGCATCGACCCCTTTTTTGACGATGTAATCCTGATGGAAGACATAACACATAAAGTGGCCGTAATAGAGCTTATGCACCAGCTTGCTGTCGATTTCCGGCGGAAGGTGCTCAAACCACTCGGTGTCGTTACGTCGCAGGGCGATATCCAGCGCCAGAATGTCTTCCACCTCTTCCGAATGCACCGCCTGATAACGGATGGCGGCGCCTGCGGCGGCAAAACGGTGCAGGAACGCTTTGCTGCCCTCTTCAGGCGTACAGGCAAAGAAATCCCCTTCGGCGTTTTTGAAGAATTCGGTCAGCCAGGACTGCGCTTCGGCAATTCCGTCCCCGGCCATTTTCAGCAGCAGGTGGTGCTCGTACTTATCGCGCCAGGTTTTCATTCGCTCCGGCAGATGCGCCGGAAAAACGTTGCCCAGCTTCTGCATAAAGCGGTCGGTGAAGTGGGGTTTGAACAGCGACACCTTCTCCAGCATCGCGTCGGTGCGGCCCTTCATGGTGAAGAAGAACGGCATTTTGTCGGTGCCGAGCTTGTCGATCATCAGGAACGTATCTTTGCCGTAACGCTCGGCGATGTCGTAAATGTCCCGGTGCATGTACTCGCCCGCCACCGGCAGATGGGTGAATTCGCCCAGAATATGACGACGAATTTCGGTCAGAACCTCGGGCTGATTGGTGCCAATGTAAAACACCTGCTGCTTTTTCTCCGCCGGGAAAGTATCCAGACGCACGGCAAAAACGGCCAGCTTCCCGGCGCAGCCGGAGGATTCAAACAGGCGGTCCGGATCGGCGTTGTAGCGCGCCGGCGTATCGGCGTCGATATCCCGCACGCGGGTCACGTAGTCGTGATCGTGCGCATGACGACCGTCGTGCTGCACGTCTTCGTCCTTCACGCGATCGTCGTCGAGCTTGCTGAGGATCTGTTCCGGCGTCGCGCCGAGATCGATTCCCAGATGGTTCACCAGCGTCAGCTTGCCGTTTTCGTCAATACGGGCAAACAGCGACATCTCGGTGTAGGCCGGGCCGCGCTGCACCAGCGAACCGCCGGAGTTGTTGCAGATCCCACCGACCACCGAGGCGCCAATGCAGGAGGAGCCAATCACCGAGTGCGGCTCACGGCCCAGCGGCTTAAGCGCTTTTTCCAGGGAGTAGAGCGTCGTGCCGGGGAACGCGAGCACCTGCTCGCCTTTGTCCAGCAGGTGCAGCTTGTCGAGGCGCAGGGTGCTGATAATCACGATGTCGCGATCGTAATCGTTGCCGTTCGGCGTGGAGCCTTCGGTCAGGCCGGTATTGGCGGCCTGCATTAAAATAATCTTGTCGGCGGCGACGCATGCGCTCAGCACGCGCCACAGCTCCAGCAGCGTGCCGGGGAAGACCACCGCCAGCGCTTCGCCCTGACCGGAGCGGAAACCTTTGCGGTAGCGGGCGGTTTTGGCCGGGTCGGTAAGCAGGTGAGAGGAGCCAACCAGGCGCGACAGTTCGTTAATAAAAGTCGTGTTATCGTTTGTTCGAACAGAAGTCATCTTCCACTCCTTGTGGTGGGGCAAATTTCTCGCTGTAAAGCATAGCGCGATTAACTGTTAAGCGGTCGAGTATTCACGAGAAAAATCAGAGAATAACCCTGCAACGTTTCGAGGGTTTGTGGCACACTGCGCTTTTCGCACGGTATGGCCGAGATCGTCCGGCGGTTATTGATGAGAGAGTAAAACGACATGAAATGGCTATGTTCTGTAGGTGTCGCCGTCAGCCTGGCGCTGCAACCTGCGCTGGCAGAGGATTTGTTTGGTAATCACCCGCTCACGCCTGAAGCACGGGACGCGTTTGTCACGGAATTGCTCAAGAAAATGACGGTTGATGAGAAAATCGGCCAGCTGCGTCTTATCAGCGTCGGTCCGGATAACCCGAAAGAGGCCATCCGCGAGATGATCAAAGACGGGCAGGTTGGAGCCATCTTTAATACCGTCACCCGCCAGGATATCCGCAAGATGCAGGATCAGGTGATGGATCTCAGCCGCCTGAAAATTCCGCTGTTCTTTGCCTATGACGTGGTGCACGGCCAGCGTACCGTTTTCCCGATTAGCCTCGGTTTAGCCTCCTCCTTTAACCTTGACGCGGTGAAAACCGTCGGGCGCGTGTCGGCTTATGAAGCGGCGGACGACGGCCTGAACATGACCTGGGCGCCAATGGTGGACGTCTCGCGCGATCCGCGCTGGGGCCGCGGCTCGGAAGGCTTTGGTGAAGATACGTATTTAACCTCCACGATGGGGAAAACCATGGTGGAAGCGATGCAGGGCAAAAGCCCGGCGGATCGCTACTCGGTGATGACCAGCGTCAAACACTTCGCGGCCTATGGCGCGGTTGAAGGCGGGAAAGAGTACAACACCGTCGACATGAGCCCGCAGCGCCTGTTCAACGACTACATGCCGCCGTACAAGGCAGGGCTGGATGCGGGCAGCGGCGCGGTGATGGTGGCGCTGAACTCGCTGAACGGTACTCCTGCGACGTCCGATTCATGGCTGCTGAAAGACGTGCTGCGCGACCAGTGGGGCTTTAAGGGCATCACCGTTTCCGACCACGGCGCGATTAAAGAGCTGATTAAGCACGGTACCGCCTCCGATCCGGAAGACGCGGTGCGCGTGGCGCTCAAGTCGGGCATCAACATGAGCATGAGCGACGAGTACTACAGCAAATACCTGCCGGGGCTGGTGAAGAGCGGCAAGGTCACGATGGCGGAGCTGGACGATGCCGCGCGCCACGTGCTGAACGTGAAATACGACATGGGGCTGTTTAACGATCCGTACAGCCATCTGGGGCCGAAGGATTCTGACCCGGCAGATACCAACGCTGAAAGCCGTCTGCACCGCAAAGAAGCGCGTGACGTGGCGCGCGAAAGCCTGGTGCTGCTGAAAAACCGCCTCGACACGCTGCCGCTGAAAAAATCCGGCACCATTGCCGTAGTGGGCCCGCTGGCCGACAGCAAGCGCGACGTGATGGGCAGCTGGTCTGCGGCAGGCGTAGCCGATCAGTCCGTGACCGTGCTGACCGGGATTAAGAGTGCCGTGGGTGATAACGCGAAAGTGGTGTACGCCAAAGGGGCGAACGTCACCAACGATAAAGACATCGTCACCTTCCTCAACCAGTACGAGGAAGCGGTGAAGGTCGATCCGCGCACGCCGAAGGAGATGATCGACGAGGCGGTGAATACCGCGAAACAGTCTGACGTGGTTGTCGCGGTCGTGGGCGAAGCGCAGGGTATGGCGCACGAGGCCTCCAGCCGTACCGACATCACCATTCCGCAGAGCCAGCGCGATCTGATCGCCGCCCTGAAAGCCACCGGCAAGCCGCTGGTGCTGGTGCTGATGAACGGTCGTCCGCTGGCGCTGGTGAAAGAGGACCAGCAGGCTGACGCCATTCTGGAAACCTGGTTCGCCGGTACCGAAGGCGGTAACGCCATCGCCGACGTGCTGTTTGGTGATTACAACCCGTCGGGCAAGCTGCCGATGTCCTTCCCGCGCTCCGTCGGGCAGATCCCGGTCTACTACAGCCACCTGAACACCGGTCGCCCGTATAACGCCGACAAGCCGAACAAGTACACGTCCCGTTACTTCGACGAAGCTAACGGCCCGCTGTATCCGTTTGGTTACGGTCTGAGCTACACCAGCTTCAAGGTTTCTGACGTGAAAATGTCGGCGCCGACCCTGAAGCGTGACGGCAAAGTTACCGCCAGCGTCGAAGTGACCAACACCGGCAAGCGCGAAGGGGCAACGGTGATCCAGATGTACGTGCAGGATGTCACCGCCTCGATGAGCCGTCCTGTTAAGCAGCTGCGCGGCTTCGAGAAGGTCAATCTGAAGCCTGGCGAAACCCAAACCATCAGCTTCCCGATTGACGTGGAGGCGCTGAAGTTCTGGAACCAGCAGATGAAATACGATGCGGAACCGGGCAAGTTTAACGTCTTTATCGGGGTGGATTCCGCCCGCGTGAATAAAGGCGAGTTCGAGCTGCTGTAACCTTCCTCCCTTTGCATCCCCCGACTTCCGGGGGATGCGTCTTACCTTATGCTAAAAAGGCATTTTGCCGGGTAAATCCGCTGTTTTAAGCTACGCTTTTCTCTCAAGCCTCTGAAAAAGGCGATAAAAAAATGAGGATAGCGGAATGACGATTGCAAAGGGGATGTTGGGATCTGCGGTGCTGCTGGCGGCGCTAAGCCTGCCGTTACAGGCGGCGGAGCCGGTAAAAGTGGGCTCAAAGATCGATACCGAAGGCGCGCTGCTCGGCAATATTATTTTGCAGGTGCTGGAAAGCCACGGCGTGAAAACCGTCAATAAAGTTCAGCTGGGCACCACGCCCGTCGTGCGCGGGGCGATCACCTCCGGCGAGCTGGATATCTATCCGGAATACACCGGCAACGGGGCATTCTTCTTCAAAGATGAAAACGATCCGGCATGGAAAAACGCCAAAGCCGGGTATGAGAAAGTCAAAAAACTCGACGCGGAACAGAACAAGCTGGTCTGGCTGACGCCTGCTCCGGCCAACAACACCTGGACTATCGCCGTGCGCAAGGACGTGGCGGAGAAAGGCAAGCTGACTACGCTTACGGATCTCAGCCGCTATCTGAAAGAGAAGGGCGACTTTAAGCTGGCAGCGTCCGCGGAGTTTATTGAGCGTCCTGACGCGCTCCCTGCTTTCGAAAAAGCCTACAACTTCAAGCTCGACCAGGCGCAGCTGCTCTCGCTGGCGGGCGGGGATACGGCGGTAACCATTAAGGCGGCGGCGCAGCAAACTTCCGGCGTTAACGCGGCAATGGCCTACGGCACCGACGGCCCGGTGGCGGCGCTCGGCCTGCAAACCCTGACCGATCCTAAAGGCGTACAGCCGATTTACGCCCCGACCCCGGTCGTGCGCGAGGCGGTGCTGAAAGCCTATCCGGATATTGCAGAATGGCTCAAGCCGGTCTTCGAAAAACTGGATGAAAAAACGCTGCAACAGCTGAATGCCAGCATTGCCGTCGAGGGGCTGGATGCCAAAAAAGTGGCCGCCGACTTCCTGAAACAACAAGGGCTTGTGAAGTAACGGGAAAGGGCTGTGCCAATAAAATGTCATAACCGCGTACTGCTGCTGTTGGCCTGCGTGGCCATCGCGGCAGTCGCGCTGCCGTTTGTGAATGTCGCCCCTAACCGCCTGATGTCAGGGGAGGGGCGCTCTCTCTGGGACGTCTGGTCCTTTACGCCGTGGTGGCTGACGGCGGCGCTGGCCGCGTGGGTTGCTCTTTCATTCTGGCAAGGGCGCACGGCGCAGTGGCTGACGCTGCTCCTCGCTGAAGGGCTGTTTATCATCCTGTTCTGGGGGGCCGGGCAGGCGGCGACGCATATGGCGTCGGCGGAAAGCCCGCTGGCGAGAACCACGGTGGGCAGCGGCCTCTGGCTGTGGCTGGCGCTGTGTCTGCTGGCCAGCAGCGACGCCATTCGTCGACTCATCACCAGCGGCGTCTGGCGCTGGGTGCTCAACGCGCAGATATGGTGCATTCCCTTGTTCCTGCTGTTCAGCGGTGAGCTGAACAATCTCTCGCTGCTGAAAGAGTACGCCAACCGTCAGGAGGTGTTTGATGATGCCCTGGCGCAACACCTGACGATCCTTTTTGGCACGCTGATCCCGGCTCTGCTGATCGGGATACCGCTCGGCATGTGGTGCTATCGTCATCCTTCACGCCAGGGTGGGGTGTTTGCCGTGCTCAACGTGATCCAGACCATACCTTCCGTCGCGCTGTTTGGCCTGCTGATTGCCCCGCTGGCGGGGCTGGTGAAGTCATTTCCGGTGCTGGGTACGCTCGGCATAGCCGGAACGGGGTTAACGCCCGCGCTTATCGCGCTGGTGCTGTATGCGCTGCTGCCGCTGGTGCGCGGCGTGGTCGCGGGGCTGGGTCAGGTCGCGCCGGATGTGCTTGAAAGCGCCCATGCGATGGGGATGAGCGCGCGGCAGTGTTTCTGGAAAATTCAGCTGCCGCTGGCGCTGCCCCTGCTGCTGCGCAGCCTGCGGGTGGTGGCGGTACAAACCGTCGGCATGGCGGTGATAGCGGCGCTGATTGGTGCGGGCGGCTTTGGCGCGCTGGTGTTTCAGGGGCTGCTCAGCAGTGCCCTCGATCTGGTGTTACTGGGCGTGGTGCCCACGATTGCGCTGGCGGTTGTCGTCGACGCGCTGTTTGCCTTATGGCTCGCGCTGCTCAGGAGAAGAGCCAATGATTGAATTTCATGATGTCAGTAAAACCTTTGCCGGTCGCCCGGCGGCGAGCCACCTGAACCTGAACTTTGCCGAGGGCGCGTTTTCCGTGCTGATTGGCACCTCCGGCTCGGGAAAATCCACCACCCTGAAGATGATCAACCGCCTGGTTGAGCATGACAGCGGGCTGATCCGCTTTGCCGGGGAAGAGATCCGCAGCCTGCCGGTGCTGGAGCTGCGCCGCCGGATGGGCTATGCCATTCAGTCTATCGGCCTGTTTCCGCACTGGACGGTGGCGCAGAACATCGCCACCGTGCTGCAGCTGGATAAATGGTCGCGGGCAAAAATCGCTGACCGGGTGGAAGAACTCATGTCGCTCCTGGGGCTGGAGCCCGCGCTGCGCGATCGTTATCCTCACCAGCTTTCCGGAGGCCAGCAACAGCGCGTGGGCGTGGCGCGCGCGCTGGCGGCTAACCCGCAGGTACTGCTGATGGATGAACCCTTCGGCGCGCTGGATCCGGTCACGCGCGGGGCGCTGCAGGCGGAGATGACCCGCATTCACCGCATTCTCGGACGCACGATCGTTCTCGTGACGCACGATATTGATGAAGCTCTGCGCCTGGCCGACCATCTGGTGCTGATGGATCATGGCGAAGTGGTGCAGCAGGGCTCGCCGCTTGAGCTATTAACATGGCCGAAGAACGACTTTGTGCGCGAGTTTTTTGGCCGCAGCGAGCTGGGCGTGAGGCTGCTCTCCCTGCGGACGGTCAGCGACTATATGCGTCGGGAGGAGGTACCGGTGAGCGGCGAACCGCTGCAGGCGCAGATGAGCCTGCGGGATGCTCTCTCGGCGTTTGTCGCGCGCCAGTGCGAGGTATTGCCCGTCTCGGACTCCCGCGGTACGCCGTGCGGAACCTTACATTTTCGCGATCTGCTGGCCGGGGAGGTGACGCGTGAAGGCACTGCGTGATCCGCTCCTCTGGCTGGTAGCGCTCTTTGTCGCCTTACTGTTTCTGATGCCCCACAGCGCGGCGCTGTTTAACGCTCTTTTCCCTGGGCTGCCGCGGCCGGTTTATCAGCAGGAGAGCTTTATTAATCTCGCTCTGGCGCATCTCTGGCTGGTGGCGCTCTCAAGCGCCATCGCGGTTGTGTTGGGGGTTGGGGCAGGCATCGCGGTCACGCGGCCTGCGGGCAAAGAATTTCGTCCGCTGGTGGAGACGATAGCGGCGATTGGCCAGACGTTTCCCCCGGTGGCGGTGCTGGCGATAGCGGTGCCGGTGATGGGTTTTGGTCAGCAACCCGCCATTATTGCGCTGATTTTATACGGCGTATTGCCGGTGCTGCAGGGCACGCTGGCGGGCCTCGCGGCGGTACCGGCGTCGGTGCTGAGCGTGGCAGAAGGGATGGGGATGAGTCGCGGCCAGCGGCTGCGCAAGGTTGAACTGCCGCTTGCGGCGCCGGTTATCATTGCCGGGATCCGCACGTCGGTGATTATTAACATCGGGACGGCGACCATTGCGTCAACGGTCGGTGCCAATACGCTGGGAACGCCGATTATTATCGGCCTGAGCGGGTTTAATACGGCTTATATCGTGCAGGGGGCGGTGCTGGTCGCGCTGGCGGCAATCGTCGTCGATCGCCTTTTTGAGCGGCTGGCGCTGTACCTCAGCCGACACCGCCGCGAACAATAAACGAGTATCCTGCCAGCATCACGCCGCCGATACCGCTCACGGCCATCAGGACAAAAAGGGTAATAATGGCCAGTTTGGTTGCCTTCATCATGTGCTCCTGTTGTTAACGGAACAATTATACGGTGAAGCGCAGCTGTTAATGAACCATTAAATGCCGTTATGGCTCATCCGGGCCAAGGGAATAAACCGGGTAACCATTCTCTCGCCATTCCGTCAGCAGCTGTTGCTGCGTGGCGGACGGCACTTCTCCACACCAGACCAGCAGGGTCTGACCGTCGAAAAACTCGGGCTTAAGCTGCGCCAGCGAGTGCGCCAGGACATCCACGCGCCAGCCCTTCTGGGTCGCAATCCACGCTTCCAGCCACAGGCGGGTGGTATCGTGCACGTTCCAGCCGACCACCAGCGCATCTTTTCCGGCCTTGTTCTTCGCTGAGGCAAGGCAGACGGCAATATAGTTGATCAGCACCCCGTCGAGCATGCTGAGCAGCGCCTGCAGGGTGGACTGCTGGCATTGCAGACGTCGACGGAGCGGAATGAAAAGATGGGAGATCAGCGTCTGTGCCGGATAGTCGCGGCCCTGCTCTTTTATCCATGCGCGCAGGCGCTGAAGATTCCCCGCCTGCAGAAGCCGCAGCAGGGTTTCCTGTTGTTCGCGCCAGAGGTGTTGCGTGTCCGGGTCATCATGGCTCAGCAGGGACTTCACTTTGCCGACCTGCACTCCGTTGTCGATCCAGCTTTTAATTTCGCGGATGCGGTCGATATCGGCCTCATTGAAAAGGCGATGCCCACCGTCGGTCCTCTGCGGTTTAAGCAATCCATACCGTCGCTGCCACGCCCGTAGGGTAACGGGATTGATATCACAAAGGAGTGCCACTTCACCTATCGTGTAAAGCGCCATATTCGCCCCCTGGCTTACGCGTTCCCAGCTTAACTGTAGACCCACTTTGGCGAACCAGGAAGGATTGATTGATTTTTGAACAAACAATGCGAAGCATGCGCGATATTCAGAAAAAGGTGTGATAACGGACACAATTTTGCGCTTTTTTGGGATGCTTCAAAGAAAGTAAACCCGCATCAGTGTATGTTACGCGTTTTTAGCGTGTGCGGTTTTGAGTATGTACGAGTTTAATCTGGTGCTGCTGTTGCTTCAGCAAATGTGCGTGTTTCTTGTCATTGCCTGGCTGATGAGCAAAACGCGCCTGTTTATCCCGCTGATGCAGGTTACCGTACGTCTGCCGCATAAGCTGCTCTGCTACGTTACCTTCTCTATTTTCTGCATTATGGGGACCTATTTTGGCCTCCATATCGAAGACTCTATTGCCAACACGCGCGCTATCGGCGCGGTGATGGGCGGGCTGCTGGGCGGTCCCGTCGTCGGTGGCCTTGTTGGCTTAACCGGGGGGCTGCATCGCTATTCCATGGGCGGAATGACGGCGCTCAGCTGTATGATCTCAACGATCGTGGAAGGGCTGCTCGGCGGCCTGGTGCACAGCTACATGATCAAACGCGGCCGCCCGGATAAAGTCTTTAGCCCGCTTACCGCCGGTGCCATTACCTTTGTGGCCGAAGTGGCGCAGATGGCGATCATTCTGCTCATTGCCCGTCCGTTTGAAGATGCGCTGCACCTGGTCAGCAGTATTGCCGCTCCGATGATGGTCACCAACACCGTGGGTGCGGCGCTGTTTATGCGCATTCTGCTCGACAAGCGCGCCATGTTTGAGAAGTACACCTCGGCGTTTTCCGCCACGGCGCTGAAGGTCGCCGCCTCGACCGAAGGGATCCTGCGCCAGGGGTTTAACGAAGAGAACAGCATGAAGGTCGCGCAGGTGCTCTACAAGGAGCTGGATATCGGCGCGGTGGCCATAACCGATCGCGAGCGGCTGCTGGCCTTTACCGGCACCGGGGACGATCACCATCTGCCGGGTAAACCGATCTCCTCAGCCTATACGCTGCGCGCCATTGAAACCGGTGAGGTGGTGTATGCCGACGGTAACGAAGTGCCTTACCGCTGTTCGCTGCATCCGCAGTGCAAGCTGGGCTCCACGCTGGTGATTCCGCTGCGCGGGGAAAATCAGCGGGTGATGGGGACTATCAAGCTGTATGAGGCCAAAAACCGTCTGTTCAGCTCCATCAACCGCACGCTGGGGGAGGGGATAGCCCAGCTGCTGTCCGCGCAAATCCTCGCCGGGCAGTATGAGCGGCAGAAAGCCCTGCTGACGCAGTCCGAAATTAAGCTGCTGCATGCTCAGGTCAACCCGCATTTCCTGTTTAATGCCCTCAACACGCTCAAAGCGGTGATCCGCCGCGACAGCGATCAGGCCGCGCAGCTGGTGCAGTTTCTGTCGACCTTTTTCCGTAAGAACCTGAAACGGCCGTCTGAGATCGTGACCCTCGCCGATGAGATTGAGCACGTGAATGCCTATCTGCAGATCGAGCAGGCGCGTTTCCAGTCGCGCCTGCAGGTGTCGCTCTCCGTTCCGGACGAGCTGGCGTATCAGCATCTCCCGGCCTTTACCCTGCAGCCTATTGTCGAAAACGCCATTAAACACGGCACGTCACAGCTTCTGGGAACGGGGGAGATAACCATTGCCGCCAGCCGTTTCAACCACCATCTGGTGCTGGATATTGAAGATAATGCCGGGCTTTACCAGCCTTCCGCCTCGGGCGGTTTAGGGATGAGCCTGGTGGATAAACGCCTGCGCGCCCATTTTGGCGACGACTGCGGCATTACCGTCGCCTGTGAGCCAGACCGATTTACCCGTATTACCGTACGACTGCCGCTGGAGGAAAACGCATGTTAAGAGTGCTGATCGTGGATGACGAGCCGCTGGCACGAGAAAACCTGCGCGTTCTGCTGCAGGAGCAGCCTGATATTGAGATTGTGGGGGAGTGCGCGAACGCCATTGAGGCCATCGGCGCGGTGCACAAGCTGCGCCCGGACGTGCTGTTCCTCGACATTCAAATGCCCCGCATCAGCGGGCTGGAGATGGTCGGCATGCTCGACCCGGCGCATCGCCCCTATATCGTGTTTCTGACGGCGTTCGACGAATATGCCGTTAAGGCTTTTGAGGAGCACGCGTTTGACTATTTACTCAAGCCGATTGAAGAGAAGCGTCTGGAAAAAACGCTCACCCGTTTACGCCAGGAGCGAACCGTACAGGACGTCACGCTGCTGCCGGAAAACCAGCAGCCGCTGAAGTTTATCCCCTGCACCGGGCACAGCCGAATTTATCTTCTGCAGATGGATGATGTGGCGTTTGTCAGCAGCCGCCTGAGCGGGGTGTTTGTCACCAGCGCCGAAGGGAACGAAGGGTTTACCGAGCTGACCCTGCGCACGCTGGAGAGCCGCACGCCGCTGATCCGCTGCCATCGCCAGTATCTGGTGAACATGGCGCACCTGAAGGAGATCCGCCTGGAAGATAACGGCCAGGCCGAGCTGGTGCTGCGTGCCGGGCAAACGGTACCCGTCAGCCGTCGCTATCTCAAGAGTTTGAAAGAGGCGATTGGCCTGTAAAACTGGTACACTGCGCGCCATTGCATCATCGACATTCGAAGGCTCTATGCTAAGTAACGACATTCTTCGTAGCCTGCGCTACACCCTGAAAGCAAACAACAACGACATGGTGCGCATTCTTGCGCTGTCGGACATGGAATCCACGTCTGCCGGTTTCGATACCTGGATGACCAAAGAAGACGAAGAGGGCTTCGTTCGCTGCCCGGACATCATTCTGTCGGGTTTCCTGAATGGCCTGATTTACGACAAACGTGGCAAGGATCCGGCCGCGCCGGAGCTGGCGCTGGAGCGTCGCGTGAACAACAACACGGTGCTGAAAAAGCTGCGCATCGCGTTCTCGCTGAAAACGGACGATATTGTGGCGATCATGACCGAGCAAAAATACCGCGTATCCGTGCCGGAAGTGACCGCCATGATGCGCGCGCCGGACCACAAAAACTACCGCGAGTGCGGCGACCAGTTTCTGCGTAATTTCCTGCGCGGGCTGACCCACCGGGTGCATCACCCGAAAGCGTGATTTAGCCGGGTGGCAGCTTCGCCTTACCCGGCCTACAAAACCCGTAAGCCCGTACAAGCGTAGCGCCGCCGGGCAAAAAAAAGCCGGAGATTATCTCCGGCTTTTTTGTTATTTCACCTGCTGGCCAGGCTTCGCGCCTTCATCAGGGCTTAACAGGAAGATATCTTTCCCGCCAGGGCCTGCGGCCATCACCATCCCTTCAGAGATGCCGAAGCGCATTTTGCGCGGCGCCAGGTTCGCCACCATCACGGTCTGACGACCGATCAGCACCTGCGGGTCCGGGTAGGCTGAACGGATGCCGGAGAAGACGTTACGCTTCTCGCCGCCCAGATCCAGCGTCAGGCGCAGCAGCTTGTCAGAACCTTCCACGAATTCCGCGTTTTCGATCAGCGCCACGCGCAGGTCGACTTTGGCGAAATCGTCAAAGGTAATGGTCTCCTGAATCGGATCGTCTGCCAGCGGGCCGGTCACCGGTGCCGCAGCCGCTTTAACCTCTTCTTTAGACGCTTCAACCAGGGCTTCAACCTGCTTCATCTCGATGCGGTTGTACAGCGCCTTGAAGGTGTTCACCTTGTGGCCGAGCAGCGGCTGCGCCATGGCATCCCAGGTCAGTTCGGTGTTCAGGAACGCTTCAGCGCGGGATGCCAGCTGCGGCAGAACCGGCTTCAGGTACGTCATCAGCACGCGGAACAGGTTGATGCCCATGGAGCAGATGGCCTGCAGATCGGCATCGCGACCTTCCTGTTTGGCGACAACCCACGGTGCCTGTTCGTCCACATAGCGGTTTGCCAGGTCGGCCAGCGCCATGATTTCGCGCACGGCTTTACCGAACTCACGGGTTTCCCAGGCTTCGCCAATGGTGGCTGCCGCGTCGGTAAAGGTTTTGTACAGGGCAGGGTCAGCCAGTTCAGCCGCCATCACGCCGTCAAAACGCTTGGCGATAAAGCCCGCGTTACGGGAGGCCAGGTTCACCACCTTGTTGACGATGTCCGCGTTCACGCGCTGCACGAAATCTTCCAGGTTCAGGTCGATATCGTCGATGCGGGAAGAGAGCTTCGCGGTGTAGTAGTAGCGCAGGCTGTCCGCGTCGAAGTGGTTCAGCCAGGTGCTGGCCTTAATGAACGTTCCGCGAGACTTGGACATCTTCGCGCCGTTCACCGTCACGTAGCCGTGTACGAACAGGTTGGTTGGCTTGCGGAAGTTGCTTCCTTCCAGCATCGCCGGCCAGAACAGGCTGTGGAAATAAACGATGTCTTTACCGATGAAGTGATACAGCTCGGCCGTGGAATCTTTCTTCCAGTATTCGTCGAAGCTGACGGTGTCGCCACGCTTGTCGCACAGGTTTTTGAAGGAGCCCATGTAGCCGATTGGCGCGTCTAGCCAGACGTAGAAGTATTTGCCCGGCGCGTTCGGGATTTCAAAGCCGAAGTACGGCGCATCGCGGGAGATATCCCACTGCTGCAGGCCGGATTCGAACCACTCCTGCATTTTATTCGCCACCTGTTCCTGCAGCGCGCCGCTGCGGGTCCACGCCTGCAGCATTTCGCTGAAGGACGGCAGGTCGAAGAAGAAGTGCTCGGAGTCACGCATGACGGGCGTGGCGCCGGAAACCACGGATTTTGGCTCGATAAGCTCGGTCGGGCTGTAGGTTGCGCCGCACACTTCGCAGTTATCGCCGTACTGGTCCGGGGATTTACATTTCGGGCAGGTGCCTTTGACGAAACGGTCCGGCAGGAACATGCCTTTTTCCGGATCGTACAGCTGAGAGATGGTGCGGTTTTTGATAAAACCGTTCTCTTTCAGACGGGTGTAGATTAGCTCCGACAGCTCGCGGTTTTCGTCGCTGTGCGTGGAGTGATAGTTGTCATAGCTGATGTCAAAGCCAGCAAAATCAGTCTGATGCTCCTGACTCATTTCGGCAATCATCTGCTCCGGGGAAATCCCCAGCTGCTGCGCTTTCAGCATGATCGGCGTGCCGTGAGCATCGTCCGCACAGATGAAGTTAACCTCGTGGCCGCGCATTCGCTGGTAACGGACCCAGACATCAGCCTGGATATGCTCCAGCATGTGGCCGAGGTGGATTGAGCCGTTGGCGTACGGCAGTGCGCACGTTACCAGAATTTTCTTCGCGACTTGAGTCATAGTAGGCATTACTTCTTTTAACTGTGAAAAGGGTTTTTGATGTTACCCGAAAGGTAATAACTACGCCAAGTGATAAGGGCATTAATCCATAAATGAATAATTGTTACCTCTGGGGTAAACTTGGTAATTACACGTCTTTTTTCAGAACAACTACAAAGGAGTCGGGATGAGTTCTCAATCCCAGGCCAAATCACCGGAAGCCTTACGAGCAATGGTCGCCGGGACGCTGGCTAACTTTCAGCATCCAACCCTGAAGCACAATCTCACTACGCTGAAAGCGTTACACCACGTTGCCTGGCTGGACGATACCCTGCACATTGAGCTGCAGATGCCGTTCGTCTGGACCAGCGCTTTTGACGCGCTGAAAGAGCAGACCAGCTCTGAGCTGCTGCGTATTACCGGTGCGAAGGCGATCGACTGGAAGCTGAGCCACAGCATCGCCACGCTGAAGCGCGTGAAAAACCAGCCTGGCGTGAACGGCGTGAAAAATATCATTGCCGTCAGCTCGGGCAAGGGCGGGGTAGGGAAATCTTCTACCGCCGTTAACCTGGCGCTCGCGCTGGCAGCGGAAGGGGCAAAGGTCGGTATTCTGGATGCGGATATCTACGGTCCGTCTATTCCTAACATGCTGGGCGCGGAAAACCAGCGCCCCACCTCGCCGGACGGGACCCACATGGCGCCAATTATGGCGCACGGTCTGGCGACCAACTCCATCGGTTACCTGGTGACTGACGATAACGCCATGGTCTGGCGCGGCCCGATGGCCAGCAAAGCGCTGCTGCAGATGCTGCAGGAGACGATGTGGCCTGATCTGGATTATCTGGTGCTGGACATGCCGCCGGGCACCGGTGACATTCAGCTGACGCTGGCGCAGAACATTCCGGTCACGGGGGCGGTCGTCGTGACTACGCCGCAGGATATCGCGCTGATCGACGCCAAAAAAGGCATCGTGATGTTCGAGAAGGTGGAAGTGCCGGTGCTCGGTATCGTCGAGAACATGAGCGTGCACATCTGCAGCAACTGCGGTCACCACGAACCTATCTTCGGTACGGGGGGTGCAGAAAAACTGGCCGCGAAGTATCACACCCAGCTGCTGGGGCAGATGCCGCTGCACATTACCCTGCGTGAAGATCTGGACAGCGGAAAGCCCACGGTTGTCAGCCGTCCGGACAGCGAATTTGCGGAAATGTATCGCCAGCTGGCGGGACGCGTTGCGGCGCAGCTCTACTGGCAGGGCGAAATCATCCCGGGGGAAATCGCGTTCCGCGCGGTGTAATTCCTCAGCTCCTAATTGCCGGGTGGCGCTTCGCTTACCCGGCCTACAAATGGCACCATCACGTAGGTTGGGTAAGGCGAAGCCGCCACCCGACTTTAACTCAACCGATAGTGCATCAAATAATACTCTCCGTCCGGAGAATTACCCGTCGCCTCTATGTGCCAGCCGTGTCGCTGGTAAAACGCAATAGCCCGCGCATTCTTCACCAGGCACTTAAGTGAACCCGTACTGGTAAACGTCTTCTGTACGTGTTCAAGCAACTCATGCCCGACGCCCAGGCTCTGATACTGCGGATCGACAAACAGGTTGTGCAGGAAATTATCGTTCGTCCAGACGGAGGCAAAACCCAGGCGATGACCGTTCTGAACAGCAACCCAAATCACTTCGTCGCAGGTTGCCGCGTCAAAGTCTTCAAGCTGCCAGTCCGCGCTGTCCAGCCATGGCCAGGCTTCACGCCGGGCGTGGAGGTAGAGCGTGCGCAGGAAAGGGCGGTCGCTTTCCTGCCAGGGGCGAATCAGAATTGCGTTAGCGGTGATAGAAAATATCTCCATTGTAGGCTTTGTAGATCTTGCCATCAGCATCGCCGATCAGTACGTAGTTCTCACCCATGTAGGTCCAGTGGGTTCCGGCATCCGGAGCCGGCAGGTTACGCAGCTGGTACTGTTTGATGGTGTACTCCGGCGTTTGATACTGCGCCGGCGCCGTGTCGCCAATCTTGAATTTCGTAAAGTCAGCGATGAACTCTTGTTCTTCATAGGCCTTGATGCCCGATGGCGCAGCGGCCGTTTGCGGGGCAGCGAATGCAGATCCCGCCAGAGACAGTAATACACCCAGAAGCAGCAATTTACGCTTAGCCATTTTTTCTCCAGTGATATCGTTACAGATACTTTTCGTCTGCAGGTCGTGCAAAGCGGAGCAGACAGTCCATTTTAAGTATCAACGCAGGGTATGTTTGAAAAAAAATGTAACAAAAGTGGACGGTTTTGTGTAGTCAAACTGGATGATGTTTATCATTGTGGTGAATATTTTCTGTGTTATGTATTTTTAATATTTATTATTTAATCCATCAATTCTAAAAATAACTTTCTAAGTCAAAATTGGACTTCTATACGAATGCTTTCTCACTCAACAAGATTTAATATCGTCGTCGGGTGAAACGTACTCACTTACTTTTTAGAAGGCTGAGTATTCTCATTGTTTTTACTAGAGAGCTGATGGGTTGCGGTTAATTATGCCATAAACTCATGTTAAGGAAAATAAATAATTAAATTTCATGGTGTTAGCTCGAATCTCTTTGCAGGTTTAACAATAAACATAACGTTAAAAAACTAATATTTATATAAATGAAAAATATAACTGCATTTTCTCTTTTATTTCTTACTGTTAGTCAGTTGGCAGGGTGTGTTTTTTCCTCAGGTCAGAACTTAAGCGTATCCGGGAAAAAAGTCATTTCTGTGGAAGAGAACAATTATCAGCTTGATAAGCGCGTGGAGATTTTTCCACTGACGCCGGGATTAATTGAAAAACTACTTCCGACCGTGTCGAAATCTCAGGCAAATCCTAATCTGGATGAGCAGATCAAAAACTGGGAATACCGTATTGGCACAGGCGACATCCTGACGGTCACCGTCTGGGATCACCCTGAATTAACGACGCCCGCGGGACAATATCGTAGTGCGAGCGATGCCGGCAACTGGGTCAACGCCGATGGTACGCTCTTTTATCCCTACGTCGGTAAGCTGCGGGTGGCGGGAAAAACGGTTTCACAGGTACGTGAAGAGATTACATCTCGACTGGATAAAGTCATTGAGAGCCCGCAGGTGGACGTCAGCGTTGCCGCCTTCCGTTCCCAAAAAGCCTATGTCACCGGAGAGGTCGAAAAATCAGGCCAGCAACCCATAACCAATATTCCGCTGACGGTGATGGATGCGGTTAACGCCGCTGGCGGTCTTTCTGCTGATGCCGACTGGCGTAACGTCGTGCTGACGCATGATGGCAAGGACTCCCGCCTTTCGCTCTATGCACTGATGCAGCATGGCGATTTGATGCAAAATAAGCTGCTTTATTCGGGCGATATCCTGTTTATTCCCCGAAACGACGCGCTGAAAGTGTTCGTGATGGGCGAGGTGGTTAAACAGAGCACGCTTAAGATGGATCGTAGCGGCATGACGCTGGCCGAAGCCCTGGGCAATGCCGGGGGGCTTAACCAAAATATGGCTGATGCAACCGGCATTTTTGTTATCAGGCAGGTAACGGAAAAAGGCGACACGGGAAAAATTGCCAACATCTATCAACTCAATGCGGAAGATGCCTCTGCCATGGTGCTGGCTACGGAATTCCAGCTGGAACCGTATGACATTGTCTACGTCACCACGGCACCGTTATCACGCTGGAATCGCGTGATCTCCCAGCTGGTGCCTACCATCAGCGGCGTCCATGACCTGACCGAAACCGTTCGTTACATCAGATCGTGGCCGCAGTAATGTTCCAGTCAATCTTAGTGGTCTGCACCGGCAATATTTGCCGTTCACCGATTGGTGAGCGGCTGTTGCGACAGCAATTACCCGGCAAGCAGGTGAACTCGGCAGGTATTTTGGGGCTTGAGGGGCATCCGGCGGATGCGGCTGCGCAGGCTGTGGCCCGGCGTCATGGTGTTTCGCTGGAGGGGCATATTGCCCGCAAGGTGACGCGTAACCTGTTGCAACAAGCCGATTTGATCCTGGTTATGGGGCCGGAACATCTCCGTTTCATTGCCACAATGCCCCCGGAGAACCGGGGAAAATCGTTGCTCTTTGGACAATGGCTGGACATCAGGGACATTCCCGACCCTTACAACAAAAGTCGTGAAGCCTATGAATATGTTTTCGAGCAATTGGGAAAAGCCAGTCAGGAATGGGCTCGTCGTTTGAGTCAATAAGGAATGAAGCCGTTATGTCGTCTTCTAAATCAGAGAAATATAAGGCTGCGACACCGCAGAATAATGAGATCGATCTTCTTCAGTTGCTTGCTGAGATGTTTGATCACCGGGTGACGATCGCGTGTGTCACGCTCCTGCTCACGGTATGTGCGGGGATCTATGCGTTCAGCGCCACGCCAGTTTATCAGGCTGATGCCCTGATACAGGTTGAAGCGAAGCAGAATAACTCACTGCTCAAGAACCTGACTCCGTTCGGGCCCGATCTCTCACCTGACGTCGCGCCGGAACTTTTACTCCTTAAATCACGGATGATCCTGGGAGAAACCATCGATCAATTAGGGTTGACGTACTACGTCAGGCGGCGCGTGTTTCCCGTCATCGGGCCTTTGTTAGAATACGTGCAGGGACGTAAATCCGCTGAAATAACGATTGGCGCGCTGACTATTCCCATTCTGGAAGGTAAGCCACAAACGCTTTTACTCACCGTACGGGAAAAAGGGCGATATCGTCTTGAGGGAAAAACGCTTGAAGCAGACGGCATCGTGGGGAAAACGCTGCTTAAAAATGGATTATCGCTTCTGGTGACATCCCTCAGCGCAGAACCAGGCACCCAATTTACCCTCGAAACCGTCTCAAGGCTTGACGCCATCAACGCCATTCAGAACAGGCTTACGGTTGTTGAGTCGGCGAAACAAAGCGGTATGATCGCATTAACGTTAATGGGTGAAGACCCCGCCAGGATCGCCACGGTACTTAATACCATTACTGAAAATTTTCTCAGCCAGAATATTGCGCGCCAGGAAGCGAAAGATTCCCGCAGCCTCACGTTCTTACAGGAGCAATTACCTAAGATCAGCCGGGAGCTGGATGAAGCCGAAGCGAGACTGAATGCCTACAGAGAGCAACGCGATTCTGTCGACTTATCTCTGGAGGCTAAGTCAGTGCTTGATCAGGTGGTTAACGTGGAAAACCAGCTTAACGAGCTGACGTTTCGCGAAGCAGAGGTTTCCCAGCTTTTCAAAAAGGACCATCCCACTTACCGTGCCTTGCGGGAGAAGAAACAAACGCTTGAGCGGGAGCGTGCGCGCCTGAACAATCGCGTTTCATCCATGCCTTCCACGCAGCAGGAAATCTTACGCCTGAGTCGTGACGTTGAATCCGGGCGTACCATATATCTGCAGCTGCTGACGCGTCAGCAAGAGCTGAGTATATCGCGCTCCAGCGCTATCGGGAACGTGCGGATCATTGACCCCGCCATGACGCAGCCAGAGCCGATCAAACCGCGCAAAGCACTCATTATCGTACTGGGCATGCTGATCGGGTTGATGCTTTCTGCCGGAACGGTTTTAGTGCGCTCAGCCTTTAGGCAGGGCATTACCTCGTCTGAACAACTGGAAGCGCAGGGGATACCGCTTCTGGCGACGCTTCCGCGCTCGGTATGGCTCTGGAAAAAAACGCACCTGCGCAGGAAAACCCTGTTTGCTTCCCGATGGAAGCACAGGACGTCGAATGTTCCTTTTTTGCCCGTTGACCGCCCGGCAGATATGTTTGTCGAGGCAGTGCGCGGGCTGCGCACCAGTCTGCATTTTACCATGATGGATGCTACAAACCGGATCGTCGTGGTGTCTGGCCCCACGCAGGACTGCGGAAAGACGCTGGTCAGTACTTCACTGGCGTCGATTGCCGCTCAGGCCGGACAGCGAGTGCTGTTTATTGACGCTGATATGCGCAAGGGATATGTCCACAGTGTTTTCCAACTGCGCAATCATCGGGGATTATCCTGCGTGCTCGGAGGAGCCGTTGAGTGGCAGGAGGCGGTTCAACGCGTTGAAAAAGGCGGTTTTGATGTATTGACCTGCGGACCCCAACCTTCACATCCCGTTGAGCTGCTCATGAGTGAACGCTTCCAGGCCGTAATGTCGCAGATAGACAAACTGTATGACATCGTGATTGTCGACACCCCACCCGTGCTTGCCGTAACGGATGCCTTGCTGATAGCCAAAGCGGGCGACCACGCTTCTGGTCGCCCGCTTTGGTAAAACCAGCGTCAAGGAGATCGAGAACTGCCTGAAGCGTCTGCAGCAGATGGGTGTGCAGGTGAATGGCGCGATCCTCAATGATATCGTGAAATCGGCTGCGCTCTATTACAACTCGGGATATAGCCATTACGACTACGGTTATACCCAGGAGTAAACCTGACGCGACATTTCTTTACAGCGTGATGGCGTATTGCCCGTTAAGATGACCTTCGTTGAAACATGAGGTCACAATGGATAACCGCAAAATCAGTCGACTGCGCCGCTGGGCGCGGGAAGGGATCATACTCGTTCTGCTGATGCTGGCCGTAGTGTGGGGTGTTGATCGGTATCGAAAACCGACACTCCCCGCCAGTTTTAGTGCAACACCGATGCAGAGCATCGACGGCAATATTCACGATATCGCGGCGCTGAGCCAGGAACGCCCGCTGCTGATTTACGTCTGGGCCACCTGGTGCAGTATATGCCGTTACACGACGCCTTCGGTCAATAAACTGGCGAAAGAGGGGGGCAACGTCGTAAGCATTGCCATGCGTTCCGGCGATAACGCAAAGCTTGCGCGCTGGGTTGAAAAGAAACAGCTGAAAATGCCGGTGATCAACGATGAAAACGGTGCGTTGTCGCAGCAGTGGCAGGTGAGCGTAACGCCGACGCTGGTCATTGTGTCGAAGGGTAATGTGGTCAGCACCACGACGGGCTGGACGAGTTACTGGGGATTAAAATTAAGGATGTGGTGGGCAGGCGTATAAAAATAACCCCTCTCCCGGCGGAAGAGGGGTGCTGTATTACTTAGCCAGAACTTCCTGCGCGGTGCGCTCAACCAGAGACAGCAGGATTTTAATATCTTCCAGCGTCACGGTTGGGTTCAGCAGCGTCAGCTTCAGGCAGGTGACGCCGTTGTGCTCGGTCACACCAACGTTCGCACGGCCGGATTCCAGCAGCGCATCACCAATTTTCTGGTTCAGCAGGGCGATGCCCGCGTCATCCATCTGCACCTTTCCGCGGAAGCGGAACAGAACGCTTGCCAGCTGTGGCTGCATAACCAGTTCCAGAGCAGGCTGCTCTTTCACGTAGGCTGCAACCTGCTGCGCCAGGGTCACGCCGTGGTCGATGATCGCCGCGTATTGCTCCTGACCCAGCGCTTCCAGGCTCATCCACAGCTTCAGCGCGTCAAAACGACGGGTGGTCTGCAGAGATTTGGACACCAGGTTAGGCACGCCGGCTTCTTCGTCGAACTCGGAGTTCAGGTAGGCCGCCTGATAGCGCATCAGCTCATAGTGACGCGCTTCTTTCAGCAGGAACGCGCCGCAGCTGATGGTCTGGAAGAACTGCTTGTGGAAGTCCAGGGTGACGGAATCCACCAGCTCGATGCCGTCCAGGTAGTGACGATACTGCTCAGACATCAGCAGCGCGCCGCCCCAGGCCGCATCAACGTGTACCCAGATGTTCTGCTTCGCGGCCAGCTCTGCAATCGCACGCAGCGGGTCGATAGCACCGGCATCGGTGGTACCTGCCGTTGCGACGATCGCCAGAATCTGCTCGCCGTTCGCGTTGCACTGCTCAATTTTCGCTGCCAGATCGGTCAGATCCATGCGGGAGAATTCGTCCGTTTTCACCTGCACGACGGACTGGTAGCCCAGACCCATCAGCGCCATGTTTTTCTGCACAGAGAAGTGTGCGTTTTCAGAGCACAGCACGCGAATTTTACGCAGATCGCCGACCAGGCCGTCCTGCTGAACGGAGTGACCCTGACGCGCGAAGAACGCATCGCGAGCCAGCATCAGGCCCATCAGGTTGCTCTGGGTGCCGCCGCTGGTGAAGACACCTGCGTCGCCGGCCTGATAACCCACGCGGGTACGCAGCCACTCGATCAGCTTGATCTCGATAATGGTTGCGGACGGGCTTTGATCCCAGGAGTCCATACTCTGGTTAGTGGCGTTGATCAGCACTTCCGCCGCCTGGCTTACGACCAGGCTTGGGCAGTGCAGGTGCGCCACACACTGCGGGTGATGAACGGACAAGCTGTCTTTCAGGAAGAACTCCACGGCGCGTTCAATCGCCGCTTCGTTGCCCAGCCCTTTCGGGTTGAAATCCAGCTTAATGCGGTCGCGCAGCTCTGCGACCGTTTTGCCCTGGTACATCTCAGGCTGTTTCAGCCACTGCATCACAGCCTGAGTGCTTTGTTCGATCGCCTGCTGGTAAGCTTCAATGCTCTGCGCAGAGGAGAACAAAATTGGGTTTGAATCAGACATCGTAATCAATAACTCCGGTTACGCCGGGCGAACGCCCGCAGCAAGCAGTGCCTGCTCAAATTTATCCAGGAAGATTTTCAGCTCTTCGTCGCTGATCAGCAGAGACGGCAGCAGACGCAGAACGATACCGTTACGGCCACCGCGCTCCAGAATCAGACCGGCTTCGAAGCACTTCTTCTGAATCAGAGCAGACAGCTCGCCGTCGCCCGGGAAGCAGCCCATGTGGTCAGCGGCTTCGTGTGGCTTAACGATCTCAATACCGATCATCATGCCCAGACCGCGCACGTGGCCGATAACAGGATAGCGTTTCGCCATCTCTTTCAGCTGGCCTTTCAGCCATTCGCCCTGAGCGGCAACTTTGCCCGCGATGTTCTGATCTTTCAGGATTTTCAGCGTCGTCAGACCGGTTGCCATCGCCAGCTGGTTGCCGCGGAAGGTACCGGTGTGGTGGCCTGGCGCCCATGCGTCGAACTGCTTTTTGATACCGAGCACGGCCAGCGGCAGACCGCCACCTACGGCTTTAGACATCACGATGATGTCTGGCTCAATGCCCGCATGCTCGAAGGCGAAGAATTTACCGGTACGGGCAAAGCCAGCCTGAACTTCGTCGAGGATCAGCAGAATGCCGTGTTCCTGAGTCACTTTACGGATGCGCTGCAGCCACTCAGCCGGAGCCGGGTTCACGCCGCCTTCGCCCTGAACGGCCTCCAGAATCACCGCAGCAGGTTTACGCACGCCGCTTTCAACGTCGTTGATCAGGTTATCGAAGTAGTACGTCAGCGCTTTCACGCCCGCTTCACCACCGATACCCAGCGGGCAACGGTACTCGTGCGGGTAAGGCATGAACTGCACTTCTGGCATCATACCGTCAACCGCTTCTTTCGGAGACAGGTTGCCGGTCACGGACAGCGCGCCGTGGGTCATACCGTGGTAACCACCAGAGAAGCTGATGATACCGCTACGACCGGTCACTTTTTTCGCCAGCTTCAGCGCCGCTTCAACGGCGTCAGCACCGGATGGACCGGTGAACTGCAGGCAGTACTCTTTGCCCTGACCAGGCAGCAGAGAGAGCAGGTATTCAGAAAACGCGTCTTTCAGAGGCGTAGTCAGATCCAGGGTATGTAACGGCAAGCCGCTGGTAATGACATTTTGGATGCTTTTCAGCACATCAGGATGGTTATGGCCAAGCGCAAGGGTCCCAGCGCCTGCTAAACAGTCAAGGTATTCTTTATTATCTGCATCGGTGATCCACACGCCTTCTGCTTTAGTGATGGCTAAAGGCAGTTTGCGCGGATAACTCCTGACGTTAGATTCAAACTCGGCCTGACGGGCCAGATAGGTTTCGTTGCTTTTGTGGGCATCTACGGTGTCAATACGGACTTTATCCGTCATCATATCACTCCTACAACCGCCGCTTCGTTATGAGCCACGATTGAATAAAAAGTTAAAAAACAGATGGGGGCCTGAAAAAAACGCCGCCAATATAGAGCCTTTTGCCACGGGGCTCAATGGTTAATTTGTTTACTGTTTTGTGACATGGCGCTCAGGGGAGGGGATATCCCCTTTTTAAGAAAGAAAATTGCACTTTATGGTAAAGAAAAACAGACTGTTACGTGTGTTCTGCCCTGACTGTAAATTCATAAAAAAGAGTGTGACAAATCGTGCCATTCGCTGACCGAAAAGGAGGCAGACTGCCTCCTTGTTCGCTTTATTTCTGCGACACCTGCAAAATGCCGTGGTTACGCCCCGTCGTCTTATTCCAGGACGCCGCCGTAATGCCGTTCTCATTAAGGCTTAGCGATATAACAAAACCATTACCGTGAATCTCATAGAAATGAGCATTCAGACGCTGAACGGTGGCCTTTTTGCCGTTAATGGTGGCGTTAAAAAAGCCATTTGAAATCGTGGCGTTAACCGCATCCGATGTAAAAGTGGCTTCACGCAAAGGGTCGTGGCCCGCAGCTGTTGCGTGCTGCGCCGCATTTTGGGCTTTTGTTTTGTGGATATCACAAGAGCCGTCATTCGCGTTCATCTCAGTACATCCTGAACGCTCTAATTGAGCACGATAGTGCGCGTTAATCGCATGAGCCGGTGTTGTCGCTACCGTCAACATCAGTGCAATCCATATTAATTGAGTTTTCATGGCTAAACTTTTGTTCACTTTATAAAACGCACAGATAATAGGAGACGTACATCATGCCGATCCAAATACCGACGCCAATCAGCATCAGATACAGGGTCGCTGAAATAATGATATGTCTGAGCATGTTTTTTCTGTCATCGCTATTCTTGCCGGAGGCAAGCAGGTTATTAACTTAATGGCGTAAGTTAATAATGCTTAAGTTGTATTTCGTTAAAAGCCCATTCCGACGCCAACTGACGCTCCCATATTATTGGCGGTATCATCAGAGAAGCTCACTTTCGCGATCACATGTGAACTAAAGTTAACGGATGCCCCAACGGCAAGGGCGCTTTCACTATTGTATGTGGCTCCGCCAGCAGAGAACATAACATGCTGATTCGTTTGTACCTGCGGTAATCCTGCCATCGCCATGGCACCTGAAATGCCGGCGTTGGCTTGCTTCTTATTATTATCTACTTCATCGTGCAGTGATTTAAATTGCTGGTTGGTATTGTTATTCATTGCCTGTAACGTCTGTTTCGTTGCCAGCAGATCCTGTGCGGTGGCGGTAACTGCCTGGGTATTATTAGCCACTTTAGTTTGTGTTACTGCGTCTACCTGCATGTGCGTCACGGTGGTCGTCACGCCATCTTTACCATCTACGCCGTTAGTGGGTTTAGGGGCATTTTCCAGGCTGTCAAGACGGTTATCTTGCACTTTGTTAACGTTTTCCATATTGATAATTTCTGTGCCGTTCGTCATAACGCCCTGTAAAGCCGCATCGCTTTTTTGATTGGCGGTATCTGCAAGCGCACCAGCAAGCAAGGCTTTTTGGTAAGCGTCATTTGTGGCTTGCTCAATAACCAAAACACCTAATTTAGTGGATTGAAGGTCGCTATCCACCTGCGTTAAGCGATTTTCAGTTGAGAGATCGCGAGCAATGCTATCGACCCTGTTTTGCGTAATTTGGTCTTGATGGTCATTCAC
This sequence comes from Enterobacter sp. Y17, assembly GCF_019730495.1. Lineage (NCBI taxonomy): Bacteria > Pseudomonadati > Pseudomonadota > Gammaproteobacteria > Enterobacterales > Enterobacteriaceae > Enterobacter > Enterobacter sp. Y17. The sequence goes on from NZ_JAASKP010000001.1 coordinate 434,728, forward strand.
AATATCTGTGATTGATGCGTCATCCCAAACGGCAGCAGCAGCGTTGGTAATATTCATGGCGCTACCGGCGACCACCCCAAATATAAAAACAAAAATAACAGATTTATTGAAAATTTTCATTCGAAGGACTCACATCATTAACGTATTAAAAAACAAAATTAATCAGAACAGTTTTGGCTTTAGTGGCATGTGGATATCTGTATTTCCGTATGTCAAAACAGAATATTCAATGCCCGGACCTTTTTTAGTGGCGTGAATAAACTATCGATTAAACCCAAATTGATGATTTTGATCTAAATCATAAATGATATGAATAAATGAAAGGGCAGGGTGCTGTATCGAGGAGGTTTATTTAATGTATACATTAACTTATGGATTGTGCGATAAATCAAGGGAAGCGTTAAGCTATTGATGAAAGTACAAATGTTTAATAGAGTTAAATAAATTAATACTGTCTTATTCTTTCATGCGAAAGAAGTTTATCTATCTTATAAAAGCGGAATGAGCACGTAATAAAAAATAAAAATAATAGTCTCAGCAAAAGTACGTAATAAAGTTTTTCAATAACGCATTAACAATTACTGAACCAGAATTAACTAAAGCGTAATAAATGTTGGCAAATGACGGGAAAGAGCGCCTGGAGATTTCCGCTGTGACAAACGGTGTGATAAATCGAAACTCCTTGCGCCTGGCCTGGGGGCGCGGTTACACTACATAACGTTAATGAGTTTTATAACTCACTGTTTTAAAAGTATTTTGACTCGGGGTGCCCTTCTTTGTGAAGGCTGAGAAATACCCGTATTACCTGATCTGGATAATGCCAGCGTAGGGAAGTCAGATGCCTTCCAGGTCATCGCTTCTTCACGCAAGGCAGGAGCGAACCCATGCAGCCTGACCTGCTCGATTTACACGTTTTACACCACTTCCGAACCCGTTCTCCACTGACCCACTGTATGACCAACGATGTCGTACAGATCTTTACGGCCAACGTTTTGCTGGCGCTTGGCGCATCACCCGCGATGGTGATTGAGGCCGAAGAGGCTGAACAGTTTGCCGGCATCGCCGATGCGCTGCTGATTAACGTCGGTACTCTGACCTCGCCGCGCGCCCAGTCGATGCGTCGGGCAATAGAAAGCGCGGTGGCGGCAGGCAAGCCCTGGACGCTGGACCCGGTTGCCGTGGGCGCCCTGACGTTCCGCACCCGCTTTTGCCATCAAATTCTTGCCCTGAAACCGGCCGCCATTCGCGGCAATGCCTCTGAAATTCTTGCCCTTGCCGGAATGAGCGCGGGCGGGCGCGGCGTCGATACAACCGATACCGCAGCCAGCGCGGTGCCCGCTGCACAGGCGCTGGCGCGCCAGACCAATGCCGTTGTGGTCGTCACCGGCGAGGTGGATTACATCACTGACGGGCAACGCACCCGCACGGTAACGGGCGGCGATCCGTTGATGACGCGCGTAGTGGGAACCGGATGCGCGCTTTCTGCCGTTGTGGCGGCGAGCTGCTCGCTGCCGGGCGACCGGATGGATAACGTCGCTGCCGGCTGCGGATGGATGAAGCGGGCCGGAACGGTGGCCGTTGCGCAGTCGCGTGGGCCTGGCAGTTTTGCCAGCGCGTTTCTGGATGCGCTCTATACGCTGGAGGAGCAGGCATGAAGCGGATTAACGCCCTGACCATTGCCGGCACCGATCCCAGCGGCGGCGCGGGTATCCAGGCCGATCTCAAAACCTTCTCGGCCCTTGGCGCGTACGGCTGCTCGGTCATTACCGCGCTGGTGGCGCAAAACACGCGCGGCGTGCAGTCGGTCTACCGTATCGAGCCGGATTTTGTTGCCGCGCAGCTGGATTCAGTGTTCAGCGATGTGCGCATCGATACCACCAAGATCGGCATGCTGGCCGAGACGGATATTGTGGAGGCGGTGGCCGAGCGGCTTAAACGCTATCAGGTGCAAAACGTGGTGCTGGATACCGTCATGCTGGCAAAAAGCGGCGACCCGCTGCTCTCCGCCTCCGCCGTGGAGACGCTGCGTACAAAGCTACTGCCGCAGGTGGCGCTTATCACGCCCAATCTGCCGGAAGCCGCCGCGCTGTTAGGCACATCGCATGCGCAAACTGAACGCGAGATGAAAGCGCAGGGAAACGCGCTGCTGGCGATGGGCTGCGGGGCGGTGCTGATGAAGGGCGGTCATCTGGATGATGCTGAAAGCCCGGACTGGCTCTTTACCCGCGACGGCGAAGTACGTTTTACCGCGCCGCGCGTGCAGACCAAAAACACCCACGGCACGGGCTGCACGCTCTCCGCCGCGCTGGCGGCACTGCGCCCGCGGCATGAAGGCTGGGCCGATACGGTGTGCGAAGCGAAAACCTGGCTCTCGGCGGCGCTGGCAAAAGCCGATACTCTGGAAGTGGGTCACGGTATTGGGCCGGTTCATCATTTTCATGCATGGTGGTAACCCAGTATACTGGCAGGAAACACCACGCCTGAGAAAACAGAGATGGAACAAGCGCATACCCGGTTAATCGCTCAACTGAATGAACGGATCGCCGCGCCTGACAACACGCCGCTGTACCTGAAATTTGCCGAAACGGTAAAAAGCGCGGTGCGCAGCGGGGTGCTGGAGCACGGGAATATTTTGCCCGGCGAGCGCGATCTGAGCCAGTTAACCGGTGTGTCGCGCATCACCGTACGAAAGGCGATGCAGGCGCTGGAGGAAGAGGGCGTAGTTACGCGCTCTCGTGGCTACGGCACGCAAATCAACAATATCTTTGAATATTCGCTGAAAGAGGCGCGCGGTTTTTCCCAGCAGGTAGTGCTGCGCGGCCAAAAGCCTAATACGCTGTGGGTCAACAAGCGGGTGGTGAAGTGCCCGGAAGAGGTCGCAAACCATCTGTCGGTCCCTCCGGACAGCGAGGTCTTTTTGCTCAAGCGCATTCGCTATGTGGATGACGATGCGGTGTCGATTGAAGAGTCCTGGGTGCCGGTTGGCCTCATTCCCGATCCGGATGCGATTGGCATTTCGCTGTACGATTACTTCCGTAGTCAGAATATTTTCCCGCAGCGCACCCGTTCACGGGTTAGCGCCCGCATGCCGGACAGCGAGTTTCAGGCGCACATTAAGATGGACGAAAAAATACCGGTGCTGGTGATCAAGCAGGTCGCGCTTGACCAACAGCACCGGCCGATTGAGTACAGCATCAGCTACTGTCGCAGCGATCTATACGTCTTTGTGTGCGAGGAGTAGCGCCTCGCGAGTCGGGGCGCAGTCCCCGCCGCGGTGGCTGACTACCCAGGACGCCACGGCATTCCCCAGCAGAACGGCGTCTGCCAGTGGCCATCCCGCCGCCAGCCCGGCAAGCGTGCCGCCCGCGTGGCTGTCGCCAGCGCCAATGGTGTCCACAACCGTCGCCGGGAACGCCGGAACAACGCCCGCATCGTCGCCGTCATACCACGCGGCACCGTCTTTATCATGACGCACAATCAGCGCGGCGCCGAAGCGCTGCTGCCACTCCGCACCCAGGTTGTCAGCCGCTACGCCCAGTCGTTCGGCTGCGATCTCTGCTTCCTGACGATTAAGCGACACGATCGGCCTGCAGGCCATAATCCGCGCCATCAGAGCGTCGGGAATATCCGCGATGCGGGGGCCGAAATCGATAAAGGCCGTCACGTCCTGTAATCCCTCCAGCCAGCGTGTCAGCAGTTCGCCGCACGGCGAGGCGAGCTGATAGCCGGATAAATAGACCAGGCTGTTCGACGGGATGTTAAGCACATCAAGCCAGCGCTGCTGCCACTGGTTCTCCACGCCGCTAAAGGACATAAAGGTGCGCTCGCCGTCTGGCTCCACCAGCGCCAGGCACCAGCCGTTGTCGCCGGTTTCGGCCTCAATGGCGCTGTGCAGATCCTGCTTCGCCATCGCGTTGCGGATAATATCCGCCCAGACGCCGTGGCCGACGGGCAGGGCGTTTTGCGACGCAATGCCGAGCCGTTTCAGGGCGATGGCAATGTTCAGCGCGCAGCCGCCGATATTCACGCCCTGCTGTTTGAGTTCGATATCGCACCCGCGCCAGGGCAGGGCGTAGGCGTCGGCGATGACGTCAATCACCGCCGCGCCCAGCACCGTCACCGGCCGCGCGGCGTGCAGAGTGTCGAGACGTTGGGCAAACGAATTCATACGCCCTCCCTTTGCTCCCGGTAGTGCAGCAGTTTCGCGCAATAGTGGCCGAAATCGAGCCGGTTAACGGCGTCGAGCTCGGCCTTCAGCGCCGGGTCAATGGCCTGGACGCCGTGGAGCGCGCCGCAGATGGCCGTCGCCATCGCGCCAATGGTGTCGGTGTCGCCGCCCAGATTGGCGCATAAAACCGCGCAGCGGTTCGGGTCGGTTCCCGCCAGTTCGACCATCGCAATGGCCGCCGGAACGGACTCAATGGTGCTGGTTCCGGCCCCCACGAGCTGGTACACCTGCTCGCTGGCGGACTCAACCCCGTTGGCTTCCCGCACGGTCTTAAGCGCCAGCTCAATACGTGCCGCCAGCGATGCGCTGAAGGTGGTGGTTTTCGCCTCCTGCGCATAGCGGGCGATACCCGGCAGCGCATCGACGATGTTCTGCCAGCTTTCGCCGTCGATAGCGCGGGAAACCGCCCAGGCAATCACCACCGCGCCGGCAATGGCGAGGTCGGATTTATGGGTCGGGCTGGAGGCCAGCGCTACCTGCTCAACAAAGTGTTCCAGACGCGTGGCCGGAAGCAGGCAGCCCAGCGGGGAGGCGCGCATCGCCGCCCCGTTAGTCACGCCGTTGTTGTCCAGTTCGCTAACCGGCTTGCCGTCGCGAATCGCGTTAAGCGCGATTTTGGAGGTCGGGCCGAGCACGTTCTTATTAAACGCGTCGAAATCGAGCGCCCAGCGCAGAATATGCTTGCCGATAACGTCCGCGTTAATCTCCCCGTCGCACTCGATGAGCGCGTCCGCCAGGCACAGCGCCATTGAGGTATCGTCGGTGAACTCTGCCTGTTTGAAATAGCAGGCCGCATTGTTCTCTGCCGGGCCGGGTAAAAAGCGGTCGATCCAGCCGAAATGCGCCTTGACGCGCTTTCTCGGCCACAGCTCCGACGGCATGCCCATCGCATCCCCTAACGCCTGCCCGTAAAGGGCACCGAGAACACGTTCTTGTTTCATTTAACTTCCCCTTGTGTCAGCGCGGCATCGCCATCAACCACCGCAATGGCGGCGATCTCTTTATCCGATTCGCGGAAAAACAGCATAAACAGCACGGCAATCACGGCAATCATGACTGCACCAAACGTCCACATTCCGGCCCAGTTGAAGGTCAGCCCATTCACCGGCTCTTTGTATGCGAACATTTTTTCCATCATCACGCCGCCCAGGCGGTAACCCAGCAGGCTACCAAAGCCCTGACAGCACAGCGTAATCAGGCCCTGCGCGGCGGTGCGCATGTGCACCGGCGCTTTTTTGTCCACGTAGATGTACGCGGTGACGTAATAGAAGTCGTAGCTCACGCCGTGCAGCAGAATGCCGAGGAACAGCAGGGCGTAGGTGAAGTACTGTTCCGCTCCACCGTAAACAAAGAACCCGTAGCGGATGGCGGCGGTAATCAGGCCCAGCAGTAAGACCTTCTTAATACCAAAGCGTTTGGTAAAGAACGGCAGGGCGAGCATAAAGAAGATTTCGGAGAACTGGCCGAGCGTCATCCAGCCGGTGGCGTTTTTCATCCCCACTTCGGTGAGATAGCCGTTGGCGAAGATGTAATAGAAGGCCAGCGGCATGGCGAACAGGAACGAGCAGAAGAAGAACACCAGGAAGTTTCTGTCGCGCAGCAGGATCAGCGCGTCCAGCCCGAGCATCACTTTGAAATCCAGCTTGCCGGTACTTTTCGGCGGCGTATTCGGCAGGAACAGGGCAAACACGCCGAGCAGGGCGGAGCTGGCTGCCGTCATCAGCAGCGGGATGTTGGTGTCGGAAATATCGCTGTAGCCCAGCATCTGCGGCAGGAAACCGCACGCCAGCCCGGAGGCGATCCAGCCGATGGTACCCATCACGCGGATGCGCGGGAAATCGGCCTCAACGTCGTCCACGTTGGCAAAGGCGATACTGTTGGTCAGCGCGATGGTTGGCATATAGGTCAGGGAGTAAACCAGCAGCAGCGGGAAGAAGGTGCTGAACTGGGTTTGCTGCGCGGCGAAGTACATCAGAATGGCTCCGGCGAACATCAGCACTGACAGCACTTTCTGCGCGGCGAAGAAGCGGTCCGTCAGCGAGCCGACCAGAATCGGGGAGAGGATCGCGGCAATAGCGGTACAGGCGTAAGACCAGCCGATTTCCCCGGCGGTAAAACCGCTTTTGCTCAGCCACAGCCACAGCGGCACAAACCACGCGCCCCAGATAAACCATTCAACAAACATCATGAATGACAGTTGGACTTTCGTTTTCATTTTTTAATCCTGCATGTCAGAGAGGGTACGCCTTTAACATACCACTCAATAATACCTTTTAAATACCTTTGTGGCGATTGTTTGATCAATGTAACAGTTTTGTTGTACACGAATCGAGCCAGCAGATTGTGCTGAAAAAAAAAGCAAAGAGTGGAAAATCTGTTAAGTCGGTACCAGGCTTAGTCTGCCCATAAAAGATGGGACTGGATAAACACACACCGACACGACGTCGGACTTACGGGAGTATCACATGACTGATATTGCGCAGTTGCTTGGCAAAGACGCCGACAGCCTTTTACAGCATCGTTGTATGACCATTCCAGCCGATCAGCTGTATCTGCCTGGTCACGACTACGTTGACCGCGTGATGATCGATAACAACCGTCCGCCTGCGGTCCTGCGAAATATGCAGACGCTTTACAACACCGGGCGGCTCGGCGGCACCGGGTATCTCTCTATTCTGCCGGTGGACCAGGGCGTGGAACACTCTGCGGGCGCCTCTTTTGCGGCGAACCCGCTCTACTTCGATCCGAAGAACATTGTTGAGCTGGCGATTGAAGCGGGCTGTAACTGCGTGGCGTCCACCTACGGCGTGCTGGCCTCGGTTTCGCGTCGCTATGCCCACCGCATTCCGTTCCTTGTGAAGCTGAACCATAACGAAACTCTTAGCTACCCAACCGAATATGACCAGACCCTCTACGCGAGCGTCGAGCAGGCGTTCAACATGGGCGCGGTGGCGGTAGGGGCGACGATTTACTTCGGCTCCGAACAGTCCCGTCGTCAGATTGAAGAGATCTCCGCGGCGTTTGAGCGCGCGCACGAGCTGGGCATGGTCACCGTGCTGTGGGCATATCTGCGCAACAGCGCGTTCAAGAAAGACGGCGTGGATTACCATGTATCCGCCGACCTGACCGGGCAGGCGAACCACCTGGCGGCGACCATCGGCGCGGATATCGTGAAGCAGAAAATGGCCGAGAATAACGGCGGCTACAAAGCGGTGAACTTTGGCTACACCGACGATCGCGTCTACAGCAAGCTGACCAGCGATAACCCGATCGACCTGGTGCGCTACCAGCTGGCGAACTGCTACATGGGCCGTGCGGGGCTGATCAACTCCGGCGGCGCGGCGGGCGGTGATACCGACCTGTCAGACGCGGTGCGTACGGCGGTGATCAACAAACGCGCGGGCGGCATGGGCCTGATCCTTGGCCGCAAGGCGTTTAAGAAATCGATGGCCGACGGCGTGAAGCTGCTCAATGCGGTTCAGGACGTCTATCTGGACAGCAAAGTCACGATTGCCTGACGGCTCCATCTCCCTCTCCCCGGTGGGAGAGGGTTGGGTGAGGGCATCATTGCTCACCGTGTGATACATCAGCGCAAAAGCACGCAGTCCGGCGGTAGCCGGCACTGCAGCGCGCCGGGCAACACCTCAATGCGGAACTGCGTTCCGCTCAGCGGCTCTCCGTCGAGGTTAAAGGTCATCCCGTGCGGCGCATTCACTTCAAACCACGCCGATTTCCCGGCGATGATATTTGGACTCTCTTCCGGCTGCGTCAGCGTGGTAAACAGCGCGGGCAGCAGGCCGTCGCCCGTGAAAATACGCAGCTGGAGCTGACCGTCATTAATCAGCGCCTCCGGGCAGAGCTGCTGTCCGCCGCCCGCCTGACGCCCGTTGCCAATCCCAATCACCAGCGCATCACCCTGCCACTGAAAATCCTCGCCGCGAATTTCGCAGCGGTCAGGCTTGAGGGTGTCCATGCGCATCAGGCCGTGGATCAGGTATGACACGCCGCCCAGCGCCGCCTTCAGCTTTTCCGGCGTTTCGCTGGTGATGCGCGTGCCAAACCCGCCCGTCGCCATATTGATAAAGCAGGTTTTATCATTCACCTGCGCAATATCCACAGCGGTGGCCTTGCCGAGGATCGCCAGCTGGAGCGCTTTCTCCAGCTCTTCCGGGATCCCGGCGCTGGTGGCAAAATCATTGGCGGTGCCGAGCGGTAAAATACCCATCACCGGCCGGTTTGCCGGGGGCAGGTCGATAAGCGCTGACGCAATCTCATTGATGGTGCCATCGCCGCCGCCGGAAATGATGGTGCTGACGCCAAGCCCGAGGGCTTCATTGATATAGCGTGCCGCGTCGCCTTTTTCCCACGTCACCCTGACGTGAATGCGCGCGCCATCGTCACGCAAACCCTGAATTGCCTGACGCAACAGATCGTTGCCCGCGCTTTTGCCATTGAGAATCAATAAACTGTCTGGATAGGTTGCCATCCGCGCTGCTCCCTTTTTTAGCGTTAGTAAGAGTGTATAGCAGAGAGGAAAAAAGCGGGTAAGAACAGGATGAAAGGAACAAAATATGCCCGAAAGCGCGTTACACTCCAGCGATGGTAGTAACGTAATCACAGGAAAGTGATGATGAATAAAATTTTGGTAAGCGCGTGCCTTATGGGCTTTAAGGTTCGTTATAACGGAAGTGAAAAAGCGCGAATGAACGAGCTGCTCGCTCGCTGGCAGCAGGAACAACGTCTGGTTATCCACTGCCCTGAACTTGCGGCCGGGATGCCTGTACCTCGTCCTCCGGCAGAGATTATGTCCGCTGATGGCAAAGACGTAATGCACGGGCAAGCCAGAATTACTGAAAATACAGGGCAGGATGTGACTGAGCAGTATCAGCTTGCAGCCTGGCTCGCGCTACGCGCTGCTCAGGTGTCGGGGTGTAGCGCAGCGCTATTAACCGATGGCAGCCCCACGTGCGGCAGTCAGTTTATTTATGACGGATCTTTTCGCGGGATCCATAAAGCGGGGAGGGGTGTGGCTGCATCGTTGCTCGCGGAGCATGGGATAGCCGTATTCTCTGAGGGGCAAATCGACGAGCTTATTGCCTGGATTGAGGAGAGAGAAGGCAAAAAATAAGCCCGCGTAAGGGAGATTACGCAGGCTAAGGAGGTGGTTCCTGGTACAGCTAGCATTTATGGGTTATGTTTTTCAGCGGGGGGATAATACCCGTATTGAACGAAGCGGTATGTGATCCGATTCTAAGAATTATCCCAGCGCGAAAAAATTTACCTGATTAACTATTTGCCGTGTGGGTTTCGGGTGCTTTCACCGTTGAAGTTACGCATCAGCAGCGCAAACTTCAGCTCCACCTCTTCCGGAACCGGCAGCCAGACGGTATGCCCGTCGCCCGGCGCCACGTCAATCGCCTCGCCTTTGCCGTTTTCCAGATGCTCCAGCGTAAAGTTCATGTTGCCCTGCGGGGTCATCAGCTCCAGGCTGTCGCCTTTGGTGAATTTGTTTTTCACCGCGACGGCCGCCAGCGCGCCTTTGCGCTCGCCGGTAAAGTCACCGACAAACTGCTGGCGCTCGGAAACGGAGTAGCCGTGCTCGTAGTTCTGGTAGTCATCGTGAGTATGACGACGCAGGAAGCCCTCGGTATAGCCGCGGTGCGCCAGGCCTTCCAGGGTTTCCAGCAGGCTGGTATCGAACGGTTTACCTGCCGCCGCGTCGTCGATGGCTTTGCGGTACACCTGTGCGGTACGCGCGCAGTAGTAATAGGATTTGGTGCGGCCTTCGATCTTCAGAGAGTGCACGCCCATCTGGGTCAGACGCTCGACGTGGGCGATGGCGCGCAGATCTTTCGAGTTCATGATGTAGGTGCCGTGCTCGTCTTCAAAGGCGGTCATGTACTCGCCCGGACGTTTGGCTTCTTCAATCATAAACACGCTGTCGGTTGGCGCGCCGATGCCCAGCGTCGGCTCAACGTTGGTTACCGGAATAGGCTCGTGCTTGTGCACGATATTACCGACGTCATCCTCTTTGCCTTCCTGGACGTTATATTCCCAGCGGCAGGCGTTGGTGCAGGTGCCCTGGTTCGGGTCGCGCTTGTTGATATAGCCGGAGAGCAGGCAGCGGCCGGAGTAGGCCATGCAAAGCGCGCCGTGAACGAAGATTTCGATTTCCATATCCGGCACCTGGGTGCGGATCTCTTCGATCTCTTCCAAAGAAAGTTCGCGGGACAGGATGACGCGGGTCAGCCCCATCTGCTTCCAGAATTTCACCGTTGCCCAGTTGACGGCGTTAGCCTGGACGGAGAGGTGAATATCCATCTCCGGGAAATTCTCCCGAACCAGCATGATTAAACCCGGGTCCGACATGATCAGCGCGTCCGGCCCCATATCCACCACCGGCTTCAGGTCGCGGATGAACGTTTTCAGCTTGGCGTTGTGCGGCGCGATGTTCACGACCACGTAGAATTTTTTGCCCAGGGCATGCGCTTCGTTGATGCCGAGCTGCAGGTTCTCGTGGTTGAATTCGTTGTTGCGCACGCGCAGCGAGTAGCGCGGCTGGCCCGCATAAACGGCGTCGGCACCATAGGCGAAAGCGTAACGCATATTTTGCAGCGTTCCCGCCGGGGAAAGGAGTTCCGGTTTAAACATGTTTGTTCTCGTTCTGATGACAGGTCAGATCCGCGTGCACCAGGTGCAGCGGTAAGGGGAGATCCCCCACTTTAAGGGCGGGCATTGTAGCGCCGCGGGGCAGGGAGGTAAAGCGTCGAGTCGTATCACCGCCCATCCGGCGTGTACGCATATTTTTAGGTATTGTCTTTACCATCTGGCTTGAAAGACCGAGGCAATGCCGTTTCCCGCTTTCAGTACAAGCGTGGACTGAACGTCATTGCTTTTGCTTAATTCGAATCAACCAGATACAGGAAAACTAACTGATATTGAGATCGTGTATAACTTTTGAGCGTCATCAAGTCGTCTGTTCAGGAACCTATCTGAATACGTAGCTTGATTAATGAAGAGAAAAAGACGGAATCTGTTTATGAACCGTTACCATTTGTCAGGGGAAGAGTATGGCGAGGCTGGATTTCTGTGAACTTGCTTCTGCAAGCGCAGATACTGCAGATAGCGACCAATTTGAGAAGTTCGCAAAAATATTCATGGAAAAAATTTTGGGAGGGATTGTAACTAAAGGCCCAAGCCGGGGGGCGGATGGTGGCATAGATATACGGGTTGAGTTTGATATTGCCGGATGTCGAATTGCCAAACTTGTTAGCTGCAAACACTACGCTCCTTCTAAAAAGTCCGTTGGTCGCAGTGATGAAGAGGACATTCAGGACAGACTTGCTGAATTTGAATGTGATGAGTTTGTTGGATTTTATTCCACCATTGCATCGTCCGGACTTGAGCAAAAACTGGAGCGACTGAAAGCTAAAAAAGGGATTTTGTACCAGATTTATAATTCAGAGGATATTGAAACCTTATTACTGGAAAATCATGCGGGCTTTCAGTTAGCAAAGCGTTTTTTTCCTCGTTCAGTACAAAATATATTACCACAATTTATTGCTCTACTGCCCACCTTCACATCCTGTGACGCAGTGCGTCATTCTTCAGGTTGGATAGTCCCGGATGTTTATAGTGACTACGAGCCACGGGTCTACGCCTGTAATGCTAATTTAGCTGCACAGTATGCAAATGAGAAGGCGATGAATGATATCCATGAACCTATGTTCTTGCAGGCATGGAAAGATGCCGTCCATATGTTTTCAGATTATTTCATTATCCCTGCTGCCGGTATTAACAGTGTAAGCAATATTAATGAATTACCACCGGACTGGGATACTTCAGACGATATAATAAATTTATCCGCCGGGAAACGATGGGCACTTTTGGCTATCTGGAGTTTTTTTGATGATAAAAAGGTTAATGCTATTTTGAAGAAAATGCATAAACATCCTTCTCAGCAAGATTTGAACGTTATTAGCTTCGCTTTCCTGGCGATGATAACTGGCACCGAGCGTCGCGATGTATTAGCGCGACTTTTTGCTTATGCTACACCTTTTCGTTCCTGGTAAGGCCACAGTTTTAATGTCTGGAGTCTCTGCCCCGCAGTGCTGCGGGGCAATATTCTCACATTATCCTGCACGCATCCGCTTCCCAGCGATACCCTACGCCATACACCGCGCGGATAAACGACTGCTCGGCGTCCAGCGCCTCCAGCTTGCGGCGCAGGTTTTTGATGTGGCTGTCGATGGTGCGGTCGGTCACGACGCGGTAATCGTCATACAGGTGGTTCAGCAGCTGCTCGCGGGAGAACACTTTTCCCGGCTCGTGGGAGAGGGTTTTCAGCAGGCGGAACTCCGCAGGCGTCAGGTCCAGCAGCTTGCTGCGCCAGCTCGCCTGGAAGCGGCTTTCGTCGACAATCAGCGGGCTTTCGGCATCGAGCACCTGAAGCTCGCGCTGCGGCCTGCAGCGGCGAAGAATGGTTTTCACGCGGGCGACCACTTCACGCGGGCTGTAGGGTTTGCAGATGTAATCGTCCGCACCAATTTCGAGCCCCAGCAGGCGGTCAATCTCTTCAATTTTGGCGGTGACCATGACGATCGGCACGTCGGAGAAGCGACGAATTTCCCGGCACAGGGTCAGACCGTCAACGCCCGGCAGCATCAAATCCAGCAGGATCAGATCCGGCGGGGTCTGGCGCACGTATGGCAGCACCTGGTCGCCGTGGCTTATCAGCGATGGAGCGTAGCTGGCCGCACGTAAATAGTCGATCAGCAGCTGCCCAAGCTTCGGCTCGTCTTCCACAATCAAAATGCGCGGCGTGTTTTCGTCAATCGGTAACTCGGTCATACTTCTCTCGATAAATCCCGTTCCAGAGGTAACTCTACTGTAATGCTAACCCCGCCAAAAGGCGAATGGGCGGCGCGGATCGTGCCATTATGCGCCTCGACGATGTTAACGCAAATCGCCAGCCCCAGTCCGGAACCGCCGCTGGCGCGGTTACGGGAGCCTTCGGTACGGTAGAAACGTTCAAACAGTTTTTCCAGCTGCGCGTCCTGCACGCCGGGGGCGGAGTCCGCGAAGGTGAGGGCAAAGCGCCCGTTTTCCTGCCTGCCGGAGATATGCAGCCCGCCGCCGCTGTCGGTGTAGCGCAGGCTGTTTTCCAGCAGGTTATTGAACAGCTGCATCAGCCGGTCTTTGTCGCCAAACACCACCGCGCTGTCCGGCAGGGAGAGATCGATTTTCAGGTTGCGGCTGGCAAACCGCTCGCGGAAGGCGCCGCTGATCACTTCCAGAATGTTAATCACGTCCACCGGCGCCTTCTGGTAGGCCAGCGCGCCTTCATCGGACATGGAGAGCTGGTGGAGATCGTCCACCAGCTTGGTGAGCGTGCCCACCTCCGCCTGCAGAGAGGCCACCGATTCAGGCGTAAACTGGCGCACGCCGTCCTGGATGGCCTCCAGCTCGCCGCGCAGCACCGCCAGCGGCGTGCGCAGCTCGTGGGAAATATCGGCCATAAAGTCGCGGCGCATCTGCTGGTTCTTCTCCAGCGTGCTGGCAAGCTGGTTAAAATCCTGAGCCAGCTTGCCCAGTTCGTCCTGGCTGCGGGTATCGACGCGGGTGGTAAAATCCCCGGCGGCCAGCTTGTGCGTGCCTTCCACCAGTCTTTTCACCGGGGCGAGCAGACCGCGCGCCAGCGGGAAGGTGGCGAGCGCGGCGAGCAGGGTGGAGAGGGCGACAATCAGCCAGCTTGTCCGGCGCTGCTGGCGGTCAAAGTTGATGTCGGTATTGCGCGTCAGGCGCTCCACCGGAGAGGCGATAACCCAGCCGACAGTCGCATTGTTGACTTTGATCGCACGACGGGTGCCGTCCGGCGGGATCGGCGCACGCGGACCCACCAGCGTGCGCATGTCCTGGTCAATCACCCAAAACTGTGTGCGCCAGCCGTGCGGCGGCATGCCCGGCCCCGGGCGATCGTCACCGGTATCGTGCTCCAGCGAGCGCAGGATCTGGAAAATAAAGCGGTCGTTATTGCGCAGAAAACGCCAGTTGCCGTGCTGGGCGTACTGTTCACTCAGCGCATCGCTTAAGCCCTGTAAACGCTGTTCATTGCCATGCTTGATGTAATCAATAAAACCGCGCTCGAAGCTAATCCGCACCGCCCAGTGCATGGTGATCAGCAGGACGATACAGGTGGCAAATATCGCCACGAAGAGCTTGCCGGTAATGCCCGGACGCCAGAATTTCATGAGCCACTCCTTTTGCCGCGCCTAATCACGACGTTCTTGCTGGTATCATCCGGCACTCTGGCGAAGATGAAAGCGGGCAGGGCGATGATGACCGCCATGCTTAAATAGGTATACAAAAAGACCTGATGCGCCACCGGCGTGTCGACGCTGAGATGGTGCTGGCCGTACATGCCGAGCAGTAAACCCGCGATGGTCACCCCGACGCTCATCGAGAGCTGCATGATCATCGACAGCAGGCTATTGCCGCTGCTCGCCAGATCGTCCGGCAGATCCTTCAGCGTCAGGGTATTCATCGACGAGAAGCGCATGGAGTTGACGATCCCCTGGCAGAACAGCACCAGCGGCAGAACGTAGTACCAGCCCATCAGCGCCACGGCCATAAACAGCAGGCTCACCAGCGCCAGCCCCAGCGTGGCGGTCACCAGCACGTGACGATAACCAAAGCGGTTCACCACCTGCACCACGATGCGCTTCATTCCCATGCTGCCGAGCACCATCGGGATCATCATCAGGCCCGCGTGGAACGGCGAAAATCCCATTCCGATTTGCAGGAAAACGGGCGTCATAAACGGCAGCATGCCGCTGCCGACGCGCCCGGCGAAGCTGCCGAACAGGCCAAGGCGATAGGTGGGGTTTTTAAACAAGTTCAGGCTGAACAGCGCCTTATCGTTACCTCTGGCATGCCGCAGATACCACAGTATGGCGGTAACGCCGAGCGCGATCAGGAGCCCGAGCGTCAGGGGGGAAATCCCCAGCCCTTTTTGCCCGTCGAGCGCCAGGGTAAGCGTGGCCATGCCCGCCGCCAGCAGGATAAAGCCGAAGAAATCAAAGCGCCGCGTCTGCATTTTGTAGTTCGGCATCAGCATCAGGGTGGCGATGGCGCCGATGATGCCAACAGGAAGATTGATTAAGAAGATCCAGTGCCAGGAGGCGTACTCCACCAGAATGCCGCCGAGCGCCGGGCCCAGCAGCGGCCCCACCTGACCGGGTAACGTCACAAAGGTCATCGCCGCCATGTACTGCTCGCGCGGCACGATCTTCATCACCGTTAGCCGCCCGACGGGCACCATCATCGCCCCGCCGACGCCCTGCAGCACGCGTGCCATCACCAGCTGGTCGAGGGTGTTGGCCTGGGCGCAAAACAGCGAGCCGGTGGTAAACAGCACGATGGCGGTAAAGAAGATATTCCGCACGCCCACTTTGTCCGCCAGCCAGCCGCTGGCTGGCAGCATGACGGCCACCGTCAGCACGTAGGAGACAATCACCATATGCATATGCAGCGGGCTCTCCCCCAGGCTTTTCGCCATGGAGGGGAGGGCGGTGTTGACGATGGTCGTATCCAGCGACTGCATAAAGAAGCCGAAAGCGACTATCCAAAGCTGCCAGCGAACGTTAGCGGGAAGATCGGTCATTTACTCGGTCACCGTGGTTCTGTTTTTACGCGAGAAGCGCAGCCGCAGGCGGTCAAAGAACAGATAGACCACCGGCGTGGTGTAGAGCGTTAGCAGCTGGCTCATGACCAGGCCGCCGACGATGGTGATCCCCAGCGGCTGGCGCAGCTCCGAGCCGTCGCCGCCCGAAATAACCAGCGGCAGCGCGCCAAACAGCGCCGCCAGAGTGGTCATCATGATCGGACGAAAACGCAGCAGGCAGGCCTGGAAGATGGCCTCTTCCGGCGACAGATTGCCGTTGCGCTGGGCGTCCAGGGCGAAATCCACCATCATGATCGCGTTTTTCTTCACGATGCCGATCAACAGCATGATCCCGATGAGCGCGATCAGGCTGAACGGCGCGCCGAACAGCTCCAGCGCCAGCAGCGCCCCAACGCCCGCCGACGGCAGCGTCGAGAGAATGGTCAGCGGGTGAACGTAGCTCTCGTACAGCACGCCCAGCACAATATAGACCGTGGCGATGGCGGCCAGAATCAAAATCACCTGCGAGTTCATCGTCTCCTGGAACACCTGCGCGGTGCCGGCAAAGCTGCCGCGCACGGTGGACGGCACGCCAAGCTGCGTCATCGCGCGGTTGATTGCGTCGCTGGCTTCTGAAAGCGACGAACCGGCGGGCAGGTTAAAGGAGATGGTCGACGCCGCCGAAAGGCCCTGATGGTTCACCGACAGCGGCGCGTTGGCAGGCTGCCAGCTGGCAAAGTAGGAGAGCGGAATCGCCTTGCCGTCGTTGTTAATCACAAACATTTTGTCCAGGGCGCTGATGTCCTGGGTGTAGCGCGGATCAACCTCCATCACCACCTTGTACTGGTTCATCGGCTGGTAGATGGTGGAGATCTCGCGCTGGCCGAAGGCGTTGTTCAGCAGGCTGTTGGCGGCTTCAACGTTAATGCCCAGACGTGACATGGTTTCGCGGTCGTAGGTCAGGGCCATCTCGGCGCCGTTGTCCTGCTGATCGGAGTTGACGTCCGCCAGCTCCGGCAGGGCGGCCAGCGCCTTGCGGATCTTCGGCTCCCACTCGCGCAGGGCGGCTAAATCGTCCGAGAGCAACGTGTACTGATAGCTGGCGTTCGCCTGACGGCCGCCGACGCGGATATCCTGAACGGCCATCAAAAACAGGTTTGCCCCCGGCTCTTTGGCGAGCTTCACCCGCAGGCGGTCAATCACCTGCTGGGCGGTTTCGTTGCGCTCGCCGCGCGGTTTCAGGGTAATAAACATCATCCCGCTGTTAACGCGTGACCCGCCGGTAAAGCCGGTGACGTTATCCACGGCTTTGTCTTCACGAATGATCTTCATAAAGTCCTGCAGCTTGCCGCGCATCGCCTGGAACGAAATGCTCTGGTCCGCCTGAATCCCCCCCATCAGCACGCCGGTGTCCTGCTCCGGGAAGAAGGTTTTCGGGATGGTGATGTACATCCAGACGTTCAGCCCAATGGTGGCGATAAGCACCAGGCCGACCAGCCGGGTATGGTTCAGCACCCACTTCAGCGATTTGCCGTAGCCTTCCTGCATCGCCATCAGTAAGCGCCCAAAGCCTTTGCGGCGCGGCTGCGAATGGGGCTTGCTGCGCTTGAGCATCCAGCCGCACATCATCGGCGTCAGCGTTAAGGAGATCGCCAGCGAAATCCCGATGGCGACGGAGAGGGTGACGGCAAACTCGCGCAGCAGCCGGCCCGGCAGCCCGCCCATCAGCAGCAGCGGCAGGAATACCGCCACCAGCGACAGGCTCATGGAGAGCACCGTAAAGCCCACCTCGCGTGTGCCCTGCAGCGCGGCCTGCAGCGGCTTCACGCCCGCTTCCAGGTGGCGGGAAATGTTTTCCAGCACCACGATGGCGTCATCCACCACGAAGCCCGTCGCTATCGTCAGGGCCATCAGCGACAGGTTGTTGAGGCTAAACCCGCACAGGTACATGGCGGCAAAGGTACCGATCAGCGAGACCGGCACGGCCACCGCCGGAATAAGCGTCGCGCGGCCGGATCGCAGGAACAGGAAGACCACCAGGATCACCAGCGCGACGGAGATAATCAGCGTTTGCTCCACCTCTTCAAGCGAGGCGCGAATGGTCGGGGAGCGATCCTGGGCAATTTGCAGATCGATTGCTGCCGGGATGGTCTCCTGCAGGTCCGGAAGACGGGCGCGAATGCTGTTCACCGTCTCAATAATATTCGCTTCCGGCAGCTTGCGGATCATCAGCAGAATGGCCGGTTTTGCATTGGTCATCCCGGCGTTGCGCACGTCCTGCACCGAGTCGGTGACGCTGGCAACGTCGCTTAAGCGCACCGCCGCGCCGTTGTTGTAGTGAATAATGAGCGGCTGATATTCCGCGGCGGTTTTCAGCTCGTCGTTAGTGTGGATCTGCCAGCGGTGGCTACCGTCCTCAATCGCCCCCTGCGGCTTGCGGACGTTGGCCGTGCTGATGGCGGAGCGCACGTCATCCAGCGACACGCCCTGGTTGAACAGCGCCTGCGGGTTTAGGCCCACGCGCACGGCGGGCAGGGAGCTCCCGCCGACGCTCACGTCACCGACGCCGTTAATTTGTGAGATGGTCTGCGCCAGCTGGGTAGACGCAAAGTCGTAAAGCTGCCCCTGCGAGTACGTATCCGAGGTCAGCGTCAGGATCATGATCGGCGCATCGGACGGGTTGGCCTTGCGGTAGGTTGGGCGGCTCGGCATCCCGCTCGGCAGCAGGCTTTGTGCGGCGTTGATGGCCGCCTGCACGTCGCGCGCTGCACCGTTAATATCCCGGTCGAAGCTGAACTCCAGAATGATGCGCGTGCTGCCCAGCGAGCTGCTGGAGGTCATCTCGTTGACCCCGGCAATTCGCCCAAGGGAACGCTCCAGCGGCGTGGCAACCGACGAGGCCATGGTTTCCGGTGACGCGCCCGGCAGCGAGGCGCTGACCATGATCACCGGGAAATCCACCTGCGGCAGGGGCGCTACCGGCAGCAGCCGGAAGCCCAGCACGCCGCAGAGGGTAATGGCGAGCGAGATTAAAATCGTCGCCACCGGGCGATAAATGAAGAGGGCGAAAAACTTCACTTATGCCTCCTCTTCACGTTTCGGGAAGCGGCTTTTGGTCCACAGCGCCAGGCGGTCAAACAGCAGGTAGATAACCGGCGTAGTGAAGAGCGTTAGCACCTGGCTTACCAGCAGACCGCCGACCATGCCGATACCCAGCGGACGGCGCAGCTCCGCGCCGACGCCGGTGCTGAGCATCAGCGGCAGCGCGCCCAGCAGGGCGGCCAGCGTCGTCATCAGGATTGGACGAAAACGCAGCAGACAGGCCTGGAAGATGGCGTTGCGCGGCGACATGCCCTGCTCGCGCTCGGCGGCCAGGGCAAAGTCGATCATCATGATGGCGTTTTTCTTCACGATCCCGATAAGCAGGATAATGCCGATGATGGCAATGACGTCCAGCTCGCTGCCCGCCAGCATCAGTGCCAGCAGCGCCCCCACGCCCGCCGTCGGCAGGGTAGAGAGGATGGTGATCGGGTGGATAAAGCTTTCGTATAGCACGCCGAGCACGATGTACATCGCCACGACCGCCGCGACGATAAGCCAGATGGTGTTACCCAGCGCGGCCTGAAACGCCAGCGTGCTGCCCTGGAACTGGGTCTGAATATCGGACGGGAAGCTGAGCTCTTTTTCAGCAGCCTGAATGGCCTCCACCGCTTCGCCGAGAGAATAATTGTCCGGCACGTTGAAGGAAATGGTGGTGGACGGGAACTGATCCAGATGGTTAATCGACAGCGGGGTATAGCGTTCTTCCACCGTGGCGATAGCGCTCAGCGGCACAATGCCGCCGTCTTTGCTGGTCAGGCGCACCGAGTCCAGCCCCGCCAGGCCGGGCGTATTCTCCGTGTTGTGCTCCAGCACCACGCGATACTGGTTCGCCTGGGTGTAGATGGTGGAGATCAGGCGCTGACCGAAGGCGTTGTACAGGGCGTTGTCCACATCCGACATGGTAATGCCCAGGCGGCTGGCGGTATCGCGGTTGACGTTCACGTATGCCGCCAGCCCTTTGTCCTGCCAGTCGCTGCTGACGTCGGCGAGCTGCGGCAGGGTGTTAAGCTTATTCACCAGCTGCGGCACCCAGGTGCTGAGCGCGTCCAGCGAGGTGGCCTGCAGCGTGAACTGGTACTGCGTGCGGCTGACCTGGGTATCAATGGTCAAATCCTGAATCGGCTGCAGGTAAAGCTCAACGCCCGGCACGCGCGCGACGGCGTTTTGCAGACGCTCAATGACGGCGTTGACGCGATCGTCACGTTCATCCAGCGGCTTAAGGTTGATCTGCAGACGCGCGCTGTTGAGCGACGGGTTGGTGCCGTCGACGCCCACGTAGGAGGTCAGGCTCTCAACCGCCGGATCCTTCATGATGATTTCAGACACCTGCTGCTGGCGCTGGGCCATACTGGCGAAGGAGACCGACTGCGGGGCCTGCAGCGTGCCCTGAATAATGCCGTTGTCCTGAATCGGGAAGAAGCCTTTCGGAATGAAAATCCACAGCATCACGCTGAGCACCAGGGTTCCCAGCGCCACGCCGAGCGTGGCCCACGGATGGTTAAGGACTTTCGCCAGCAGGCGACCGTAGGCGGCAATAATCCGCTCGAACATGCGCTCGGAGGCGCGCGAGAAGCGGTTTTGCTTGCGCAGGGACTCGTGGCTCAGCATGCGGGCGCACATCATCGGCGTCAGGGTCAGCGACACCACGGCGGAGATCAAAATGGCGACCGCCAGCGTCACGGCAAACTCGCGGAACAGCCGCCCGACGATATCGCCCATAAACAGCAGCGGGATCAGCACCGCAATCAGCGAGAAGGTCAGCGAGATAATGGTAAAGCCGATTTCGCCCGCGCCCTTCAGCGCGGCCGCCAGCGGTTTTTCACCTTTCTCGATATAGCGCGAAATGTTCTCAATAACGACGATGGCGTCGTCCACCACGAACCCGGTGGCGATGGTGAGCGCCATCAGCGTCAGGTTGTTAATCGAAAAATCGAGGAACACCATCACCGCAAAGGTCCCGACCAGCGAGAGCGGCACGGCGACGGCGGGAATAATGGTGGCCGGAACGTTGCGCAGGAACAGATAGATGATCATGACGACCAGCGCAATCGCCAGCATCAGCTCAAACTGGGTGTCGGTGACCGACGCGCGAATGTTCGTGGTGCGGTCGGAAAGCACCTTCACGCTGACCGATTTCGGCAGGCTTTCGATCAGCTGCGGCAGCATGGTGCGGATGCTGTCGGCGGTTTCGATGATGTTAGCGCCCGGCTGGCGCTGCACGTTCATCACGATCGCCTGCTGCCTGTTGGCCCAGGCGCCGAGCCAGCTGTTTTCAGCACCTTGTTCCACGGTCGCCACGTCGCCCAGACGCACCGGCGCGCCGTTCTGGTAAGCAATTATCAGCTGGCGGTATTCATCGGCGGACTGCATCTGATCGTTGGCAGAGAGCGTCACGGCGCGGGTAGGGCCGTCCAGCGAGCCTTTTGCCGAGTTAACGTTGGCGCTGCTGATGGCGGTGCGGATGGTTTCGCTGGTCAGCCCCAGCGCGGCAATCGCCTGCGCGTTAAGCTTCACGCGTACGGCGGGGCGCTGGCCGCCCGCCAGGGTGACGAGGCCGACGCCGGAGACCTGAGAAATTTTCTGCGCCACGCGCGTTTCGACCATGTCTTCGACCTGGGTCATCGGCATGGCGGAGGAGGTGACGGCCAGCGTCATGATCGGCGGATCAGCCGGGTTCACCTTGCTGTAGACCGGCGGGTTGGGCAGGTCGGACGGCAGCAGGTTGGTGGCGGCGTTGATGGCGGCCTGTACTTCCTGCTCGGCGACGTCCAGCGACAGCGTCAGCTGGAACTGCAGCGTCACGACGGATGCCCCGCCGGAACTCTGGGAGGACATCTGTTTTAGTCCGGACATCTGGCCGAACTGGCGCTCCAGCGGCGCGGTAATGGCGGACGTCACCACGTCCGGGCTGGCGCCGGGATAGAGTGTGACAACCTGAATCGTTGGGTAATCCACCTCCGGTAGCGCCGACACGGGCAGGAAGCGATAGCCGATAATCCCGGCGAGCAGGATCGCCACCATCAGCAGCGTGGTGGCGACAGGACGGAGGATAAACAGGCGTGACGGCCCGCCTGTAGAGCCTGGGGGCATAACCTGCATCAGGATTTCTCTCCCTGTTTCGCAGGTTCAACCACTTCCACTTTAGCCCCTTCGGTCAGACGGTCAATGCCGTCTGTGACCACGCGGTCGCCTGCGGAAAGGCCGGCGGCGATGACCACCATCTGGCTGTCCTGGATACCGGTTTTCACCAGGTGCTTGCTGACCTTATTGTCGCTGTTAAGTACCCAGACGAAGTTACCTTCGTTACCCATCTGCAGGGCAGCCGTTGGGATCACCACCGCGTTCTCTTCGGTGGCGACCAGCATGCGCGCGTTGACGAACTGGTTCGGGAAGAGGGCATCGTCCTGGTTGTTAAAGCGCGCCTTCAGCTTGATGGTGCCGGTGGTGGTGTCGATCTGATTATCCAGGCTGAGCAGGGAGCCTTCGCTCAGTTTCTGCTTGTTGCTGCGGTCCCAGGCTTCCACCACCAGGCCTTTACCGGCTTTTTGCGCCTGCACCACCGTCGCAATGTCGCTTTCCGGTAGGGTAAAGACTAAATCAATCGGGTGAGTCTGGGTGATCACCACGATGCCCGTGGTGTCGCCGCTGGAGATCTGGTTGCCGATATCGACCTGCTTCAGGCCCACGCGCCCGTCAATCGGCGCGGTGATGCGGCTCCAGTCCAGCTGCAGCTGTGCGCTGGCCACGGCGGCCTCGTCGGCTTTGATGGTGCCCTGCGTTTCGCTGACCAGCGACTGCTGGGTGTCCAGCTCCTGACGAGACACGAGGTTGGTTTTCACCAGCTGCTGGTAGCGCGCTAAATCGCGACGGGCGTTAGCGAGCGTGGCTTTGTCCTTCGCGAGCTGCCCCTGCGCCTGGGCGAGGGCGACCTTAAACTGGCTCGGGTCGATTTCCGCCAGCAGATCGCCCGCTTTGACCTGCTGACCTTCCTGGAAGTGAATGGCCTGAAGCTGACCGTCGACGCGGCTGCGTACCGTCACGGTGTTGGCGGCAGTAATGGTCCCAAGGCCCGTTAGATAGCGAGGAACGGCTTTATTCACTGCCGTCGCCGCCTGTACCGGCGCCAGCGCGCCGCCGCGCATGCCGTGACGCCCTCCGCCTGCCGGGCGCTGTGCCTGACTATTGGCACCGGCGGGGGCTGCGGTGTTCGCGGATTGACTGTGCCAGTACCAGGCGGCGGCAAGGACCACCACAATGATGCCAGCGGCGATTGCCCAGCGGGATTTGTTACTGCCTTTCATCGTTGTACGTTCTCATCCTGAAGACTTCGGGGAATGATACTAGTTTAGTCAGCTAACACAGCGGAAAAATGGAGGAAATATGGAAGACTGTCAGGAATGGTCTGAATGGAGGTAAACGCAAAACGGCAACATCCGTTGCCGTTTTTGGTGTTTTCTCCCTCTCCCTGTGGGAGAGGGCACCAGACCGCACCGCAACAACGCTAGCTAAACATCACCTGCGCCCAGCGCGCCAGACCAGCGGTAACGGAGCCAAAGTCATCGCCACCGGCAATCGGAATGCCCGGCAGCTGTTCCGCCAGTGCTTTCTTGATCAGCGGCGAACGGGCGCTACCCCCGGTCAGGTAGATAACGTCCGGCTTCTCTTTACCGTTCTCCAGCGCCAGCTGCACCTGCTCCAGAATACGCTGTAGCGGCTGCGCGAGGGCCGTCTCCAGCCCGTCCTGCGAAATCGCGGTGGCCAGATTGTCGCTGATAAACGGCAGGGAGACCGCATGCTCGGTACGATCGGAAAGGGCAATTTTGCTCTCTTCGGCAGTACGCACCACGCGGTAGCTCAGGCGCTGACGCCACACTTTATACAGCAGGGCAACTTTTTCGGCGTCCTGCGCGTCGCGCACCAGATCGTTCAGGAAGCGGCCATTCGCGGTGCTGTAAAAATCACTCTGCGCAGGTACGTCGTTAATGGCAATCGCGTTCCACCACGGCAGGATCGGCAGGGCGATGCCTTTTTCCGTCTGACCGCCCATGCCGAGCAGCGGCATCAGGCTCTTGAATGCCAGCGCGATATCGAGATCGTTACCGCCTACGCGGCAGCCGCTGTGCCCGAGCAGGCTATTTTCGCGATCGCGACGGTTATGCCACTGCGGTCCCATCAGCAGCAGCGAGCAGTCCGTTGTGCCGCCGCCGATATCCACGACTAATACGCGCTTCTCTTCCGTCAGCGTGGCTTCAAAATCCAGCCCCGCGGCAACCGGCTCGTACTGGAACACCACGTCGCGGAAGCCTGCCCGGTGCGCCGCGCGTTCAAGGATCCCCTGCGCCTGCTGGTTGGCCTCATCGCCGCCCAGCCCCTGGAAGTTGATCGGGCGGCCAATGACCGCCTGGGTAATCGCATCGGAGACCTGTGTCTGCGCCTGAGTGCGAATATGCAGCATCATCGCGCACACCAGGTCTTCGAACATCGCCACCTGCTGCGGCTTCAGGCCGCTGGCGCCGAGGAAGGATTTTGGCGACTTAACGAAGTAAACTTCTTCAGGATCTTCAATGTAGTGCCCGAGCGAAGAGAGGCCGAACTGCACGCTGGAGGGCGTAACGTCGATGTCTTCCTCGCGGTTAAAGCTGACCGCCCGGCGCAGCAGCGCCTGGGTCTCCGCCGCCGTGGCCGGAACCTGATGGTGGCGGAACAGCCATTCGCTTACCGCTTCACGCGTCGGCGCGCAGAGCATTGAGGGCAGCAGCGTGCTCTCTTTTTCCATTTTCAGAAGCTGTGGCTGCCCGTCTTGCATAACCGCAACCGAGCAGTTTGCCGTACCGTAGTCGAATCCAATAAACACGATTAATCCCCATGCCAGTGAGAAGGGGCGAGACTTTAACGAAATGTCCGCATGGCGACAACAGGAATATGAAAGCAAGGCAATACAAGGTCTTTCCGTTTATGCTGATATACCCGTCATACTTCAAGTTGCAGGTGTGTTGGCTGCGCTCGCTCACCCCAGTCACATAGTTATCTATGCTCCTGGGGATTCGCTCTCTTGCCGCCTTCCTGCAACTCGAATTATTTAGGGTATAAGAATGAAAAAGGAGCAACGATGTACACCCTGAACTGGCAACCCCCTTACGACTGGCAGTGGATGTTTGGCTTTCTTGGCGCGCGTGCGGTGACGGGCATTGAAACCGTCACGCACGACTACTACGAGCGCAGTTTTGCCTGCGAAGGGTATCAGGGGATATTTCGCGTGACGCCGGATATCGCTACCCATACGCTGAACGTGACGCTCAGTCCGGGGTTAATCCCGGTTGCGCAGACGTGCCTTGAACGCATCGAACGCCTGTTCGATCTCACCTGTAACCCGCAGCACATTGCGGATACGCTGGGCGATCTCGGCGCTGCCCGGCCAGGCTTGCGTTTGCCGGGGGCGATGGATGCGTACGAGCAGGGTGTCCGGGCGATCCTCGGGCAGCTGGTGAGCGTGGCGATGGCGGCGAAACTGACGTCGCGCGTGGTGGCGCTGTGCGGTGAGCCGATCGCGGATTGTCCGGGGTATCTCTGTTTCCCCACGCCGGACGCGCTGGCGGCAGCGGACCCGCTGGCGATGAAAGCGTTGGGCATGCCGGTAAAACGCGCGGAGTCGTTAATTCACCTGGCGCAGTCGGTCATCGACGGGACGTTTCCGCTTTTCCCACCCGAGAATATTGAGGCCGGGATGAAGGCGCTACAGCAGCGGCCGGGGATAGGGCGCTGGACGGCAAACTACCTGGCCCTGCGCGGCTGGCAGGCGAAAGATGTCTTTCTGCCTGATGATTATCTGATTAAGCAACGCTTTGCCGGGATGACGCCCGCGCAGATTCGGCGTTATGCCGAACGCTGGCAGCCGTGGCGCTCTTACGCGCTGCTGCACATCTGGTATACCGACGGCTGGACGCCGTCAGTTGATGGCGAAATAGCTGGTGTTGAGCAGTAGATCCAGCGGCTGCGGCTCGGCGATGGTGTCGCCATAGATGAAATCAATGCCGATGCCGGAGAGCGTATCCATCATGATGGGCTGATTGCACGGGCCCGCGATGGTTTTCATCCCCAGACGCTGGGCGTGGCCCTGAACAATGGTCACCATCATCTCATCCATCAGGTTGCCATACACGTTGCTTACCACCTCTGCGTCCAGCATCAGATAGTCGGCCATATTGGCGGTCAGGTGGGTGAAGACGTTCATGTCGCGGCCCACCTGGCTGAAGATCACGCGGCAACCCGCCTGGCGAAGCTTTTGCAGACTCCGCTGCAGGTTTTTATCCGGGCTACACACCACGTCGGCAGAGATAACCAGATGCAGGAGACGACCCGGCATCGGGCTTTTATCCAGCAGGTCGAGAAGCTCATCGACCAGCGTTACGCTGGCTAAACCGGCCTCAGAAAGCGGCAGCGCCACCCCCATGCCTTTACTGGCGACCTGTGCGGCAGAGGCGCGGAAAAACTCATTAAAAATACGCCTGTCGAGGGCGTGCAAAAGCTCAGGCTCGGCCAGACCCGAGCGGAAGGCATGCTCTTCCTGGACTTCGCCCTGGCTGGTCCACAGGCGTAACGAGAGCAGCCAGAAATTACTGCTTTCCGGGATGCGCGGGGAGGCGACGCTGCGGGCAATCATCATCAGGTGATTGTCTTTAATCATGTGCCACTGTTCATCAAGCGACATCATGCTGCGCGTGTTGTGATCCCGCTCCTGCTGGGGTTCGTAAACCGTCACCATGCCGCGCCCGCTGTTTTTCGAGGCATAACAGGCTATATCCGCCTGCGACATCACCTCCGACGCCTGATGGTTATTTTCATCAATCAGCGTGATGCCTGCGCTGGCGCCGATCCGGTGCAGGCGGCCTTCCCACATAAAGTGATAGTCATTGATCGTGTGGATCAGGCGCCCGGCGATATAGCGCGCGCTTTCAATATTGCAGTCCGGCAGCAGTAACCCGAACTCATCTCCGCCCAGACGCGCCAGCACGTCGCTGGAGCGGAGCATGGTCAACATCAGGGAGGAGAGCTCCCGCAGCAGGGCATCCCCCGCCGCATGGCCTGCCGTATCGTTGACGGCTTTAAAGCGATCGAGATCGATAAAGACCAGAGCATGACGCTGGCGCGTTTCGCGAACGGTCTGCAGGAGGCGTTTAAGATGATTTTCGAAGCTGACCCGGTTTGCCAGATGGGTCAGGGCATCGTGGGAGGCGCTGTAGCTCAGCTGACGCAGCATTTTGCGCGACTCGGTCACGTCCTGAATCACGATAACCGAGCCAATATTCTGCCCATCCAGCGTGCTGAGCGGCGTAATGCTGTAGTGAATATCAAAATTCCCGCCGGTCCGGCAGTTCAGCACCACGTCCTGATCGATATCGGAACGGGACATATCGCCGCTGTGAATATTCTCCATCAGCGGCCCTTTTTCACCAAAGGTGATGTGCAACACCTTGAGGATCGGCTGGCCGATAGCCTCGGTCTGCAGCCAGCCGCTCATTTTCTCGGCTACCGGGTTCATGAAGGTGACGTTCATGTTGATATCGGTGCACAGCACCGCTTCACCGATAGAATCGAGGGTGATGTGCAGACGCTCTTTTTCCTGGAAGAGGGCCTCGTTGAGCTGCTTCACCTCGGTCATGTCCATGTTGATCCCGAGCAGCCGTTCGACTTCACCCTGCTTATTGAGCACCCGGTTCGCCAGGGAGCGAATGTGGCGCACGCCTTCCTTCACGCGGATGCGGAATTCCAGCTTAAACGGCAGACGGGAAATCAGCGAGTCCCGCAGCACCTGCTCAGCGTGGGCACGATCTTCCGGCAGCATCGTGTCATGCCAGAGCTGCCAGGTAGGCTTGATGTGCGGCGGGATTTCATACAGCTCAAACATCCGCTTGTCCCAGCTGATAATGTCTGGCTCCAGATCCCACTCCCAGATGCCGATGCCGCCCGCTTCGTTAGCCAGCGTAATGCGCTCCATCAGGCGTTTGTTGACCCACTCGGTCTGCTTCAGGTCGTTAATGTCTTCAATCTGGGCGATAAAATAGAGCGGCGAGCCGTCGGCATGGCGCACGACGGAGACGGCAAGGAGCGCCCAGACCACTTCCCCGTCGCGAGTGTAATAGCGCTTCTCAAGGGTATAGGTATTGATGTCGCCGTTGACCAGCTGTTCGAGCTGTTCCAGGTCGGTGTGCAGATCTTCCGGCCAGGTGAGCTGCTGGAAGGTCAGCGACTGGAGCTCCGTCTGGCTGTAACCGAGGAAATTGCATAGCGCCTTGTTAGCCTGCAGCCATTTGCCCTCAATGCTGACCAGCGCCATACCGATGGCGGAATACTCCATCGCATTGCGGAAACGCTCCTCGCTTTCGGTGATGTGTTTGCGCTCGGCGCGGAAGGCATACATCACCATGGTCATCACGTTGGCAGGCAGGAGCAGCATCAGGAACGGCAGCCAGGGGGCGTTCAGCATCGCCCCGACGTGCTGGGTTGTGAGCGCCACAGGATTTCGGGCAATCATCAGCGACACAACCATCACGGTGACCAGAAACACCAGGAACGCTTCCATTCGCGGCAAGCGCACGGCGCTCCACATAAGCAAAACGATAACGCAGGTGAAAGGCCACGGCAGCCAGGTGATGGCTGCCCAGCTGAGGGCCAGCGTTACGGCCAGCGTGGTCAGGGTTTCCAGCAGCAGTCTCGGGTCACGGTGGCGCAGCAGATAATGCGGTTTAAACAACAGCCCCAACGGAACCACCGCCAGCGCGCCGATGGCTTCGGACAACACCCAGACGAAGAAATTACGCAGGGGTTCAGGGCCGGGAGCCAGCAGGGACACCAGCAAGCCGCCCACCAGCGGCGGGATCACTGCGCTGCCGATGGCCACGCGGATCCAGTCATTCAGATTCTGCAGCGGGTTGTACCACGGGAGCAATTTGCGCAGCAATAGCGCGCCGGTAAAGGCTTCAACCACGTTAATCGAGGTGTAGGCGAGGCTTATCGATCCCCACGAAAAGAGCATCCAGGTGGCCAGAATATTGCCGAACGAACAGGCCAGGGCAATTCCCGGCCACATTTTTCCTGCATGGCGATAAAACGCCACCATCATAATGGCGGTGGGGAACCAGAGCGGGGCCAGCAGGGTGCCGAACCGGGTAAGCTCCAGGGAAAATAAGGTAAAGATAAAGGTGACCAGGCCCAGACAGACAAGTCGTATTAAAGGATGTGGGGTGGTAACCAAAACCCGCTGGTATTGTTTATTCATTACCGCTTTATCCAGAGACGCCATGCCGTCAGGGAAGATGTCCGAACGCGTGAATTTGATAATTTGGTTTATGCTAGTACAAACAATTTACAATTCATATGGTGACCGCTCAGAATTTGACACGACAGACTTATTAAATAGAGGCTCCGTGAAAAAAAACGGTTAAACGCTGAAAAAACGTTCATTTAAATTTCACTCAGGGAATAAGACGTCACTTTTCGGCCAGTCTCGCAGAACCTGTGCTTTCGACTGGTATCACGCCCGCGAAATCCCTATAATTGCCGCGTTTGACGCTCCGGCGTCGTCCTTCCTTAACATCCAGGTTAATCAGGTCGCTAAATTTATGACTGATAAGTCTCATCAATGCGTCATTATAGGCATCGCCGGCGCATCGGCTTCAGGTAAAAGTCTAATTGCCAGTACGCTTTATCGCGAACTGCGTGAACAAGTAGGTGATGAGCATATCGGCGTCATTCCCGAAGACAGCTATTACAAAGATCAATCCCATCTGTCGATGGAAGAGCGCGTCAAAACCAACTATGACCACCCAAATGCAATGGATCACAGCTTGCTGTTCCAGCATTTAGAAGCGCTTAAGAGCGGCCAGGCGATTGAGCTGCCCGTTTACAGTTACGTAGAACACACCCGCACCCGGGAAACCATCCGCATCGAGCCGAAAAAGGTCATTATCCTTGAAGGGATCCTGCTGCTGACCGACGCCCGCCTGCGTGAATCCATGAACTTCTCGATTTTCGTCGATACCCCGCTGGATATCTGCCTGATGCGCCGCATCAAGCGTGACGTGAATGAACGCGGCCGTTCGATGGACTCCGTCATGGCTCAATACCAGAAAACGGTCCGCCCGATGTTCCTGCAGTTTATTGAGCCATCCAAACAATACGCCGATATCATCGTGCCGCGCGGGGGTAAAAACCGCATTGCTATTGATATCTTAAAAGCGAAAATCAGCCAGTTTTTTGAATAACCCGCGTGAATTGTGTACCGTTCAGAGATAACCTGGTTTTACCCTGAGCGCTTACCGCCTCAGGGTACGATGCATGAAAGGAGAAAGTGGCATGCGTCTTTGCGATCGCGATATTGAAGCCTGGCTGGATGAAGGCCGTTTGTCTATTACCCCGCGCCCACCCGTTGAGCGTATCAATGGCGTGACCGTTGATGTCCGCCTGGGGAATAAATTCCGCACCTTTAGTGGCCACACTGCGCCGTTCATTGACCTCAGCGGGCCGAAGGACGAAGTCAGCGCCGCGCTCGATCGCGTGATGAGTGACGAAATCGTAATCGACGAGGGCGAAGCTTTTTATCTGCATCCGGGTGAACTGGCCCTGGCGGTGACGTTTGAATCCGTCACTCTGCCTCCGGACCTGGTCGGCTGGCTTGATGGTCGTTCTTCGCTGGCGCGACTGGGGCTGATGGTTCACGTGACCGCGCACCGTATCGATCCAGGCTGGTCGGGGCGTATCGTGCTGGAATTCTTCAATGCCGGTAAATTGCCGCTGGCGCTGCGTCCGGGCATGATGATCGGCGCGTTAAGCTTTGAACCGCTGTCAGGCCCGGCAGATCGTCCTTATAACCGTCGGCAGGACGCAAAATATCGCGACCAGCAGGGCGCGGTTGCCAGCCGTATTGATAAAGACTGATCGTTAGTCCATTGAGGATGCCATGAGAAGAGTTCTGACGACGCTGATGATTTTGCTGGTGGTGCTGGTGGCTGGCCTTTCGGCGTTGGTTCTGCTGGTTAACCCCAACGATTTCCGCGCTTACATGGTGCGGCAGGTCGAGGCGCGCAGTGGTTATCAACTGAAGCTTGACGGGCCGCTGCGATGGCACGTCTGGCCGCAGCTCAGCATTCTCTCTGGCCGCATGTCGCTCACGGCACCGGGGGCGTCCCAGCCGCTGGTGTCCGCAGACAACATGCGTCTCGATGTGGCGCTGATCCCGCTCATTTCCCATCAGCTGCAGGTTAAGCAGGTGATGCTGAAAGGCGCGGTGATTCAGCTCACCCCGCAAACCGAAGCCGTGCGTGATGCCAGTGCGCCGGTTGCGCCGCGCGAAAATACTCTGCCCGATGAACCGTCCGATACCGGCTGGTCCTTTGATATCGGCAAGCTGAAAGTTGCCGACAGCGTGTTGGTTTTCCAGCATGAGCACCAGGAGCAGGTGACCATTCGCAACATTAACCTGCAGATGGAACAGGATGCTCACCATCTTGCGTCGCTGGAATTTAGCGGGCGCGTGAACCGCGATCAGCGCGATTTGACCCTGTCGCTGAATGCTAATGTGAACGCCTCGGACTACCCGCATCAGCTCACGGCCGACATCCAGCAGCTGAACTGGCAGCTGACGGGTGCCGATCTCCCCACCCAGGGAATAACCGGGCAGGGAACGCTGCAGGCCGTGTGGCGCGAAGAGCAAAAGCAGCTCGAGCTGGATAATCTCAACCTGCAGGCAAATGACAGTAGCCTGAAGGGGCAGGCGAGCGTCACGCTCGAAGAGAAACCGAAGTGGGTGCTGAATCTGCAGTTTGACAAGCTCAATCTGGAAAACCTGCTGCCGCCTCTGCCGGCCAGCGCCACGGACAACGATGCTACCCAGACGGGGCAAAGCCAGGCACCGGCATCACGTCCGGTTATCTCGTCTAATCTCGATCAGCCTGACTATAACGCGCTGCGCGGATTCACGGCGGATATTCTGCTGAAAGCCAATAGTCTGCGCTGGCGCGGCATTGATTTTACCGACGTGAGCAGCCAGATGTTTAACCATAACGGTTTGCTGGTGATCTCCGAACTGAGCGGGAAGATGGGCGCAGGAAACCTCTCGCTGCCCGGCACGCTGGACGTCCGTAAAGACGTTGCCAGCGCCGAATTCCAGCCGCGTCTCGATAACGTTGAGATAGGCACCATCCTGAACGCGTTTAACTATCCGATATCCCTGACGGGGCAGTTGACGCTCGCGGGTGACTTCTCAGGCACGAAAATTGATGCCGATGCTTTCCGCCGCGAGTGGCAGGGGCAGGCGCATCTTGATCTGAAGAATTCCCGTATGGAAGGGCTTAACTTCCAGCAGCTGGTGCAGCAGGCGGTTGAGCGCAGCAGCGATGTAAAAGCCCAGGATAACTACGACAGCGCCACGCGCCTCGACAGCTTCACCACGGACCTGACGCTGGACAACGGACAACTTACTCTCGACGGAATGCAGGGCGCCTCTTCACTGTTATCAATGACCGGTGAAGGTAAGCTGGATCTGGTGAAAGAGACGGCGGATACGCGCTTTAACGTGCGGGTACTTTCCGGCTGGCAGGGTGAAAGCAAGCTCATCGACTTCCTGAAAGAGACGCCGGTCCCGCTGACCGTATACGGCAAATGGCAGGCCCTGAATTACAGCCTGCAGGTGGATCAGATCCTGCGCAAGCATCTGCAGGATGAAGCGAAACGTCGGCTTAGCGGCTGGGCGGATCGTAATAAAGATTCACAGGACGGTAAGGATGTGAAGAAGCTGCTGGATAAGCTTTGATGTCCGTTGCGCCGGGTGGCGTTGCGGCCTGATGCCCTCACCCCGGCCCTCTCCCACGGGAGAGGGCGCAAACACTAAAAACGGCAACCGGGTTGCCGTTTTGTTTTACCTAAACCTCAAAATCCAGCTCTTCCTCATCCCGCAGCGGAATGAGCTGAACCTTCTGCACGCGATGGTTTTCAATCTGCAACGTTTTGAGCAGATAGTCGCCCACCTGAACCTCTTCTCCCGGCTGCGGGATACGCTGCAAATACTCCATCAGCAGGCCGGCAATCGTGTGATATTCCCGTTTTTCATCCAGCGGCAGCGGCACGTATTGCACCAGGTCTTCCAGCGGCATGTGGCCGTTAGCCGTCCACGACCCGTCTGCGTTTTTCTGAATGTCATGGCGGGCGTCAATCTCATCCACCTCGTTAGGCAGATTACCGGCAATGGTTTCCATGACGTCGCTGAGCGTGACCAGCCCTTCCACCGAACCAAACTCATCCACCACAAAGGCAAAGTGCGTGCGCGCGTTACGGAATTGCTCAAGGGCGGAAAGCAGCGGTAGCCCCTCAGGGAAGACCAGCGGCTGGCGCACCAGAACGCGCAGGTTGAGCGCCTCGCCGTGAAGCTGCTGCTGGAGCAGGTCAATAACGTGCACCACGCCCAGCAGCTCCTCTTCCTCTTCACCGCCGGTCACCACCACGCGGGTGTGCTGGTTTTTATCCAGCAGGGCGCGAATGTGCTCTTCCGGTGCCGTCAGGTCGATATGCTCAATGTCGTGCCGCGAGGTCATGATGCTGCTGACCGTCCGCTGATTCAGATTAAGCACCCGCTCGATCATCCGTCGTTCCTGCGGGTCGAAGATCAGCCCGTCGCTGCGATCGGCCAGCATGGCGGAGGATTCGGCATCCAGCTCCGCATCCTCTTTCTTACCGCTTAGCAGGCGCATAACCGTGTCGGCCGTGCGCTGACGCAGGGTCTGATTCGCGGACAGGAAGCGGCGGCGGTTAAATATCGCCAGCTGGTTGAGCGCTTCAATCATGACGGAGAAGCCGATGGCGGCGTACAGGTAGCCTTTCGGAATATGGAAGCCAAAACCGTCGGCCACCAGGCTAAAGCCAATCATCAGCAGGAAGCTCAGGCAGAGGATCACGATAGTCGGGTGACTGTTCACAAAGCGGGTCAGCGCCTTGCTGGCCATCACCATCAGCGTGATGGCAATGATCACCGCGGCCATCATCACCGCAAGGTGGTCGACCATCCCGACGGCGGTGATCACCGAGTCGAGGGAGAAGACCGCATCCAGCACCACGATTTGCGCCACCACCGGCCAGAATTTCGCCCCGCGGCGCTGGGTTGGGTTCTCGCTGTCTTTGCCCTCCAGCCGCTCGTTGAGCTCCACCGTGGCTTTGAACAGCAGGAACAACCCGCCGAAGAGCATGATCAGATCGCGGGCGCTAAAGCTTAGCCCGTGAATGGAGAACAGAGGCTGAGTGAGCGTCACCAGCCAGGAGATAGAGGCCAGCAGCAGTAAACGCATCACCATCGCCAGCAGCAGACCCGTCACGCGCGCGCGGTCGCGCTGGGAAGGGGGCAGTTTTTCAGCGAGGATGGCGATAAAGACCAGATTATCAATCCCGAGCACCAGCTCGATGACGACCAGCGTAACCAGCCCGGCCCAGATTGAGGGATCGGCAATCCATTCCATAGTAATAGCAATACCTTCTGTTATATGACGAATGTCACACTTCGATCATGGATAAAGCTGGGGGAAATTGCAATGCCGGGCTGAGATTTCTCTTAATACGACGGGTAAAAAAGAGAGCATTCTCAATAGGGTGTAAATAAGCGAAATACGTATATTTAATTACAAGGAATGCATTTTAGGATATATCGCAGGTGATGATTTTTACTCTCATTTTGTCAATATAAAGAAATTCCTAAAAGGTCAAAAATTTGCTCTTAATATTAATCTTAAAAACCGATATTAGGACGGTTGTCTCCTTGCCTGCTATTAGGTTAGCTGCAACAATTCTCCCAGCATCAAATGTTAAATCTCGGTGTTGCTATTAATGTTCGGTCTTCAGGGAAGGTTATTCATTATCCGTCGGGTTTCTCAAGCGACTGATATATTTCCAGAAGACCTTGCTCAAGAGGGTGTCTATCCATAACACATTGTTTAGTCAGTGGATTGGTAACTGAAAGCCAAGGGCGGTAGCGTGCCTGAAAGCGTGTGAATCAGCCTCGATTATTCTGTCAATAGCCAATGGATGAATAAGCTTTTTTTAGGACTGATGCCAGTTATATTTCTATTTGATTAACTGCATGCTGAAACCCAATACGACTCGAGCTTATTTAAATTGCACAGGATAATTACTCTGCCAAAGTGATAAATAATCAATGATGAAATCCAAAATGAAATTGATGCCATTATTGGTGTCTGTGACCTTGATGAGTGGTTGCACGGTCTTTCCCGGCAGCAATATGTCAACAATGGGTAAGGATGTGATCAAGCAACAGGATGCCGATTTTGATCTCGACAAAATGGTGAATGTTTATCCACTTACGCCTCGTCTGGTCGAACAATTACGTCCACGTCCGAATGTTGCCCAGCCGAATATGTCGCTGGACCAGGAAATTGCGTCCTACCAGTATCGCGTGGGGCCGGGTGACGTGATCAACGTGACCGTCTGGGACCACCCTGAACTGACCACGCCAGCGGGCCAGTACCGTAGCTCAAGCGATACCGGTAACTGGGTGCAGTCAGATGGCACTATGTTCTATCCCTACATTGGTAAAGTCCATGTTGCAGGCAAAACGCTTGCCGAGATCCGTAGTGATATTACCGGCCGCTTAGCGCAGTACATCGCCGATCCGCAGGTGGACGTTAATATCGCCGCATTCCGCTCGCAAAAAGCCTATATCTCCGGCCAGGTGAACAAATCCGGCCAGCAGGCCATCACCAACGTTCCTCTGACCGTACTGGATGCCATCAACGCCGCGGGCGGGTTAACCGACGGTGCCGACTGGCGCAACGTGGTGCTCACCCACAACGGGAAGGAGCAGCGTATTTCGCTGCAGGCGCTGATGCAAAACGGCGATCTGACCCAGAACCGCCTGCTCTATCCTGGCGACATTCTCTACGTGCCGCGCAATGACGATCTGAAAGTCTTCGTGATGGGTGAAGTGAAGAAACAGAGCACCCTCAAAATGGACTTCAGCGGTATGACGCTGACCGAAGCGCTGGGCAATGCTGAGGGTATCGATCTGACGACCTCTAACGCGACCGGTATCTTCGTTATCCGTCCGCTGAAAGGTGAGGGCAGTTCGAAAGGCAAGATTGCCAACATCTACCAGCTGGATATGTCCGATGCGACCTCTCTGGTGATGGCAACGGAGTTCCGTCTCCAGCCATACGATGTGGTGTATGTCACCACCGCGCCGGTTGCCCGCTGGAACCGTCTGATCAACCAGTTGCTGCCAACCATCAGTGGCGTTCGCTACATGACGGATACGGCGCGCGACATTCATACCTGGTAATCCGCGATGTTTAACAAAATTCTGGTGGTATGCGTGGGGAACATTTGCCGTTCCCCTACGGCTGAACGGTTGTTGAAACACTACCAGCCCGAACTGACCGTTGATTCGGCAGGGCTGGGTGCACTGGTCGGTAAGGGTGCCGATGAGCGCGCAACGAGCGTGGCGCGGGATCATCACCTCTCTCTCGACGGCCACGTGGCCCGCCAGGTCACTGGCCGCATGTGCCGGGAGTATGACCTGATCCTGACGATGGAAAAACGCCATATTCATGCGCTGTGCGATATCGCTCCGGAGATGCGCGGCAAGGTGATGCTGTTTGGTCACTGGGACAATGAACGTGAAATCCCCGATCCGTATCGCAAAAGCCATGAGGCCTTTGAGGCGGTTTACACCTTACTTGACCAGTCTGCCCAACAGTGGGCGCAGGCACTGAAAGTTCAGCAGGGATAACAATGACAGAAAAAACAAGACCTTCTGCCGCCCCGACTTCGGGCAGTGATGAAATTGATATTGGGCGCCTGGTCGGCACTGTTGTAGAGGCAAAGTGGTGGGTGCTGGGCATTACCGCCGTGTTCGCCGCGGCGGCCGTCGTCTATACGCTGTTCGCCACCCCTATCTACAGCGCCGATGCGCTGGTGCAGATCGAGCAGAATACCGGCAACTCGCTGGTGCAGGACATTGGTTCCGCGCTGGCGAACAAGCCGCCGGCATCCGACGCCGAAATTCAGCTCATCCAGTCACGCCTGGTGCTGGGTAAAACGGTTCACGACCTCGGGCTCGATATCTCCGTCACCAAAAATACCTTCCCAGTCTTTGGTGCCGGCTGGGATCGGCTGATGGGGCGCAACAACGACACGGTGAAAGTCACTGACTTCGTGCTGCCGAAAGGGGCGGCCGATCAGACGTTTACCCTGACGGTGCTAGGCCCGAAACAGTACCAGCTAACCAGCGACGCAGGCTTTAGCGCCCGCGGTGAAGTGGGGCAGATGCTGACCAAAGACGGCGTCAGCATGATGGTCAGCGCGATTAACGCCCAGGAGGGCGGCGAATTCACCGTCACCAAATTCTCCACCCTGGGGATGATCAACAATCTGCAAAACAACCTGACCGTCACCGAAAACGGTAAGGACACCGGCGTGCTGAGCATGACCTTTACCGGTGAAGATAAGGATCAAATCCGCGACATCCTGAACAGCATTACCCGCAACTATCTTGAGCAGAACGTTGAGCGTAAGTCGGCGGAAGCGGCGAAAAGCCTGGCCTTCCTCGCCAAACAGCTCCCGGAAGTGCGCGCCCATCTGGATGATGCCGAGAACAAGCTGAACGCCTATCGTCAGGATAAAGACTCCGTTGACCTGCCGCTGGAGGCGAAATCGGTCCTCGATTCGATGGTCAACATTGATGCGCAGCTCAACGAGCTGACCTTCAAAGAGGCGGAGATTTCCAAGCTTTATACCAAACGTCACCCGGCCTACCGCACGCTGCTGGAGAAACGCCGTACCCTGGAAGAAGAGAAGGCGAAGCTCAATGACCGCGTGACCGCGATGCCGAAAACGCAGCAGGAGATCGTGCGTCTGACCCGCGACGTGGAGTCAGGACAGCAGGTTTACATGCAGCTGCTGAACAAGCAGCAGGAGCTGAAAATCACCGAAGCCAGTACCGTCGGTGACGTGCGCATCGTCGACCCGGCCATTACCCAGCCTGGCGTGCTGAAGCCGAAGAAAGCGCTGATTATTCTCGGCAGCATTATTCTCGGCCTGATGCTCTCCATCGTCGGCGTGCTGCTGCGTTCCCTGTTCAACCGCGGTATCGAAAGCCCGCAGGTGCTGGAAGAGAGCGGTATCAACGTCTATGCCAGCATTCCGCTGTCCGAGTGGCAAAAATCCCGCGACAGCGTCAAAACCATCAAGGGCGTCAAGCGTTACAAACAGAGCCAGCTTCTGGCGGTGGGTAACCCGACCGACCTCGCCATCGAAGCGATCCGTAGCCTGCGTACCAGTCTGCACTTCGCCATGATGCAGGCCAAAAACAACGTCCTGATGTTAACCGGCGTAAGCCCGTCAATCGGTAAAACCTTCGTCTGCGCCAACCTGGCGGCGGTGGTCAGCCAGACCAACAAGCGCGTGCTGCTGATCGACTGCGATATGCGTAAGGGCTACACCCACGAGCTGCTGGGCACCAACAACGTGAACGGCCTGTCGGAAATCCTGCTCGGCAAAGGTGAAATCAGCCAGAGCGCGAAACCTACAACGGTGCCGAAATTTGACCTGATCCCACGCGGTCAGGTGCCGCCTAACCCGTCCGAGCTGCTGATGAGCGAGCGCTTTACCGAGCTGGTGGAGTGGGCGAGCAAAAATTACGACCTGGTGCTGATCGATACGCCGCCAATTCTGGCCGTGACCGACGCAGCGGTTGTTGGCCGCCACGCTGGCACCACGCTGATGGTGGCGCGTTACGCGGTCAACACCCTGAAAGAGGTGGAAACCAGCCTGAGCCGCTTCGAGCAGAACGGGATTGAGGTGAAAGGGGTGATCCTGAACTCCATCTTCCGCCGCGCGACCGGGTACCAGGATTACGGCTATTACGAGTACGAATATAAGTCTGACAGTAAATAACAAAACATACCCCACACCCCTCACCCTAACCCTCTCCCCAAAGGGGAGAGGGGACTGTTCGGTGCTGGATGTGGGGGACGAACGTAATGATAACCACTGGCTGCCTTTCACCCTCTCCCCTTTGGGGAGAGGGCCGGGGTGAGGGGAAAAGATGACCACACAACGCCCTTTAGTTTCAATCTATATGCCGACATGGAATCGTCAGCAGCTGGCGATCCGCGCAATCAAATCCGTCCTGCGACAGGATTACGATAACTGGGAGCTTATCATCGTTGATGACTGCTCTTCCTCGTATGAACAGCTGCAAAAGTTTGTGACTGACCTCAACGACCCGCGGGTGGTCTATACGCATAACGCCATTAACTCCGGCGCGTGCGCGGTGCGTAATCAGGCGATTATGCAGGCCAAAGGGCAGTATCTGACCGGGATCGACGACGATGACGAATGGACGCCGAACCGCCTGTCTATCTTCCTGTCGCATAAAGAACAGCTGGTCACGCACGCTTTCCTGTATGCCAACGACTATGTTTGCCAGGGCGAGGTTTACTCGCAGCCCGCGAGTCTGCCGCTGTACCCGAAATCGCCGTACTCTCGCCGCCTGTTCTACAAGCGCAACATTATTGGTAACCAGGTCTTCACCTGGGCGTGGCGCTTCAAAGAGTGCCTGTTCGATACCGAACTCAAGGCCGCGCAGGATTACGACATCTTCCTGCGCATGGTGGTGGAATACGGCGAGCCGTGGAAAGTGGAAGAGGCCACCCAGATCCTGCACATCAACCACGGGGAGATGCAAATCACCTCCTCGCCGAAGAAGTTCTCCGGCTACTTCCATTTTTACCGCAAGCACAAGGACAAGTTTGACCGTGCCAGCCGTAAATATCAGCTCTTTACCCTCTATCAGATCCGCAATAAGCGCATGAACTGGCGCACGCTGCTGACGCTGCTTTCCGTGCGTAACGGCAAGCGCCTGGCTGATGGACTTCGGGGGAAATAATGTTTCTGGAAGATTGCCGCGCTAACAGCTGGAGCCTGCGTCCGTGCTGCATGGTTCTGGCGTACCGCATCGCGCATTTTTGCTCGGTGTGGCGTAAGAAAAACGTGCTGAACAATATCTGGGCGGCGCCCGTGCTGGTGCTGTACCGCATCATCACCGAATGCTTTTTTGGCTATGAAATTCAGGCCGCTGCCACCATTGGCCGCCGCTTTACCATCCATCACGGCTATGCGGTGGTGATCAACAAGTTTGTGGTCGCCGGGGATGATTTCACCATTCGTCATGCGGTCACCATTGGCAACCGCGGGCCTGACAGCCTTGCCTGCCCGGTCATCGGCAATAACGTCGAGCTGGGCGCGAACGTGGTGATCGTCGGTGACATTACGATTGGTAATAACGTCACGATTGGTGCTGGCAGCGTGGTGCTGGACAGCATTCCGGATAACGCGCTGGTGGTGGGAGAAAAAGCCCGCGTGAAGGTGATTAAATGAACATTCTGCAATTTAACGTACGCCTCGCAGAAGGCGGAGCGGCAGGCGTGGCCCTGGATCTGCACCAGCGCGCGCTGCAAAAAGGACTTCAGTCTCGGTTTATTTACGGCTACGGCAAAGGCGGCAAGAAAAGCGTCAGCCACGATAACTTCCCTCAGGTGCACAAGCACACGCCGCGTCTGACCTCGATGGCCAACATTGCGCTGTTCCGTCTGTTTAACCGCGACCTGTTTGGCAACCTGAACACGCTGTATCGCACGGTTACCCGCACCACGGGCCCGGTTGTGCTGCATTTTCACGTGCTGCACAGCTACTGGCTGAATCTGGAAGAGGTGGTGGCGTTTTGTCAGAAGGTGCAGGCCCACAAGCCCGATACCCGCTTTGTCTGGACGCTGCACGATCACTGGAGCGTGACCGGACGCTGCGCGTTTACCGACGGCTGTGAAGGCTGGAAAGATAACTGCCAGAAGTGCCCGACGTTAAGCAACTACCCGCCGGTGAAGGTGGATCGCGCGCATCAGCTGGTGGCCGGAAAGCGTCAGCTGTTCCGCGACATGCTCTCGCTCGGCTGTACGTTTATCTCCCCGAGCAAGCACGTGGCCGATGCCTTCAACAGCCTGTACGGGACAGGGCGCTGTCAGATTATCAACAACGGCATCGACGTGGCGACGGAAGCCATTCTTGCCGAGCTAACCCCGGTGGCCGAAACTGCGGGCAAACCGAAAATCGCTATCGTTGCGCATGACCTGCGTTACGACGGTAAAACCAACCAGCAGCTGGTGCGCGACATGATGGCGCTGGGTGACAAGATAGAGCTTCACACCTTCGGCAAGTTTTCGCCGTTCGAAGGGACCAACGTGGTGAACCACGGGTTTGAAACCGACAAGCGCAAGCTGATGAGCGCGCTGAATGAAATGGACGCGCTGGTGTTCAGCTCCCGCGTGGATAACTACCCGCTGATCCTCTGCGAAGCGCTCTCAATCGGCGTGCCGGTGATCGCCACCCACAGCGATGCGGCGCGCGAAGTGCTGGAAAAGTCCGGCGGGAAAACCTTCACGGAGCAGGAGGTCCTGCCGCTGGTACAGCTGCCGAAGGCGCAGATTGCTGAGATCGTTTTTGGCACTGACCTGGAATCGTTCCGCAACCGCAGCCGCAAGGCCTACAGTGGACAACAGATGCTGGAGGAATATGTCTCGTTCTATCAGAATCTGTAGTTATCTGCTGCTGCCGCTGATCTACCTGCTGGTCAACGTCAAAATTGCCCAGCTCGGCGAAAGCTTCCCGATAACCATCGTGACCTTCCTGCCCGTTCTGCTTCTGCTGTATGTCGATAAAATCAACCTCAAGAAGCTGATGATTGCCTTAGGGCTGGGCACGGGCCTGACGCTGTTTAACTACATCTTTGGCCAGTCGCTGGATGCGAGTAAATACGTCACGTCGACCATGCTGTTTGTTTATATTGTCATTATTATCGGTATGGTCTGGAGTATTCGGTTTAAAACTATTTCTCCGCACAATTATCGGAAAATCCTTAGGTTCTTTTATATTGCCGTTGCGTTAATTGTTATGCTTGCCGCACTGGAGATGGCGCAAATTATTCTCACCGGCGGCAGCAGCCTGATGGAGATAATTTCGAAATATCTCATTTACAGTAACAGCTATGTATTGAACTTCATCAAGTTTGGCGGGAAGCGTACTACAGCCCTCTATTTTGAACCGGCGTTTTTCGCTCTGGCGTTAATCTCAATTTGGCTCAGCATCAAACAGTTTGGTATCAAAACGCCTAAGACCGATGCTATGATTCTTGCAGGAATTGTTCTGTCTGGATCGTTCTCAGGGGTAATGACATTTATCCTGTTTTACCTGCTGGAGTGGGCGTTCCAGTACCTGAACAAAGATGCGATTAAGAAAAAACTGCCGCTGGCGATTATCTCCCTGACGGTATTTATGGTAGGCGTGATATTTGCCTTCCCGTACATCTCAGAACGTCTGGGAGATTTGGGAACGGAAGGGTCTTCATCCTATTATCGCATCATTGGGCCACTGGTGATGGTGGGTTATTCCTTAACCCATATTGATGGGGTAGTAAGATTCGGCTCACTTTACGAATATGTTGCATCATTCGGAATCTTTAACGGTGCGGATGTCGGTAAAACCATAGACAATGGTCTGTATCTGTTAATTATTTATTTTTCGTGGTTTGCCGTACTGTTGACCCTGTGGTATCTGTTTAAAGTTTTCAAAATGATGATTAACGCGTTTGGTGATAACCAGAACTTTCGCGTTCAGCTTTATCTGTTTACTCCGGTGTCGCTGTTTTTTACCGGGTCAATATTTAGCCCGGAATATGCTTTCTTGATTGTCTGTCCGTTTATTCTGCGCAAGGCGCTTAATATTACGAACGTATGACGAAATGAGGTGATTTATGTTTCTTAGCGTCATTACTGTCGCTTTTCGTAATTACGAAGGGGTGGTAAAAACCTGGCGCTCGCTGCGCAACCTGGCGCGCGATCCAAGCCTCACCTTTGAGTGGATTGTGGTCGACGGCGGCTCGAACGATGGCACGGCGGAGTTTCTGGAAAAACTCAACGGTGAGTTCAACTTACGCTACATCAGCGAGAAAGATAAAGGCATCTACGATGCGATGAATAAAGGCATCAGCATGGCGCAAGGCCGTTATGCCATCTTCCTGAACTCGGGCGATATTTTCCATGAAGACGTGGCGCTGTTTGCCCGTCAGCTGGCTCGCCAGAAAGAGGACGCCATGTATATTGGCGACGCGCTG
Organism: Enterobacter sp. Y17; assembly: GCF_019730495.1. Lineage (NCBI taxonomy): Bacteria > Pseudomonadati > Pseudomonadota > Gammaproteobacteria > Enterobacterales > Enterobacteriaceae > Enterobacter > Enterobacter sp. Y17. Next base: position 477,937 of record NZ_JAASKP010000001.1, read on the forward strand.
CTCGATTTTGGCGACGGGCATAAAGTGTGCCGCAGCGCGAAGCCAGGCTGGTATATCTATCACAGCCTGCCGGCCAGCCATCAGGCCATTTTCTTCCCGGTAAAAGGTCTGAAAAAACAGCCTTACGATTTGCAGTATAAAGTGTCTTCCGATTATGCGCTGGCAGCCAGCCTGTATAAATCAGGTTACCCGTTCCGTCGAATTAAAGGGCTGGTGTCTGAATTCTCAATGGGCGGCGTGTCAACGTCTAATAATCTGGAATTGTGCCAGGATGCCAAAAACGTGCAGCGTAAAATATTACGCGTGCCGGGGTTCTGGGCGGAATTGTCCTATTTATTACGCCTGCGTACCACAGGCAAAACGAAAACCTTATATAACAAAGCCTGAATATAAGGAAACGCAATGCAGGATTTAAAAGGTTTCTCCGTGCCGAAAGGTTTTCGGGGCGGGAACGGTATTAAGGTACAGCTGTGGTGGGCCGTTCAGGCAACGTTATTTGCCTGGTCGCCGCAAATAATGTACCGCTGGCGAGCTTTTTTATTGCGCCTGTTTGGCGCAAAAATCGGAAAAAACGTAGTCATCCGACCTTCTGTAAAAATTACCTATCCGTGGAAATTAACGCTTGGGGATTACGCATGGGTTGGGGATGACGCGGTGTTATATACCCTGGGCGAAATTACGATTGGCGCAAATTCGGTGGTTTCACAGAAATGTTATTTGTGCACCGGCAGCCACGATTTTATGAGTCAGCATTTTGATATTACCGCTTCGCCTGTTGTGATTGGCGAAAAATGCTGGCTGGCAACGGATGTTTTTGTTGCACCGGGTGTTTCTGTTGGCGATGGCACGGTAGTCGGTGCCCGCAGCAGCGTTTTTAAATCGCTACCGGCAAATAAAATTTGCCGTGGCAACCCCGCAGTGGTGATACGCGAACGCGTTGAAACGAAGAGCCTTGTTAAGTAGGCGTAATCGTTGCAGGCAGTTTGAACGCGGACTGCGCGGAGAAACCGGAACGTACTTAGGTACGTGAGGATTTCGAGCACAGCCCACGTTCAAAATGACAAAAAAGATAGCCTACTTAACGGCTCTGATTAAATTCATAAGTAGAGGAATAAAACATGTCTAAAGTCGCTCTCATCACCGGCGTTACCGGGCAGGATGGTTCTTACCTGGCAGAGTTCCTGCTGGAAAAAGGGTATGAAGTACACGGTATTAAACGTCGTGCATCTTCTTTCAATACCGAACGTGTGGATCATATTTATCAGGATCCTCACGCGGCGAACCCGAAATTCCACCTGCACTACGGCGACCTGACCGATACCTCCAACCTGACCCGTATCCTGCAGGAAGTTCAGCCGGATGAAGTCTACAACCTGGGCGCGATGAGCCACGTAGCGGTCTCCTTCGAATCCCCGGAATACACCGCCGACGTTGATGCCATGGGTACGCTGCGTCTGCTGGAAGCGATCCGCTTCCTCGGCCTTGAGAAGAAAACTCGCTTCTACCAGGCGTCCACCTCCGAGCTGTACGGCCTGGTGCAGGAAATCCCACAGAAAGAGACCACGCCGTTCTACCCGCGCTCTCCGTATGCGGTAGCAAAACTGTACGCCTACTGGATCACCGTGAACTACCGTGAATCCTACGGCATGTACGCCTGTAACGGCATCCTGTTCAACCACGAATCTCCGCGTCGCGGCGAAACCTTCGTGACCCGCAAAATCACCCGCGCTATCGCCAACATCGCGCAGGGTCTGGAGTCTTGCCTGCACCTCGGCAACATGGATTCCCTGCGTGACTGGGGCCATGCCAAAGACTACGTGAAAATGCAGTGGATGATGCTGCAGCAGGAACAGCCAGAAGACTTCGTGATTGCAACCGGCGTGCAGTACTCCGTACGTCAGTTCGTTGAAATGGCCGCGGCACAGCTGGGCATCAAGCTGCGCTTCGAAGGTACCGGCGTGGAAGAGAAGGGTATCGTGGTTTCCGTGACCGGCCACGACGCACCGGGCGTGAAGCCAGGCGACGTGATTGTCCAGGTTGACCCGCGCTACTTCCGTCCTGCTGAAGTGGAAACCCTGCTGGGCGACCCAACCAAAGCGCACGAGAAGCTGGGCTGGAAACCAGAAATCACTCTGCAGGAAATGGTTTCCGAGATGGTAGCCAAAGATCTTGAAGCAGCGAAAAAACACTCCCTGCTCAAGTCTCATGGCTACGAGGTTGCCATCGCGCTGGAGTCCTGAGAATGACAAAACAACGTATTTTTGTCGCCGGTCATCGCGGAATGGTGGGTTCCGCGATTGTTCGCCAGCTCGAGCAGCGCGGTGACGTGGAAGTGGTTGTCCGCACGCGCGACGAGCTGAACCTGCTCGACAGCCGCGCGGTACAGGACTTCTTTGCTAACGAACGCATTGACCAGGTGTATCTGGCGGCGGCGAAGGTGGGCGGCATTGTCGCTAACAACACCTACCCGGCGGATTTCATCTACGAAAACATGATGATCGAGAGCAACATCATTCACGCGGCGCATCTGCACAACGTGAATAAGCTGCTGTTCCTCGGATCGTCCTGTATTTACCCGAAAATGGCGAAACAGCCGATCGCCGAGAGCGAACTGCTGCAGGGCACGCTTGAAGCGACCAACGAGCCGTACGCGATTGCCAAGATTGCCGGGATCAAGCTGTGCGAGTCCTACAACCGTCAGTACAACCGCGACTATCGTTCGGTGATGCCGACCAACCTGTACGGACCGCACGACAACTTCCACCCGAGCAACTCGCACGTGATCCCGGCGCTGCTGCGCCGCTTCCACGAGGCGACCGCCGAGAACGCGCCGGACGTGGTGGTGTGGGGCAGCGGTACGCCGATGCGTGAATTCCTGCACGTGGACGACATGGCTGCCGCCAGCATTCACGTGATGGAGCTGGATCGCGAGGTGTGGCAGGAGAACACCGAGCCGATGCTGTCGCACATCAACGTCGGTACCGGCGTGGACTGCACCATTCGCGAGCTGGCGCAAACCATCGCGCAGGTAGTGGGCTACAAAGGCCGCGTGGTGTTTGACGCGACGAAACCGGACGGCACGCCGCGCAAGTTGCTGGACGTGACCCGTCTGCATCAGCTGGGCTGGTATCACGAGGTGTCACTGGAGCAGGGGCTGGCCAGTACCTACCAGTGGTTCCTGGAAAACCAGCACCGCTTCCGGGGGTAACGATGTTTTTAAGTCAGGAAGATTTTGCCACGGTAGTGCGTTCCACTCCGCTCATCTCAATTGATTTGATCGTGGAGAACGAACGCGGCGAGTTCTTGCTGGGGAAACGAACCAACCGTCCTGCACAGGGCTTCTGGTTCGTGCCCGGCGGGCGCGTGCAGAAGGATGAGCGGCTCAGCGATGCGTTTGAGCGTCTCACTCTGGCGGAACTGGGCCTGCAGCTGCCGATGGCAGCGGGCCAGTTTTACGGGGTCTGGCAGCACTTCTATGACGATAACTTTTCAGGCACCGGGTTCACCACGCACTACATCGTGCTGGGGTTCCGCCTGAAGGTGAGTGAGGCAGACCTGCGTCTGCCTGATTCTCAGCATGACGACTACCGCTGGCAGACGCCAGAGGCGCTGCTTGCCAGCGACAATGTGCATGACAACAGTCGTGCCTATTTCCTGGCCGATCGTCAGTCCGGAGTGCCGGGCTTATGAAAATTTTAGTGTACGGAATCAACTACTCGCCGGAGCTAACCGGCATCGGGAAATACACCGGCGAGATGGTCGAGTGGATGGCGAGCCAGGGACATGACGTGCGGGTCATTACCGCGCCGCCGTACTACCCGGAGTGGAAAGTCGGGGAGCGCTACTCAAGCTGGCGCTACCGTCGCGAAGAGGGCGCAGCGACCGTCTGGCGCTGCCCGCTGTATGTGCCTAAGCAGCCCTCGACGCTGAAGCGGTTACTTCATCTGGGCAGCTTTGCCCTGAGCAGTTTCTTCCCGCTGATGGCGCAGCGTCGCTGGAAGCCGGATCGCATCATCGGCGTGGTGCCGACGCTGTTTTGCACGCCGGGCATGCGCCTGCTGGGCAAACTCTCCGGCGCGCGCACTCTGCTGCACATTCAGGATTATGAAGTTGACGCCATGCTGGGCCTGGGGATGGCAGGCAAAAGCAAGGGCGGCAAGGTGGCGAAGCTCGCCAGCGCGTTTGAGCGCAGCGGCCTGCACAACGTGGATTACGTCTCGACTATCTCGCGCTCAATGATGAACAAGGCGCAGGAGAAGGGCGTTCCGGCAGAGAAGGTGATCTTCTTCCCGAACTGGTCCGAAGTGGCGCGTTTTCGCGATGTAACTGAGCAAGACGCTCAGGCCCTGCGCGCGCAGCTCGGTTTGCCTGAAGATCAAAAAATCATTCTTTACTCAGGCAACATCGGCGAAAAGCAGGGGCTGGAAAGCGTGATTGAAGCGGCCCAGCTGCTGAGTGAACATCCGTGGACGTTTGTGATTGTCGGGCAGGGCGGTGGAAAGGCGCGGCTGGAAAAAATGGCCGGGGAACGCGGCCTGACCAACGTGAAATTTTTCCCGCTTCAGTCTTACGAGACATTGCCTGCGCTGCTGAAGATGGGCGACTGCCATCTGGTGGTCCAAAAACGCGGCGCCGCGGACGCGGTGCTGCCGTCCAAGCTGACCAACATTCTGGCAGTGGGCGGTAACGCGGTGATCACGGCAGAAGCCGAAACAGAATTAGGCCAGCTGTGCGACAGCTATCCGGGAATTGCCGTGTGCGTGGAGCCGGAATCGGTCCCGGCGCTGGTAACCGGAATTGAGAAGGCACTTGCCATGCCAAAAGTGAACACGGTGGCACGTGAATATGCCGAACGCACGCTCGAGAAAGAGAACGTGCTGAGCCAATTTATTGCAGATATACGGGGATAAATCATGAGTCAAACCACTTTGTATCCGGTTGTGATGGCTGGTGGCTCTGGTAGCCGGTTGTGGCCGCTGTCCCGCGTGCTCTATCCAAAACAGTTCCTCTGCCTGAAAGGGGATCTCACCATGCTGCAGACGACGGTAAACCGTCTGCACGGCGTGGAGTGTGAAAGCCCGGTGGTGATTTGTAACGAACAGCACCGCTTTATTGTTGCCGAGCAGCTGCGCCAGCTGAATAAGCTCACCGAAAATATCATCCTGGAGCCTGCCGGACGCAACACCGCGCCTGCGATCGCCCTGGCGGCGCTGGCGGCAAAACGCAGCAGCCCGGACTGTGACCCGCTGATGCTGGTCCTGGCGGCAGACCACGTTATCCAGCAGGAAGACGCGTTCCGCGATGCGGTGCGTGCGGCGATCCCTTACGCCGAGAGCGGCAAGCTGGTGACCTTCGGCATCGTGCCGGATCTGCCGGAAGCCGGCTATGGCTATATTCGTCGCGGCAGCGTGACGCCGGGTGAAGGCGACAGCGTGGCGTTTGACGTGGCGCAGTTTGTTGAAAAACCGAATCTGGAAACCGCGCAGGCGTATGTCGCCAGCGGGGAGTATTACTGGAACAGCGGGATGTTCCTGTTCCGCGCCGGACGCTATCTGGAAGAGCTGCGCAAATACCGCCCGGATATTCTGGATGCCTGCGAGAAAGCGATGGCGGTGGTGGACCCGGATCTCGACTTCATCCGCGTGGATGAAGAGGCGTTCCTCGCCTGCCCGGAAGAGTCCATTGACTATGCGGTGATGGAACGCACGGCGGATGCCGTCGTGGTACCGATGGATGCGGGCTGGAGCGATGTCGGCTCCTGGTCCTCCCTGTGGGAGATCAGCGCCCATACCCCGGAGGGTAACGTCCACCACGGCGATGTTATTAGCCACAAAACGGAAAACAGCTACGTCTACGCCGAATCCGGCCTGGTGACCACGGTCGGGGTGAAGGATCTGGTGGTTGTCCAGACCAAGGACGCCGTGCTGATTGCCGACCGTAACGCCGTGCAGGACGTTAAAAAAGTGGTGGAGCAGATCAAGGCCGATGGCCGTCACGAGCACCATATTCACCGCGAAGTCTACCGTCCGTGGGGGAAATATGACTCCATTGACTCCGGTGACCGCTATCAGGTGAAACGCATCACCGTGAAGCCGGGCGAGGGGCTGTCGGTGCAGATGCACCATCACCGCGCCGAGCACTGGGTGGTGGTTGCGGGTACCGCTAAAGTCACTATCGACGGTGAAGTCAAACTGCTCGGTGAAAACGAGTCCATTTATATTCCGCTGGGGGCGACGCACTGTCTGGAGAACCCGGGGAAAATTCCTCTCGACTTAATTGAGGTGCGCTCCGGGTCGTATCTGGAAGAGGACGATATCGTGCGCTTCCAGGACCGCTACGGGCGGGTGTAGCACTCTGCATTATGCCCGGTGGCGCTGTGCTTACCGGGCCTGCGAATGACAAAAAAATCAATTTGGCCATTACGTGGTCAGGGCCGACTGTTGCCTGAAAAAGGGGTCATCATGGAAAAATTAACCTGTTTTAAAGCCTACGATATTCGCGGCAAGCTGGGCGAAGAGCTGAATGAAGACATCGCGTGGCGCATTGGCCGCGCGTACGGCGAATATTTAAAACCGCAGACCATCGTGCTGGGCGGCGACGTGCGTCTGACCAGTGAATCCCTCAAGCTGGCCCTGGCGAAAGGGCTGCAGGACGCGGGCGTGGACGTGCTGGATATCGGCCTTTCCGGGACCGAGGAGATTTACTTTGCCACCTTCCACCTGGGCGTAGACGGCGGTATCGAAGTGACGGCCAGCCACAACCCGATGGACTACAACGGGATGAAGCTGGTGCGCAAGGGCGCTCGTCCTATCAGCGGCGACACCGGCCTGCGCGACGTGCAGCGCCTGGCGGAAGCCAACGACTTCCCGCCGGTGAACGACGCGAAGCGCGGCAGCTACAAAAAAATCAACCTGCAGAAAGAGTACATCGACCACCTGCTGGGCTACATCAACGTGGCGAACCTCAAGCCGCTCAAGCTGGTCATCAACTCCGGTAACGGCGCGGCCGGTCCGGTGGTGGATGCGCTGGAAGCCCGCTTTAAGGCGCTGAACGTGCCGGTAACCTTCGTCAAGGTGCACAACACCCCGGACGGCAACTTCCCGAACGGTATTCCTAACCCGCTGCTGCCGGAGTGCCGCGACGACACCCGCAACGCGGTGATTGAGCACGGTGCGGACATGGGCATCGCCTTTGACGGCGACTTCGACCGCTGCTTCCTGTTCGACGAGAAAGGGCAGTTCATCGAGGGCTACTACATTGTCGGCCTGCTGGCGGAAGCGTTCCTCGAGAAAAACCCGGGCGCGAAAATCATTCATGACCCGCGCCTTTCCTGGAACACCGTCGATGTGGTCTCCGCGGCGGGCGGCACGCCGGTGATGTCCAAAACCGGCCACGCCTTCATCAAAGAGCGTATGCGCGAAGAAGACGCCATCTACGGCGGCGAGATGAGCGCCCACCACTACTTCCGTGATTTTGCCTACTGCGACAGCGGGATGATCCCGTGGCTGCTGGTGACCGAGCTGCTGTGCCTGAAGGGGCAGACGCTGGGCGAGCTGGTGCGCGACCGCATGGCGGCGTTCCCGGCGAGCGGGGAGATCAACAGCAAGCTGGCGCAGCCGGCCGAGGCCATTGCCCGCGTGGAGCAGCACTTTGCGATCCACGCGCTGGAAATTGACCGTACGGACGGCATCAGCATGGCGTTCCCGCAGTGGCGCTTTAACCTGCGCTCGTCCAACACCGAGCCGGTGGTGCGCCTGAACGTGGAGTCCCGTGCTGACACGGCGCTGATGGAAGCCCGAACGAAGGACATTCTGGCGCTGTTGAATCAGTAACAATTGCCCCTCCCGGCGGGAGGGGGAACCGAATACAGGAACAACGATGACGAATCTAAAAAAACGCGAACGAGCGAGAACGAATGCATCGTTAATCTCTATGGTGCAGCGTTTTTCTGATATCACCATCATGGTCGGTGGATTGTGGGCGGTGTGTCGGATCGGCGGGCTGCCGTTCTTATATATGCATCTGCTGATGGCACTCATTGCGCTGGTCGTGTTTCAGATGATCGGCGGGATGACCGATTTCTACCGCTCGTGGCGCGGCGTGAAAATGACCACCGAACTGATGCTGTTGCTGCAGAACTGGACCCTGAGCCTGATCTTCAGCGCAGGCCTGGTGGCCTTCAGCCATGATTTTGATAATCGCCTCGTCACCTATCTCTGCTGGTATTTGATCACCAGCGTCGGCATGGTGGTGTGCCGTTCCCTGATCCGTTTCGGTGCGGGCTGGCTGCGTAACCGCGGTTATAACCGTCGCTTCGTTGCGGTAGCGGGCGATCTGCCGGTTGGTAAGGTTCTGCTCGACAGCTTCCGCAAAGAGCCGTGGTTAGGGTTTGAAGTGGTCGGGATTTATCACGACGCGAAGCCGGGCGGCGTGCCGTCGGACTGGGCGGGCAATTACGAACAGCTTATTGAAGACGCGAAAGCCGGTAAAATTCACAACGTCTACATCGCCATGCAGATGAGAGACGAATCCCGCATTAAGCAACTGATGCGCGAGCTGGCGGACACCACCTGTTCGGTGATCCTGATCCCGGACGTCTTTACCTTCAACATCCTCCATTCACGCATTGAAGAAGTGAACGGCGTGCCGGTGGTACCGCTGTACGACACCCCGCTGTCGGGCATTAACCGCGTGCTGAAGCGCGCGGAAGATATCGTGCTCTCTTCGCTGATTTTACTGCTCATCTCCCCGGTGCTGTGCTGCATTGCCCTCGCGGTGAAGTTGAGCTCTCCCGGCCCGGTTATCTTCCGCCAGACCCGCTACGGTATGGACGGTAAGCCGATTATGGTGTGGAAATTCCGCTCCATGAAGGTGATGGAAAACGACAAGGTGGTGACCCAGGCAACGCAGAACGATCCGCGCGTCACCCGCGTGGGGAACTTCCTGCGCCGCACCTCGCTGGACGAGCTGCCGCAGTTTATCAACGTCTTCACCGGCGGCATGTCGATTGTTGGCCCGCGTCCGCACGCGGTGGCGCACAACGAGCAGTACCGCTCGCTGATTGAAGGCTACATGCTGCGCCATAAGGTGAAGCCGGGCATTACCGGCTGGGCGCAGATCAACGGCTGGCGCGGCGAAACCGACACGCTGGAAAAAATGGAAAAACGTATCGAATTCGATCTGGAGTACATCCGTGAATGGAGTATCTGGTTCGATATCAAGATTGTTTTTCTGACCATCTTCAAAGGTTTCGTGAACAAAGCGGCGTACTAAGATGAGCTTACGTGAAAAAACCATCAGCGGGGCGAAGTGGTCAGCGATGGCGACCATCGTCATCATTGGCCTCGGTCTGGTGCAGATGACCGTGCTGGCGCGCATTATTGATAATCACCAGTTCGGCCTTTTGACCGTCTCGCTGGTGATTATCGCGCTGGCCGATACGCTGTCTGATTTTGGTATCGCCAATTCGATTATCCAGCGCAAAGAGATCAGCCATCTTGAGCTGACCACCCTCTACTGGCTGAACGTGGGGCTGGGGATTTTCGTGTTCGTGCTGGTGTTCCTGCTGAGCGATACCATCGCCAGCGTGCTGCACAACCCGGATCTGGCTCCGCTGATGCGCACGCTGTCGTTTGCTTTCGTGGTGATCCCGCACGGGCAGCAGTTCCGCGCGCTGATGCAGAAAGAGCTGGAGTTCAACAAGATCGGCATGATCGAGACCAGCGCGGTGCTGGCGGGCTTTACCTTCACCGTGGTGAGCGCTCATTTCTGGCCGCTGGCGATGACCGCTATCCTCGGATACCTGGTTAACTCTGCCGTGCGTACGCTGCTGTTCGGCTACTTTGGCCGCAAGATCTACCGTCCCGGGCTGCATTTCTCTCTCGCGTCCGTTTCGTCCAACCTGCGCTTTGGCGCGTGGCTGACGGCGGACAGCATCATCAACTACGTGAATACCAACCTGTCGACGCTGGTGCTGGCGCGTATTCTTGGCGCGAGCGTGGCGGGGGGCTACAACCTGGCCTACAACGTCGCGGTGGTGCCGCCGATGAAGCTGAACCCGATCATCACCCGCGTCCTGTTCCCGGCGTTCGCCAAGATTCAGGACGACACCGAGAAGCTGCGCATTAACTTCTACAAGCTGCTTTCCGTTGTGGGGATCATTAACTTCCCGGTGCTGCTGGGGCTGATGGTGGTTTCCAGCAACTTCGTGCCGCTGGTGTTTGGCGAGAAGTGGAACGGCATCATCCCGATCCTGCAGCTGCTGTGCGTGGTGGGGCTGCTGCGCTCCGTGGGGAATCCGATTGGTTCCCTACTGATGGCAAAAGCGCGCGTCGACATTAGCTTTAAGTTCAACGTGTTCAAAACTTTCCTGTTTATTCCGGCGATTATCGTCGGCGGGCATATGGCGGGCGCCATCGGCGTCACGCTGGGCTTCCTGCTGGTGCAGATAATCAATACCGTTCTGAGCTACTTCATCATGATCAAGCCGGTGCTGGGCTCCAGCTACCGTCAGTACATCCTGAGCCTGTGGCTGCCGTTCTATCTCTCGTTGCCGACCCTGGCGGTGAGCTACGGCCTGGGCATTATCCTCAGCGGCCATCTGCCGCTGGCCGCGCTGCTGGCGGTGCAGGTCGCCGCGGGCGCGCTGGCCTTCGTCGTGATGATTGTGCTGTCGCGCAATGCGCTGGTGGTAGAGATGAAGCGCCAGTTTTGCCGTAACGAAAAAATGAAAACGCTGCTTCGCGCAGGCTAGTTATTTAAGAGGCCATTATGAAATTATTAATTCTTGGCAACCATACCTGCGGCAACCGTGGCGACAGCGCCATCCTGCGCGGTTTACTGGATGCGATTAACACCCTTAAGCCTGAGACCGAAGTGGACGTGATGAGCCGTTATCCGGTCAGCTCATCCTGGTTACTGAACCGTCCGGTGATGGGCGACCCGCTCTACAGCCAGATGAAACAGCATAACAACGCCGCGGGCGTGATGGGGCGCGTGAAGAAAGTGCTGCGCCGTCGCTACCAGCACCAGGTGCTGCTTTCCCGCGTGACCGACACCGGCAAGCTGCGCAATATTGCTATCGCGCAGGGCTTTACCGATTTCGTTCGTCTGCTGTCGGGCTATGACGCGATTATTCAGGTCGGCGGTTCGTTCTTCGTCGATCTCTACGGCGTGCCGCAGTTTGAGCATGCGCTTTGTACGTTCATGGCGAAAAAGCCGCTGTTTATGATTGGCCACAGCGTCGGGCCATTCCAGGATTCGCAGTTTAACCAGCTCGCAAACTACGTGTTCGGCCACTGCGACGCGCTGATCCTGCGCGAGTCGGTCAGCCTCGACATGATGAAGCGCAGCGAAATTGACACCTCAAAAGTTGAGCACGGCGTGGACACCGCGTGGCTGGTGGATCACCAGGACGACAGCTTCCAGCCGAGCTACGCGGTGCAGCACTGGCTCGACGTGGCGGCGAAACAGAAAACCGTCGCGATTACCCTGCGCGAGCTGGCGCCCTTCGATAAGCGTTTAGGTACGACCCAGGCGGCGTATGAGAAAGCCTTCGCCGACGTGGTGAACCGCGTGCTGGACAGCGGGTACCAGGTGCTGGCGCTCTCAACCTGCACCGGCATCGACAGCTACAACAAAGACGACCGTATGGTGGCGCTGAACCTGCGCAGCCTGGTGAACGATCCGTCCCGCTACCACGTGGTGATGGACGAACTGAACGATCTGGAGATGGGCAAGCTGCTCTCCGCCTGCGACCTGACCGTCGGCACGCGCCTGCACTCCGCCATTATCTCCATGAACTTTGGCACGCCGGCCATTGCCATCAACTACGAACACAAATCAGCAGGCATCATGCAGCAGCTCGGTATGCCGGAAATGGCCGTGGATATCCGTCATCTGCTCGATGGTTCGCTCGGTGCGATGGTGGGCGACACGCTCGGCCAGCTGCCTGCGATCAATGAACGCCTGGCGGTGGCGGTGAAAGCCGAGCGCGAGAAGGGCATTGGGATGGTGAAATCGGTACTTGACCGCGTACGGGAGGGGAAATGAAGGTTGGTTTCTTCTTACTGAAATTTCCGCTGTCGTCTGAAACGTTTGTCCTGAACCAAATCACCGCGTTTATCGATATGGGATATGACGTGGAGATTATCGCCCTGCAAAAGGGCGATACCAAAAATACCCATGCGGCGTATACCCAGTATGGGCTGGAGGCGAAAACCCGCTGGCTGCAGGATGAGCCGTCCGGGAGACTGAGCAAGCTGCGCCACCGGGCCAGCCAGACCTTGCGCGGGATCCACCGCGCGTCGACGTGGCGGGCGCTGAATGTTTCCCGCTATGGTTCCGAATCCCGCAATCTGATCCTGTCGGCCATCTGCGGGCAAACCGCGCAGCCGTATCGTGCCGACGTGTTTATCGCCCACTTTGGCCCGGCGGGCGTCACCGCCGCCAAGCTGCGCGAGCTGGGCGTGATTGACGGCAAAATTGCGACCATCTTCCACGGTATCGATATCTCCAGCCGCGAAGTGCTGAACCACTACACGCCGGAGTATCAGCAGCTGTTCAGGCGCGGCGACATGATGCTGCCTATCAGCGACCTGTGGGCCGGACGCCTGAAAAACATGGGCTGCCCGGGAGAGAAAATTGCCGTTTCGCGTATGGGCGTGGACTTAACGCGCTTCACTCGCCGTCCTGTCAAGGTGCCGGGAAAACCGCTGCAGATCATCTCCGTTGCTCGCCTGACCGAGAAGAAAGGCCTGCATGTGGCCATTGAAGCCTGCCGCCAGCTGAAAGCGCGCGGGGTGGATTTCCACTATCGCATTCTCGGCATTGGGCCGTGGGAGCGTCGTCTGCGCACGCTTATCGAACAGTATCAGCTGGAAGATGTCGTAGAGATGCCGGGCTTCAAGCCGAGCCACGAGGTCAAGGCCATGCTCGACGAGGCGGATGTCTTTCTGCTGCCTTCCGTAACGGGCGCAGATGGCGATATGGAAGGCATTCCGGTGGCGCTGATGGAGGCGATGGCCGTAGGTATTCCGGTGGTATCAACCCTGCACAGCGGGATCCCGGAGCTGATTAAGTCTGACCACTCCGGCTGGCTGGTGCCGGAGAATAACGCGATGGCCCTTGCGGACCGATTAGCAGCCTTCAGCGATATTGACCAGCAGGCGCTGGAGCCCGTGCTCCAGAACGCCCGACAAAAAGTGGAAACCGATTTTAACCAGCAGGTAATTAACCGCCAGTTAGCGAGCCTGCTGCAAACGTTGTAACGCCGAGGATGTATGCTGAAAAAGATTACCCGACGCACCTTTGTCTCTTCTCTCTCCGTTCTGGCGGCCACGCCGCTGCTGTCGTCACGCATCGCGCGGGCGGCAAGCGGCAGAACGGTCTCTGTTAATCAGTACAATAACAACGACTGGATCGCCGCTTTTAAGCAGGCGTTTAATGACGGCGACACCGTCGTGGTCCCGGCCGGGCTCACCTGCGAAAACATCAATACCGGTATTTTCATTCCCGACGGTAAAACCTTGCTGATCCGCGGGGCGTTAACCGGCAACGGGCGCGGCCGCTTTGTTTTGCAGGAAGGCAGCAAAGTGATAGGCGAAGGTGCTGGCCGCACGGAGAACATCACGCTCGACGTTCGCGGATCTGACTGCGTTATCAAAGGGCTGGCCATGAGCGGTTTTGGCCCGGTGACGCAGATCTACATCGGCGGCAAGAAACCGAGCGTAATGCGCAATTTGCTGATTGATAACATCAGCGTAAGCCAGGCCAACTACGCCATCCTGCGCCAGGGTTTCCACAACCAGGTGGACGGAGCCCGCATCACCAACAGCAAATTTAGCCATCTCCAGGGGGATGCGATCGAGTGGAACGTCGCCATCAACGATCGCAATATCCTGATCTCTGACCATGTCATCGACAACATCAACTGCACCAACGGCAAGATCAACTGGGGCATCGGTATTGGCCTCGCCGGCAGCACCTACGATAATGACTATCCGGAGAAGCAAACCGTCAAGAACTTCGTGGTGGCAAACATCACCGGCAGCAACTGTCGCCAGCTGGTGCACGTTGAAAACGGTAAACATTTTGTTATTCGCAATATCAAGGCCAAAAATATTACCCCCGATTTCAGTAAAAAGGCGGGTATAGACAACGCCACGGTGGCCATCTATGGCTGTGATAATTTCATTATTGATAATGTCGATATGGTGAACAGTGCGGGAATGTTAATCGGCTATGGGGTGATAAAAGGCGATTATTTGTCCATCCCGCAGAACTTCAAGCTCAACAATATTCATCTCGATAATCGTCAGCTTGCGTATAAATTGCGCGGAATACAGATTTCATCCGGTAACGCCACCTCGTTTGTGGCGATAACCAACGTGGAGATGCAGCGGGCGACGCTGGAACTGCACAACAAGCCGCAACATCTTTTTTTACGCAATATCAATGTGATGCAGGAAGCCGCTGTGGGGCCCGCCCTGAAAATCAACTTCGACCTGCGCAAGGATGTGCGGGGTAAATTCATGGCGAAAGACGAGACGTTGCTGTCGCTGGCGAACATAAAAGCAGTGAATGAGAAGGGGCAAAGCTCGGTCGATATTGACCGGGTCGACCAGCAGGTAGTGAATGTGGAAAGGCTTAACTTTGCGCTTCCGCACAGATAATCGACAATCATCAGTTTTGAGACTATTCCTGGCATAAAAGCGCGATCTAATCAGATTACAACTACAGAAATTTGTGATGCTAAGGCGTAACATTGCCCAAGGATTACGGCAAATCATGCTGGCGAAAACAGGTTTAAGAGCTATAATTCGTCAACCATTTTAAGGTGGAAGAAATAATGATTAATTTGAAAGCAGTCATTCCGGTAGCAGGCCTGGGCATGCATATGCTGCCAGCCACAAAAGCCATTCCTAAAGAGATGCTGCCGATCGTCGACAAGCCAATGATTCAGTACATTGTCGACGAAATTGTTGCTGCAGGGATCAAAGAAATCGTCCTGGTTACGCACTCCTCCAAGAATGCGGTAGAAAACCACTTCGACACCTCTTACGAACTCGAAGCGCTGCTTGAGCAGCGCGTCAAACGCCAGCTGCTGGCGGAAGTGCAGTCTATTTGCCCGCCGGGCGTGACCATCATGAACGTGCGTCAGGCGCAGCCGCTGGGCCTGGGCCACTCTATCCTGTGTGCTCGTCCGGTTGTGGGTGATAACCCATTCATTGTTGTTCTTCCGGACATCATCATCGATACCGCTTCTGCCGATCCGCTGCGTTACAACCTGGCGGCAATGGTGGCGCGTTTCAATGAAACCGGCCGTAGCCAGGTGCTGGCGAAACGCATGAAGGGCGATCTCTCCGAGTACTCCGTTATCCAGACTAAAGAACCGCTGGAAACGGAAGGGCAGGTGAGCCGCATCGTTGAGTTCATCGAAAAACCGGATCAACCACAGACGCTGGATTCGGACCTGATGGCGGTTGGCCGTTATGTTCTGAACGCTGATATCTGGGCAGAGCTGGAAAAAACCGAGCCAGGCGCCTGGGATCGTATTCAGCTGACTGACGCGATTGCCGAACTGGCGAAAAAACAGTCCGTTGACGCGATGCTGATGACCGGCGACAGCTATGACTGCGGTAAGAAAATGGGGTATATGCAGGCGTTCGTGAACTATGGACTGCGTAACCTGAAGGAAGGGGCGAAGTTCCGTAAGAAAATCGAGCAACTGTTAGCTGAGTAGCTGTTTAGTTATTAGACAAACACAATGGCGGCAGAAGAGCAAATGATACATTCTCATCGCTCTCTGCCGTTTTTTATTTAAAAATCAGCGGGTCACGTGCTGATGCTAAGAAACGCCATTAAGTTAAACTGTGGTTTTTTTCTTGTTTTGATGTGCAATTAGGACCACAATATCAGATTAAATCTTTCATACTCAATGTGTAAGAAAGATAGATTTTGAACAATTTGCCCATGGTTTCAGTGAACTGGTAGCTGTTGAGCCAGGGGCGGTAGCGTTGATTTTCCAAACTAAATTGATATTAAACAGTGTAGGTCACTATATGAAGCAAGCTTTATCGAGAATGAAAATAAAATTGTTATCATATTTTTATAAAAGAAAAAATCGGTCTACACAATTCGGTCGTTACACTGTCTTATTTCGTCGTGCAAATATAACTAATTCTATAGTTGGTGATTATACGTATTTCGCAGGTGCCGCCTCTGTCAACAATTGTCAGATCGGTAAATTTTGTTCGATTGCAGAAGGTGTCAAAATAGGTCTTGGAAAACATCCAGTTGATTTATTTTCTACACATCCAATATTTTACTCTGAAAATACATGCTTCCCTTATAGATTGAAAAATCACAGAGTTAGTAAAAAAGTGATTGAGTCTATTACTGAATCCGAGAAAATCATCATAGGCAATGATGTTTGGATTGGCGTTAATGCCATCGTAATGGATGGTGTGACTATTGGCGATGGAGCCGTCATTGGGGCAGGTTCGGTTGTTACCAAAGATGTACAACCTTATACAATTGTAGGTGGTGTTCCTGCGAAATTTATTAGGGACAGGCATAACATAAAATGTTCCTGGTGGGAGTTTGATGTAGATACCCTTGTAGAATTTTCCTCAAATTTTAAAAAGGGATTATAATGTACGAATTGATGTTCAAGGTCAGGCGTAAAATAGCCACTCTTTTTTCTTCATTAATTTTTCGTATTTCATTTAAAAAATTCGGAATTAAAAGCGGTATTTTTAAACCTGATATATTGCAAGGGGTGAGATATATAGAGGTTGGAGATAGAGTGGTAATCCAACCGGGGTTGTGGGCATTGGCATTAAAAATTGATAACCATAATCCGATTCTGAATATAGGTGATAACGTTTATATCGGTCGCTTTTTACATATCGTAAGTGTGCGCCGTGTAATTATCGAAAAAAATGTTCTTATCGCCGATAAGGTATATATATCAGATAATCTTCATGAATACAAAAATATTCATATTCCAGTAAGCCAACAACCTGTAATATTCAAAGGGGATGTGGTTATTAAAGAAGGTGCTTGGATAGGGGAAAATGTCTCCATCATAGGTGCTTGCATTGGTAAAAATAGTGTGATCGCAGCAAATTCTGTAGTTACGAAAGATATCCCCGATTATTCTGTTTGTGCCGGTGTACCTGCAAAAGTTATCAAAAAATACTGTTTCGAACGAAATGAATGGATCAGTGTTTCTTAATGCAATCCATTTTAACTTATTTGAGATAAAAAATGAAAATATTAGTTACTGGTGCTGCCGGCTTCATCGGTTCGGCATTAGCGCGTTATATTATTAATTCAACAACTGATTCTGTGGTAAATGTTGATAAGTTAACCTATGCAGGTAACCTTCAATCTTTAAAAGATATTGAAAACAGCGATCGTTATGCTTTCGTTCATGCTGATATTTGCGATGCACAGGTATTAGACGCAATTTTTTCAACTCATAAACCTGATGCAGTAATGCATCTGGCAGCAGAAAGTCACGTTGACCGTTCAATCACCGGTCCGGCTGCGTTTATTGAAACGAATATTGTTGGAACCTACGTCTTGCTTGAAGCAGCCAGAAAATACTGGCAAAACCTGGAAGGTGAAAAGAAACAGGGATTTCGTTTCCATCATATTTCAACCGATGAAGTGTATGGGGACCTACCTCATCCTGATGAATGGGATAATAACAAAAGTCTTCCATTGTTTACTGAGCATACCGCCTATGCTCCAAGCAGCCCGTACTCTGCCTCTAAAGCATCAAGCGATCATTTAGTACGCGCGTGGCATCGGACTTATAATTTCCCAACTATTGTGACTAACTGTTCAAACAATTATGGACCTTACCATTTCCCAGAAAAGTTAATCCCGTTGGTAATTCTCAATGCATTACAAGGTAAACCGTTGCCTATTTATGGCAAAGGTGATCAGATCCGTGACTGGTTGTACGTTGAGGATCATGCCCGTGCACTCTATACCGTTATTACGGAAGGTATCGTAGGTGAAACCTACAATATTGGCGGTTATAATGAGAAAAAGAATATTGAAGTAGTACAAACTATCTGCAATATTCTTGACGAAATAAAACCGAAGAATACCTCGTATAGTCAACAAATCACTTATGTTGCCGATCGTCCAGGCCACGATCGACGCTATGCAATCGATGCCAGTAAAATCACTCTGGAACTCGGCTGGAAACCTCAAGAGACCTTTGAATCTGGTATTAAGAAAACGATTCATTGGTATCTTGATAACCAGGATTGGGTCCAAAATATTATGAGTGGTGCCTATCAGGACTGGATCAATAAAAATTACGAGCAACGCTAATCTTTTCAACCCCGTCATAAGAAGCATTGAACATGTCAAAAAGAAAAGGAATTATTTTAGCCGGTGGTTCAGGTACTCGCCTTTACCCTGTGACGATGGCGGTTAGTAAACAGCTGCTGCCAATCTATGATAAGCCGATGATTTATTATCCGTTAAGCACGCTGATGCTTGCGGGTATTCGGGATATTCTCATCATCAGCACACCTCAGGATACCCCGCGCTTTGAGCAATTACTGGGTAACGGTAAAAAATGGGGACTGAACATTGAATATAAAGTCCAGGAAAGTCCTGATGGTCTTGCTCAGGCATTTATCATTGGTGAAGAGTTTATCGGTAACGATTCTTGTGCTTTAGTCCTTGGAGACAATGTTTTCTATGGTCACGATTTGCCAAAAGAACTTGAAATGGCAATGAATCAGGAAAAAGGAGCTACAGTCTTTGCCTATCATGTGAAAGACCCTGAACGTTATGGCGTGGTAGATTTCGATGAGAATGGCAAAGCGCTTTCTTTAGAAGAGAAACCACTGAAGCCAAAAAGTAATTACGCTGTGACTGGTCTCTATTTTTATGATAATGACGTCATTGAGATGGCTAAACAGCTGAAACCGTCAGCGCGTGGTGAATTAGAGATCACTGATATTAACCGACTCTACCTGGAAAAAAATTCGCTCTCAGTTGCTATTATGGGGCGTGGATATGCCTGGCTTGATACAGGAACGCATGAGAGTCTAATTGAGGCAGGTAACTTTATTCAGACGATCGAATCACGTCAAGGTCTCAAAGTTTCTTGCCCGGAAGAGATTGCTTATCGCAAAGGTTTCATTGATAAGAAACAGTTAGCAAAATTAGCCAAAGAACTCAATAAAAATGACTATGGCAAATATTTGCAGCATTTAGCTAAAGACTGAAAATCCAACATAAAGTACTAAAAAGTATGAAAATTATTGAAACGCCTTTAAAAGATGCTGTAATTATTGAACCTAAAGTTTTTGGTGACGAACGTGGCTATTTCTTCGAAGTATATCAGAAAAAACGTTACCAGGAATTAGGATTTGGTCTGGACTTTGTTCAGGATAATCGTTCTAAATCGACGAAAAATGTTCTGCGCGGGCTTCATTTTCAGAAAACAAAGCCTCAGGGTAAGTTAGTCTCAGTAACCCAGGGTTCTGTTTTTGATGTGGCCGTTGATCTCCGCCCAGAATCACCAACATTTGGTCAGCATCATTCAGTCATTCTATCCGAAGATAATTTTCTTCAGTTTTATATTCCTCCTGGTTTCGCTCATGGTTTCTGCGTATTAAGTGATACTGCTAGTTTCCAGTACAAATGCACAGATTATTATGATCCAACCGATGAAGGTGGTCTTATCTGGAACGATCCAGATCTGGGTATAGAATGGCCAGTTTCTAATCCTGTAGTTTCTGCTAAAGATTGTATTTTACCTTCACTTGCAAGTATCAAAGAACAGATTCTTAAAGGCTGGACAAATGGCTAAGTATACAGTTATTGGGGGTAACGGTTTTATTGGTTCACATATCGTTACATTGCTTAAAGAGCAAGGGCATGATGTCGTTGTTCCTGATCGCAACAGCTGCAATTCTCTCAATGGTGAGTTGGGCAAAGTCATTTATTGTGCTGGTAATGGTGATTGTGCCAAAAGCTATTTTTCTGTGCTGGAAGCAAATACAGTTTTGTTGGCAAAGTTACTGCAGGATGCACAGTTTGAAAAGCTGGTATATATATCCTCAACTCGAGTTTATATGAACCATCATAGCGCGAATGAAACTGACGATCTGGTAGTAACTGCGGATGATAACAGGAAGCTGTTTAATCTGACCAAACTGGTAGCAGAAGAATTGTGCCTTAAGAGCGAACGTGATGTTACTGTAGTTCGACCTAGCAATGTCTATGGTTTAGCGCTCAATAGTACATTATTCCTGCCGTCCATTATTCGTCATGCCATTAATAATGGTGAAATCAACATGTTTGTTGCGCCTGAATATGCTAAGGACTATGTTTCGGTCAATGATGTCGCTAAAGCATGTGTGTGGTTGGCTGAAAACCAAAACACTAATAAAGAAATATACAATGTCGCATCTGGATTTAACGTAACAGCTAAGCAAATCGCTGATGTCATTGAAAAAGAGACGGCTTGTAAAGTTAACTGGCATGACGGTAATTTTCCTCGTGAAGAGTTCCCCGTAACCAGCATAAATAAGTTATCTACTGAAATTCCGGATTATAAACCACAACATGTGCTTGATGATTTGAAAATTATGATAGCTAGTTATAAAGAAGAACTGGCGAGATAAATATGAGTGGTTTTAAGCGGTTACTTAAAAACTCTTTATCTAACATAATAAATGGCTTCTCAAATGTAATACTTGGGATAGTTATCTCTCCAGTTTTACTACACAATCTTTCAAAGGTAGATTTTTCGATTTGGTCCCTTACACTTCAGGTCGGGGTTTTGATCGGAATTTTTGGAATTGGTCTTCAGGTTACGGTAGGGCGTTTTGTCGCCCTTCATTTAAGTAACCCACAGAAACTTCAAAAGGCAATGCATCAGTCATTGCTTTTTGCGTTACTGCTCAACATGGTATGTTTGGGCGGAATATTTATTTTAGCAAAATTCTTTTTCTCATTTTTCCCTGAAGTTTCAGAAACCAACGCTAATGCTAAACTAATTCTTATATTAATTGGCAGTTCATTTGTCATTAATAACGTATTCTCACCCTTTGTTGGTTATTTTACTGGTATAGAGCGCAATGATATTACCGCTGGCATAAATATATTTTTTAAAGTGATTCTGGGTACGTCGATTCTGTTGCTTGTTCACCATGGTCTCGATGTTATTGCATGGGTTTATTTTGCAATAAACAGTTTTAATCAAATTGCATTTTATATTTTATATAAATTAAAAAATACATCGCAAAGAACAAAGTTATCGTTGGATAAAAATTTATTTCAAACAATAGTTGTCTTTTTCAGTGGGCTCTTAGTATGGAATATAGCCCAGTTCTTAATTTCCGGTATAGGCACCTTTACCGTCGGTAAATACTCATTTCAGGAACTAGCTGGTTTTGCCGTATTAATGACGCTTGTTAATGCTGGAGTGGGAATTTTGGGAGCCATGATTAATCCTATAATTCAACCTATGATAAGGATGCACAATCACGGGAATAACCAGCATGTTGAATTCTTGGTTAACAAACTTATCTTCATTTTCTCGATGATTGTTTTTATCGGTGTCTTTATTGCCTGGTTTGCTTCTGTGCATATCCTTGGCGTCTGGTTGGGCTATCAGCAAGCGACGAACCTGCACGTAATGTTTTCTTTGCTGCTTGCGGCTTATCTTATCCGAATGATTGCAGCGCCCTACGGGCTTATGTTAGTCGCCTACGGCAAACAATTATCAATCGCCTGGCTGCCGGTGCTCGAAGGACTATTGAACTTTGCGTTGTCGATTTTCTTTGTTCGTATCTATGGCGCGATTGGAATTGCCTATTCGACGTTTATTTCAGGCGTATTAATCATGGCGGTTTACGCATGCAAGTATCGGGCTGAAGCTGAGTATAAGTCAAAGCTGATATTTGTCTCGTTTCTGGTAATACCTGTGATGATAGCCATCTGCCTGGTCAGTCTGGTGATGACTCAGTCGGTAACTATCCATTGTGTTATTTATGGCATCCAGGTGGCTTTTATAGTTGTATTTACTGTCTTCATAATAAAACAAGTAAAAAGCATCAAGAATCTGTTAAATCAATACTAATATTGCTTAGGTGAAAGTGTGAAAAAAGTTGGACTCGTTACTGTTTTGTTCAATTCTCCAGGTGTGCTGCCTGACTTTTATTCGAGTGTTGAAAAACAAAAATATCAGAACAAGCACCTTTATATTGTGGATAACAGTACAAATCAGGATTCTTTTAACTTAACGCAAGAAATTCTCTTGAGGAAAGACATAGAGTATACCTATATTAATAATGACGGAAACAATGTTGGGGTTGCGCAGGCCAACAACCAAGGCATTGAAGAAGCTTTAAAGGATGGGTGTGAGTATATATTACTCACTAATAACGACCTACTTTTTGAACAGGAAGATACCCTCAGCAAAATGATGAGTGTTGCTGAGGAGGGACAATACAAACTTGTTTCACCTGTAATATTCAGTTATCCAGAAAAAAAAGTCTGGTACGCAGGCGCTTTTTTTAATAAGAAAAAAGCTATTGCCCCTCATCTTTTTGAGGGAGCCGACTACGATGAAATTTACGCTAATATTCCAGAAGAGTGCGATTATGCACCAACATGTTTTTTACTTGTACATGCTTCGATGTTTGCCACTATAGGTATGATGGATGCTCGTTACTTTGCTTATTACGATGATACTGATTTTCTCTATCGTGCAAACATAGCTGGCAGCCGAGTTAGAATCATTAATGAACCTCTAGTGTTTCATAAGGTTAGTACTTCTACTGGGGGGGGGTTAAGTCTATTTGGTGCATATTATTTGACAAGGAACCGTATATTTTTCGCCAGAAAAAATATTGAAGCTCCTTATTATATTGTTAGCGTTTTCTTTACCATTGTTACCCGGTTGGTCTATCCACTTTGTCGCAAAACGCCATATAAAGTTTATAAGGCTTTTGTCAGGGGGATTATCGACGGACTAATGTTAAAAAAATAAATGACTAAGAGGTTAAGGTGAGCGAAATTTCCAGTAGCACACTTGTCAATAACTATAATTTATCTACAACTTTTATTGTCAAATCACTTGTTGGACTGTTATTAATTAATTCGCTTTTTAGTGGTGTTGACTTTTCTCAGATTGGGTTGATGAAAGGCCTTTCAAGTATTGCTGATTTTGGCCTGAAGATCATCCTTGTAATCGTATTGCTCCTACTTTTCAGGATTCGCAGTCTTAACCTTGCAAAGATACTCTTTTCTGCCTTTATCCTTCTCTTAGGTGCTGCGCTTGGTGCATTCTATCATGGTGCAGAATATGATAAAATCTTCGCACTTTTACTAAATATGCTCTTATGGATTGTTATATTTAGTTATGCTAAAGAACTTGAAAGTAACTTTAATATATATCGTTTTAGTGTCAAAATATCAAGTTTATTTCTTGGCGTGGCGCTGATACTTTACATCATGGCGAAGTTTGGTTTTCATGTTAAAGTATTAGGTGGGGCTTGGTTATATGATGAAAACTTTCGATTTGCAGGCACTTTTGCAGAGCCAAGTTTAAATGGCTATTTTTATGGCCTAATGTTCTTGATGGTGATGTTGTCTAATCAAAAGTACAGACTAATCCTTGCGTGTATGTTTGCCATTACCACCTATATTTCAGGTGCTAAATTTTCATTCCTGATAATTCCAGTACTCCTTGGGCTAGTCTATTTTTTCAAGGTGAAGGGCTTTTATAATTATACATACCAACTCATTCCGTTATCTTTTATTGTTCTTTTTGTCAGTCTTGCATTCATCTATTATGACCTTTTTGCACTCATTGCAGCGAATTTGTCAAATTCTGCAACGATGACGTATGTAACTCGTCTGGGTTTCCCTATTGTCAGCATATGGCATCTTAGTGATTATCCACTTGGCAGTGGCGTATATGGTTTCAAGAGCACGCTATCACCTTTTATACATGACTATTGTCAGGCTCTTTCTGGTTTGGACGTAAACTGTAATGAGATGACATCTTATTTATCTTCGTCGGATCCCAGTGCCTATGAAAGTTTTGCACCAAAAGATGTCTTAAGTTTTATTATTTTAAGTTTCGGCCTGCCGGGCTTGCTCATATTTGTCCTGGGTATATGTTTGTTGTCAGCCAGACTTAAAGCAAATAAGAATCACTTTATCATTCTAATGTATATTGTTGCTTCGATGCTTTTTACATTACCTTTTAGATTTATCCTTTTTTATTCCTTCTTTATGTTTCAGTGTTACATCTATAGAATGCCGAGTAATAAATGATCTATATTAATGCGAGATTTTTGACTCAACGTAAAACTGGTGTACAGCAATATGCATTGGTACTATGTCGGGAACTCGTTAAACACGTTCCTGATATCTGTTTTTTGACACCGAAAACTGACCTCATTGATGAGAAATGGAGGAAGGAATTTAATATCCTTCAAATAGGAAATCGTAACGGTCACTTCTGGGAACAAATCGAATTACCTCGTTATCTAAGAAGCGTCGGTAGCCCGTTACTGCTCTGCTTCACTGGGTTATCACCTGCGTTTTACAAGAACTGTTACTTTACTATCCATGATATGTCATTGTACGCATATCCAAAGTGGTTTCGTTTCTTATACCGTGCTGTATACAAGGTTAACTATGCCATTCAGTCGAAAATTGCGAGAGGTATCTTTACGGTTAGTGACTTTTCAAAATCAGAGATAGAGAAATATCTGGCGGTTGATCCAGATAAGATCACTGTATTGCCAAACTCCGTAGATACATCTATTAACCTCAAGAATCATATTGCAAGCGAAGCGGTTAAGCATAAAGAGATTTTATTGGTTGGTACCTTAGAGCCGAGAAAAAATATCGAGTTTGTTATTAATGCTTTTTTGAATTCAAAAATCGAAGATTATAAACTCATCGTGGTGGGAGGGTTAGGGACAGCTTTCTCAAAAGTGACGTTTTCACAGCATGAGAACATTGTATTCTGTGGATATCTATCAGATGACGATTTAGAGTTAAAATACAGAGATGCTTCTATTTTTGTCTATCCGTCATTATATGAAGGTTTCGGACTTCCTCCTCTGGAAGCAATGCAACGCGGTTGTCCTGTAATGGCTTCTGACCGCGCAAGTATCCCTGAAGTTTGTGGCGATGCGGCATATTATTTTAATCCAGAGGACTCATTAGATTTTAGTTCTAAGTTACGTGAATTGATTGAAAATTATGATGAGCTCAGTCCTGTATTGATTCGCAATGGATATCATAGGTTAGAAAAATTTGACGTACGTGATGTTGCATCGAAACTTATGGATGTGATCTCTCAAAGGAATATTTGAATGAAGGTTTTACAGTTTAGCAAATTTTACCCTCCAGTACATGGTGGAATCGAACAGGTAGCATTCGATATAAGTGAAGGTATCGCAAAAAGTAATGACCAACCTGTTGATGTACTCTGTGTTGATCCAATTGGAGAAAGAAAGAATGACGACAAACTCCGTTATAAAGTTTACCGTCAGAAATTGTTTGCACAGCTTTTTTCGACACCGCTGTCATTTTCCTTAATATCCCGATGGAGAGCAATAAGAAATAATTATGATGTTATCCATGTCCATCTTCCAAATCCACTGGCTGTTTTGGCACTGTTTTTATTCCCGCCCAAAGGTAAGATAGTTCTCCATTGGCACAGCGATATTGTTAAGCAAAAAAAATTATTGATGCTTTTTGCTCCGCTACAAAAATGGATTTTAGATAAGTGTACCAGAATTATCGTTACTAGCCCTGTGTATGGGCAGTCTTCTCCAACTTTACAGCCTTATCAGGATAAAATTGTTTGTATCCCAATTGGGGTTGATACCCGTGTTATGCCATTGAATGAGGAGCTTGAAAAAAGTATCAAGCAACGTTATCAAAATAAAAAGATAATTTTTTCTTTGGGGCGTCTTGTTTATTATAAGGGTATGGAATACCTGATTGATGCTGCGAAAGAACTTCCTGAAGATTACATTGTTCTTATTGGCGGTACTGGCCCATTGATTGATTCATTAATGCAAAAAATTGCTAATGATGGATTGTCAGATAAAGTAATTCTTCTTGGTAGTATCAATTATTCGGATTTGGCTTCTTATTATAAAGCATGTGACGTTTTTTGTCTGCCATCTATTCATGAATCTGAAGCTTTTGGTGTGGTTCAGTTAGAAGCTATGAGTTTC
Source organism: Enterobacter sp. Y17 (assembly GCF_019730495.1). Classification (NCBI taxonomy): domain Bacteria; kingdom Pseudomonadati; phylum Pseudomonadota; class Gammaproteobacteria; order Enterobacterales; family Enterobacteriaceae; genus Enterobacter; species Enterobacter sp. Y17. The sequence goes on from NZ_JAASKP010000001.1 coordinate 504,192, forward strand.
TCCAGACCGCTTGTGTCGACAAATATTCCACGAAGTGGTGTGGCCTGGGTTAATCAGCATAACGAGACTGGCATCGTTGTTGAGCCGAATGATGCTAAAGCACTTGCTAAAGGAATTGTTTCTGTTATTCAAAGCAGTGAGACATATAGTAAAGGCGCGAAAGCCAGATTTGATACTATGTTTACTAAAGAGTTGATGGTTAAGAATATAATTAATTTATATTCATCATTAAAGTGAGTTCAATCATGTCATTATTTCCTGTTGTTATGGCCGGGGGCTCCGGTAGTCGTTTATGGCCGCTTTCTCGTGTTCTCTATCCAAAACAATTTCTCTGTCTGGAAGGTGAACTGACAATGTTACAAGCGACAATTAACCGATTACAGGGCATTGAATGCGAAAGTCCCGTCGTCATTTGTAACGAACAGCACCGCTTTATCGTTGCCGAGCAACTGCGCCAGATGAATAAACTCACTGAGAATATCATCCTCGAACCGGTTGGTCGTAATACAGCTCCGGCGATAGCGTTGGCTGCACTTGCTGCAGTTCGTACCCAGCACGAGGGTAATGCGCTCATGCTGGTTCTGGCCGCCGATCACGTCATACAGGATGAAGAAGCTTTCCGTAATTCAGTTCGTAAGGCACTACCTTATGCTGAAAATGGAAAGCTTGTGACCTTTGGCATCGTCCCGCATAAACCAGAGACTGGCTATGGTTACATTTGTCGAGGTGTGCCATGCGTTGATGTTGAGCATGCAGATGCATTTGAGGTCGCGCAATTTGTTGAGAAACCTAATCTTGAAACGGCGGAAGCCTATGTTGCCTGCGGTGAATACTACTGGAATAGCGGGATGTTTCTCTTCCGCGCCGATCGCTATCTTGAGGAACTGAAAAAATATCGTCCGGATATTCTTAAGGCGTGCGAAAAGGCCATGAGCTCTATTGATCCTGACCTTAACTTTATTCGCGTTGACGAGGAAGCTTTCAGAGCTTGTCCTGATGAGTCGATTGATTATGCTGTGATGGAACAGACTTCAGATGCTGTTGTTGTGCCAATGGATGCTGGCTGGAGTGATGTCGGCTCATGGTCTTCGCTTTGGGATATTAGCCATAAGACTCCAGAGGGTAACGTCGTTACAGGTGACGTCTTGTCCTATAATACCGAAAATAGTTTCCTGTATTCTGAATCCGGGCTATTGACTACTGTTGGGGTGAAAGATTTGGTCGTTGTGCAGACCAAGGATGCTGTATTGATTGCCGATCGTAACGCCGTCCAGGATGTGAAGAAAATTGTCGAATCGATCAAAGCAGACGGCCGTCATGAACATCATACTCACCGCGAAGTTTATCGTCCCTGGGGTAAATATGACTCGATTGATACGGGAAGCCGCTATCAAGTTAAGCGATTGACCGTAAAGCCGGGCGAAGGTATCTCTCTTCAGATGCATCACCATCGTGCTGAGCATTGGATTGTCGTCGCAGGAACTGCACAAGTTACAATTAACGAGCAAACCAAACTCCTCGGTGAAAATGAGTCTATTTATATTCCTGTTGGAGCAACGCACTGTCTGGAGAACCCTGGAAAGATCCCTTTGGAATTGATTGAGGTTCGCTCAGGCTCTTATCTTGGAGAGGATGATATTGTACGTTTTGCTGACAGGTATGGTCGTGTTTGAGATTACGGTAAAATTATCATGGAAAAATTAACCTGTTTTAAAGCCTACGATATTCGCGGCAAGCTGGGCGAAGAGCTGAATGAAGACATCGCGTGGCGCATTGGCCGCGCGTACGGCGAATATTTAAAACCGCAGACCATCGTGCTGGGCGGCGACGTGCGTCTGACCAGTGAATCCCTCAAGCTGGCCCTGGCGAAAGGGCTGCAGGACGCGGGCGTGGACGTGCTGGATATCGGCCTTTCCGGGACCGAGGAGATTTACTTTGCCACCTTCCACCTGGGCGTGGACGGCGGTATCGAAGTGACGGCCAGCCACAACCCGATGGACTACAACGGGATGAAGCTGGTGCGCAAGGGCGCTCGTCCTATCAGCGGCGACACCGGCCTGCGTGACGTGCAGCGCCTGGCGGAAGCCAACGACTTCCCGCCGGTGAACGACGCGAAGCGCGGCAGCTACAAAAAAATCAACCTGCAGAAAGAGTACATCGACCACCTGCTGGGCTACATCAACGTGGCGAACCTCAAGCCGCTGAAGCTGGTCATCAACTCCGGTAACGGCGCGGCCGGTCCGGTTGTCGATGCGCTGGAAGCGCGCTTTAAGGCGCTGAACGTGCCGGTGACCTTCGTCAAGGTGCACAACACCCCGGACGGCAATTTCCCGAACGGTATTCCTAACCCGCTGCTGCCGGAGTGCCGCGACGACACCCGCAACGCGGTGATTGAGCACGGCGCGGACATGGGCATCGCCTTTGACGGTGACTTCGACCGCTGCTTCCTGTTCGACGAGAAAGGGCAGTTCATCGAGGGCTACTACATTGTCGGCCTGCTGGCGGAAGCGTTCCTCGAGAAAAACCCGGGCGCGAAAATCATTCATGACCCGCGCCTTTCCTGGAACACCGTCGACGTGGTGTCTGCCGCAGGCGGCACGCCGGTGATGTCCAAAACCGGCCACGCCTTCATCAAAGAGCGTATGCGCGAAGAAGACGCCATCTACGGCGGCGAGATGAGTGCCCACCACTACTTCCGTGATTTTGCCTACTGCGACAGCGGGATGATCCCGTGGCTGCTGGTGACCGAGCTGCTGTGCCTGAAGGGGCAGACACTGGGCGAGCTGGTGCGCGACCGCATGGCGGCGTTCCCGGCGAGCGGGGAGATCAACAGCAAGCTGGCGCAGCCGGCCGAGGCCATTGCCCGCGTGGAGCAGCACTTTGCGATCCACGCGCTGGAAATTGACCGTACGGACGGGATCAGTATGGCGTTCCCGCAGTGGCGCTTTAACCTGCGCTCGTCCAACACCGAGCCGGTGGTGCGCCTGAACGTGGAGTCCCGTGCTGACACGGCGCTGATGGAAGAGAAAACGCAAGAAATTCTGGCTTTGCTCAGGAAGTGAGGGTCTGCCGCCGGCGTATTTCTGGCGGCTTGACTGTACCTGGATTGTGCAATCAGTGTGACATAGATCAGCAAAAGCTATTCATGTCACCTAATACTGAGTTAACATCTCAACCACATTTCAAGCCGCGCATAAGCCGTGGTGACCACACCTGACAGGAGTATGTAATGTCCAAGCAACAGATCGGCGTTGTCGGTATGGCAGTGATGGGGCGCAACCTGGCGCTCAACATCGAAAGCCGTGGTTATACCGTCTCCGTTTTCAACCGCTCCCGTGATAAGACCGAAGAAGTGATTGCCGAGAACCCAGGCAAGAAACTGGTTCCTTTCTATACGGTGAAAGAGTTCGTTGAGTCTCTGGAAACGCCTCGTCGTATCCTGTTAATGGTGAAAGCAGGCGCAGGTACCGATGCAGCTATCGACTCCCTGAAGCCTTACCTTGAAAAAGGTGACATCATCATTGATGGCGGTAACACCTTCTTCCAGGACACCATTCGTCGTAACCGTGAGCTGTCTGCTGAAGGCTTTAACTTCATCGGTACCGGGGTATCTGGTGGTGAAGAGGGCGCGCTGAAGGGCCCATCCATCATGCCTGGTGGCCAGAAAGAAGCATACGAACTGGTTGCTCCTATTCTGACTAAAATCGCTGCCGTTGCCGAAGATGGCGAGCCGTGTGTGACCTACATCGGTCCGGACGGTGCAGGTCACTATGTGAAGATGGTTCATAACGGCATCGAATACGGCGACATGCAGCTGATTGCTGAGGCTTATTCCCTGCTGAAAGGCGGTCTGAACCTTTCCAATGAAGAACTCGCGGAAACTTTCACCGAGTGGAACAAAGGCGAGCTGAACAGCTATCTGATCGACATCACCAAAGATATCTTCACGAAGAAAGATGAAGAGGGTAAATACCTGGTTGATGTGATTCTGGATGAAGCTGCGAACAAAGGTACCGGTAAATGGACCAGCCAGAGCTCTCTGGATCTGGGCGAACCGCTGTCTCTGATCACCGAATCCGTCTTCGCGCGTTACATCTCTTCCCTGAAGGAGCAGCGCGTCGCGGCATCTAAAGTGCTGTCTGGTCCGCAGGCTAAACCAGCGGGTGATAAAGCCGAATTCGTTGAAAAAGTGCGCCGTGCACTGTACCTGGGTAAAATCGTTTCTTACGCGCAGGGCTTCTCTCAGCTGCGTGCAGCGTCAGACGAGAACAACTGGGATCTGAACTACGGTGAGATCGCGAAGATCTTCCGCGCGGGTTGCATCATTCGTGCGCAGTTCCTGCAGAAAATCACCGATGCCTATGCTGAAAACGCCGGTATCGCCAACCTGCTGCTGGCACCGTACTTCAAGAAAATTGCGGATGAATATCAGCAGGCGCTGCGTGACGTGGTTGCCTACGCTGTCCAGAACGGTATCCCGGTTCCGACCTTCTCTGCTGCAGTAGCCTACTATGACAGCTACCGTGCTGCTGTGCTGCCAGCTAACCTGATTCAGGCACAGCGTGACTACTTCGGTGCGCATACTTACAAACGTACCGATAAAGAAGGCGTGTTCCATACCGAATGGATGGAATAAGTTAACTTACTCGCTGTAATCAAAACCCGGAGCTTGCCTCCGGGTTTTTTATGCAAAAAGTGTCGCCTGTTATTCGAAGTAGTCTGAATCTCGCCCCGCTCGTAGTGATTACTCCTGGTTTGCCTTGACAGTTCAGTTTGCCAGGAGGTACAAAGCCCAACAGTTATATTTATCGCGATGGTCTGGCGGCCATCAGTACAGTTAACTCACAGAAGTCATTAGCGAATGAAAATAACAATCTCCGGAACAGGGTATGTCGGTCTTTCTAACGGCATTCTGATTGCCCAGAATCATGAAGTGGTTGCGCTGGATATCGTGCAGGCCAAAGTGGATATGCTCAATCAGAAAAAATCGCCGATTGTGGATAAAGAAATTCAGGACTATCTCAGCAATAAATCGCTGAATTTCCGCGCCACAACAGATAAAGAAGATGCATACCGCAATGCGGATTACGTCATCATTGCGACGCCTACTGACTACGATCCTAAAACCAACTACTTCAACACCTCAACTGTAGAAGCGGTTATCAAAGACGTTATCGCGATTAACCCTGACGCGGTGATGGTTATTAAATCGACCATTCCTGTTGGGTTTACCAAATCTATTAAAGAAAAGTTCGGTATTGATAATATCTTCTTCTCGCCTGAATTCCTGCGTGAGGGGAGAGCGCTTTACGATAACCTGCATCCTTCTCGTATCGTTATTGGCGAACGTTCTGAGCGCGCTGAACGCTTTGCTGCGCTGCTGCAGGAAGGCGCAGTGAAGAAAGATATTCAGGTGCTGTTCACCGACTCCACCGAAGCTGAGGCGATTAAGCTCTTCGCGAATACCTACCTGGCAATGCGAGTGGCTTATTTCAATGAGCTCGACAGCTACGCAGAGAGTCTTGGCCTGAATACCCGCCAGATTATTGAAGGTGTGTGTCTCGACCCGCGTATTGGCAACCACTACAACAACCCGTCATTTGGCTACGGCGGCTATTGCCTGCCAAAAGATACTAAACAATTGCTGGCAAACTATCAGGCTGTGCCGAACAACCTCATTTCGGCGATTGTTGACGCTAACCGTACACGTAAAGATTTCATCTCCGATTCCATCCTTGCGCGTCAACCGAAAGTGGTCGGCGTATACCGTCTGATCATGAAGAGTGGCTCCGATAATTTCCGCGCCTCTTCCATTCAGGGGATCATGAAGCGCATTAAGGCGAAAGGGGTTGAGGTTGTAATCTATGAGCCTGCCATGCCGGACGATCAGTTCTTCAATTCCCGGGTGATCCGCGATCTGGATGCCTTTAAGAAAGAAGCCGATGTCATCATTTCAAACCGCATGGCGGAAGAGCTGGCTGACGTGGCGGATAAGGTTTATACCCGCGATCTGTTTGGTAGCGACTGATTCTCTGCGTTATTTTGTAAAAAACCCGGCTGAATTGCCGGGTTTTTTATTTTCAAACCTTGTAGAAATCGCGGTACCAGCCGACGAAGTTCTTCACCCCATCTTTAACCGAGGTTTGCGGTTTAAATCCGATCACCTCATAAAGCGCCTGGGTATCGGCACTGGTTTCCAGAACATCGCCTGGCTGGAGAGGCAGCATGTTTTTCTCTGCTTTTTTACCCAGCGCGTCTTCCAGCGCGGTAATGTAATCCATCAGTTCGACTGGCGAGCTGTTACCGATGTTGTAGACCCGGTAAGGCGCTGAGCTGGTTGCCGGGGAGCCGGTCTCAACGGTCCAGTTTGTGTCTGACTGAGGAATAACATCCTGCAGACGAATAATTGCTTCAGCGATGTCATCAATGTACGTGAAGTCGCGCTTCATTTTACCGTAGTTATAGACATCGATGCTTTTGCCTTCAATGATCGCCTTAGTAAACTTAAATAGCGCCATGTCCGGGCGTCCCCACGGACCGTACACGGTGAAGAAGCGCAGGCCGGTGGTCGGCAAGTTGTACAGATGCGAATAGGTGTGCGACATCAGCTCATTGGCTTTTTTGGTCGCGGCATAGAGTGAGACCGGGTGATCCACGGAATCGTCAGTGGAGAAGGGCATCTTGCGGTTGAGGCCGTATACTGAGCTGGACGAGGCATAAAGCAGGTGCTGCACGTTATTATGGCGGCAGCCTTCCAGCACGTTGAGATGGCCGATAAGGTTGGCATCTGCATACGCGTGAGGGTTTTCAAGAGAGTAGCGTACACCCGCCTGCGCGGCCAGATGAATCACACGATCAAACTTCTCACTGGCGAAAAGCGTGGCCATACCTTCCCGGTCAGCTAATTCCAGCTTGTGGAAGGTGAAACTCTCAGATTTTAACAGTTCCAGGCGCGCCAGCTTCAGGTTGACATCGTAGTATTCATTGAGGTTATCGATACCAACAACCTGATGACCAGCCTCAAGGAGGCGTTTACTGACATTCGCACCGATAAAACCTGCGGCGCCCGTGACTAAAAATTTCATAGCTTCCCTCATAAACCCTATTCTATAGATGCCGTAACGCATCACATGGCGTCTATGATAGCGCGAAGGGTGTAAGTTACATAACCCATCTTTCCGATATTACTCATCGGATTCTTATAGAAAAATCGCCAGTAATGGATAAACTATACAAACAAAATTATGTTTGCCCTTTTTTTATCAGTTAGGGATTGTATGACGCAAAATAACAATAGCCAGGTCAGCCGAGGCAATGACCCGGAGCAAATTGATTTACTTGATTTAATGCTGCAGCTGTGGCGTGGGAAGTGGGTGATAGCCGCCTTTGTTGTTGTTTGTATCGCCCTGGCAATTGGATATCTCTCTGTCGCAAAGGAAAAATGGACCTCAAGTGCGATTATTACGCAACCAGATGCGGCCCAGATTGCCAGTTATTCTAATGCATTGAACATCCTTTATGGTACCGCAGCACCTACAATGCTTGACAACCAAACGCGCGCTATCGGTCGTTTTAGCTCCTCATTCTCGGCGTTGTCGCAGGCTCTTGAAAACCAGGCAGTGCCTGAAAAACTGACGATCGAGCCCACGGTTAAAGAGCAGCCGCTCCCGCTAATAGTATCGTATACCAGTACATCTGCAGAAGCTGCGCAAAAGCAATTGGCACAGTTCATCCAGCAGGTAGATGAGCAAACGGCTAAAGAACTCGCCGCTGACCTTAATGACAACATCAAAGCGCAGATAAAGACCCTGAATGATTCCCTGCAAAACCAGGAGAAGGTCGCTCAGGAACAGAAAGATCTGCGTATCAAACAGATTGCTGAGGCACTCAAGAACGCTGAAGCAGCGAAAATTACCTCGCCGCGCCTCCAGCAAACCCAGGAGGTGACTCAGGAAACGATGTTCTTGCTGGGAAGTGAGGGGCTGAAATCCATGATTGACAACGAAGCTTCTCTCCCGTTGGTCTTTCCCAGAGCTTATTACCAGACCAGGCGAAATCTGCTGGACATCCAGAATCTGAGCGTTAACCCGGACACGATCCACGTTTACCGTTATGTCATGAAGCCGGAACTCCCTGTGCGACGTGACAGCCCGAAAAAAGCAATTACTCTTATTCTTGCTGTACTGCTGGGCGGGTTGCTTGGTTCCGGTTTTGTGCTTGGCCGCAACGCGTTGCGCAACTACAAACCAAAAGTCTGATTTGCAGATTAAAAAAACCGGGGATATTCCCCGGTTTTATTATTTGTGACGTTTGCGAAGATTTTCAATCACCGCCGTCAAATCCAGCTCCTGATCCTGCAGCAGCACCAGCAGGTGATACATCAAATCAGACGCTTCATTCGTCAGCTCCTCGCGGTCATGCACGGTTGCGGCCAGCGCTGTCTCAACGCCTTCTTCTCCTACCTTCTGTGCGATGCGCTTGGTTCCGCTGGCGTACAGCTTCGCGGTGTAGGAACTTTCAGGATCCGCCGTTTTACGCTCTGCCAGCAGCTGTTCCAGTTGATACAGGAACAGCCACTGGTGGCTCGCCTCGCCAAAGCAGCTGCTGGTGCCCTTATGGCAGGTTGGGCCGATTGGGTTTGCCAGCACCAGCAGGGTGTCGTTATCGCAGTCAGGCGTTATGCTCACTGCATTCAGGAAATGACCCGAGGTCTCGCCTTTGGTCCACAGGCGCTGTTTCGTACGCGAGTAGAAGGTCACTTTGCCGCTGTCGATCGTTTTCGCCAGCGCGTCCTGGTTCATATACCCCAGCATCAACACTTCGCCTGAGACGGCATGCTGGACAACCACCGGCAGTAACCCGTCCGTTTTTTCCCAGTCCAGCTGCGCCTGTTGTTGCTCTGTTAACATACCCTGATCTCCACGCCCTGGTCGGCCAGGTACGTTTTTAACTCACCAATATTAATAATCTGTTTGTGGAACACGGACGCGGCCAGCGCGCCGTCCACGTTCGCATCGCGGAAGGCTTCAAGAAAGTGTTCCATGGTGCCCGCGCCGCCGGAGGCGATCAGCGGAACGTGGCAGACCGCACGGACTTTTTTCAGCTGCTCGAGGTCATACCCGTTACGCACGCCGTCCTGGTTCATCATGTTGAGGACAATCTCGCCCGCGCCACGCTTCTGCACTTCCTGCACCCAGTCGAGCGTTTCCCACTGCGTCACGCGCGTGCGGCTTTCATCTCCGGTGTACTGGTTCACGTGGTACTTGCCCGTTGCGGCGTCATACCAGGTGTCGATCCCAACTACAATACACTGCACGCCAAAACGATCGGCGAGGCGGGTGATCAGCTCCGGGTCGGCCAGGGCAGGGGAGTTAATCGAAATCTTGTCGGCGCCAAACGAGAGAATTTTGGCCGCGTCGTCAGCGGACTTAATCCCACCCGCAACGCAGAACGGAATGTCGATCACTTCCGCCACGCGTGCCACCCAGCTTTTATCGACCACGCGGCCATCGCTGGAGGCGGTGATGTCGTAAAAGACCAGCTCGTCGGCGCCTTCATCGGCATAGCGTTTTGCCAGCGGGACGATGTCTCCAATGATCTCGTGGTTGCGGAACTGCACGCCTTTCACGACCTGACCATCGCGTACGTCCAGGCAGGGGATTATCCGTTTTGCCAGCATTGAATCGCCTCCGTCACAGTAAATTTACCTTCCAGCAGGGCCCGACCCACAATCACACCCTTCACACCGGTACCGCGCAGCGCAGCCACGTCACCGATATCACCGATACCGCCCGAAGACTGGAACGCCACCTGCGGATAACGCGTACAGACCTCTTCATACAGCGAGACGTTGGAGCCCGCCAGCGTCCCGTCGCGGGAGATGTCCGTACACAACACGTGCTTCAGGCCAACGGGCAGGTAGATATCGACCAGCTCTTCCAGCGTCACGCCGGAGTTTTCCTGCCAGCCGCTAACGGCCACCTGCTTATTACCCTGTTCGTCAATACGCACGTCCAGCGCCAGCACCAGGGCATCGGCACCAAAGCGGCGGAACCAGCCTTTCACCGTCTCAGGATCTTTCACGGCGGTTGAGCCCACCACCACGCGGGCCACGCCAGCGTCCAGCAGCGCCGCGACGTCATCTTCCGTACGCACGCCGCCGCCGACCTGGACGGGCACATCAACACCCGCAACAAGTTGTTTAAGCAGCGGGATCTGGCGCTTCGCCGGATCTTTCGCGCCCGTCAAATCCACCAGGTGCAGTACCTGCGCACCCTGGGCGGCATAATCCTGCAGACGCGGAAGCGGGTCGTTTCCGTAGTCGCGCTGCTGGCCGTAATCGCCCTGATGCAGACGGACAACCGTACCGTCAATTAAATCTAACGCGGGAATAATCATCACATCTCCAGGAAGTTTTTCAGCAGCTGCGCGCCAGCGGCGCCAGAGCGCTCCGGGTGAAACTGCACGCCGAAGAAATTGTCTTTCTGTACGGCCGCCGTAAACGCCTCGCCGTAGGTGCACTGGGCGATCGTATTCACGTTCACCGGCATGGCGTAGCTGTGCACGAAGTAAAAATACGCGCCGTCTTCGATGCCGCGAAACAGCCGGTCGCCCGCTTTGGCGTAGACGCGGTTCCAGCCCATATGCGGCAGAGGCAGGCCGCGATCGGTCATTTTCGGCACGTCTTCATCAATAATGCCCAGCAGGTCAACGCCGTTGCTCTCTTCGCTGCGGCGGCCCAGGATCTGCATGCCCAGACAAATGCCCAGCACCGGCTGGGTACAGGCTTTGATCAGGTCGACCAGCTCGCGTTCGCGAATCTGATCCATCGCCGCCTGCGCGGTGCCCACGCCCGGCAAAAAGAGTTTGTCGGCGCGCAGCACCACGTCCGGGTCACGGCTTACCACCGGCTCATAGCCGTGGCGCGCAATGGCCGATTTCACGGAGTTCAGGTTGGCGCATCCGGTATCCAGAATGACCACGTTCATTACAGCACTCCTTTCGATGAAGGCAGGGCGTCACCTTCCACGCGAATTGCCTGGCGCAGGGTACGGCCAAAGGCTTTAAACAGGCTCTCCACACGATGGTGGTCATTCTTGCCCTTGGTCTTCAGGTGCAGCGTCAGGCCCATGGTGTAGGACAAGGAGCGGAAGAAGTGCTCCACCATTTCGGTGCTCAGGTCGCCCACGCGCTGGTAGGTGAAATCAGCTTTGTATTCCAGGTGCGGACGGCCGGAGATGTCCATCGCGCAGCGCGCCAGACACTCGTCCATCGGCAGGACAAAGCCGAAACGGTTAATGCCGCGCTTGTCGCCGAGCGCCAGCTTCAGGGCTTCACCCAGCGCCAGGCCGGTATCTTCCACGGTGTGGTGATCGTCTATGTAGAGATCGCCTTTTACCGTAATTTCCATGCGGAAACCGCCGTGGGTGGCAATCTGGTCCAGCATGTGATCGAAGAAACCGACGCCGGTGTGGATCTTGCTGCCGCCTTCACGGTCCAGCCAGACCTTCACGTCAATCTGCGTCTCTTTGGTGTTGCGCTCTACGTGGGAATAGCGGTCGCGTTTTGTCAGCTGCTCGCCAATCTTCGCCCAGTTCAGGTTGTTGCGGTCGTAGCGCAGCCCCGCGATGCCCATATTTTCCGCCAGCATGATATCGGTGATGCGATCGCCGATGACATAGCTGTTGGCTTTATCCAGCGCATCTTCAGCCAGGTAGCGCTCTACCAGCTTCACCTTTGGCTTACGGCAGTCGCACTCGTCGGCCGGCATGTGCGGGCAAATCAGCACGTCATCAAATACCACGCCCTGAGAGGTCAGCACCTGCATCATCAGATTATGCGGGCCGTCAAAGTCCGCCTGCGGGAAGCTGTCGGTACCCAGACCATCCTGGTTGGTGATCATCACCAGCTTAAAGCCTGCTTTTTGCAGCTTAAGCAGCACCGGGATCACGTCCGGTTCAAAAGCCAGCTTGTCGAATCGGTCGACCTGAAAATCGGCTGGTGGTTCCGAAATAAGGGTGCCGTCACGATCGATGAAAAGGATCTTCTGGGTCATACTTTCTCCGCTTTCAGGGCGTCAATCACGCGCTGGCTCTCTGCGCGGGTGCCTACGGTAATGCGCAGGCAGCCGCTCAGAGAAGGTTGTTTATTCTGGTCTCGTAAGATAATGCCCTGATCCCATAAAGATTTAAATACGGCACTCGATGCGGTGAAGCGCACCAGGATGTAGTTAGTTTCCGAGTCGAATACCTGCTCCACGCAAGGGATATCCTTCAGGGCGGTCACCAGATATTGACGTTCCTCCAGGATTTGCGCCACGCGCTCGCGCATCGCGTTGATCCCCTGCGGCGTCAGCGCCTGTGCCGCAATATCGGCAACCGGCGTTGAGAGCGGGTACGGGGCGATCACTTTCAGCAGCAGGTCGATGACCTCTTTATTTGCCAGGGTGAATCCGCAGCGCAGACCCGCAAGGGCAAAGGCTTTCGACAGCGTACGCAGCACCACCAGGTGCGGATACTCTTCCAGCCAGCCTGCCAGCGTCGCCCGGGGGCAGAACTCGATGTAGGCTTCGTCGGCAACCACCAGCGCTTTACCGCGCGTCATCTCCAGCAGGGTGCGGATATCCTGCGGGTTGATAATCTGTCCGGTCGGGTTGTTCGGGCTACAGACAAATACCACTTTTACACCATCGAGATTGTCGGCAATGCCCTGCAAATCCAGCTGCCAGTTCTCCAGCGCCTGCACGTTGCGGCACGCTACGCCGAAGGTTTCCGCGCTGACGCTGTACATGCCGTAGGTAGGCTGGCAGTACATCACCGCGTCTTTGCCCGGCTCGCAGAAGGCGCGAATCAGCAGTTCAATACCCTCATCCGCGCCGCGGCTGACCAGCACCTGCTCTGGCTTCACGCCCGCGTACTGCGCGTAGTTTTCAATAACGGCCTTTGGCTGACACTCCGGATAGCGGTTCAGCGTTTGCTGCGACAGTTCAAACTGCACCGCCGTCGGGAATTCGTTGGCGTTCAGCCAGACATCCCCTTTACCGCCCAGACGACGCGCCGACTGGTAAGGCGTCAGGCGACGGACATTTTCGCGGGCTAACTCTTCAATGTTCATGCTTGCTCCTTCAGGGCTGCAACGCGCAGCGTAACGGCATTTTTGTGGGCGGTCAGCCGCTCGGCGGCAGCCAGGGTTTCAATAGTAGACGCCAGTGACGCAAACCCTTCGCGGGAGAGCTCCTGCACGGTCATGCGTTTCTGGAAATCCGCCAGGCCCAGGCTCGAACAGGTTGAGGTGTAGCCATACGTGGGCAGCACGTGGTTGGTGCCGGAGGCGTAATCGCCCGCGGACTCCGGTGACCAGTCGCCGAGGAACACCGAGCCCGCGCTGGTAATGCTGTCAACCAGATCGCGCGCGTTGCGGGTCTGAATGATCAGGTGCTCCGGGCCGTACTGGTTGGAGATGGTAATACACTGGTCCAGGTCGCGCGCCACAATGAGGCGGCTGGCCGCTAGCGCCTGACGTGCCGTGTCGGCGCGGGGCAGGTCGGCAAGCTGGCGCTCAACGGCTTCGCCCACGCGTTTCGCCATATCGGCATCCGGCGTCAGCAGGATGACCTGCGAGTCCGGGCCGTGTTCCGCCTGAGAAAGCAGGTCGGAGGCCACGAAGTCCGGCGTTGCGCCGCTGTCGGCAATCACCAGCACTTCAGACGGGCCGGCAGGCATATCGATGGCCGCGCCGTCCAGACGCTGGCTGACCTGTCGCTTGGCTTCGGTCACGTACGCATTGCCCGGGCCAAAAATTTTGTCGACCTTCGGAATGGATTCCGTGCCGAACGCCAGTGCCGAAATCGCCTGCGCGCCGCCCACTTTATAGACCGCCTGCACGCCGCAGAGCTTCGCCGCATAGAGGATCTCGTCGGCAATCGGTGGCGGTGAGCACAGCACCACTTTCTGACACCCGGCAATGCGCGCGGGTGTCGCCAGCATCAGTACGGTGGAGAAAAGCGGGGCAGAGCCGCCGGGGATATAGAGGCCAACGGACGCAACCGGGCGCGTGACCTGCTGGCAACGCACGCCGGGCAGGGTTTCGACATCCACGGTCTGCAGCTTTTGCGCGGTGTGGAAGGTATCAATGTTTTTCACCGCGATGGCCATCGCCTGCTTGATATCGTCACCCAGACGATTGCTAGCATCAATGATTTCCTGCTCGGTAACCTGTAATGTACCGACTTCCGTCTTGTCAAACTTCGCGCTGTATTCACGCAGCGCGTCATCGCCACGGGCTTTGACGTTATCCAGGATCTCCGCCACGGTGCGTGAGATGCTCTCAGAGGCGGAAATCGCCGGGCGCATCAGTAGCTCGCGCTGCTGTGCGTCGCTACAGGTATTCCAGTCGATGATTGTGTTAAAGCTCATGGCCATTACTCCATCATCTTCTCAATAGGCAGCACCAGGATGGAGCTTGCGCCCAGCGCCTTCAGTTTTTCCATGGTTTCCCAGAACAGGGTTTCGCTGCTCACCATGTGCATCGCCACGCGCTGCTGATCGCCCGCCAGCGGCAGGATGGTTGGACGCTCAGCGCCCGGCAGCAGGGCAATCACTTCATCCAGACGCTCGGTTGGGGCGTGCATCATGATGTATTTGGACTCACGAGCCTGAATCACGCCCTGAATGCGGGTCAGCAGCTTGTCGATCAGCTGCTGCTTGGCGTCGGCCATGTCGCCGTCGCGCTGAATCAGGCACGCTTTAGAGCGGTAGATCACTTCCACTTCGCGCAGACCGTTGGCTTCCAGCGTCGCGCCGGTAGAGACGAGGTCACAGATGGCGTCCGCCAGACCCGCACGCGGCGCCACTTCAACGGAGCCGTTCAGCAGGCAGGATTTAAACTGCACGCCTTTCTGGTCGAGATAACGCTTTAACAGGTGAGGGTAAGAGGTGGCGATACGTTTGCCGTTCAGCGCGGCCGGGCCGTCCCACGCTTCGTCAACCGGCGTAGCCAGCGACAGGCGGCAGCCGCCGAAGTCCAGACGACGCAGGGTGAAGTAACGCGGATCTTCGCCCTGCGCGCGGCGGGTCAGCAGCTCTTCTTCCAGCACGTTTTCCCCGATAATGCCGAGGTCAACGACGCCATCCATGACCAGGCCGGGAATATCGTCATCACGCACGCGCAGAATGTCGATGGGCATGTTTTCAGCCAGAGCAATCAGGCGCTGGGTGTGCAGGTTAATTTTAATCCCGCAGCGGGCCAGCAGTTCGCGTGAGTCATCGCTCAAACGGCCTGATTTTTGAATAGCTATGCGTAAGCGTGAGTTATCTAACATTCTTTATTCCTCGTTAACCTGTTTTAACCTGTCTGAATTCGGTCCAAAAAAAAGCCCCCGGAAGAAGATCTTCCGGGGGCTTTTTCATGCGTTCATGCACCACTGGAAGATCCAAACGTCTTCCAGCACACATCGCCTGAAAGACTAGTCAGGATGATGGTGATGATGATGGTGTTTAAATTGAACGCGTGTCATATAAATTCTCGATGAATGCTTATTCATTTGATGTCTTTTAACCTAAACCAGTTGTACGACATATTGCAAGGGCTTTTTTTGATCATTAATTCATTTCATATTGATGCTATGAATTGTGTGTTCTGCCGGGCTGGCGTAGCCTTATAAAAGACGAGTGAGAGTCAGGAGAATTCGCATGAAAAAGGTCGCGATTGTCGGTTTAGGGTGGCTGGGAATGCCGCTGGCGATGTCATTAGCCGCGAAAGGCTGGCAGGTGACCGGGAGCAAAACCACGGCGGATGGGGTAGAGGCAGCGCGCATGTGCGGTATTGATGGCGTTGAGCTGCGCCTTGAACCGGAGCTGGTGTGTGATGCTGACGATCTGGACACGCTGATGAACGTCGATGCGCTGGTGATCACGCTCCCCGCGCGGCGCAGTGGCCCGGGCGAGTCGTTTTATCTGCAGGCGATGCAGGAGATCGTCGACAGCGCGCTGGCGCACCATGTTCCGCGCATCATTTTTACCAGCTCGACGTCGGTGTATGGCGAAGTTGAAGGCGTGGTGAAAGAGAGTTCCGAGCGCCGTCCCGTGACGGCGAGCGGTCAGGTTCTGAAAGAGCTGGAAGACTGGCTGCATAATCTTCCCGGCACGCAGGTCGATATCGTACGTCTGGCGGGGCTGGTGGGCCCTGGCCGCCATCCGGGACGCTTTTTTGCCGGTAAGTCTGCGCCAGACGGCCAGCATGTCGTCAACCTTGTGCATCTTGACGATGTTGTTGCTGCGATTGAGCTACTCTTACAGGCTCCGAAAGGTGGACACATCTATAATATATGTGCACCTTCTCATCCGGCACGCAGCACGTTTTACCCGCTGATGGCACGTCAGCTGGGCCTGGCTCCGCCGGTTTTTGGTGAGGCAAAGGATGACAGCAAAGGCAAAGTTGTTGATGGCAATCGCATTTGTCATGAGCTGGGGTTTGAGTATCAGTATCCCGATCCGCTGGTGATGCCCATGGAATAAGACCCGCAGCGGAGACGATCGCGCACCAGAAGGGGGCGAGCATGAAACCGCTGCTGGATGTTCTTATTATTCTGGATGCTCTGGAAAAAGAGGGGAGCTTTGCCGCTGCGTCAGCAAAGCTCTACAAAACCCCATCTGCGTTGAGCTATACCGTTCAAAAACTGGAAAGCGATCTCAATATCCAGATCCTCGATCGCACCGGGCACCGCGCACGTTTCACCCGTACCGGACAGATGCTGCTGGAAAAAGGCCGTGAAGTCCTCCATACCGTTCGTGAACTCGAAAAGCAGGCCGTAAAACTCCATCAGGGGTGGGAAAACGAGCTGGTTATTGGCGTGGATGATACCTTTCCGTTTTCTCTCCTGACGCCGCTGATTGAAGCCTTCTATCAACACCACAGCGTGACCCGGCTTATTTTTATCAACGGCGTGCTGGGGGGCTCCTGGGATGCCTTAACGCAGGGCAGGGCGGATATTTTTGTCGGTGCACTCCATGAGCCTCCCCAGCTGAGTGATTTTGGTTTTGCCCGGCTGGGCGTACTGGAGCAGGTATTTGCCGTAGCGCCCCATCATCCTCTGGCTCAGGAGCCAGAGCCTGTTAACCGTCGCGTGATTAAAGGCTATCGCGCCATCGTGGTCGGGGACAGCTCTCGTCCGGAATGCTCGGTCTCCTCGCAGCTGCTTGATGAGCAGGAGGCCATTACCGTTTTCGACTTTAAAACCAAGCTGGAACTGCAAATAAGCGGCCTGGGCTGCGGCTATTTACCGCGCTATCTGGCGCAGCGGTTTATTGACAGCGGCGCGCTTGTTGAAAAACAGGTACTTGCTCAAAGCAGTAATGAATCGGTGTGGGTAGGCTGGAATGAACAAACTGCCGGGCTTGCAAGCGCCTGGTGGCGAGACGAGATTTTAGCAAATAGTGCTATCGCCGCCGTTTACTCTCAGCCCGACGTCCAGAAATCAGCCAGTTAGTAAAAAGAAAATTGTCCCATGCTTTGCAAAGTATTGCCTTTTGTATCCGATGTGGGGCAAAATGCGGCCGCTGCAACCAAATGAATAATCGACGATATAAAAGGCGTCGGTTATTTTTTTTTGCATGTACGAAACGAAACTAAAAACCAAGAGGCCGGGCTTCGTACCGGATAGATATTTACTAAAATCCGACAGTTGTTGTCGCTGAGGAAGAAAGAAATGGGGCAATTTTTCGCTTACGTGGCGGTTATCACCGTAAAGGAGAATAACTATGTCGCATAACGCAACTCCAAACACCTCTCGCGTGGAATTACGTAAAACGCTTACGTTGATTCCGGTTGTTATGATGGGCCTTGCCTATATGCAACCGATGACGCTGTTCGATACATTCGGTATCGTATCAGGCCTCACAGACGGTCATGTGCCGACGGCTTATGGCTTCGCGCTGATTGCGATCCTCTTTACCGCGCTGAGCTACGGTAAGCTGGTGCGTCGCTATCCGTCTGCTGGTTCCGCCTACACCTATGCCCAGAAATCCATCAGCCCGACAGTTGGCTTTATGGTGGGCTGGTCTTCGCTGCTCGACTACCTGTTCGCGCCGATGATCAACATTCTGCTGGCAAAAATTTATTTTGAAGCGCTGGTGCCGTCGATTCCATCCTGGATGTTCGTCGTGGCGCTGGTGGCCTTTATGACCGCCTTTAACCTGCGCAGCATTAAGTCCGTTGCCAACTTTAACTCCGTTATCGTTGTGCTTCAGGTTGTCCTGATTGCCGTTATTCTTGGCATGGTGATTTACGGTGTGTTCCACGGCGAAGGCGCCGGCACTCTGGCGAGCAGCAAGCCGTTCTGGTCTGGTGATGCCCATGTGATCCCGATGATTACCGGGGCAACCATTCTGTGCTTCTCCTTTACCGGTTTTGACGGCATCAGCAACCTGTCTGAAGAAACGAAAGACGCAGAGCGCGTGATCCCTCGCGCCATCTTCCTGACGGCGCTGATTGGCGGTCTGATCTTTATTTTCTCGACCTATTTCCTGCAGCTGTACTTCCCGGATATCTCCCGCTTCAAGGATCCGGATGCGTCTCAGCCGGAAATCATGCTCTATGTGGCGGGTAAAGCGTTCCAGGTTGGCGCGCTGATCTTCTCCACCATTACCGTACTGGCGTCCGGTATGGCCGCGCATGCAGGCGTTGCGCGTCTGATGTACGTGATGGGCCGCGATGGCGTATTCCCGAAAAGCTTCTTCGGCTACGTTCATCCAACCTGGCGTACCCCGGCGATGAACATCATCCTGGTCGGTGCCATTGCGCTTCTGGCGATTAACTTTGACCTGGTGATGGCAACGGCGCTGATTAACTTCGGTGCGCTGGTGGCGTTCACCTTTGTTAACCTGTCGGTTATCTCTCAGTTCTGGATCCGTGAAAAGCGTAACAAGACGCTGAAAGATCACTTCCAGTATCTGTTCCTGCCGATGTGCGGTGCCCTGACCGTGGGCGCGCTGTGGGTTAACCTGGAAGAGAGCTCTATGGTGCTTGGCCTGATTTGGGCGGGTATCGGCCTGATTTACCTGGCCTGCGTCACGAAGAGCTTCCGTAACCCGGTTCCGCAGTACGAAGACGTCGCGTAATGACTTGCCGGGTGGCGCTAGCGCTTGCCCGGCCTACAAAACGACACACCCGTTGGCCTGTGCCAGCGGGCAAAAAAAAGCCGGAGACATCGCCTCCGGCTTTTTTTATACCCCTCGCTCAGACAATCTCTTGAGCGTACTGGAACAGGGATTTCAACAGCGCCTGTTTCTCACCATTCCCCTCATACTGGCCATAAAGCATTTCCAGCTCCTGGGCATAGCTATTAAGGAACTCAGGGGTAAAGACATTGCGACGATGCTGCAGCCAGCGATCCTGCTCAGCCTCGTCCAGCGTGCCGGGGAAGTTACGCGCGCGGTAGTTAAACATCAGCTTTTCGATGCGTTTATCGGCGAAAGTAATATCCAGCGCCGGTAAGTTACGCGGCTCGGTTTGCAGAACGATATTCATCGCCGCGCGGTCGGCATCGCTGAAGAAGCCGTTATAGAGCTGGGCATCCACGTTTTCAGACGGCACGAACGGCTCCGCCTCGGCAAAGATAGCAACTACTTTCTCGCGCACCTGCGGGTTATCGCGCAGCACTTTCAGGTTATCGAGGCAGCGCTGACGGTTAATGCCCAGTCTGTCCGCATCTTCCGGGCGCAGCGTATTCGCCTGCGCGAGTACCGGACATTTATTGATATGCACCAGTTTGACCTGCACCGCGGGCAGATCGCCGAGTTCATTTTTCGGGGTATAGAGCCGTTCGCGCAGGGTATCGCTGTCGAGCTCCAGCAGCGGCGAAATATCGCCGGCTAAATCCACCATGATGACCGCATTACGGTTGTCCGGATGCCAGGCCAGCGGGGCGACCCAGCTGGTATTACCGCGCCAGGCACCAAACATGCCGGAAATATGCACCAGGGGTTTCATCTGCGGCACGTCGATAAGGGTCATCAGCTTCTGCTTGCTGCGGTGGCTCAGCAGATACTCAAACAGCCGGGGCTGTGCGCTTTTCACCAGCTTCGCCATGGCAATGGTGGCATAGACGTCCGCCATCGCGTCGTGGGCGTTGCTGTGCTCGATACCGTTGGCGCGCGTCAGGTGTTCCAGCCGGAAGCTGGTCAGCCCTTCCTCATTTTCCGGCCAGTTAATGCCTTCAGGACGCAGGGCGTAGCAGGCGCGCATGATGTCGAGCAAATCCCAGCGTGAATTGCGGTTCTGCCAGCTCCAGGCATAGGGATCGTAGAAGTTGCGATAGAAGATGTTGCGCGTTACTTCGTCATCGAAGCGGATGTTGTTGTAACCGACCACGCAGGTATTGGGGACGGTAAACAGATCGTGGATGCGTCGGGCGAATTCTGCCTCGTTAACGCCTTTCTCGCGCGCTTCCTGAGGCGTGATCCCGGTGACCATGACCGCCCCGGGCTGCGGCAGGTAGTCATCAGCCGGTTTGCAGTAAAAGACCTCAGGCTCGCCAATAATGTTGAATTCGTCGTCGGTACGGATGGCGGCAAACTGCGCCGGTCGGTCCAGCGCCGGGTGCGTGCCAAAGGTTTCGTAGTCATGAAATAAAAAAGTCGGGCGAGCGGCAGAGTCAGACACCAGTAATACCATCCTGTTAAAAAATGACATCACTATGGTAAACGATCGTGCGGTTCAGACCGAATAAAAAGCACCGCCGTCGAGCAAATTTGCGCGCCAGCTTCAGAGAAAAATCTGTGCTCTGTCACATTTTTTTGCAATTAAGCCAGGTAACGACATCAGAACTCCCGTAAAAAGGTCATCGATTTTTAATGACCTGAGGATATACCGTTGAAACGCCGTCTGTTTATTGCTGTTTCTTTACTCGCTTCGAGTGTCTCATCTGCTTTTGCGGCCGAACCACTGGATTTTTCGCCGCAGCCTCCGGCCATTCAGGCTGGCTCCTGGGTGCTGATGGACTACACGACTGGTCAGATCTTAACGGCGGGCAACGAACATCAACAACGTAATCCGGCGAGCCTGACCAAGCTGATGACGGGGTATGTGGTTGATCGGGCCATTGATAGCCATCGCATTACGCCGGACGACATTGTCACCGTCGGGCGTGACGCGTGGGCAAAAGGCAACCCGGTTTTTGACGGCTCATCGCTGATGTTCCTGAAAGAGGGCGATCGCGTCTCCGTGCGTGATTTAAGCCGCGGTCTGATTGTCGATTCCGGCAACGACGCCTGCGTGGCGCTGGCAGATCACGTGGCGGGCGGTCAGCCGCAGTTTGTGAAGATGATGAACGACTACGTGCAGAAGCTGAACCTGCGCGATACGCACTTTGAAACCGTCCACGGGCTGGACGCGCCGGGCCAGCACAGCTCGGCCTATGACCTGGCCGTACTCTCCCGGGCCATCATTCACGGCGAGCCTGAGTTTTACCATATGTACAGCGAAAAGAGCCTGACCTGGAACGGGATCACCCAGCAAAACCGTAACGGCCTGCTGTGGGATAAAACCATGAACGTGGACGGGCTTAAAACGGGGCACACCTCGGGGGCGGGCTTTAACCTGATTGCGTCCGCCGTTGACGGCCAGCGCCGTTTAATCGCGGTGGTGATGGGGGCGGACAGCCCGAAGGGGCGTGAGGACCAGGCCCGGAAACTGCTGCACTGGGGGCAGCAGAACTTCGATACGGTGCAAATCCTGCATAGCGGTAAAAAAGTGGGGACAGAGCGTATCTGGTACGGCGATAAGGAGCAGGTGAAACTGGGCACCGACCAGGACTTCTGGCTGGCCTTGCCGAAAGCGGAAGTGCCGAACATCAAAGCCAAATACGTGCTGGATAAAAAAGAGCTGGAAGCGCCGATTGCTGCGCATCAGCGGGTCGGGGAGATCCAGCTCTATGACCGTGACAAGGTGGTGGCGCACTGGCCGCTGGTGACGCTGGAAGCCGTTGATAAGGGCGGACTATTCTCTCGCATGAGCGATTATCTCCACCACACGCTTTAACCGCTGATGGGCAGACTGGCAGGGTTGCGAGTCTGCTCACATAATAAACACTCCTCGTTTGCCGATAATAGTAATCCAGCTTTATAGTGTATAAATATACAGTAATAAATGGAGGCAGCATGGACTACAGCATCAAGCAGCAACAGAAACGTAAGATTGCCGGTTTTCATTTGGTCGGACCGTGGGAACAAACGGTTAAACAGGGCTTTGAACAGCTGGTGATGTGGGTGGACGGGCGCCACATTGAGCCGCTGGAGTGGGTTGCGGTCTACTACGATAACCCCGACGAGGTCCCGGCAGAAAAACTGCGCTGCGATACGGCCGTTACGGTACCGGATGATTTCGTTATCCCGGAAAACAGCGAAGGCGTCATGATGACGGAAATCGCGGCCGGGGATTATGCCGTGGCGACGGCGCGCGTGGAAAACTACGACTTCGCCACGCCGTGGTATCAGTTCTTTAATTCCCTGCTGCAGGACAATAAGTACCAGATGGCGCTCAAACCCTGCTTCGAGCGCTATCTCAATGACGGCAATGCAGACGGCTACTGGGATATCGAAATGTATATCGCGGTAGAGCATAAAACGGCTTAAGCCTGCTAAATGAAGGGTTTTTCAGCCGGGAGCGATCCGCCCGGCTGAAAACACAGTACAATTGTGATTTGCCGTGTAGCTGGAGAGCGGGTGTGCGTCCCGACAAATCATTAACCCCTTTTGAAATTCGCTTGTACAAACATTACCGCGTGGTGCACGGGTGTCGCATCGCGCTGGCGTTCGTATTGACGTTTGTATTGGTCCGTTTGCTGGATGTTCCGGAAGGGACGTGGCCGCTGATCACCCTGGTGGTGGTAATGGGGCCCATCTCGTTTTGGGGGAACGTTGTTCCGCGCGCTTTTGAGAGAATTGGCGGGACGGTTTTAGGCTCGGCCCTTGGGCTTATTGCCCTGAAGCTGGAGCTCATCTCATTTCCCGTGATGCTGGCATGGTGCGGGGCCGCCATGTTCCTGTGCGGCTGGCTGGCGTTGGGCAAAAGACCGTATCAGGCCTTGCTGATTGGGATTACTCTCGCGGTGGTTGTCGGTGCGCCCGCCGGGGATATGACCACCGCGCTGTGGCGAAGCGGGGATGTCATTCTGGGGTCACTGCTGGCCATGCTCTTCACCGGCATCTGGCCGCAGCGCGCTTTTCTGCACTGGCGTATTCAGATGGCGAACTACGTCACCGCCTTTAACCGCGTCTATCAGGCCGGTTTTTCTCCTAATCTGGTCGAGCGTCCCCGGCTGGAAAAGCATCTGCAAACGATCCTCAACGACGTGGTCAAAATGCGCGGCCTGATCACGCCCGCCAGCAAAGAAACCCGTATTCAGAAATCGATTTTCGAAGCCATCCAGACGGTAAGCCGCAATCTGGTCTGCATGCTTGAACTGCAAATCAACGCCCACTGGGCCTCGCGTCCCAGCCATCTGTTGATGCTTAACGCGCAGACTCTCAAAGAGACCCAGCAGATGACGCAGCAAACGCTGTTGACCATTGCCCATGCGCTCTATGAAGGGAATCCGCAGCCGATACTGGCCAACAGCGAGCGGCTGAATGAGATCGTTGCGGAGCTGAAGCAGTTAATCAATGAACGCCAGAGCGATAACGTTGCGGAAACGCCTATTCATGGCTACGTCTGGCTGAGCATGGAACTGGCGCGGCAGCTTGAGCTGTTATCGCACCTTATTTGCCGGGCGCTGCGCAAATAAAAGGCGTATGTGACGGCTGCTGCTTCGATTCAGCAGCAATTGGGGTTATGATAGCTTTAAACGATATACTCATTGTCATTCGCAGCCGCTGTCAGTAAGGTTATTGTTACAACGGTTGCCTTAACGAATCCGAATCTCACATTATCAGGGGTGTAAAAATGGAAACTACCAAGCCTTCGTTCCAGGATGTTCTGGAATTCGTCCGCCTGTTCCGCCGCAAAAACAAGCTGCAGCGTGAAATCCAGGACGTTGAGAAGAAGATCCGTGACAACCAGAAACGTGTTCTGCTGCTCGACAACCTGAGCGACTACATCAAGCCAGGTATGAGCATTGAAGCTATTCAGGGCATCATCGCCAGCATGAAGAGCGACTATGAAGACCGCGTTGATGACTACATCATCAAAAACGCTGAGCTGTCCAAAGAGCGTCGCGACATCTCTAAAAAGCTGAAAGTGATGGGCGAAATCAAAAACGGCGAAGCAAAAAGCGAGTAATCGCAGCGAATAGTGAAAAAGGCTCCCTGGTGACAGAGAGCCTTTTTTTATGACTCAGAACGCGGCTGTAGCTGATAAATCCAGGCCTGAACCTGCTTGCCTTCAAGGGTGGTCACCGTGACCTCAACGCGATCGTAGCCGTCTTCAAATTCGTCCAGCATTTGCCAGTGTGCGGCAAGGTTATCCGAGATAAACAGATAGCCTTCGACGCGGGGGCCGTCAGGGTGGAGCACAATTCCCGGGAAGTCCGCCGCGGCGCCCCAGCCGCGTTCGTAAAACGTGCCGGATACGGAGCCGGCCAGCCATTCGCCGCCGATGTCTTCAAGAATATGCGCATTAGCGTGGCCCGGGCGCAGCGTGCCGTAGACAAACAGAGCGTTCATTTTCCCTCATCCGCAAAGCAAAAAGCCTGCTTTAAAAGCAGGCTTTTTAAATTTGGCTCCTCTGACTGGACTCGAACCAGTGACATACGGATTAACAGTCCGCCGTTCTACCGACTGAACTACAGAGGAATTGTTGTGGAGGCTTATCTTAGCGGCGAAAAAACTTTTGTCAAACCTGATCTTAGGGAAAATCGACTGATTGCTGATTCTGTCGTCAGTTTGTTGTAAATCCACACATCTTTTTCTGGAAAATACTTTGCAGGATTAGCATTTGTCCCCCATCATTTGAAATGGAGTTTCAACTTTTCTCGCTAAGGTCCATTTTGAACGTCACTGCCTCCTTACGCCAGGCGATAACGCGCACGCCATGGTATGCAAAACGTAAAAGCTATCGTGTCCTGTTCTGGCGTGAAATCACCCCTCTTGCCGTGCCTATCTTCCTGGAAAATACCTGCGTTCTGCTGATGGGGGTTTTGAGCACCTTCCTGGTGAGCTGGCTGGGGAAAGAGGCGATGGCAGGGGTTGGGCTGGCGGACAGCTTTAACATGGTGGTGATCTCGTTCTTTGCCGCCATAGACCTCGGGACGACGGTGGTGGTGGCCTTTAGCCTCGGCAAGCTTGATCCCAAACGTGCACGCGAGGCGGCCCGCCAGTCGCTGATGATCATGACCATTTTTTCGATCGTTCTGGCGGCGGTGATCCACTATTTCGGTAAAGAGATTATCGATTTTGTCGCCGGGGAGGCCACTAACGAGGTTAAAGACCTGGCGCTGACCTACCTGGAAATGACCGTCTTAAGCTATCCGGCGGCGGCCATTGCGCTGATTGGCAGCGGTGCGCTGCGCGGGGCGGGCAACACCAAAATTCCGCTGCTGATCAACGGCGGGATGAATATCCTGAATATCATTATCAGCAGCGTGCTGATCTACGGCGTGTTCTCGTGGGAGGGGCTGGGGTTCGTCGGTGCCGGACTGGGGTTAACCATTTCACGCTATATCGGTGCGGCAGCCATCATCGGGGTGCTGATGGCGGGGATCACCCCCTCGCTGCGTCTGACGCTAAAAAGCTATTTCCGCCCCTTTAATTTCGCCATTATCTGGGAAGTGATGGGCATCGGCATTCCCGCGAGCATTGAATCGGTCTTGTTCAACGGCGGGAAGCTGCTCACGCAGATGTTTGTCGCCGGGATGGGCACCGACGTTATCGCCGGTAACTTTATCGCCTTCTCTATTGCCTCGCTGATTAACCTGCCGGGTAACGCGCTGGGTTCAGCATCCACCATTATTACGGGTAAGCGGCTCGGGAAAGGGCAGATAGGCCAGGCGGAGCGGCAGCTGCGGCACGTGTTCTGGCTGTCGACCATTGGGCTGACGCTGATCGCCTGGGGAACCGCGCCGTTTGCCGGGCTGATGGCCTCGTTCTATACCCACGAAGACGACGTTAAAGAGGTTGTTAAGATCCTCATCTGGCTCAACGCGGCCTTTATGCCCATCTGGGCAGCCTCATGGGTATTACCCGCCGGGCTGAAAGGGGCACGCGATGCCCGCTTTGCGATGTGGGTATCGATGCTCGGCATGTGGGGATGTCGCGTTGTCGCGGGGTATACGCTCGGGGTGATGCTCGGATGGGGTGTGGTCGGCGTCTGGCTGGGGATGTTCCTCGACTGGGCCGTGCGGGGCGCGCTGTTCTACTGGCGGATGGTCAGCGGACGCTGGCTGTGGAAATATCCGCGGAAAAATGCCTGACAATTGCGCGAAGTGGAGAATAATTCGGCAAACGATCGGAAATGTGCATTCTGCCTTTGACATCCCGGGGGAGCATCGATAATATGCGCCCCGTTCACACGATTCCTCTGTAGTTCAGTCGGTAGAACGGCGGACTGTTAATCCGTATGTCACTGGTTCGAGTCCAGTCAGAGGAGCCAAATTTGAAAAGCCTGCTTTTAAAGCAGGCTTTTTGCTTTTCTGCGCAAGGTAAACGCAAAACGGCAACCGGGTTGCCGTTTTTAGTGTGTGCACCCTCTCCCGCTGGAGAGGGCTGGGGTGAGGGCACCAGCCCGCACAATGCACTATCGACCCAAACCAATCGGCGCCGTCGCCTCAACCAGCCACTCACGCGCATCGCTATTCACCAGAGGTGAAAGCACCTCGCGAACCTGCCGGTGATACGCATCCAGCCACTGCTTTTCCTGCTCGCTCAGCAGATGCAGCTCAACCTGACTTAAGTCGATCGGGATCAGCGTCAGCGAGGCAAATTTGCAGAAACCCGGACGGCTCTCCACAATCTCCACCTGGTTTTCAATACGAATACCGTGGCTATCGCCCAGATAGTAGCCTGGCTCGATAGTCATGATATTGCCCGCCACCAGCGGCCACGGGTTAACCTTTTTGGCGATGCGATGCGGGTTCTCGTGGATCAGCAGCTGGTGCCCCACGCCGTGCCCCGTGCCGTGATCGTAATCCAGCCCCATCTCCCACAGCGGGCGACGCGCAAACGCATCCAGCTGATGCCCCTGAGTCCCGGAAGGGAACTGCAGGGTAATGAGCGACAGGAAGCCTCTCAGCACGGCAGTGTAGTGCAGGCGCTGCTGCGGATCGACGTTACCCCACGCCAGCGTGCGCGTGGCATCGGTGGTGCCATTAGCATACTGACCTCCGGAATCGTTCAGGTAAAAATGGTCATGGCCGATGGGCTTATTGCTGGCCTCGCTCGAATGGTAGTGGCACATCGCCGCATTGCTCGAAGAGGCGGAGATGGTTGCAAAACTCTGCTCGATGAACCCGGGCTGCTGTTGACGGAACGCAAGCTGCTGCGCCTGCGCGTCCAGCTCGGTGAGCGGTTGTCCTGCCGCCTCGCGCCGCGGCACTTCGCGGCTCAGCCAGGCGAGGAAGTTGACCCACGCGGCCCCGTCCCGGTGATGGCACTCGCGATAACCTGCCAGCTCGACCGGGTTTTTAGTCGCTTTCATCAGGGTGATGGGATCGGTCCGCCAGACAATTTCTCCCCGTGGTTCAACGGCGAAGCGCAGGGCAACCGGCGCGGAATCGGCATCAATCATCACCCGTTTGCCTACGGCAATCTGCTGGCAGCGTTCAATAAAGGTATCCTGCGGCGCAATGGTGAACGCATTGCGCACACCGTCAGGCAGGGCGCTGAGCTTATTGTCGTTAACAAACCACTCAACGTGACCGTCACGACCGAGAAGGGCAAAGGAGAGCGGTACCGGGCTGTAAGGGATATCCGCACCGCGGACGTTTAACAGCCAGGCGATGTTATCCGGCAGGGTGACGGCGAGATAATCCACATTGTTTGCGGCCAGCACGGCGGCGACGCGCTGACGTTTGTCCGCGCTGCGTTCGCCGCTGTGTTCAACCGGCATCTCACGGATAAGCCCCGCCGGTGCGGCAGGGCGATCGGTCCATAGCGTGTCAAACGGCGAGGCCTTCAGCGGCACCAGCTCGCACGGCGTGGCAGACAGTTGCTCAAATTCCGCGTTGGTCATCAGCAGCGCGTCAAAACCGATGCGCGTTCCTGACTCAACGTTTTCTGCCAGCCATTCCGCCAGCGGCTCGTTGTGCAGGTGGTGGATCTCAACCTCATCCGTATTGACCTGAACGCGCGCCTGAACCTGATAGCGCCCGTCGACGAACAGCAGCGCTTTGTTTTTCAGCACCAGCGCCACGCCGGCCGAACCGTCAAAGCCCGTCAGCCAGGCCAGCTTTTCGTCGTAAGGCGCGCAGTATTCGCTCTGCCAGGCATCCGCGCGCGGGACGATCATCCCGTCGAGATGGCTGGCCTCAAGCCAGTGGCGCAGGGCAGAGAGCGGTGATGTGCTGGACATTGTTTTTCCTTATCGTGATTAGCGGAACGGCGGCTCGTTGAAGGTGCGCAGCTTGCGCGAATGCAGCTTGTCGCCCTCCGCGCGAAGTAAATCAATCGCACGAATACCAATCTGCAGATGCTCAGAGATAGCCCCTTCGTAGAAACGGTTGGCCTGGCCCGGCAGCTTAATTTCACCGTGCAGCGGCTTATCGGAGACGCACAGCAGCGTGCCGTAAGGAACGCGGAAGCGATACCCCTGCGCGGCAATGGTGGCGCTCTCCATATCGATCGCTACCGCGCGGCTCAGGTTGAACCGCAGCGCGGAGGCGGAGTAGCGCAGCTCCCAGTTGCGGTCATCCGTTGTGACGACCGTACCGGTGCGCAGGCGCTGTTTAACCTCTTCGCCCGGCATGCCGCTGACCTCTTTGGTGGCGTCATACAGCGCGCGCTGTACTTCGGCGATGCTCGGGATTGGGATATCCGGCGGCAGCACCGCATCAAGCACGTGATCATCGCGCAGATAGGCGTGGGCCAGCACGTAGTCGCCAATCAGCTGGCTTTCGCGCAGGCCGCCGCAGTGGCCAATCATCAGCCACACGTCCGGGCGCAGTACCGCCAGATGGTCGCAGATGGTCTTGGCATTTGACGGGCCAACGCCGATGTTAATCAGCGTGATGCCCTGGCCGTCGGCGGTGATCAGGTGCCAGGCGGGCATCTGGTGCTTTTTCCACGCCAGGTCGGAAATGGCCTGCTCGGGCGCTTCGGTTTCAGCGGTGATCCAGATCCCGCCCGCGCAGGACAGCGCGATATACGGGCTCTCCGGGTCGAGGATCTGGCTGCAGCCCCAGCGGACAAACTCGTCGACGTAGCGGGTGTAGTTGGTAAAGAGCACGAACGGCTGGAAATGCTCGACTGGCGTACCGGTGTAGTGGCGCAGGCGCGCCAGGGAGAAATCGACCCGGCGGGCATCAAAGTGCGACAGGGGAGAAAATTCTGCCGGGTGATAAATCCCGTCGGCCGTCTCATCGCCAATCTGTGAAAGCTCGGTGGTCGGGAAGTGGCGGGTCAGCCCCGCGCTCATGGAGCGGTCAAGGGTTAACGCCGAACCGTCAATCACGTACGGATACGGGATCTCATGCTGCGAGGGCTCAACGGCAATGTGCGCGCCGTAATCCTGGTACAGTAGCGTAAGCTGTTCTTCAAGATACGGGCGGAACAGCGCAGGGCGGGTGACGGTGGTGCTGTAGCAGCCGGAGTGGGTAAAGCGCGCATAGGCGCGGGTTTTGGGATTACTGCTGGCGCTGCCGTCCCAGGTCACAGAGAGCGATGGATAAACAAAAAGGCCCTCGGTTCTGGCCTTTTGGTCGGGAAGTTTCCCTGTTTCGATATATTCGCTGATGGCGCCGCGCAGCGCGTTGACGGACTGTTCATACAGCGCGTCGAGTTTTTCCAGCGCCTGAGCCGGGGTCAGGCTGGAGCCCTTATTATTCATCTCTGTCTCCTTGTTCCACAGGTGTGCGACTCTACCCGATAGTATGTCACACGCCTGTGAAACAAAAGGGAGATCAGCCGTGGCTTGTCTCTTTCATCAGCAGCGCCGTCGCCGCCGACAGCAGGCAGCCGGCCAGCAGATAAATCGCCACGCTGTGCCAGTTGCCGCCGGAGAAGGTCACCAGCGCGGCGGCAATAAACGGCGTAAATCCGCCGCCGACCACGCTTGCCACCTGATAGCCCACGCCCGCGCCGCTGTAGCGGTAGCTTGCGCCAAACAGCTCGGTGAACATCGGCTGCTGCACGCACACCACCATGTCGTGAGCGATATTGGCGAGCATGATGGCGAAGAAGACAATCCAGAAGATCGACTGCGCCTCGAGCGCCATAAAGAACGGCCAGGCGCTGAGGGTGCCAATCAGCGCCCCGGTGATGTAGACGCGACGGCGGCCAAACCTGTCAGCCAGCCAGGCGAAGCAGGGGATAGTCAGACAGCTTATCCCGCCGACCAGCAGGCCAATATTGAGGAACAGCTCGCGCGGCAGACCGAGGTTCTGCGTCGAGTAGTTCAGGGCAAACGCGGTGACGATATACATCGTCAGCAGCTCGCACAGGCGCAGGGCGATAATTTTCAGAAAAGCGCCAGGGTGCCGGACGAGGGCTTCCATGACCGGAAGACGTCTGTTCGTGGCCGGTTTTTCCTGCTGCTTTTCAAACTCAGCCGACTCCTCCATCCCGTTACGGATCCACAGCGCGGCGATGACCAGCACGATGCTGAAGATGAACGGAATGCGCCAGCCCCAGCTCAGGAACTGCTCGTCGGTGGTGAGCTGGCTGATTAGCGATACCAGCCCGGTGGAAAGCAGAAGGCCCACGCCGTACCCGACCTGTACGCCGCTGCTGTAAAACGCTTTCTTATTTTTCGGCGCGCTCTCTACGGACAGAAGCGCCGCACCGCCCCATTCGCCGCCGACGGCGAATCCCTGGATGGCGCGCAGGGTGACCAGCAGTACCGGCGCCCACCAGCCAATGGCGGAAAACGAAGGGAGAACGCCAATCAGCGCGGTGGCGATCCCCATCATCCAGACGGTGAGCATCAGCATGCGCTTGCGGCCCAGGCGGTCGCCGAAGTGGCCGAAGATCACTCCGCCCAGCGGGCGAAACAGAAAGCCGACGCCGAAAGTGGCAAACGCGGCAAGCGTGCCCATCGCAGGGCTGACCTGGGGAAAAAACTCGCGGTTAAACACCAGGGCGGCAGTGATGCCGTAAAGCAGAAAATCATACCAGTCGACGACGGCACCCGCGAAGCTGCCTAAAGCTGCGCGGCGGGCACGATTGAGCGAAGGTGTCTCCTCGTTGGGACGATCGGAGATGAGGGTGGAGTCCATAGTTGTCCTGTCCGTACTGATTTTTTAATTATTGGTATAAGAAAAGGTCACTCACGTTGCGCCCGTCATATAAACGGAACCTATGAGACTACCGCGACAGAACGCCTGAGAAAACGTTTTTATCTTTCCGGATGGTGCTGAATAAATAAATTTCATCCCCACCTGCAGCGAGATAATTACGTCTTCTGGCTCTGTTAAAGGCTGAATGGTTTACAGTAATAGTGACCGCTGCGTAAGTTAAGCTGAGGGAATAACGATGCAACGCACCTTTTCGGCATTCTGGATGGTCCTGTTTTTATTCGTCGCACCGCTTCATGCGGAGCCCAACGTCTATGGTGAACAGCGTATCAGCGGCTGGTGGAATGCGCTGACGGATGATATTTCGCAAACCTGGGAAGAGCCCCAACGTTATGACCTGTACCTGCCGTTTCTGAGCTGGCACGCTCGCTTTATGTACGACAAAGAAAAAACCGACAATTACAATGAAATGCCGTGGGGCGGCGGGCTGGGCGTTTCCCGCTATAACGAAGAGGGCAACTGGAGCGCGCTGTTCGCAATGATGTTCAAGGACTCGCACAACGAATGGCAGCCCGCGATGGGCTATGGCTGGGAGAAGGGCTGGTATCTGGATGATGCCAAAGATTTCCGTCTTGGGCTCGGTGCCGCGGCGGGCATCACGGCGCGAGATGATTTTGCAAACTATGTCCCGCTACCGTTTATCTTCCCGCTGTTTTCCGCCGGGTATAAGCGCGTTACCGTCCAGTTCACCTATATTCCAGGAACCTATAACAACGGCAACGTGCTCTTTGCCTGGCTGCGCTTGGGCTTCTAAAGGGTGATCACCTTTTTTGCCACGGCGTTAGACAATACCAGCATGGAGAACAGAACTGAGGTGACGAAGGTGAGCACAATCAGCGCCAGCTTCATACCGAGAGAGGTCACCGGTATCAGCGCCGTCAGCAGATGAAACACCGAGTAGTGCACAATATACACGCCGGTCATCGTTTTGCTGATGGCGGCCAGAATGGACTCCTTAAATTCAGCATTGCGGCGAAAGCGCACGCCGTTCGCCGCAATCACCAGCGCGATGATCAAAATGTAAATCTGCGAGCCGGTGAGAATAAAGGCGTTTCTGTCCGCCTTGAACAGCGCGAAGAAGAAGTGGCGCTCGTAAAACCAGGTGAAGAGGTAGATAAACGGGATGGCGACAACCGCCGCCCTGACCACATTTTTGCGGCTAATCCACTCGGCAATTTTCGGGTCGCAAAAGAGTTGCCCCGTCAGATAAAACAGCAGCCACGTCCACAGCCGATACTGCGGTGAAAGAGAAAGGACGTGCGTTCCAGGATAGAGCGCCGATAGCAGATCGTATCCGTAGGAAAAGAGCAGCAGGGCGGCAATCGCGCCGCAGAACAGCCTTCGCCGCTGGCTGAGCCACTCCACCGCCGGGTGGAAGGTGTAAATCACCACAAACGCAAACACGAACCAGGGCTGGATTAAATACCCGCGCTGATAGGGCTCCCACAGGTAGTAGATCGTTATCCAGAACAGAAAAACAATCACCAGACTTTTAATTTTACCGAGCTGCCAGCGGGTGCCGTGCCGTGATTGTCCGTCGAGATAGCCCGCAACGACAAAAAACAGCGGTGTGGCGATCGTCGAAATAAAGGTTAAAAACCCCAGGATCCAGTGATAGTCATAATCATAATGATCCCAGGTGTTGTAGATGGTAAAGAAGGTCACCGCCGTCATACAGCCCAGCGTCTTGATAATGTTCAGCCCTGTCGCATTCATTGTTGTTTGGCTTCGTCCTTACGATGGAAACACGCATAGATCACGGGGAGTACCAGCAGCGTCAGGATTGTAGCAAACCCCAGTCCAAACATAATCACAACGGCCATGCTCTGGAAGAAAACGTCCAGCAGCAGCGGAGCCAGGCCAAGTACGGTCGTGAACGCGGTGAGCAGGATGGGGCGCAGACGTGAGGTCGCGGCGTACACGATCGCGCTGTGCTGATCCTGTTGCGTTTTCTGCTGTTCGATCTCTTCCACCAGCACGATGCCGTTGCGGATGAGCATTCCGCTCAGGCTCAGCAGACCAATCAGCGCCATAAAGCCAAAGGGAATGCCGGTAAGTAAAAATCCCGGCGTCACGCCAATCAGCGCCAGCGGTACGGTCAGCCAGATAGCGACCGCATTTTTTACCGAGCTGAACATCAGCACCGTAATGACAAACATCACCAGATACCCGAGAGGTAGCGTAGTGAATAGCCCCTGCTGCGCTTCGCTGGAGTTTTCCGCGTCGCCCCCCCACTCGATGCTGTAGCCGTGTGGCAGGGGAAGGGCATCTACTTGCGGCTTCACCCGGGCGAGAATATCCCCGGAGGTTTGCTGGCTCAGCGGGTCCGGGTCCGTCTGCACCGTCAGCACCCGCGAGCGGTCGCGTCGAAGGATGAGCGGATCTTCCCACTCCAGCGAGAAGCGGCTGACGACGTTACTCAGCGGGATATACTGCTGCCGCGTCTGGCTCCAGACCAGCACGTTGTTCAGGTGACTGGCGTCCAGCCGTTCGCTCTCAGGCGGGCGCACCACGACCGGGAGCAGGTCGCTGCCTTCCCGGTACAGCCCCGCCCGGCTGCCGGAGAAGTTCATCTCCAGCTCGTTGTCGACGTCCTGCTTATCTACGCCAAGCTCGCGGCCCAGGGCGGCAACGTACTGTGGGCGGATCACCTTGCTGCGGTTTTGCCAGTCGTTCCTGACGCTGCCCGTGGCCGGGTCGCGCGTGAGGATATCGTCCACCTGGCTGGCAATCAGGCGCAGCCGGTCAGGGTCGGGGCCTTTAATGCGCACCTCAATGGCGCTGTCGCCGGAGGGGCCAAACATCACGCGTTTGGTGCTGGCGTTGACCTGCGGATAGTTTCGGGCGATGTACTCGTCCACGTGGCGCGTCAGGGCGGAGATGTTGCGCTGGTCGTCCATGCGCACCATGATCTGCGCATAGTTGCTGTACTGGCGCTGTCCGCTGTAGGTCAGAATAAAGCGCATACTTCCCTGACCAATGGTTGAGACGGTGGTCTCCACGCCAGGCTGGCCGTTAATGGTTTTTTCGATATCGCTGGTCATTTTCTCAGTCCACTTGATATCGGTACCGTAGGGTAACCACAGGTCGACAAAGAAAATCGGCGTATTAGACGACGGGAAAAAGTTTTGCCGTACGGCGCCGAAGCCCCAGACAGACGCTGCCAGCAGCGCAGCCATCACAATGAGCGTCGGTGCCTTATGGCTCAGCAGCGTGTTAAGCAGGCGCTGGTAGGCGCGGTAGAGTCGTTTGTCGTAAGGATCTGACTCGTCGGTTTTATCGGGCGCGCTGTCGTTTTTAAACAACCACCACTTAATCAGCACCGGGGTGAGGGTGAGCGCCGAGAACCAGCTCAGCATCAGGGAAATCAGCAGCACCTGGAACAGGGATTTACAGTATTCCCCGGTGGAATCCTGCGACAGCCCGATAGGGGCAAACGCCAGGATGGCAATCACCGTCGCCCCCAGCAACGGCAGGGCGGAGCGGCGGATGATGTAGTTTACGGCGGTTAACAGCGGGGAGCCCTGCTGTCGGGCAATCAATACCCCTTCGACAATCACGATGGCGTTATCCACCAGCATG
Source organism: Enterobacter sp. Y17 (assembly GCF_019730495.1). Classification (NCBI taxonomy): domain Bacteria; kingdom Pseudomonadati; phylum Pseudomonadota; class Gammaproteobacteria; order Enterobacterales; family Enterobacteriaceae; genus Enterobacter; species Enterobacter sp. Y17. The sequence continues at coordinate 539,209 of NZ_JAASKP010000001.1, forward strand.
CTGAGGGCGATAATCAGCGCCCCAAGCGAGATGCGCTGTAGCTCAATGCCACACAGATACATAATCAGCAGCGTGCCCAGCACGTTAAGGGCGAGAGAAACCGCAATGATGATCCCGCTGCGTACGCCCATAAAGATCAGCAGCACGCCGATGACAATCGCCAGCGCCATCAGGAAGTTAATAATAAAACCGTTAACGGAATGGCCCACTTCAGCGGCCTGATCGTAAAACAGGTCTATCCGTATGCCGGCCGGTTTTTCCGCCGACATCTGGTTTAGCTTCGCCTCCAGCGCGTGGCCCACGTCGATCACGTTCACCCCGGGAATAAACGAGACGCCCATGGTGACGGCTTTTTTGCCGTTGGCATGGTAGATACTCGCTGGCGATTCGTTCAGCCCGCGCGACAGCGTGGCGATATCCCGCAGACGTGTCGCCGCCCCGGTGCCGGAAGGCGTGATGATGAGATCCGCCAGTTCATCAAGATTTCCGAACTCACCGGTCGGGTGCAGGCGAATGGATTCGCTGCCGGAGGTGATTTCTCCTGCGCTGGAAACAACGTTAAGTCTGCTGAGCAGGGCGGAAAGCTGGTTCAGCGTAATGCCGCGCGCGGCCATTTTGCTCAGGGAGATATCGATGTTGACCTGCTGGCTAATCGCCCCACCGATGGCGACCTTCGCAACCCCGGGGACCAGAATTAACTCGCGGCGAAGCTGCTCCGCATATCGCACCAGTTCAGGATTACTGAATTCATCTCCGGAAATGGCGAAGAAGAAGCCGAACACGTCGCCGAAATCGTCATTCACAAAGGGCGTGACGACGCCGGGCGGGAACTGACGCGAGGCATCGCCCACGCGGCGGCGCAGTTCATCCCAAATCTGCGGCAGCTCGTTCGAGTGATAGCGTGACGCGATGTTAACGGTGATTTGCGACAGACCGTTTGACGAGATAGAGCTGACGTTATCCAGATAAGGCAACTGCTGAAGGGCATTCTCCAGCGGAAGCGTCACCTCTTCTTCCACCTGCTGAGCGGATGCGCCGGGGTAGTGGGTGACCACCACTGCGGTTTTGATGGTAAAGGCGGGATCTTCCAGCCTGCCGATATTCAACAGGGCAAAAATCCCGCCGATGCCCAGCAGCAGGATCGTTAGCCAGACGCGAACAGGGTTATTGATAAATTGACGAGAGATATCCATTACAGTCCCCGTTCACGCGTCCAGATACGCACCGGCTGGTTAGCATGGAGCTCCCCAACGCCCGCAGCCACCACGCGTTCGCCCGCCTTAAGCCCGCTGGTGATCACCACGCCTTCAGTACTCACTTGTCCCACGCTGACCTTACGGTCTTCAAGATGGAGCGCGTCGCCTTCGCCCGTTACGACCCAGACGTGCGGCTCATTGCGCGGGCTGTTGTCCGGGTTAAAGACTGCCTCAACCGGTACGACCAGCGCCTGAGCGCCCGCGCCAGCCGGAAGGTTGGTTAAATTGATGGTCACCGTACCGCTTACGCCACCGACGGCGGGAAAATCATCTGGCCGCGGCATGGTGAGTATCACCTGCCAGGTCAGGGTATTGCTGTCGCTGCTGCCCGAATGCTCTTTGTAGACGGCGGTAAATTCACGATCCGGAATGGCGTTAATTCGCACCACGGGGCGATACTGCGCGTTGCGGATATCAAAGGTCTTAAACAGGTTTTCGGGGATACTGAACACCACGTCAAGCAGGTCGGTGCGGGTTAACGTGGCAATGGGCTGACCGGGGGACACCACCTGATGATTTCGGACATGTACGCTGGCCACCGTCCCGCTGAAGGGGGCGACAAGCGTCATCTGATTCAGCTCTTCCCGGGCAATCTGCAGCGCCGCATTCGCCGAATCGCGGTTCGCACGCTGCACGTCCATTTCCGCTTTCGAAATCGCCTGCCGGCCCGCCAGCGTCTGGAAGCGATCGAACTGCCTCTGGGCCAGCGTCGCCGCCGTTTGTCTGTCGTTAACCCGCTGCTGGGCTTCACGGGCGTTAAGTCTGGCAAGCTGTTGCCCCTGCTTGATGGCTGCGCCCTGACGCACATCGAGCGCTTCAATTTGACCTGCGCGCTTGAAGGAAAGGTCTGTGGCATCGCCCGATTCAATGCGGGCGGGGAAAACGCGCTGCTGGGCGTGACCGGGAACCGTCACCTCCGCCACTTTTACCATCCTGGGAAGGGGGGAGTCTTGCTTCGGTTTCGGGTCGCACGCCGTGAGCGTTAACAAAACGAACGGTAAAAGAGAGAGGTAGCGGTTCACTGTATTCCCCTAATAAATAACTGTTTTATTTATTCCATAACCTGGACAGGGGTGACACTATTCTGCCAGAACAGTGACGACCATATAGGTAAATAAACCAATCGCCGTGCTGGCGATAATGGCAAGCGCAATAAACATACCCAGACGAATCAGGCTTAAACCATACATACATTCCTCCATGAGCCGGAAGCGGTAGCTGACTATGAGCATAGTCGGCGAAAAGATAAATGTTAAATAACCATTATCAGTGGGGAGGCGCTAAACCTGATATTCCTGTGCTACGTTTAATGTTAATCATCTTTTTTTACCGTAACTGGCATTAAGGGCAACCCCCTGCATTTAATGCGTTTTTTTGCTTCATTCACTCTCGTGTTGGTTATAAAAAGGATGCTCGATATGTATAAAAACATTCTCGTTCCGGTGGATGTCTACGAGACAAGCCTTGCGGATAAAGCGTTGCAGCATGCACAGTTTCTGGCGCAAAGCGCATCGGGTGACATTCATTTGCTGCACGTCATGCCCAAATTTTCAGCCGAACTGACGCGTGGTTTTATTTCAGATGCGCGCAAGATGGATGAATATATGATTAATAATTCAAAAGAAAAGCTGTCTGACCTGGTCAAAAAAGTAAATCTGCCAGAAGAGCGTGTTCATCTCCACGTCCGTAGCGGGAATGTTCGTGATGAGGTTATTAAGCTGGCGGATGAACTTACCGTCGGCGCGATTATTGTCGGCTCGCGAAATCCAAATATTCAAACCCATTTGTTAGGATCGGAGGCGGCAAGTATTGTTCGTTACGCACATGTTCCTGTTTTCGTTATTCGTTAATTACAGAGAAGCAAGGTGATTTCTGAATAGAACCTGAGGAAGGAACGATGAAAACAGGAAAACCTGAACGTCCGTATTATCAACAAACCGTTGACGAAACCCTGTCGAATATTCACTCCACCCTGGAAGGCCTTAGCGGCACTGAGGCATCAGCCCGACTGCAGCAGCACGGTGAGAATGCGTTACCGCAAAAAAAGGGCAAACCCGCCTGGCTGCGCTTCCTGGCGCATTTTAACGACGTATTGATTTATGTTCTGCTGGTGGCCGCGTTGCTTAAGCTCTTCATGGGCCACTGGGTAGACATGTTTGTGATCCTTGGGGTTGCCATCATTAACGCGCTGATTGGCCATATCCAGGAGAGCAATGCTGAAAAATCGCTGCAGAGCATTCGCAATATGCTCTCCAGCGAAGCCGTGGTTGTACGACAGGGGAATCATGAAACGATCCCCACCACGGCGCTGGTTCCGGGAGATATCGTGGTGATCCGCGCCGGGGATCGTATCCCTGCGGACCTGCGCGTGATTGAAGCGCATAACCTTCGCGTGGAGGAGGCCATCCTGACGGGCGAATCCACCGTTGTTGAGAAAAACAGCGATGCGTTAAGCGGGGAACTGCCCTTAGGTGACCGGTATAATCTGCTCTACTCAGGCACTACCGTTAGCTCCGGCGGCGGTAAAGGCGTGGTGGTGGCAACCGGGGGCGAGACCGAACTGGGCCACATCAATCAGATGATGTCCGACATTGAAAAACACCGCACGCCGCTGATGGTGCAGATGGATAAGCTCGGTAAGACCATCTTCATCACTATCCTGGTGATGATGGTGGCGCTGTTTGTCTTTAGCCTCCTGTTCCGGGATATGCCGGTTTCTGAACTGGTGCTGTCGCTTATTAGCCTCGCCGTTGCCGCCGTGCCGGAAGGCCTGCCGGCCATCATTTCCATCATCCTTTCGCTTGGCGTACAGGCCATGGCGCGTCGCAAGGCCATCATTCGCAAGCTGCCTACGGTGGAAACGCTGGGGGCGATGACGGTCATCTGCTCGGATAAAACCGGCACCCTGACGATGAATGAAATGACGGTCAAAGCGGTGATTACCGCTGACACGACCTATCGCGTAGAGGGCGACAGCTACGAACCGGTGGGGAATATTCACCCCGTAGACGACCCGACGCCCGTCAGCGTGACGCAGGGTTCCCTGCTGGAACGCTACCTGCGCACCATTGACCTCTGTAATGACAGCCAGCTGATCAAAGACGAGCAGGGGCTGTGGAAAATCACCGGGGGCCCAACCGAGGGCGCGCTGAAGGTGCTGGTGGCGAAAATCCCGCTCCCACCGCTCGATACCGAAATGCGCAGTAAAATCCCGTTTGATTCGCAGTATAAATACATGTCCACGCTGTACCGACTGGGCGATGAAGAGGTGATTTTAATCACCGGCGCGCCGGACGTCCTGTTCCGCCTCTGCCAGTACCAGCAGACGAATGACGGGCTGCAGCCGTTCGATCAGCCTTACTGGGAAGGGAAGATTGAAGAGTATGCCCGTGAGGGGCTGCGCATGGTGGCTGCGGCCTGGAAACCTGCCCACGAGGGACAACGCGAGCTGGATCACCCGGACCTGCATGACGGCGTGATCCTGCTGGGTATCGCAGGAATGATGGATCCGCCGCGTCCGGAGGCCATTACCGCCATTGCCGACTGTCTGCAGGCCGGGATCCGCGTGAAAATGATCACCGGTGACCACCCGCAAACGGCCATGAGCATTGGGCAAATGTTGGGGATTGGTAACGCCGCAAGCGCTATCACCGGACGTGAGCTGGAGGCGATGGACGATCGTCAGCTGAGCGACGCCGCACAGCAGTACGATATTTTCGCCCGAACCAGCCCGGAGGATAAATTCCGCCTTGTGCAGGCTCTGCAAAGTAAACAGGAAGTCGTGGGCATGACCGGGGATGGCGTAAATGATGCCCCCGCGCTCAAGCGGGCGGATGTGGGTATCGCCATGGGGATTAAGGGGACGGAAGTGACCAAGGAAGCCGCCGACATGGTGTTAACGGATGACAACTTTGCCACCATTGCCAGCGCGGTGCACGAGGGACGCCGGGTTTACGACAACCTGAAAAAGACCATTCTGTTCGTTATCCCCAGCAACATCGCGCAGGCTCTGCTGATCATCATCGCGCTGCTGGCGGGGAACCTGATCCCGCTGACGCCGGTCCTGATCCTGTGGATGAACATGGCGACGTCGGCAACGCTGTCGTTTGGCCTGGCGTTTGAAGCGGGTGAGAAGGACATCATGAACCGGCCACCGCGCAAGGCGAATCTCCATGTGATGGACGGCTATGCCATCTGGCGCGTGGTGTTTGTCGGTCTGATGATTGCCATCAGCGCCTTCGTGCTGGAAGCCTGGCTACAGCCGCGCGGCTACTCGGCAGAATTTATCCGCACCGTGCTGCTGCAAACCCTGGTCACTGCGCAGTGGTTCTACATGCTCAACTGTCGCGTGAATGACGGCTTCTCGCTGAGCAAAGGCCTGCTGGCGAACAAAGGAATTTGGATCGTGAGCGGCGTACTGCTGGCGTTGCAGCTTCTTATCATTTACGCACCGTTCATGCAGATGCTGTTTGGCACCGAAGCGCTGCCGTTCCGCTACTGGGTCATCACCTTCCTGATTGGTTTTGTGATGTTCCTTATTGTCGAGGCGGAGAAAGTGCTGACGCGCAGGTGGCGCAAAACCGAGGCGTGATAGCGTAAACTGAGAAAGCCTGCCTGAGTCCGGGCTTTCTCTTTTTTGAGCGCAGAAAACTATGATTCGACTTACCTGGTTCGTCCTTACGCTGTGTGCCGCTGTACCCGGTGCGTTTGCCGTAACCTATACGCTCCCGCCGGAAGGCAGTCGTCTGGTGGGCACCCCGATTATCATCACCGTTCCCGAAGGCAATACGCTGCCTCTGGAAGCCTTTGCCGCGCAGCACGGGCAGGGGCTGAGCAACCTGCTGGAAGCAAACCCGGGCGTGGATCCTTTTTTGCCCAAACCTGGCACCCGGCTGGTGATACCCCAGCAGCTGATTTTGCCTGACACCGTCCGCGAGGGCATTATCGTGAATGCGGCAGAAATGCGCCTCTACTACTACCCGCCAGGCGGTAACACCGTTGAAGTGCTGCCCATCGGCATCGGTCAGGCCGGGCGTGAAACCCCGCGTAACTGGGTGACGGCCGTTGAGCGTAAGCAGGAGGGGCCAACCTGGTCTCCAACGCCGAACACGCGCCGCGCCTATGCGGCAGAAGGGAAAACGCTGCCGGCATTCGTGCCCGCCGGGCCGGATAACCCGATGGGGCTGTATGCGATTTATATCGGCAGGCTGTATGCCATTCACGGCACAAACTCGAATTTCGGCATCGGGCTCCGGGTAAGTCAGGGCTGTATTCGTCTGCGTAATAACGACATCAAATATCTTTTCGAAAACGTTCCCGTGGGAACCCGCGTGCAGCTTATCGATCGGCCTGTAAAGATGACCACGGAGCCGGACGGCAGCCGCTGGGTGGAAGTTCACGAGCCATTATCACGTAACCGTGCGGAATTTGAGTCAACCCGGAAAGTGCCGCTGCCTATTTCAGCCGCGCAGCGAACGCAGCTGATAAACGAGGGCGCGGGCGCTGAGCTGGAACGGCGGTCGGGGATGCCGGTTAAGATCGGCATGTGAAGGGATAGTGCGGGCTGGTGCCCTCACCCCAGCCCTCTCCCACGGGAGAGGGTGCACACACTAAAAACGGCAACCGGGTTGCCGTTTTGCATTTACCTTGCGCAGAAAAGCAAAAAGCCTGCTTTAAAAGCAGGCTTTTCAAATTTGGCTCCTCTGACTGGACTCGAACCAGTGACATACGGATTAACAGTCCGCCGTTCTACCGACTGAACTACAGAGGAATCGTGTGAACGGGGCGCATATTATCGACCTGCGTTCGCCTTGTCAAAGGGTGGATCAACGCCTTTTGATCGTTTGCTGACAAAATCGGCAAAGTGATGTTTTTGGCAGCGGAATGCACCGTCATGGTGCGGGTATACCCCTAATGGGGCAGATCATAAACTGCTGTTTCGGTAATAAAACCCCCCTCCATGATTAGGTTTCCTTATTTTCAGGCGCTTAGCGAACAATTTAGACCGCCTGGTAAAAGTGGCATTCATATTGCAAAACCTGTTCAACAACGACAGCCGGTTCCGGCACAGCATTTCGAACAGGGGGCAAAATGAACTTAAGACGACTGAAATACTTCGTAAAAATCGTCGATATCGGCAGCCTGACTCAAGCGGCAGAAGTGCTGCATATCGCGCAGCCTGCGCTGAGCCAGCAGGTGGCTACTCTGGAAGGCGAGATGGATCAGCAGCTGTTGATCCGCACCAAACGCGGCGTCACGCCAACGGAAGCAGGCAAGATCCTGTATACCCATGCGCGCACCATCCTCCGCCAGTGTGAACAGGCGCAGCTGGCGGTGAATAACGTGGGACAGACCCTGAGCGGGCACGTGTCTATCGGCCTGGCGCCGGGAACGGCCGCGTCCTCTATTACCATGCCGCTGCTGCAGGCCGTCCGCGCCGAGCTGCCAGAAGTGCTGGTGTACCTGCACGAAAACAGCGGTTCCGTGCTGAATGACAAACTGCTCAACGGCCAGCTGGATATGGCGGTCCTTTACGATCGCTCCCCGGTCGCCGGCATCACCAGCCAGCCGCTGCTGAAAGAAGATCTCTATCTCGTGGGCACCCGCGACTGTCCGGGCCAGAGCGTAGACCTTACCGCCGTGGCAGAGATGAACCTTTATCTGCCGCGCGACTACAGCGCCGTGCGCGTGCGCGTGGACGAAGCGTTCTCTCTGCGCCGCCTGACGGCCAAAATCATCGGTGAAATTGACTCAATCTCCACGCTCACCGCGGCCATTGCCAGCGGAATGGGGGTGACGGTTCTGCCGGAATCCGCAGCCCGCTCGCTGTGCAGCGCGGCGAACGGCTGGATGGCGCGGATCACCACGCCTTCGATGAGCCTGCCGCTGTCGCTGAACATGTCTGCACGCGGTTCGCTGACGCCGCAGGCGCAGGCGGTAAAAGAGATTTTGATGTCGCTGCTCAGCAAGCCGTCGCTTGAGAACCGTGAACTCCAGCTCGTGAGCTGATATTCCATAAAAGCATAAGATGCTGGTTTTTATTATTTGTTCTGCAGCGCGGCTGACTCTAACAATAGAGCTATGTCAGATGCGCCGGAGTGAATCGTGAATTTCCAGCAACTTAAAATTATCCGTGAGGCGGCCAGGCGGGACTACAACCTGACCGAGGTCGCCAATATGCTTTATACCTCTCAGTCCGGCGTCAGCCGCCACATCCGCGAGCTGGAAGAGGAGCTGGGCATAGAGATCTTTATCCGTCGCGGCAAGCGGCTGCTCGGCATGACGGAGCCGGGTAAGGCTTTGCTCACCATCGCTGAGCGGATCCTCAACGAGGCCAGCAACGTGCGTCGTCTGGCGGATCTCTTTACCAATGACGCCTCGGGCGTACTCACCATTGCCACCACCCACACCCAGGCGCGCTACAGCCTGCCGCCGGTGATTAAAGCGTTCCGCGAACTTTTCCCCGACGTCCGTCTGGAGCTCATCCAGGGCACGCCGCAGGAAATTGAAGTGCTGCTGCAAAACGGTGGGGCGGATATCGGCATTGCCAGCGAACGCCTGAGCAACGACCCGCTGCTGGTGGCGTTCCCCTGGTTCCGCTGGTACCACAGCCTGTTACTCCCGGTCGATCATCCGCTGAATCAGGTTTCCCCTCTGACGCTGGAAGACGTTGCGAAATGGCCGCTGATCACCTACCGCCAGGGGATCACCGGACGCTCGCGCATAGATGAGGCCTTCAACCGCAAAGGGCTAACGCCGGACGTGGTGCTGAGCGCGCAGGATTCTGACGTGATCAAAACCTACGTCGAGCTGGGCCTGGGCATTGGCCTGGTGGCGGAACAGTCCAGCGGAGAACGTGAGGACGGGAACCTGGTGCGTCTTGATACGCGTCATCTGTTCGACGCCAACACCGTATGGCTTGGCCTGAAGCGCGGGCAGCTGCAGCGCAACTACGTGTGGCGCTTTATCGAACTCTGCAACGCCGGGCTGTCGGTAGATGAGATTAAACGCCAGGTGATGGAGCCGGAAGAAGTGGCGATTGATTATCAGATTTAGGTGCTGATTTGCCCGGTAGCGCTGCGCTGACCGGGCTCATCGCTTAGCTGAACGGATATTTTTTAAAGACCGCCTGTGATTCAAATGATTCGGCAACCGCCTGAATCTCTCTAAAATCCGCTGCGTTAACGACGTGCGGGATCATCGACTGAATAAACGTCCAGACAACCGTGCTCGTGACGGCAACCTGATCGGGAACGGCGGAGGCCGGACGCGTCTCCAGCAAGGCATTCCATTCCCGGCAAGCCGCCAGCAGCTGGGTTGTAATGCGTTCGACCCATAAAGCGTGCTGCTTTTCCACCGGGCGCTGGTGGTGTTCATACACATTTTGCACGGCTTTCTCCGCGGCGGCGAGGATAAAGCCCAGCGTCTGAAGATCGTTTGCCAGCGCATCCGGCTCGACGGGCAGAAGTCTCCGCCCGGGTGTGGCCTGAGCCTCGAAATAATTCAGTATCAGCGACGAGTCCATCAAACGTATTCCGTTATCCAGAATCAGCGTGGGCGCTTTTACCGCGGGGTTGATTCGGGAGAACGCGTCGAAGGTGCTGAATACCGACAGCGGCTGACTTTCAAACTCAACGCCATAAAGTTCAAGGGAAATCGCCACGCGCCGTACATAAGGTGAATCCATCATGCCAACAAGCTTAATCATCGTTGCCGTTTTCCTGTCTCTGTGAAATAACGCGTCATTGAAGAGGATGATCAGACAGTACAATACAAACTTCCTGGCGAATATCTTCAGTATCTTACCGTAAAGGTTAGTATTACTGACATGTGGGCAAGTTGCCGTTATACATCCAGCGCGGATAAGGGAGTGCTTTCATGTCGGATTTTCCACCCATTGCCAGTTTGCGAAGCTTTGAAGCCGTCGCCCGTCTTGGCAGCGTGACGCTGGCGGCGAAAGAACTCCACGTTACCCATTCCGCAATCAGCCAGCAGATCAAAGTGCTGGAGGAGATGGTGGGCGTTAAGCTCTTTATCCGTCAGGGACGCGGGGTGCAGATTAACGAAGAAGGGCGGCTCTATGCCTTACAGGTACGCGAGGCGTTGAACCATATTGCGGATGCCACCCGGCTTGTACAGGTGAAGCCGAGAAAGCAGGAGCTGACGCTGGCGATGGTGCCGTCTTTTGGATGCCACTGGCTGTTGCCGCGTCTGGAACGCTTTCGGGCGAAATATCCGCTTATCACCCTTCGGATCCAGGCCAGCCTGACGGTCACCAGCCTGCAGCAGGAGGGGATAGACATCTCGATACGGATGGGGAAAGGAAACTGGGAAGGGAGCGAAAGCCAGTACCTTTTTTCCGATGAACTCATTGTGGTGGCCGCGCCTGGCTATAACGACGGTGTGTTGCCCGCTACGCCGGCTGAGATTGCAAAAAGTCATATTATTTTTTCCATGGAGTCGTGGAAAACGTGGTGCGTGAATGCGGGGCTGGAGAAAGAGATCGTGCCTGGCGGTTTATGCATTAACGACTCGAATTTAATTATCGAAGCCGTTCGGCTCGGAAAAGGCATCGCGCTGGAGCGCCGCTCTCTGGTTCAGGATGCCATCACCCGGGGTGAACTGGTCCAGCTAACCTCCATTACCGCGCCGTATCCCTGGCCTTACTGGCTGGTGACAGCGCGGTCAACGGAGACGAAGCCGGAGGTGGCTCTTTTTGTCGCGTGGCTGGATGAGGAAGTGGCAGCCTGGCGGCAGTTGACGGGCTGCTGAACTTTTTTCGATGCTGCTCGTAACAAAATGAATATCCAACAAGGGATACATAGAATTACTCCGGCACGCATTCAGTATTTCCGTAACCCCACAAGATTCTGCTTTTCCATCTCTGCATAATCATCGCTATAGCTTTGCATGTATATAGCTTTTGATCTATATTGGATGGGAGGTCTTGTGTGGGCAATTAACACGACGGACAGGTTTGATCGCTGGTTCACTTCGCTTGACGATACCGATCGCGCCAGCGTACTTGCAGCACTGTTTGTTTTGCGAGAGAAGGGGCCGGGTTTATCGAGACCCTACGCTGATACGCTTAAAGGCTCTCGTCACAGCAACATGAAAGAGCTACGTATTCAGAGTAAGGGCGATCCCTTGCGGGCGTTTTTCGCCTTTGATCCAAACCGCACGGGTATCGTGCTTTGTGCGGGCAATAAGATCGGCAATGAAAGGCGATTCTACGATGAGATGCTTCTCGTTGCTGACCAGGAATTCACTCACTGGCTGGATACATTAAAAGAGAGGGAATAGCGCGATGGGAAGAACCCTTGAGCAGCTTATAGCGGATGAAAAGCCGGAGGTTGTCGCCAGCGCTCAGGCGATAGCAACGGATATTTTGCTCAACATTCATCTTGCTGAGTTACGCGAGAAAGTACAAAAAACGCAGGTAGAAATGGCGCAGGCGTTGGGTATCAGGCAACCTACCGTTGCGGTAATGGAAAAGCCCGGGCGCGATTTGAAACTCTCTTCTCTCAAGCGTTACGTTGAGGCTGCGGGCGGAAAGCTGCGGCTTGATGTGGAGCTGCCGGACGGCTCGCACTATGAGTTTGTGCTGTAGGGCAGAAAAGCATAAAGCCTGCTTCAAAACCGCCAGCATGACCGTCACTCGGCGGTGATGAACGAATAGATGCAGTTACTTATGGGTAGAAATGGGGACATGCTGCTGCATCAATTCAACGATCCAATCAATAAAAACGCGCAGTTTGGCGTTAACGTGGCGGTTCGGCGGAAAGGCCAGGTACAGGGGCATTGGGTTGATACGCCAGTCTTCAAATAGCGGAATCAAGGAGCCACAAGCCTGATGTGCTGCCGCCATATAAACGGGTAGCGCAATCACGCCTAATCCCGCGAGCCCGGCTTCGAGGTAGGCATTGCCATCATCCACTGCAAGCACGTAGCTTCCCGTGATTTCAATATGTTCGCTCTCACCGTGCAGTACCAGAGGATCAACCTTGCCGGTGCGTGAGGACAAGAATCCCACTATGCGATGGTCCGTGTTTTCCAGCTCTCGCGGATGCGCAGGGGCACCAAGGCGTTCCGCATAGCTCGGTGCGACGTAAACACCGATTTGCAAATCGCCGACATGGCGTGCGATCAGGGACTGGTCGTTGATTTCACCGCCGCGCACGACGCAATCCACGTTGTCGCCGATCAGATCCACCACCCGGTCACTCACGCCCATGTCGAACTGGATATCCGGGTAGCGCGCGTGAAAAGCCGGTAGCGCGGGCACCAGCACCAGGCGAGCGAGAGGAGTGGGCACGTCCACCCGTAGTCGCCCCCGGGGCGTCATCGTCGCACTGGACAGGCTGTTTTCAGCATCTTCCATGTCCGCCAGCAGGCGGATGACGCGCTCGTAGTAGACCGCGCCATCAGGAGTTACACCGAGCCTGCGGGTGGTGCGGTGGAGCAGCTTGACGCGCAGGCGCGCTTCCAGCTGCTGAATAAGCTGCGTCACCGTGGTTTTGCTCATATGAAGCGTTTGGGCAGCCCTGGTGAAACTGCCTGCCTCAACTACGCGAGCAAAGGCGCGCATCGCATCGAAACGATCCATCCGTTGTTCTCTCTTTTCACCGATTGTTTGGATATTACAAACAATGATGGACAAAGTCGCTTGTTTATCCGCCCGCTACAGCAACTGTAAAGTGTCTTTATGTTCACCGGGCAGATTTCGCCCCATTACAGAGGCACAAACATGACAACACGCGAAGCCGTTTTTCCCTTCGGTCGGCAGGCGCTCTACGAGCGCAACCGGTATTCACCCGCCATCAAATCTAACGGCTTCCTGTTTGTTTCGGGACAGGTTGGTAGCCGGGAGGATGGTTCGCCTGAAGAGGATCTCAACGCGCAGATCCGGCTGGCATTCGATAACCTTAATGCTGTTCTCGCAGCTGCGGGCTGCATGTTCGATGACGTTGTTGACGTTACTCTCTTTGTCGTCGATCCCGAGTCAAACCTCGACGCTATCTGGAGTATCCTGCCAGAATATTGGGGGGAAGCGCCTTACCCTACGTTAACCGGGATCGGCGTGACGTGGCTGTACGGATTCCAGTTTGAAATTAAGGTGATTGCCAGGCTGCCCTAATCGTTACGGGTCTTTCCGACGGTCAAAAGACAATACAGCGGGCGCAGCTCCGATCCGGAAGCCGCCTCGCATTTCGTTTATCCGATTCGCCATAACCCTTTGAACCGCAAAAAGAGTTTTTTATTATCAGCCTTCTTAGTTCCGCGCTTCGTTCCCGCCTGCACTGTCCTTCGATGGATAACGGCTTTATGGACACCTAAATACGAAAAGGAAATCACCATGAATCTGATGACTAATTGTGCACTTCCCGCCATGAATGTTATATTAAAATATAATATCCGGAGGTGCGCTATGTATACAACTCGTCTGAAAAAGGTCGGCGGATCCATCATGCTGGCGGTTCCTCCCGCCGTGCTGAAAACGCTGGAGCTGTCGACGGACAGCGAAGTCGGCATGACCATTAATAATGGCTGCCTGATTATTGAACCCCAAAAGCGGCCTCACTATTCGCTTGAGGAGCTGCTGGCGCAGTGCGATCCGCACGCTGAAATGAGCGAAGAGGAGCGGGAATGGATCGATGCGCCTGCGGTGGGCAGGGAGATCCTGTAAATGGACAGAGGGGAAATCTGGCTTGTTTCACTGGATCCGATTGCTGGCCACGAGCAAAGTGGAAAACGTCCGGTTCTTATCGTATCGAAGGCATCGTTTAACAAGCTGACCCGGTTACCGGTAGTGGTTCCCGTCACCAGCGGCGGAAACTTTGCACGTACAGCAGGTTTCACCGTTTCACTGGAAGGGGCGGGGACAACAACAACGGGCGTTATTCGCTGCGATCAGCCCAGAACCATTGATATGTCTGCCCGGAACGGCATGCGGCTGGAACGCATACCTGACGCCGTTGTAAATGAAGTGCTTGCCAGGCTGGATGCGATTCTGAATTAACATCAGTGACGCAGAAAAGCAAAAAGCCTGCTTCAAAAGCAGGCTTTTCAAATTTGGCTCCTCTGACTGGACTCGAACCAGTGACATACGGATTAACAGTCCGCCGTTCTACCGACTGAACTACAGAGGAATCGTGTGAACGGGGCGAATATTATCGACCTGCGTTCACCTTGTCAAAGGGGGAAATTAAACTTTTCGTTTGTTTGCCGACAATTTCAGCAAATCGCTGATTTTATAGCAAATTCGCGTTGAAATTACACAGCAAAATGCGCCGCCCGCAGGCGGCGCGCAGGATCAGAACAGTACGGAGTAGTTCAGACCAAACGTACGTCCGCGGCCTTTATAGGTATACAGCCCCGGTGCGCCGTAGGTTGGGCTATACAGCCCCGGCGCGCGCTGGCCCCAGGCGGTGGTGTAGTCTTTGTCCAGCAGGTTTTCCACGCTGAAGCTGACCTTACCCACCGGCAGGGCGTAGCTGCCCAGGAAGTCGACCGTGTTATAGCCATCGATCTTCTTGCCGTCGGAGTCTGATACGTCAAAGGTCTGCGTGCTCTGCACGCGCAGGGTCCAGTCGCCCGGCGCCCAGTTGACCCATGCGCTGGCTTTCGACGGGCTGGCGCTGTCAACCGTCAGCTTCTCCCATTTGCCGTTTTCGCGCGTTTCAGACTTGATGGCGTTAAAGTTCGCACCGGTGCTCCAGTCGCTGTCGGTGAAGAAATAGTCCACCTGACCTTCAACCCCGTAGATACGACGCTTGTCGTCTTCCAGGTTGATGGTCATATCCGTCTTGTTGATGGTGATGGTTTTATCCGAGAGCGAGTAATACGCCGCGACCTGCGTGCGCAGGTTATCGCCGGTGTAGCGCCAGCCCAGCTCATAAGCGTTGACCTTGATACCGTCCAGCGTCGAGTCGTTCACGTTGACGCTGTTCAGCAGGCGATAGTGACCGTTGCTGAGCTGATAGGTGCCGGAGCCGTAGTACTTCGCCAGGTCCGGAATTTCGAAGCCCTGGGAGAAGTTAAACCACAGCTGCTGCTGTTCGGTCAGGCGACCGAGGATCCCGGCGTTAAACAGGAAGTTGTTGTAATCGGTTTTCCCGCCCGGCACCGCGTCGGCGGAGGTGGCTTTCCCGGTGGCGATGGCCTGCTGCTGGGTGTAACCGACAAAGTCGTCTACCTTGTTCTCGGTGTACTGATAACGTACGCCGCCGCTCAGGGTGATGGCGTCAATGTCGTAGCTGGCCTGCAGGAACGGGGCGAGGTTGGTGATGCTGTAGCCCGGGTAACGGCCCACGTTGTAGGCGTTATCCAGCTCCATGCCGCCGCTCGCCGCGGCCTTGCTCAGGTTGAAGAACTGCTGGTTGGCATCGAAGGTTTCGTGGTCGGCATCCACACCCCAGGTCAGCGTCAAATCGTCCACCGGCTTGCTGTTCAGCGTCAGCTTGCCGCCGTAAAAATCGGTTTTCTGCTGGGATGCGCCGATGCTGCTCACCACGCCTTTGGTCAGGGTCGGGAACGGATAATAGGTCAGGCTCTCGTCGCGATAGTAAATCTGCGCGACCAGATCCTGGCCCCAGAAGTCGGTATTGGAGTACTGCAGGTTAATCAGATGGCGCTCGGTGCCCGGTACGCGGTCAGAATCAAGATTATCTTTGTTGTACGCGGTCGCATCGCCTGTTACCGCCGAGAAGTTCTTCCCGAGATACAGGCCATGCTTGCCGTCGGACTCGCTCTTGTAGTACTGGGTCGTCAGCTGCAGCTGCTGACGATCGTCAATGTTGATGGTGCCTGTGCCCATCACATCTATACGGTCGGAATACTGGAGGCCGGTCTGGGTGTTATCGATAATCACCTCGTTGCCTTTGCCGTCATACCAGCCGCCGTAGCGCTGATACGACACCGACAGACGACCGGAGGCGTTGTCGTTACCGCCGCTTACGGCTGCCGACACGTTCTCATCGCGATCGTTGTGGCTGTTAAACCCGCTCTTTGCCCCGGTCTGGAACTCCACTTCGGTATCCGGCTGGCCCTTTTTGGTGACGATGTTCACCAGGCCGCCGGTGCTGCCGCCGCCGTAGAGCGAGGTGGCGCCGGAGATCACTTCGATACGGTCAATGTTGAACGGATCGATAGAGTCCAGCTGGCGGCTGTCGCTGCGGGACGAGTTCAGGCGAACGCCGTCCACCATCACCATCATGGAGCGGCCGCGCAGGTTCATGCCGTAGTTGGTACGGCCCTGGCTGCTGACGTCCATACCTGGGATCAGCTGTGCCAGCACTTCTTTAATCTCTTTCCCGCCCTGAACCTGCTGCTCAATTTCAGCCCGTTCAATGACCCAGGTGGTCTGCGCCATCTCCGCCACGCTGCGGTGCGCGCGGCTGGCGGAGACCACGATATTTTCTTCCTTTTGTTCTTCCGCCCACGCAGAGGTAGAAAGCATTGCAAGCAAGCAAGGATTTAAAACCCAAAGATGAGAACGTTTCATTGTTATGTTGATCCTGATTGTGTGTGTCAGTACTCGGTGGTTTTTGCTAACGATTTAAAAACCGGGCTGTTCTCCGGGCTGGTGGTGCTGCGCCAGTGGATAACGCCGGGTGTGGTAGCCAGCTCAAACGGCTCGTCGGCGTGCGCGCGATTAAGAATTCGCGCCGCGCGCCAGGCCATCAGGCTGAGCTGGGGTTCGGCAATGCCGAGACGGTGCATCCCGGCATTCACGGCGAACAGGCGGTTGCTCTGCGGGCCGTCCCATTCGAGGGTGAAATCGTTGTTAATGCAGAAGGCTTCGTCCGTATCCAGATGCAGGCGGTGAGACAGCGGCGCGAGGAATGCGGGCTGCACGGCGCGGTAGCCGGTGGCGAAAATCACCACGTCGCTCTCCAGCTGCTCGCGGCCGCCGTCGAGGTGATGCTGAATGCTCAGGCGATGGCCGTTTTCCTGGCGCGTCAGCGCCGTCACCGAGCGGGACGGCAGGAGATGCGCCCAGGGTTTTTCACGCAGCACTTCGAAGCGGTGGTACATGGCGCGGTAAATCGCCAGCAGGGACTCGGTGGTGATCCCGTCGGACGTCATCTTCTGCTCGTGCAGCATCTGCCGACGGGCCTCTTCACCCAGCGTGGAGAAGCTGTCCACGTACTCCGGCGTGAAATACTCGTTGGCAAAGGCGGCTTCATCCAGCGCATTATAGTTATTGCGGCGCGATACCCAGTTCAGGCTCAGCGGCTGGCCCCATTCGCCGCGGAAGATATTCAAAAACAGGTCGGCGCCGCTCTGGCCGCCGCCGACGACGGTGACGCGCTTGCCCGCGAGATCCGGCGTGCGCAGCATCATCTCGCTGGCGTGGAAGCAGGTATCGTCCTGCGCGGTGACGCAGTCAGGCAGGTTGATCTGCTTGCCAATCCCCACGCAGACGTGGCGCGCCAGGAAACGGTCGCGCTGGGTCACCACCTCAAACAGGCCGCTTTTCTCATCAAAGCTCACCTGCTGTACCTGCTGGCTGAAGGCGAGATTGGTGAGGTTTTCCGCCGCCCAGCACAGGTAGTCCGCAAACTCTTCGCGGGAGACGGTGCGCTGCTCGGTGGTCAGGAAGCGGTAGAACTTTTTGCGCTGCACCAGGTAGTTCAGGAAGCTGTGGCGGTTGGTTGGCTCCACGGCGCTGACCAGATCCTTCAGGAAGCTGGTCTGCATGTGGCAGTCCGGCACCATCATTCCCGGGTGCCAGGAGAAGTGCGGTTTACGCTCAAGGAACAGCGAGCTAAAGCCGTCCAGCCCTTCGGCCAGAGCGGCGATGCTGAGGTTAAACGGGCCAATACCAATGCCGATGAAATCAAAGGTTTTCATTGCGCTGACTCCCGGGAGGCGAGAAAAAGAGGGTTATCAAGGTCGGTGACGTAGTTAGGCAGCATGCGGCTGCCGCCGTCGTGTTCGGAGAAGGTCAGTTTGACCGGGTTGAGGATCACGCGAATAATCTGCGGCTTGAAGAGATCGAATTTGGCGAAGCGCTCTGCCAGATCCGGGTGCGCCGCCATATACTCCCGTAAAACTCCGGCAAGAAGCTGGTAGAAACGCGTTTCGCTCACGCCGCATTGCAGCGTGAGGCGCGAGATAAAGCGCAGCACCGTCACAAAGTTACCGGTTTGCAGGTCGTGAATAATGTAATCCGCGCTCAGGCGCGCCGTGACGGCCTTCACCTGCTCCGGCAGGCTCTGGGCCTGCGGGAAATCCTCATCCACCAGGCGCATATCGCCCTGGAAATCTTTCAGCAGGATGCGCTGCGGGACGTAATCCTTCATCACCAGCGTCACGTTCTGGCCGTGGGCGATCAGCGCCACGCCGTAGCGGCAGAGCAGGTGATAGAACGGGATCACCGTTGCCTCGAACAGCTTTTCAAGCCACGCGTCGGCGCTTAGCCCCGAGCGTTTAATCCACGCGTCGATCAGCGGGCGCCCGGCGTTATCGGTTTCCATCAGCGCTGCCATCAGCACCGCCTGTTCACCGTCTTCTACATAACAGGACGGATTCTCGCGCCAGATCACCCCCAGCATCTCCTGATAGCGGTAGGGCGCTTTCGGCAATGCGGCATAGCCCTGATGCGACAGATAACCGGCTGCGGGTTCGCCAAGCACCTGAGCACCGGAGCGGATCAGCGTGGCGTCGGTAGCGAACTGCTGCTGCAGCCAGCGCGAAGCCAGCGGCCCGGCGGCAATGTACTTGCCCGGAATGCCGCGATAGCAGGAAGTGTTGTAGATGGTCAGCGGAAGCTTGATGTCATACGGCGCGCGACGGCTGGCGTTAGTGAGCGTGCGCAGGGACTGCTGCGCCAGATACTCGTCGCCAAACTCGCCCAGCTCAACCATCTCACCGCGCGCCAGCTGCGCCAGGAAATGAACGGCGATCTTCTGCTGCCACTGCCACGGGTGCAGCGGCACCGGCAGCCAGCCGTCGTTGAGACCCAGCGCCTGCCAGCGGGCGTTGAAGCGGGCGAGCTCGGCGTTGTCCATGGCGCTGGCCAGCAGAGCGTTGATATCGCAATCGGCGTCGCTGCTCCAGACCAGATGCTCTCGCTGAACGGCAACCCAGTGCAGACGAAAACGTCCGCGATACTCAGGCGCGTACTGACGCAGCGCGTCCAGGCCCCAGCCGCGGCGACCTTTGTTGAAAATAAACTTCGGGTGACCGCTCATCAGACACTGTAATTCGTCCGGGTCGAGGTGGATCAGCGCGTCCGCGTCCAGCGCTTCACGCGCCTGCAGCAGCTGCATGTCGCCGCGCAGCGTAGCGTAGAGATCTTCCATATGCTCTGCCGTTTGCGCGTCGCTCATCTCCAGCACTTTCGCCAGTTGCAGCAGCGCGCGTTCCGCTTCCACGGCATCGCCGCTGGCGACGATCAGGCTGTCCGGGTCGATATGCAGCCAGCCCCAGATCCCGCGCGTGGCGCGAAACTGCCAGGACTCGTTGCCCATGGCGATGCGCCAGCCGTTCGACGAAACCGGCTCAGCGCGCAGGGTGCGTTCGTACTCCAGCTCGGCGAGGATCTTCGCCACCATCTCGCGGTTCACTTTCTGCCAGAGCGCGTTCACAGTTCCACCTCGCTGAAGAAGCGATGGCGCTGGCTCATGATGAGGCGCGAGCGCTTGTGCGGGAAGTCGAACTCTTTCACCGTCTCGAAACCGGCGGAGGCCAGATGGCGGAACAGGCGCTGGTTGTCGAAGCGCGGCTCGGCCACGATGCGCGCGGTGCGCGGTTCATCGAGATACAGATAGTGGCTCAGGCCGCGCAGCCAGCTGCGGATGTACTGCGCGCCGCGCCAGTTCTCTTCGCCCACCAGCATGTGCAGGCCGCGGTCAAACGGCTGCCAGCGGTAGTGGCGGCCAATGCGGTCTTCTGGCGCCCAGTAGAGCTCAAAATAGCCGAACGGCTGGTCATCGAAGCAGCCGATAACCGGGTAGCAGTAGGTCGAGTCAAGCTGACGGCGCAGATAGCTTTCCTGCTCGGCCTGCGGGCCCGCCATCTCCCAGAAGGCGTTCACGCGCGGGTTGTTCATCCAGCGCGTAAAGCGCTCGCCGTCCAGCGCCACGTCGACCACGCGGAAGCTGAGGGTGCGCTTAATTTGCGGATCGTAACGACGGTATACTTCGCCCTGCGGGCGGTGAGGACGCAGCGGGAAGTACAGCTGACGGCTTTCATCAAACTGCATCCCGCCGCTGGCCTGCGGCCGTTCGCCTTTCAGCCACAGCGGCAGCTGCCAGAAGGTTTCGCGTGCCAGATAGTCCCCGTGGGCCAGGCTAAACAGCGCCTGCGCCTGGGGTTCATCCTGCCAGGTTGCCCATGGCAGGGTAATGCCGGTCAGCGCGGGTGCGGCAACAAACAGCTGATCGAGTGCTTCGACCAGCCAGCCGTCCGGGATCCCATTCAGACGCTCCAGCACCGCGCTGCCGTCGAGACCCAACGTCAGCGGTAGCGCGCGATCCGTTGCGGTGCAGCGAAAGCCGTAGCCGGAATGGACGATATTCGCGATGGACATTACGCCTTCTCCTTGTAAAACGGGTTGCTAAAGTCGAAATAGATCACCGCCGGATCGACGATGGTGTTTTCATTGCGATCGTGCAGGTAGCAGAAGAAGTTGCCTTTGCAGTTCCAGGTCGGGCTGTCGAGGACGTAGTCGAGGCAGCGGGTCTGCTTCGCCGTGCGGCGCAGTTCGGCCAGCGCGTCGCGCACGCGGGACATCAGGTTCTCCTCGCTGTCAAAACCGGCGGCGGCGAGGGCGGCGGTGACGGCAAGGGTAGAGTTCAGCAGCAGGTAATAAGGGAAGTAGCGCAGCAGCTGGCTCTCACCGAAGCGGTTTTCCACCTCCGTTTCGCCCGCTGAATTCAGCCACGCGTCGGCCCCTTCGGTCCACGCGCTGCCCTGGCAGTCGCGGTAAATCAGCCCGACGGGGAAATCCTGCTGCATCTCAACGAGGATATTTTGCTGGTGCGCCAGCAGGACCAGACCGTAGTCCGCCTCGGCGCTGAACAGCGGGAGCAACACGCGGTCGCAATAGGCGTCCAGCCAGCAGCGGGCGGCCTGGGCGAGGGGTAAATCCAGACGCTGGCTCAGACGGCGCACCGCGGAGGCCAGCAGGCTGTCGCCGCCGTCCGGCGCGGCCTGGGTCAGGCTCACCAGCACGTTGGTCTGGGTGTCTGGCGTATCGAACAGCAGATTGACGCGCAGGGCCATCAGGCTCTCTTCCTGAATAACGCCGCTTTCGTCACGCAGCCCCGCCCAGCCGTCTTCCTGCATCACGCGCATGGTCGGGTAGCGGGCCTGTAATTCTTGCCAGCGTTCCGTTTTCGCCAGGCGCGCCAGGCGCATTCCGCGCTTAACTTCTTTGACCGACAGCGTGCGCACGGAGTTGGTCAGGCGCACGCTGAGGGAGAACTTAATCATGTCGCTGTTGGTTTCGCTGTACAGCGAGCGGGACGAGCTGGTAGGCAGCCACTGCGCGCCCGCTTCGCCCAGGTCCTGCAATGCACCGTTTTCCGCCAGACGCTGGCACCAGTCCTGCTCCAGCAGATAGTCGGCCTGCCACGGATGCATCGGCAGCAGCCAGCGGGTGTCGGTGAAGTGGCCGAGCAGCTCAGGCGCGCTCTGGGCCGCGAAGCGCAGCAGGCGCTCGCGCAGGGAGACGTTCAGGCTGTCGCCGGCAACGAGCGCGCTCTCAACGGCAAACCAGCGCAGCGGGAAGCGGGAGGCGAAATCAGGAAGATAGCGACGCGCCTCTGTTTCGTTGAACGGCTCGTGCGACTTCGGCGCCGGGTGAAACGCGTGGCCGACCAGCAGCGCCTGTTCCGCTTCAGCAAACGTCAGCGGCTTATCGCGCAGGTTTACCCAGCCGTGGCGGAGATCGATCGCCTGCCAGGTGTGGGCATGGCTTTCGAGAACGCGCTGCTTAAAACGCGCCAGCGTATCGGCATCCAGCGAGCCTTTTACTGACGGTTTTTCAAGAATTAAATCAACCAGTTGATCAAATGTGACGGCGTCACCGTCATCACTGTTGCTCTGAAGAAGCGTGGCCGGGAAACGGTACAGATGATGCTGGGTGGGAGAGAAATAGCGTACCGGAACCCGAAGCGCCTGGGTTTGGGACAGCGGGATATGAATGTTCGGTAACGCATCCGCAGCGGTAGCGGGGAGATAGCGCCAGTCCTTCGTTTCGCGCAACAGGGCGTTCAAAAAACACTGGGCTGCAACGTCTGTACCGGCAGAGCGGGTCAGAGCACGCATAGATGTACCTCATTCCATGATTGATAATAATTCTCGTTATGATATTCATTATGTTTACAGTCGCAACCATTTTTGCAATATTTGTTTTCATAAACTTCATAATTTCCACACATTTATTGACACTATGTTCACATTCTCATGCGCACTGACTCTGAAGTATTGACCGAAAAGGTCACCTCAAAAGCCAACTGGCCCCTGGCGCTATGTGCGGGTTTATTAGGTATCGGGCAAAACGGCCTGCTGGTGATGCTCCCGCAGCTGGTGACCCTGACCGGGCTGTCGCTCTCGGTCTGGGCCGGTCTGCTGATGTTCGGATCCATGCTCTTTTTACCGGCCTCGCCCTGGTGGGGACGCCAGAGCGAGCGGCGGGGATGTAAGGCCGTGATGGTGGCCTCGCTGAGCGGCTATCTGGCCAGTTTCGCCGTCATGGCGCTGGTGGTCTGGGCGATGGCGGCCGGAAGGCTGGATACCGTCTGGGGACTGGCGGGACTGATTCTTTCACGTCTGCTTTACGGACTGACGGTCTCGGGGCTGGTACCTGCGGCCCAGACGTGGGCTATTCAGCGTGCGGGGCTGGAGAAGAGAATGGCGGCGCTGGCGACGATAAGCTCCGGCCTCAGCTGCGGACGTTTGCTCGGCCCGCCGCTGGCGGCGCTGATGCTCAGCGTCAGCCCGGTCGCGCCGCTCTGGCTGATGGCGATCGCGCCGTTAATCGCGCTGCTGCTGGTGCTTCGCGAAGCCGCAGACCCGCCGCTGCCGCCGGTGGCGCACCAGGCGACCCGCCTGCAGGCCTCGATGCTGCCGTTCCTGCTGCTGGCGCTGCTGCTGGCGGCGCTGGTCAGCCTGATGCAGCTTGGCCTGTCACCGCATCTTAGCCCTCTGCTGGAGGGCAACGCCCGGGAGATCAGCCATCATGTTGCGCTTCTTCTGAGCCTGGCCGCGCTGGCCACGCTCGCGGCGCAGTTTCTGGTGGTCCGCCCGCAGCATTTCACCCCGGTGACCTTGCTCTGCATCGCGGCGGTGTTAATGGTCGCAGGGCTTGGGCTGATGACCGTCGCGAGTTTAACGCTGTTCTACGTGGGGATTGTTATCACTTCACTCGGGGCGGCGATGGCCACGCCGGGCTACCAGCTGCTGCTGAACGACAGGCTGACCACCGGGAAAGGCGCTGGCGTCATCGCCACCAGCCACACGTTAGGCTACGGCGTCAGCGCGCTGCTGGTGCCTGTAGTGACGCGCTTTTACGGCGAGCAGTCTTTGACGGTGGCCGCATGGGGAATGGCAGTGCTATTTTTAGCGTTGAGCATAGGGGTACGGTCATCCGAGCGGACCCCTGCTGAAAAGCCTTAATGGATCTGGCGGGAGGAATGACCGCCAGATTCCTCATTTTGCCGCAGACGCTGGAGCGGATCCTGCTGATAAAACTGGCAGAAACGCTGCCACAGCGCCGGGAAGCGGGGCGCGAAAAGCTCTGGCGCGCTGAAGAAATACTCCGAGAGCACCGCAAAGCACTCGGCCGGGTCGGTTGCCGCATAGGCGTCAATGCTGGCCGCGCTTTCGCCCACCAGGTCTATTTCATCCTGGATGTTATCCATCGCCGCGTGCAGATCGTGCTCCCAGCCCGCCACCTCGCGAAGCGGGATCAGCGGTACTCCGCTGGCGCGATCGCCGTTGCGGGTATCCAGCTTATGCGCCACTTCATGGATAACCAGATTAAAACCGGACGCATCGAACGAGTCCTGAATGTCGAGCCAGTTGAGGATAATCGGCCCCTGCTGCCAGCTTTGTCCGGATTGCACCACGCGCTGGTTGTGCACCAGCCCAATGTCATCTTCCCACTCGTCATCGACGATAAAGGGGGCCGGATAGATCAGCACTTCGTGGAAACCGTCCAGCCACTCGATACCCAATTCAAGCACCGGCAGACAGAAAAGCAGGGCGATGCGCGCGTTTTTCAGGGGATCGAGTTCGAAACCCTGCAGTGGAACCAGGCGTTTTTGCTGTAAAAAACGATCCGCCAGCTGAACCAGTTTCGCTTGTTCATCCGGCTTAAGATTAGCCAGAACAGGGATCGTCAGCGCGTCATCCCATGGCAGCGCCATATCCCGGCCAGCTTCATTCGTTTTCCAGGGCCACTTTATCATCGCTTTGCTCGCAAACTCGTCACTTGAACAAAAATGGGAAAGTCAGGTTTGGTTAAGATGCCAGAAAATCGCTCACTGCGACAATTCTAGCCTGAATAAACTATCATTCGTACGTAGCGGTGGGTAGCGGTTTACGGGCATCACCTTCATTTTGTGAAGTCTGTCGTAGCCTTAACCCACAGGTTCAGTGAAGAAATCAGTACGGTATTGAAAAGATGAGCGATTTCAAAGGTAACAAGCAGAACCTGCCCAGCCGGGCGTGCGCGCACTGCCAGCGGCCCATGACGTGGCGCAAGAAATGGGCGAAATGCTGGGATGAGGTCAAATACTGTTCCGAGCGCTGTCGAAGGAGCCACCGTTGACCGAACTGCGCCTGATCCTGGGCGATCAGCTTAATCCGCACCACAGCTGGTTTGATGCCTGTAATCCAAATGTCATTTACGTGATGCTGGAGCTGCGGGCCGAAACCGCGTACGTGCTTCACCACGCTCAGAAAGTGATCGCCATTTTTGCGGCCATGCGCGCGTTTGCCTCTGCGTTAAAGGAGAAGGGGCATCGGGTGAGGTATGTCCGGCTCTCTGACGACTCAAACCGCGGCGCGCTGGAAGACAATCTCAACGCGCTTGTCGCGCATTACGGCGCCGACAGGGTGATATGGCAGGAGCCCGACGAATGGCGCCTGGACACGCAGCTGCAGGCGTGGGCGAAAGCGGCGTCCGTCGAAACGGCCTGCGTCAGCAGCGAGCATTTCTTCACCACCCGTGAACAGGTGAGCGCGTTCTTTGCGACGCGCAAAAGCTGGCGAATGGAGTACTTTTACCGGGAAATGCGTCGTCAGCACGGCGTACTGTTAACCTCAGAAGGCGAGCCGGAAGGGGGAAAATGGAATTATGATGCTGAAAATCGCAAGCGCTGGTCCGGCGAGCCGCCCGCGCCGGACGACTCGCGTCCGCGCCACGATTATTCAGCCTTATGGGCGGAGATCCAGCGCTGCGGCGTAAACACCTTCGGTGAACCGCAGGCCGGGAATTTTCGCTGGCCGCTCAACCGTTCGGAAGCCAAAGCCAGGCTGGATGAATTTATCGCTCACGTGCTCCCGCAGTTCGGCGCCTGGCAGGACGCGATGCACGCTGAGGAGCCTTTTCTGTTCCACTCGTTAATTTCGTTCGCGCTGAACACCAAAATGCTTAATCCGCGGGAAGTGGTGGCTGCCGCCCAGCAGGCATGGCGTTTGGGCCATGCGCCGCTGCCAGCCGTCGAAGGGTTTATCCGACAAATTCTCGGCTGGCGGGAGTACGTGCGTGGGATCTACTGGTCTCAGATGCCGGGCTATCGGGAGCTGAATGCCTTAGACCAGCACGCCCCGCTGCCGGACTGGTTCTGGACCGGCAGGACGCAGATGCGCTGCCTGGCGCATGCGATTGGGCAGTCCCTCACCGAGGCTTACGCCCACCATATCCAGCGCCTGATGGTCATCGGGAACTTTAGCCTGCTCAGCGGCCTGTCGCCGCAGGCGGTTCATGAATGGTATCTGGGGGTCTATATTGATGCCTTTGAATGGGTGGAGCTGCCCAATACCCTCGGAATGAGCCAGTTTGGCGATGGCGGATTGCTGGCCAGTAAGCCCTACGTCTCGAGCGCGTCGTACATTCACAAGATGAGTAATTACTGTCAGGGGTGCCGGTATCAGCACACCCAGCGTACCGGAGAGCTGGCGTGCCCCTTCAATGCCCTTTACTGGGATTTCTTTGCGCGCAACCAGGCGCGTCTGGGTAACAATCCCCGCCTGGGCATTGTCTTTAAACAGCTTGCGGACATGAAGGAAGAGGAGCGGCAGGCCATTGCCGATCGCGCCGGGTATATTCGCCTGCATCTCAACGAGCTCTGATGTATTTCACCACCGCGCCGGTTGCGGTGGGTCAATAAGACGCTATTATTTTTGACTTTGTTGCGTATTCCCTGACAGGACATCCAGACGCTATGCCCGTGAATTTTGACCTTAACGATCTTTATGCTTTCAGAGCGTTAGTGGAATACGGTAACTTCCGTGTCGCTGCTGAATCTATCTGCTTATCCCAGTCGGCGCTAAGCCGCAGGATTGAAAAGCTGGAAGCCGCGCTGGGAAACCGGCTGTTTGACCGTACCACCCGCCGCGTGGCCTTAACGTTATACGGGCAAAACTTTGCTGAACGCTCCGCGCAGCTGCTCGACAACGTTGAGTCAATGCTGGCGGATGTCGATAAGGTCAGCGAAGAGCGGACGGGGCTGATCACGGTTGCCACGGTCCCTTCCGCGGCCTGTTACTTTATGCCTGATGTGATTCGTCGTTTTCAGTCTCGCTATCCGCGCGTTCGCATTAAGCTCATCGACAGCAGCGCGGGGAATGTGATTGACGCCGTGGCCCGAAGCCAGGCGGATTTTGGTATCTGCTTCGCAGGAAACCTGCCGTCTGACATCGAATTTTTCCCGCTGGTGGAGGATGTCTATGTCGCGGCGTGCCGAAAGGATCACCCCCTGGCGCAGAAGAGTCATCTGACGTGGCAGGCCTTTTACCAGCAGGATTATATCTCCCTCGATAAAACGTCAGGCAACCGTAACCTGCTCGATCGGATGCTGGGGGATATCGTTCCCGAACGCCCCAGCGTCTGCGAAACGCGCCACGTTACCACGATGCTCGGTATGGTAGAGGCGGGGATCGGCATTGCTGCCGTTCCCGCCATGTCGATGCCGACGTCAGAGCACACGCTGTTGACGCATCTGCCGCTGGTGGCGCCGGAAGTGAAACGCACCGTGGGGCTTATCCGGCGCCGGGGGCGCATCCAGTCCTACATTGCGGCTGAACTGGAAAAGCAGATCACCGAGCAGTATCGCCGGACGTAACGGGGATCATCCCCGTCTTCTGGATGACGGCCCTGGAGGGCGGTGAGGCGAGATAGGTCAGCAGCGCTTTCCCCTCCGCGGGATGTTCTGCGTGACGGGTGACCGCACCCGCGAAGCGCGTGATGTACTGCAGATTATCCGGGATTTTCCCGATAAAGGTGACGCCCTGAACCGGCAGCAGCTCGCTGACCTGCTGGAAACCGACGGCGTATTTTCCTTTCGCCACTTCTGAGGCGACCGGGATACGCTCGACCATTGTCGCTTTACCCGCCACTTCTTTTTCGATCCCCATTTTTTTGAACAACGTCTGGCTGACGTACCTGCCGCTGGCGCTGTCAGAGTAGGCGATGGAGCTGGCCTGCAGCAGCGTTTTGCGCAGAGCCGCCTCGCTGCTGATATCAGGGACATCCGCCCCTTTTTTTACCACCATGCCAACGGGGGAGTCCGCAAGTTCGGTTCGCGAACCCGGCTGGGTCTGGCCGGCTTTTTCGAGCTTCTCCAGCGCATCGCCCACCATAATCACCACGTCGGCTTTCTCGCCGCGCGCCAGTCGGTTTGGGATCGCCTGCGGCGTAGCGCCCATTGAGGGGCCGGGGATAATCACGATTTTATCCCCGGTCCGGCGTTCATAGTCCGGGGCCAGCTTTTCCAGGGCAGCCTTGAAGCCGCCTGAAATCATGACCTTTACGTCCTGGGCACAGGCATTAACGCTCAGGAGCGTCAGCACCAGCGCGCTGGCGGTATAGCGATAAGTGCGTTTCATACTGCCCCCTGTGACTTGACGGTATTTTGCAGCGATACCGCGCGGCGGCGGTAGAGGTAGAGCGTGGCCAGCAGGGCGCACACGGCAGCGAAACTCATCCAGTAGCCAGGCGAGGCTTTGTCACCGGTGTATTCAATCAGCGCGGTGGACATGACCGGGGTAAAGCCGCCAAAGACCGCCGTTGCCAGGCTGTAAGCCAGAGAGAACCCCGCCACGCGCACTTCAGCAGGCATAATCTCCGTCAGGGCCGGGATCATCGCGCCGTTGTACAGGCCGTAAAGGAAGGAGAGCCACAGCAGCACGCTCAGCATCATGGAGAAGCTGGGCGCGCTCGCCAGCAGCGTCAGGGCGGGATAGCTGGTCGCCAGCGCCAGCAGGGCCATGGCAATCAGCACCGGCTTGCGCCCGAAGCGATCCGACAGCGCGCCGCCCACCGGCAGCCAGATGAAGTTAGAAATCGCCACCAGCAGCGTGACCAGCAGGCTGTCCGAGGCGCTGAGCATCAGCACCTTTTTGCCAAAGGTGGGGGCGTAGACGGTGATCAGGTAGAACGCGGTGGTGGTCATCGCCACCATCAGCATGCCTGCGACCACCACCTGCCAGTTGCCAAGGAGCGTTTTAAAGACCTGACGCATCTCCAGATGCTGGCGGCGCGCGCTGAACTCTTCCGTCTCCTCCAGCTTGCGGCGCAGGAAAAAGATAAACGGCACGATTAAGCAGCCGAACAGGAACGGGATGCGCCAGCCCCATTCGCGAATGGCGCTCTCCTCCATCAGGGCATTCAGGGCAAAGCCCATCGCCGCGGCGACCATAATGGCGACCTGCTGGCTGCCGGACTGCCAGCTGGTGTAAAACCCTTTGCGGCCCGGCGTGGCGATTTCAGCCAGATAAACCGAGACGCCTCCAAGCTCCGCACCGGCGGAAAAGCCCTGCA
Organism: Enterobacter sp. Y17; assembly: GCF_019730495.1. Classification (NCBI taxonomy): domain Bacteria; kingdom Pseudomonadati; phylum Pseudomonadota; class Gammaproteobacteria; order Enterobacterales; family Enterobacteriaceae; genus Enterobacter; species Enterobacter sp. Y17. The sequence continues at coordinate 568,465 of NZ_JAASKP010000001.1, forward strand.
GCAGACGGCCCGTCAGCACCAGCAGCGGCGCCCACAGACCGATGCTTTGATAAGAGGGGATAAGCACGATCAGGAACGTCCCCGCCGCCATGATGGAAAGCGTGACGATCAGCCCCTTTCTGCGACCTACCTTGTCGATATATGCGCCAAGCACGATGGCGCCTATTGGACGCATCAAAAAGCCCGCGCCGAAGACGGCGAAGGTCATCATCAGCGACGCAAATTCACTGTTCGCCGGGAAGAACGTGTGGGCGATGTAGGTGGCATAGAAGCCGAACAGAAAGAAATCGAACTGCTCAAGAAAGTTGCCGGACGTCACGCGGAGTATGGCGCCCGCTTTCGAGCGTACGGTTGCAGGTGAGGTTGAGGAAAACATGGTTATCTCCAGTTTATTGTTGACGTTTTACGCGTCTGTTTTTGAAAACTGGATCAGGATGAGGAAATAGATAAGCGCAAATGCCGCATCGGCTGATGCACGTTTTGCATGAATAGCCTTCGCGGGATCAATACAATTAATGACAACAATAACTTAACAATTAATTGATTTTTTATTCACCACTTTTTGCTAAGTGGCTGATATCACGGTTTTGTGACATGACGCAGGCTCATGTCTTTCTGCGACTGCCGGGCAGCGTTGCGCCACCCGGCCTGTCTCAACCTAGCGCTGTGAACAGCCCGCGCACTGTTTGTTCTGGATCTGCTGGAAGAAATCGTTGCCTTTGTCATCCACCAGGATAAACGCCGGGAAGTTCTCGACTTCAATTTTCCAGATGGCTTCCATTCCCAGCTCCGGATACGCGACGCATTCCAGGCTCTTAATGCTGTTTTGCGCCAGCACCGCCGCCGGGCCGCCAATGCTCCCCAGGTAGAAGCCGCCGTGTTTATGGCAGGCGTCGGTTACCTGCTGGCTGCGGTTGCCTTTCGCCAGCATGATCATGCTCGCGCCGTGGGATTGCAGTAAGTCCACATACGAGTCCATACGGCCCGCCGTGGTCGGGCCGAGTGAGCCAGAGGCGTAGCCTTCCGGCGTTTTGGCCGGGCCTGCGTAGTAGATCGGATGGTCTTTAACGTACTGCGGCAGTTCTTCACCGTTGTCGAGCAGCTCTTTCAGCTTCGCGTGGGCAATATCGCGTGCCACGATGATGGTCCCGTTCAGCGACAGGCGGGTAGAGACCGGGTGCGCGGAAAGCTGCGCCAGGATCTCATTCATCGGCTTGTTCAGATTGATGCTCACCACGTCGCCTTCGCCCTGCTGGCGCAGTGATTCAGGAATATACTGACCCGGGTTGTGTTCCAGCTTCTCAATCCAGATCCCGTCGCGGTTGATCTTCGCTTTAATGTTGCGGTCTGCGGAGCAGGAGACGCCCATGCCGATTGGGCAGGAGGCGCCGTGGCGCGGCAGGCGGATCACGCGGATATCGTGGGCGAAGTATTTACCGCCGAACTGCGCGCCGAGGCCGAGGTTCTGCGCTTCCTGGAGCAGTTCCTGTTCGAGCTGAACGTCGCGGAACGCCTGGCCGTGTTCGTTACCTTCCGTCGGCAGCGCGTCGTAGTAGCGCGTGGAAGCGAGCTTCACGGTTTTCAGCGTGGCTTCCGCTGACGTACCGCCAATCACAAATGCGATATGGTAAGGCGGGCAGGCCGCAGTGCCCAGGGTGCGCATCTTCTCAACCAGGTAGTTTTTCAGCTTCGCCGGGGTGATCAGCGCTTTGGTTTCCTGATAGAGGTAGGTTTTGTTGGCAGAGCCGCCGCCTTTTGCCATGCACAGGAATTTGTATTCGTCCCCGTCCACGCTGTAGAGATCGATCTGCGCGGGCAGGTTGGTGCCGGTATTCACCTCTTTATACATGTCCAGCGCCGCATTCTGCGAGTAGCGCAGGTTATCTTCAATGTAGGTGTTATACACGCCCTGGCTCAGCGCCGCTTCGTCACCGCCGCCGGTCCAGACGCGCTGGCCTTTTTTACCCATGATGATCGCGGTGCCGGTATCCTGACAGGTTGGCAGCACGCCTTTTGCGGCAATTTCAGAGTTACGCAGGAACTGCAGGGCAACGTATTTGTCGTTCTGGCTGGCTTCCGGGTCGTTCAGGATCGCGGCAACCTGCTTCTGGTGGGAAGGACGCAGCATAAACGCGGCATCGTGGAAGGCCTGCTGCGCCAGCAGGGTCAGGGCTTCCGGCTCCACTTTCAGCACTTCCTGACCGTCGAATTCGGCAACGGAGACGTGCTCTTTGGTCAGCAGGTAGTATTCGGTGTCGTCATGGGAAAGAGGGAAGGGGTTCTGGTAGAAAAACGGTTTATTTGACATAGCGTATTGCTCCACAAAAATAAAACCGCCGGAGGAGAAGTCCGGCGGTCAGGAATCAGAACATCATGGACATCCACGGATAACCAATCAGCAGCAGGGCCGCCAGGAAGATGGCACCGAAGATGGTGCCGAGGCGCCAGTAGTCTTTGGTTGGCAGGTAGCCGCTACCGTAGTAAATCGGGCTTGGGCCAGTACCGTACGGGGTGATGATCCCCATGACGCCCAGCGAAGTTACCATCAGCAGAACGAACACTTCCATATTCATGCCCGGGATGGTGGAGGCGATGGTCAGCATCGCTGGCAGCAGCGCCGTGGTGTGCGCGGTGGTGCTGGCAAACAGGTAGTGCAGCAGGTAGAACGCCAGCAGCAGGACGACGGTCGCCACGCCCGGAGAGATACCGCTCATCAACAGACCGCCTTCTTTACCTAACCAGCTGATAAAGCCGGTAGAGGAGAGGCCATCCGCCAGTGCCACCAGGGTGGCGAACCAGACGAAGGTGTTCCATGCGGCCTTGTTACCGGTGATATCGTTCCACTCCAGCACGCCGGTCCACAGCATCAGACCGACGATGAGCAGGGCTGCCATGGCAGGCTCAATCCACGCGGCGGCGAAGATCCACATCAGCAGCGCACAGCATACGAACACCAGCAGCAGAATTTCATTGCGGGACAGTTTGCCGAGTTTTTCCAGCTCGCGGGTCGCCCACAGCGGCACTTCGTTATTCACTTTGACTTCAGGTGGGTAGAACCAGTAGGCCAGCAGCGGCATGGTCAGAATCAGCAGGATACCCAGCGGCAGGAAGGCGAGGAACCAGGTGCCCCAGGAGATATCAATCCCAACCGTACTTTTCACCAGCGCCAGGGCCAGCAGGTTTGGCGCGAGGGCGGAGAGGAACATTGAGCTGGTAATACAGGCCGCGGTGATCGCCACCCACATCAGGTATGAACCAATCTTACGCGCGCTTGGGTCGTTAGGTTTTGAACCGTACAGCGGCGGCAGGTTAGCGATAATCGGGTAGATGGTCCCGCCGCTGCGCGCGGTGTTGGACGGGGTGAACGGTGCCAGCAGCAGGTCCGCAAACGTGATGGCGTAACCGAGCGTCAGGCTGCGACGGCCGAGGTACTTCACCAGAATCAGCGCCAGACGGCGGCCGAAGCGGGTTTTGTCATAGCCAGCGGCGAACATAAAGGCACCGAAAATCAGCCAGACGGTAGAGTTACCAAACCCGCTCACCGCCCACTTAAAGGAGGCGCCCGCCAGCTTGAATTTCGGATCAGCCAGCTGATCGGGGCTGAACAGCACCCACTGGCTGCACAGGGCAATGGCGACCACGCCGGTCAGGCCGATCACCGCACCCGGCAGCGGTTCGAAGATCAGACCGACGATCACGCCGACAAAGATGGCGAAGTAGTGCCATGCGTAAGGCGGCAAGCCTTCAGGAACGGGAACAAACAGCAGCAGTACGGCGACGATGACGGGTAACGCCATCATCAGCAATCGTTTTGCGTTTCCATTTGATGCCTGGTTCGCCACAGGGGGCGTTACAGCAGTTTTTGTATTCATAGTTTCACGTCTTAAGTTGTCAAAAATTCGGTCGCACTGAAAAAGCGCTTTATTTAGTTTCTTTGCTTTTTTTAGTTATTAAAGGTGCTTTCTTGTATTTTCAGTAATAGCGATTTAACGCGTTTTTGTGTGCGCTAAATTAAAAAAAAGATGATGTTTTTATATTGCGCTTTTGAATGCCATAACTATTGATCGCGATCAAAAAAATAGAATTGCAGCGTTATTTTTATGCTTTTATTAATAACCACTCTGGCGTATGTGGTTATTGCCTGTTTTTTGCGTGTTTTTTATCATTTCTTTAACAAGATAGATTTTGGTGTGATTGCAAAGTTTTGTTTTTATTGGTTTTATGTGTGTTAAGGTGAATTGGTTTTACCATTCATATTTTAACGGTTTTTAAATTATTGTGAATGGCTGAATTACAATCGCTAACACCAATGTGTTATTTGTGTTATCGCAGGGATTAAATAGTTTTTTAACTAACGTAATAACTTTAGAAACTAAAAAAATCATTATATTAATATCATGACATCGGCAAATAACGACGAAATAAAAAATCAATCCGATAACGAATTCTTATTTTTTAAAAGTTTGGAGTTTCTATTATGAGCACTAACGAACGCATTCTTAGCCCCTTCACATTACCGAATGGCACTGAACTGAAAAACCGTTTGTTAATGGCCCCTATGACAACCTGTACCGGCTATTTTGACGGCACCGTCACCAGCGAGCTGGTGGAGTACTATCGGGCCCGTTCCGGCAGCATTGGCACCATCATTGTGGAGTGTTGCTTCGTCGACGATCTCGGTCTCGCCTTCCCGGGTGCCATCGGTATTGATAATGACGAGAAAATTGCCGGGCTGGCGAAAATCGCGGAGGCCATTAAATCCAAAGGATCTAAGGCGCTGCTGCAAATCTACCACGGCGGCCGCATGGTCGACCCAAAACTGATTGGTGGCCGCACCCCGGTTGGCCCGAGCGCCGTAGCCGCGCCGCGTGAAGGTGCCGCAACGCCGGTTGCTCTGACCGCTGAAGAAGTGGAAGGCATGATCGGCAAGTTTGGTGAGGCGGTGCGCCGCGCCATCCAGGCCGGTTTCGACGGCGTGGAAATCCACGGGGCGAACACCTATCTGATTCAGCAGTTCTACTCCCCGAATTCAAACCAGCGCGACGACGAGTGGGGCGGCAGCCGCGATAACCGCGCGAAGTTCCCGCTGGCCGTGCTGGACATTACCCACAAAATGGTGCGCCAGTACGCGGACGACGCGTTTATTATTGGCTACCGCTTCTCCCCTGAAGAGATGGAAGTCCCGGGCATCCGCTTTGACGACACCATGTACCTGCTGGAAAAACTGGCGGCGCGCGGCGTGGACTATCTGCACTTCTCCGTCGGCGCGACCCTGCGTCCTTCCATTGTCGACACCCAGGATCCCACCCCGCTTATCGAAAAATACTGCGCGATGCGTTCTGAAACGCTGGCGCAGGTTCCGGTCATGGGCGTGGGCGGCGTGGTGAATGCTTCTGATGTGAATGAAGCGCTGGACCACGGTTACGACCTGATTGCCGTTGGCCGCGCCACCATCGCTTATCCGGACTGGACCGACCGCATCGCGGCCGGCGAAAGCCTGGAGCTGTTTATGGACAGCACCCAGCGCGAAGAGCTCAGCATTCCTGAACCGCTGTGGCGCTTCTCGCTGGTGGAAGCGATGATCCGCGACATGAGCATGGGCGAATCCAAATTCAAACCGGGTACCTTTGCTGAGAAAGTGCAGGATGACGCTAACGAACTGGTGATTAACGTCAGCCTTGAAACCGACCGCATTGCGGACATCGAACTGGCCTCCGGCCCGAGCGAAGACGTTGAGTTTGTAACCAGCTTTGAAGAGATCCGTACCCGCATTCTGGACGCCAATACCCCGCACGTGGATGCCATCACCGGCGCAACCAGCCAGAGTGAAGCGGTGAAGAAAGCGGTCTCTAAAGCGATGCTGAAATCCAGCAAAGCGCTGGCCGCGGAAGAGGGCGTTGATCCGAACGAAACCCGCAGCGTGGACGTGGTCGTTGTCGGCAGCGGCGGCGCCGGTCTGGCGGCGGCGATTCAGGCTCACGACGAAGGCGCGAGCGTGCTGATTGTCGAGAAAATGCCGACCATCGGCGGGAACACCATTAAAGCCTCTGCCGGTATGAACGCCGCCGAAACCCGCTTCCAGCGCGTGAAGGGCATTCAGGACAGCAAAGAGCTGTTCTATCAGGAAAGCCTGAAAGGCGGCGGCAACAAGAACAACCCGGAACTGCTGCGTCGCTTCGTCGAGAACGCGCCGCAGGCAATTGAGTGGCTGGCCACGCGCGGCATCATGCTGAACGACATCACCACCACCGGAGGGATGAGCATCGACCGTACTCACCGTCCAAAAGACGGTTCAGCGGTAGGCGGCTACCTGATCAGCGGCCTGGTGCGTAACGTCAACAAACGCAACATCGAGGTGATGCTGGATACCTCCGTCAGCGACATCATCTTCGAGAACGGCGAAGTGACCGGCGTACGTCTGACCACCGAAGAGAACGAAACCGTCACCGTGGCAACCAAAAGCGTGATTGTCGCCACCGGCGGCTTCAGCGCTAACAGCCAGATGGTGGTGAAATACCGTCCTGATCTGGAAGGGTTCGTTACCACCAACCACAAAGGGGCAACCGGCGGCGGCATCGCGCTGCTGGAGCGCATCGGGGCGGGTACCGTGGATATGGGCGAAATTCAGATTCACCCAACCGTAGAGCAGAAAACCTCGTACCTGATTTCCGAATCCATTCGCGGCGGCGGGGCGATTCTGGTCAATCAGAAAGGGGAGCGCTTCTACAACGAAATGTCGACCCGCGATAAAGTCTCGGCGTCAATCATCGCGCTGCCGGAGAAATACGCATACATCGTCTTTGACGAGCACGTACGTGCCAAAAACAAAGCCGCGGATGAGTACATCGCGAAAGGTTTCGTGACCAGCGCCAGCTCGCCAAAAGCCCTGGCTGAGGCGCTGGGTATGGATCACCACGCTTTTCTCGCGACGCTGGAACGTTACAACGGCTTCGTTGAAAAACAGTACGATGATGATTTTGGCCGTACCACCGCGCTGCGCGCGCCTATCAACGAAGGGCCGTTCTACGCCATTCAGATTGCACCGGGCGTGCACCACACCATGGGCGGCGTGACCATCAACACCGAAACCTGCGTGCTGGACAGCAACCACAACGTGCTGCCAGGCGCGTTTGCGGCCGGTGAAGTGGTCGGCGGGATCCACGGCGGTAACCGTATCGGCGGTAACGCAGTGGCGGATATCATTATTTTTGGTACGCTTGCAGGACATCAGGCGGCTATGCGTTCGAAAAAGCAGTAAGACCCCTGTGTTGTAGGCCGGATACGCCCAGCGCTATCCGGCATTTTCCCCGGCGGCGCGGTGCCTGCCGGGGCTACATCTGAGGAATCCAGCCATGCCTGATAGCCATCGCGTTTACAGCTACTCCGCCGTCCTGATGGGCTCACCCATTCTCCTGAAACTCTTCTCCCACGACGAAGCCCTCGCGTCCCGCGTGTTTCGCCTGATCAAACAGTACGAAGATCTGCTCACCGTTAACCGCGCGCACTCGCAGGTGATGGACATCAACCATGCGGCTGGCCAGCATCCGGTTACCGTCAGCCGGCCGGTGTTTGAGCTGATCCGCTGTGCCAAAGCGGCAAGCCTGTTCAGGGACAGCGCCTTTAACCTGGCGATAGGTCCGCTGGTGAAGCGCTGGAAAATTGGCTTTCAGGGGGACAGCGTTCCGCCTGCCGATGAAATCGCGTCGCTGCTGGCGATAACCCGTCCTGAGGATGTTCTTCTTGATGAGGCCAGCAGCAGCGTGTTTCTGACCAGAGCGGGGATGGAGATCGATCTGGGGGCCATTGCCAAAGGCTATATCGCCGACAGGGTGCGTGATTACCTGCATAAAGAGGGCTCTGAGCTGGGGCTGATCAACCTCGGCGGAAACATTCAGACGTTAGGCTCGCCGGAAGGGGGCTGGAGCGTGGGGCTGAAAAAACCGTTCGCCGGTGATGCGCTGATCGGCACGATGACCGTAGAGAACCTCTCCGTCGTGACGTCGGGAACGTACGAGCGCTACTTTGAGCAAAACGGCAGGCGCTATCACCATATTCTCGATCCGCGCACCGGGTATCCGCTGGACAACGAGCTGGACAGCGTAACGATTGTTTCGAAGGACTCCATCGACGGCGATATCTGGACCACGCTGATGTACGGCATGGGCGTCGAAAAAGGCTGCGCCGCCCTGCGCGCGCGCCCCGATATTGAAGCTATCTTTGTGACCAAAACAAAAGAAGTGGTGTTCTCTTCAGCACACCACTTCCGCTTTACCCTGCTGGATAACGACTACCGCGTTACTGACAGTATTGCTTGAGCAGGCCGGTCTGCTCCGGCTGGAGACGGTAGCGATACACCGGACGTCCGGTGGCACCGTAGTGAATGCTGGTGAACAGAATGTTGATTTGTGCGAGCCAAATCAGGTACTTGCGGCAGGACACGCGGGAGATATTGACCGCGCTTGCCAGGTCATCGGTAGAAAATTCCGTCTCCGGGTGAGCGTCAATCCACTGGCAAATCGTGCGCAGCGTTTGCGGCGTTAACCCCTTCGGCAGCTTTTTACTGTCCGCCAGTTCCGGCGCCCCGCCGTGGATCAGCCGGTCGACGTCGGCCTGCTCATAATACTGGTGCGAACCCATCAGGCTATGCTTTGCCTTCCAGCCGTTCAGCGCCTCTTCAAAGCGTGGGAACTGGAACGGCTTGATCAGATAATCCACCACGCCGTAGTGGATGGAGGTCTGGATCGTGGCGGCGTCGGCAGCCGACGAGATCATAATCACATCGATTGGGCGACCGGATGCGCGAATAACGGGCAGCAGATCCAGCCCGTTATCCTGCTGCATATAGACATCCAGCAGCACCAGATCGACAGGCTGCCCGGGGTTATTAATGATGGCCTCGGCCTGGTTTAGCGTGGAGGCGACGCCGCAGCAGCTAAAACCTTCAACACGGTTGACATACAGACGGTTGAGGTCGGCTACCATGGCGTCATCATCGACAATTAATACATTTATCACGCGATATTCCTCTCGCTATCCCAGGGGATGTGAACAAAAAATTGGGTAAATACGCCTGGCTCAGACTCGACGGTGATATCGCCGCCGAGGTTCTGAATTTGCTGGCGAGCAAGGAACAGCCCAACGCCGCGGTTTTCACCTTTTGTTGAGAAGCCCTTTGTAAAAATAGCCTCCAGCTGAGCGGGTTCAATGCCGGGGCCATCGTCGCTGACTTCGCAGCTGAGCCAGCCATTCTGATAATGCAGCAGCAGGCCGATCTCACCTTCCTGCTGTCCTTCCATCGCGTCGAGCGCGTTTTCAATGAGGTTACCCAGCACGGTGATCAGCACCGCGACCTGCTCTTCGCTCGCGGTATCCGGTATCTGGCATTCATCCGCCAGCGTCAGGGTGACGCCCGCTTCTTTCGCCCGATTGATTTTACCCAGCAGGAACCCGGCAATAACCGGGGATTTTACCTTGCTCTGTATCGTACCGATATCCGTCTGGTAATTATGTGCCGTCTGGATGATGTACTCTTCCAGCTTGTCGTAGCGCTTCATGTGCAGCAGGCCCAGGATCACGTGCAGTTTATTCATAAACTCGTGCGTGTGGCTGCGCAGGGCGTCGACGTAGTTGACCATGCCATCAATACGCTGCATCAGCTGGCTGATTTCCGTTTTATCACGGAAGGTGGTGATGGCGCCGATTACCCGATCCTGACTTTTAACGGGCACCATGTTGCACAGCAATAGACGCCCGTTACAGCTGATCTCCTGATCCTGGCGCGCGACGCCCGTCTTGGAGACTTCGCGCAGGCTGGCCAGCAGGGGCGCGCTGGCGTTTTCGGTCTGCTTGCCGGAAGGGAGAAGCAATATTTCTCTGGCGGTCTGGTTGATCATCGTCACGCGCCCGTGAATATCGACGGCCAGCACCCCCTCGCGAAGCGACTGCAGCATCGCCTGACGCTGTTCGAATAGGGCGGAAATTTCGTAAGGTTCGAGCCCGAACAGGATGCGTTTCAGTACCCGCACCAGACCCCAAATCGCCATGGAGCTCATAAAAATACTGAATAAAATGGTCCAGACGGCGTTGAGCCGCCCGCGAGCGATCTGCTCTTCAACCTTTTTCAGGGAGATACCTACCGCCACCACGCCGATCTGCTCGTGCTGGCCGTCGTAGACTGGGGTGAAGACGCGAAGCGCTTCGGCGAGCGCACCCCGGTTTACCGATACGTTCTCTTTGCCTTCAAGCGCGGGAGTTAAATCGTCACCGATAAAATGCAGCCCCAGCAGCGCCTCGTTCGGGTGAGAGTAGCGGATCCCGCGCATATCGGTGACCACGGTGAACAGCAGATCGTTTCGTTTCGTCACCGCCTGGGCGATGGGCTGAATAATATTCTCCTGCGGTGCCTGCATCAGGCCGCGCTGGATCTCCGGGCTGTTGGCCAGCGTTCTGGCAATACCCAGAGCCGTATCTTTTACATCATCGCGGGTCGCCCGGGTGATTTGTACGGAGTAGAGCGCAAAGACCACCAGCAGCACAGAGGCAATAATCGCGCACACCATCAGCGTGACCAGGGTGTTCAGCTTCATGGGGCGCTTGCGCGTCGGAAGGAAAGGCTGCAAATCGCTCATCAACACTCCGCGATGATTAAGAAAGGGGTAATTATCGCCGATGACGCGCTTTTCTTAAAGCCATGTAAAGGCGTGGATTTGGTCCTCTTTTCGTGACCCTCCTCGCAGGTCATCTATATAAAACACTTTATAGTGTGTGGGTACTCATAATAAGGAGGCTGTTTATGAGCGTTATGCTTACCGGTTCGGTCAAGGAAAGACGGCACGCCAGCACGATGAATATTGATAGATTGTCCACGCTGGACATGCTGAAAGTCATTCACCAGGATGATGCACTCATTTCTGCTGCGATTACCCCCTGTTTAAATATTATTGCCCGCGTGGTGGACAACGCCGCCGCGACGCTCAGCCACGGCGGTCGCCTGATCGTCGTTGGCGCGGGGCCGTCAGGGCGCGTAGCGCAACAGATTGCCGATGAATATGCGCCGGGCAAAACCCCTGTAATGGCCGTTACGGCACAAGAAGGGGAAGGGAGCTACGAGCGCGGCGTTGCCGATCTGCAGGCCATCAAGTTTGGTGAACACGATATGATGCTGGCCGTGACCGTCAGCGGAAAAACGCCGTGGGTCTGGGGGGCAATGCGCCATGCGTGGTCGCTGGGTTCACCGGTCGCTATTGTTACCGGTGATGCGCAAAGCGAAGCCGCGCAGCTGGCGAGCATGGTTATCGCTCCGGAGCTGGGGGCCGACGTCGTCGCAGGCTATATCAACACCAAAGCGGGGATCGCGCAAAAAATGATCCTCTCGATGATTGCCACCGGGCTGGCCGTCCGAACCGGACGGGTTTACAGCAACCTGCGCGTGGATCTTGAGGCAAGCACGACCAAATGGGCTGAACGGCAAATCGCCATTGTGATGGAAGCGGGGGGATGCACACGGGCGGAGGCAAAAGCCGCGCTGGAGAGCTGTAACCATAACTGTAAAACGGCGGTACTGATGGTGCTGACAGGGCTGGATGCGTGGAAAGCCCATGAACTGCTGGCGCAGAATAACGGGTTTATCCGCGTGGCGCTGCAGGAAGCGCCGTAAGATCTTCAGATAGTAAAAAGGCCGCAATTGCGGCCTTTGGTATTTTGGGGAATTAGAACTGGTAGGTCATGCCTACGCCAACGATGTCATCAGTTGAGATGCCATTGGCTTCGTAGAAGCTTTCATCGTTGTCCAGCAGGTTGATTTTATAATCAACGTAAGTGGAGAAGTTTTTGTTGAAGCTGTAGGTCATACCGAGATCGATATAGTTCACCAGATCCTGATCAACATAGTCGTAATTATTACCTGGGTTGTAATCATTGCCGCCAATGTCTTTACCTTTGGAATAAACCCATGCCAGAGACGGACGCAGGCCGAAGTCGAACTGGTACTGCGCTACGGCTTCAAAGTTCTGGGTCTGGTTGGCGATACCAACATTACCATATGGCGTCATGTTGCGGGTTTCCGCATACATCATGGCCAGGTAAACACCTTGCGCATCATATTTTGCGCCAATGGTCCAGGCTTCAGCGCGTTCGCCACCTGCATACGGGCTGTAGCGGTTGTAGTTACCTGCACCGTATGCAACCTGTTTGTTCGTGCGGTCGGAAGATGAATATGCCGCACCCAGGCTCAGTCCGAAGTCAAAATCATAGGTGGTAGACATACCAAAGCCGTCGCCGTTCTGGAAACGAACATTGTCATGGCCATTTTTCGTGCCTTCCTGACCTTCTGTTGCATCCTGACCTTCATTCGCACCCTGATACTGCAGCGCGAAATTCAGACCCTCAGCCAGACCGAAGAAATCCTGGTTACGATAGGTTACCAGACCGTTAGCACGACCGTTCATAAAGTTATCGGTCCAGGTGTAAGAGTCACCGCCAAATACAGGCAGCATATCGGTCCAGGCTTCAACGTCGTACACGACGCCGTAATTACGGCCATAATCAAATGAACCGTATTCACCATATTTCAGGCCAGCATACGCCAGGCGGTTAAACGATTTGTCACCCGCGCCCTCGGTATTATTAGCGAAGGTTTTATATTCCCACTGGCCGTAACCGATCAGATCGTTAGCGATCTGGGTTTCGCCTTTGAAACCAATCTGCACATAGGTTTCGTCGCCGTCGTCGCCAGGGTTGTCAGAGAAGGTATGACGCGCGTCGACTTTGCCGTACAGGTCAACTTTGTTGCCGTTTTTGTTGTACATTTCAGCCGCATTGGCTGCGCCTGCCATTAATAACGCGGGTACCACAATTGCCAGAACTTTTCTTTTCATTATATATTCCCTTCAAGCATAATTTATATGAATATATGTAATCACCCTCCGCAATTACAGGCTTGATACTATTCCAGGAAGTGTTATTTAGTTTCAAAAATAAATGTAATTAAATCCTATGAAATATTGCCAAACATTTCTATTAATCTCTTTATTTTTCTGCTGAATTAATTCATTGAATTTATACGGTGTAATTATTATTAAGTATTTCGTGGCTCTATTTTTAAATTGATTTAATTCGTCTATGTTATAATTCATGCACTTTTAAACAACAGGATATGACGATGGAACTTGCCCGGTGGCAGCAGCGATTTGAGCGCTGGCTTGAGGAAAACCACAGCACCGACGATACCGCACATGATATTTCGCATTTTCGTCGGGTCTGGATGACGGCGCAAAAAATCATGGCTGATCAGGCGGTGGAGCCGCTGGTGATCCTGACCGCATGCTATTTCCACGATATTGTCAGCCTGCCGAAAAACCATCCCGAACGCGGCCGGTCATCCCAGATGGCAGCGCGCAGGACGTGTGACATTCTGCGCCGCGACTTCCCTGAGTTTCCGCCAGAGCACGCAGCCGCCGTTGCGCACGCGATTGAGGCGCACAGCTTCAGCGCCGGGATTGCGCCACAGAGCATGGAAGCCAAAATTGTGCAGGACGCAGACCGGCTGGAAGCGTTAGGCGCGATCGGCCTGGCGCGCGTCTTTGCCGTCTCGGGCGCGCTGGGCGTGCCGCTTTTTGATGCAGACGATCCCTTTGCCGATGCGCGTATCCTTGATGACCGTGCGTTTGCCCTCGACCATTTTCAGACCAAGCTGCTGCGATTGCCTGATACAATGCAAACGGAAATGGGCCGCGAGCTGGCACGCCACAATGCCGATTTCCTGATCCAGTTTATGGCGAAACTCAGTGCCGAATTACACGGCGACTGCATCGGGCTGGATAGCCAGGTGTTGAGCCGCTTCCGTCGCAGTTTGCGCAACTGAACTGTGGTAATCTGTTTCCAGTCTTTACTCTCCGGTTAAAAGAATGCAGGAAAATCGATCAGTGACAGAGCCCGCGCCCGAGCAGGCTGAGAAATCAACGGCAACGGTGCAGGCGTTGCTGCGCCAGCTGTTGGATATCTATGATGCTAAAACGCTGGCCAATCTGCTGGTGGCGCACGGCGAGAGCCACTGGAGCCCGGCGATCCTTAAGCGTCTGCTGACCAGCGAACGCGCAGGGCGTCGCCTGAGTGAAGGCGAGTTTCGTTATCTGCAAAACCTGCTTCCGCGTCCTCCTGCCGCGCATCCGAACTATGCCTTCCGCTTTATCGATCTGTTTGCCGGTATCGGCGGTATCCGACACGGTTTTGAAGCTATCGGCGGACAGTGCGTGTTTACCAGCGAGTGGAACAAGCATGCCGTCCGGACTTACAAGGCCAACTGGTACTGCGATCCGCACGAGCACCAGTTCAACGCGGATATCCGCGATGTCACCCTGAGCCATAAAAGCGGCGTGAGCGATGAACAGGCCGCCGAGCACATCCGCCAGACGATCCCGGCGCATGACGTGCTGCTGGCCGGCTTCCCGTGTCAGCCCTTCTCGCTGGCCGGTGTCTCCAAAAAGAATGCCCTTGGACGTGCCCACGGCTTTGCCTGCGATACCCAGGGAACGCTGTTTTTTGATGTGGCGCGCATTATTGACGCCCGTCGCCCGGCCATCTTTGTGCTGGAAAACGTCAAAAATCTAAAGAGCCACGACGGCGGAAAAACCTTCCGCATTATTATGCAGACCCTGGATGAGCTGGGTTATGACGTGGCCGACTCGCAGGACATGGGCGCGGACGATCCTAAAATCATTGATGGGAAACATTTTCTGCCCCAGCATCGCGAACGTATCGTGCTGGTGGGTTTCCGCCGCGACCTCAATCTCAAGGGGGATTTCACCCTTCGTGATATTCCGTCTTTGTATCCCGAGCGTCGTCCTACCGTTGCCGATCTGCTGGAACCTGTCGTTGACGCGAAATTTATCCTTACCCCGGTGCTGTGGAAATACCTCTACCGCTATGCCAAGAAACATCAGGCGAAGGGCAACGGCTTCGGTTTTGGGATGGTAAACCCCAACGATCCGCACAGCGTGACCCGTACGTTGTCCGCTCGCTACTATAAGGATGGGGCAGAGATCCTGATCGACAGAGGCTGGGACAAGGCGCTGGGTGAAAAAGATTTCGACGATCCGCACAACCAGCGTCACCGGCCGCGACGCTTAACGCCGCGGGAATGCGCCCGGTTGATGGGATTTGAGACCCCGCAGGGTTACCGCTTCCGCATTCCGGTTTCGGATACCCAGGCGTACCGCCAGTTTGGTAACTCGGTGGTGGTTCCCGCGTTCGCCGCCGTGGCAAAACTGCTGGCCTCGCGCATCAGACAGGCGGTGGCACTCCGTCAGGGTGAGGCCGTCAATGACGGATGTTCACGATAAGGCCACGCGCAGCAAAAATATGCGTGCCATCGGCACCCGTGACACCGCCATCGAAAAGCGCCTGGCCGGGCTGCTGACGCAGGCGGGGTTTGATTTCCGCTTGCAGGATCCCGCGCTTGCGGGTCGCCCGGATTTCGTCATCGACGCCTGGCAGTGCATCATCTTTACCCACGGCTGTTTCTGGCATCACCACGACTGCTATCTGTTTAAAGTCCCCGCGACGCGCACCGATTTCTGGCTGGATAAAATTGGCAAGAACGTCGAGCGCGACAGACGGGATCTCACCGCGCTGATTGCGCAGGGCTGGCGGGTGCTGATCGTCTGGGAGTGTGCGCTGAGAGGCAGATTAAAACTGAACGATACCGATCTGACCGAGCGGCTGGAGGAGTGGATCTGCGGCGGCGGCCAGACCGCGCAGATCGACACGCAGGGTATTCACCTGCTTACGGTTTCTCCACCTCGCAAGGCGTGACCACCGGTTTTGCGGGCAGTAAATATTTGCCCAGAGTGACCAGCACGACGGCAAAAACAATCACCCCTAATGCCAGCCATTCAACGGAAGAGAGCGTTTCTCCCCCCAATCCCGTCCCGAGCAGCACGGCCACGACCGGGTTGACGTAGGCATAGCTGGTGGCGACTGCCGGCGAGACATTGCGGATCAGGAACATATAGGCGTTAATGGCGATGATGGAACCAAACAGCGCCAGGTAGCCTACCGCCAGAAAGCCCGACAGCGGCGGCAGGGTCGTCAGCTTTTCTCCCGTCAGCGTGGAGGCGAGCAGCAGTACAATCCCGGCGGCGAGCATCTCAATCGCGCCCGCCATCATGCCGGTCGGCAGTTCGATACGCGAACCGTAGACGGAACCAAACGCCCAGCTCATCGAGCCAATCAGGATGATGATTGCGCCCCACGGATTCCCGCTCAGGTTACCGCCGCTGTTCAGAAGAATGATGCCGGCAAGGCCAATACCAATCCCCAGCCATTCCAGCTTGCGGGTGCGGATACCAAAAAGGCGGCTAAAGCAGAGGGTAAACAGCGGTACGGTGGCAACGACCACGGCGGCGATCCCGGACGGTACGTTCTGGTGCTCGGCAATCGTTACAAACCCATTTCCCACCGCCAGCAGCAGCAGGCCGATCAGGGCGGCATTCAGCATCGGGCGCAGCGGGGGAAGCTTGTGCCCGCGCAGCAGCAGGAAGGCCAGCAGCAGCACGCCAGCCGAGAGAAAGCGGATGCCCGCCATCATCAGTGGCGGCCAGCTTTCCACGCCGATGCGAATGACAAAGTAGGTTGAGCCCCAGATGATGTACAGCGAAAAGAGTGCCCCAATGAGCGGTAGCAATTGCCGGAAACGCATAATCCCTCACGACGAAATAAAAAGGTCGCTGATAGTAAACGCGAAAACTATCTCGCTGGCGAGCCCTTTAATTGTGTAGCAGATGTGAATTTTTTGTTGACGTGAGGTGGGTGTTTCCGGGTTTGCGCTTTTGCTCCATACTATTCACTTAATTACCAAAAAATGAAGGATTAAGATTTTGGCAGGAAGTAGCTTATTAACATTGCTGGATGATATTGCGACCTTACTGGATGACATTTCAGTGATGGGGAAACTGGCGGCGAAAAAAACCGCAGGCGTGCTGGGAGATGATTTATCGCTTAACGCCCAGCAGGTGAGTGGGGTAAGGGCTAACCGTGAACTGCCGGTGGTGTGGGGCGTGGCAAAAGGCTCCTTCCTGAATAAGGTGATTCTGGTCCCGCTGGCGCTGCTGATCAGCGCGTTTATTCCCTGGGCCATCACGCCGCTGCTGATGATTGGCGGGGCGTTTCTCTGCTTCGAGGGCGTAGAGAAGGTCCTGCACTCCTTTAGCGCGCGCAAGCAGAGCGATACGCCGGAGATGCGCCAGCAGCGTCTTGAAGCGCTGGCCGCTCAGGATCCGAAAACCTTCGAGCGCGATAAGGTCAAAGGCGCCATTCGGACCGACTTTATCCTGTCCGCAGAGATTGTCGCCATTACGCTGGGTATCGTGTCTGACGCGCCGCTCCTGAATCAGGTTCTGATCCTCTCCGGCATCGCCATTCTGGTCACGGTCGGCGTCTACGGCCTGGTGGGTCTGATCGTCAAGCTGGATGATATCGGCTACTGGCTGGAGGAGAAATCGAGCGCGGTGGCAAGAGGCATCGGCAAAAGCCTGCTGGTGCTGGCCCCGTGGCTGATGAAGAGTTTGTCGGTGGTGGGCACGCTGGCGATGTTCCTCGTGGGCGGCGGGATCGTGGTGCACGGTATCGCGCCGCTGCACCATGCGATCGAACATTTTTCCTCGGCGCAGGGGGCCGTTGTCGCGGCGATTCTGCCCACGCTGCTGAATCTGGTGCTGGGCTTCATCATTGGCGCTATCGTGGTCGCGGCGGTGAAGCTGGTTGAAAAAATTCGCGGCACGTCGCACTAATTGTTACCCGTTATGGGATGCAAAAAGACCATTCCTCGTCTAAATTGAAACAGTTTCACCCTGATACAGGAGGCAGGTATGGTCTTTTTGGTCAGTGATGAAGTTAAGCCTAAGAAGGGCGGCCCACGTATGATTGTGACCGGGTATTCCAGCGGAATGGTGGAATGTCGGTGGCACGATGGCTATGGCATCAAGCGGGAAGCATTTCGTGAAGATGAGCTTCAGCCGGGGGACGGGCAGCACCAGCGGGATAAGGCTTAATCACATAACGCCCGGCTTTGCCGGGCGTTTTTATCTCCAGTACCGGGTGTAAGGCAGCGATCAGGGAGTGTGTGTGCAGCGCGATACCTTTGTTGTAAGACAATCTTTTTTGCAATGGCTGCATAAGCATAGCAATCCGGGGTTGATTGTTAATCTCTGTTTTCTGGTTGTTCTGGTATTTTCGACTCTACTGACCTGGCGTGAAGTGGTGGTACTGGAAGAAGCGTACATCTCCAGCCAGCGTAACCATCTGGATACGGTCGCCAGTTCGCTGGACAGGCAGCTGCAGAACAGCGTCGACAGGATGCTGTTGTTCCGTCAGGGCATGCATGATGCGATCCAGACGCCGCTGGCATTTGATGTACTTCAGAATGCGGTGTCACGCTTTAGCTCAGTCCGCATGCTCCCCACCTGGCAGCTTGCCGTTGATAAAAAACGCACCCTTCCCATTAACGGTGTCTCGGATGCCTTCGTCGAGAAAACCACGTTTCTGAATCGTGACGCCG
This sequence comes from Enterobacter sp. Y17, assembly GCF_019730495.1. Classification (NCBI taxonomy): domain Bacteria; kingdom Pseudomonadati; phylum Pseudomonadota; class Gammaproteobacteria; order Enterobacterales; family Enterobacteriaceae; genus Enterobacter; species Enterobacter sp. Y17. The sequence goes on from NZ_JAASKP010000001.1 coordinate 587,018, forward strand.
AACGCCTCAGCCACGAGATTTCTGCCACGCTCGAAGTGGGGTATCTGCTCAGGCTGGCGTCGTCGAGAGCGCAAACGGAAGCGCGCGTGATCTACGTCTCCCGCGCCGGGTTTTTCATTTCCACCGATACGCCGGACCAGGCGGGCGACATTACCTCCCGCTATTACCATCTTGTCACGCAGTCCTGGTTTACCCAGCAGTCAGAGCGGAACAATCGCGCTCGCGCGGTGCGCTGGTTCATCTCCACACCCTCATCCTGGACCAATGATGAACGTATGATCACCGCCAGCGTTCCCATCTATTTCGACCATTACTGGTATGGCGTCGTGGCGATGGATTTTACGTTGGGCACCATGCAGCGTCTGCTGGCCGATGCGACGGAAGACCGAACGGAAGGGGAGTATCAGCTGTACGATACCCGGCTCAATATGATTGCCACCTCTGCCCATACGGAAAACGCGGTTAACCATTTTGACGAACGCGAAACGGCGCAGATTGCGCAGGCGATTGAGCACGCCACCGGCGGCGGGATCCGCCTCGGAAGCCGTTTTGTGAGCTGGGAACGACTCGATCACTTCGACGGCGTTGTCCTGCGGATCCACACCCTGCACGAAGGGGTACAGGACGACTTCGGCAGCATCAGTATCGTGCTGGCGCTGATGTGGGCGCTCTTTACCGCCATGCTGTTGATCTCGTGGCTGGTGATCCGTCGCATGGTGAGTAACATGTACACGCTTCAGCACTCGCTCCAGTGGCAGGCCTGGCATGATCCGCTTACCCGGCTGAATAATCGCGGCGCGCTGTTCGACCGCGCAAAATTGCTGGCGGAAACCTGTCGCCAGCAGTCGCTGCCGTTCTCGGTGATTCAGATCGATCTCGACCATTTTAAAAATATCAACGACCGCTTCGGCCATCAGGCCGGGGATAAGGTGCTCTCCCACACGGCAGGGCTGATTGCCAGCGCGTTACGCAAGAATGATGTGGCAGGGCGCGTAGGCGGGGAAGAGTTTTGCGTCGTCCTGCCGGGGATCGGTCTGGAGGAGGCGAGAAGCGTCGCGGACCGTATACGTTGCCGGATCAACAGTAAGGAGATCCTGGTGAAGAAGAGCACGACCCTGCGCGTCAGCGCGTCGCTTGGGGTCAGCAGCGCGGATGAAGCGGGTAACTACGAGTTTGAACAGCTGCAGTCCGTGGCGGACGTCCGGCTGTATCAGGCCAAACAGAGCGGGCGTAACCGGGTCGTCTGGCGGGATTAGGAGAGGAAGTGATCCAGCCCCTCCTGCCAGCCCGCCGGGCCGGGCTGCCGGGTGTGATAAACCCGGGCAGGGTTATCGTCCCGTAGCGTGATGCCCTGGCGGTTAATGCCCTTAATCACCACCGCGAAGTCAACGCTGTCGAGCAGCGGCGCATCATTGGGACCGTCGCCGAGCCCCAGCGTGGTGGGTTCAATCTCTTCCAGCTCGCGGTATTGCTCAATCAGCCAGTTCACCGCAACGTCTTTGCCGCAGCGGGCGTCCAGAACATGCCAGAAGCGCGCGCCCTGCAGGCATTTCAGGCCGACATTCGCCAGCTCCTCTTCAAACTGGACCAGTTTCTCGTCGGTATCGCGCCAGATGAGCGTGACGGACGCTTCATGCTTGCGGGCAAGCGCCGAACGGTAGCGCGTCAGGCCGGTCCACTCGCTGATAACGTGCTCATCCACGTCGTCAAAGGTAGTGAATTTATAGCCCGTCTGCAGGCGAATTTGTTCGATTCGCGGGCGAATATCCCGGTGCGTCATCCCCCTTATCTGGCGCTGAACCTTATCCCAGCGCACGTCAGGCTGAATCACCGCGCCGTTCTCGGCAATAAAAGGCAAGCCTTCCAGCCCCAGATCCAGCTGGAGATCGAGCATCTCTGCCGCGGTCTTGCTGCTGCAAAGAATAACCGGAACCTGATTATCCAGCAGCCTGTCCAGCCAGGGCATGGCGGGTTGCCACTCATAGGTGTGAATATCCAGCAGTGAACCATCCAGGTCAGAGAAAATCAGCAATGTATCCCGCAGTGAAGGCATAGCGACTCCTGGTAACAGATGCGTCTCGCTCTAAGAAAATTCCTAAAAAATAATGAAGGCGAAAACCGGAGAAAAGAGGAATGCTCCTGGCAAACCCGCATTCAGCGTGAGTTATTGCTCATAACAAAAAGCATTATGTTAAAAATATTATATTCATCGTAAGAATATATGCTTGTCAGCCAAATTCGTTGGGGATAGTGTGGCATATACATCAGATTTCCTGGTGTAACGAATTTTCAAGTGCTTCTTGCATAAGCAAGTTTTGATCCCGGTCATCCCCATGGCCGGGATTTTTTTCGCCCTACCGATTGGCTTCAGACACGCTAAAGTCGTGAATATCAAGCTCGAAGGCCTCCGCCAGCTCGCGATAGGTGTGATAATCCCTTCCGTTGACAATGACGCGGTCCGAATTGTCGTCCGACCGGCGGACTTCTGACTCACTGATCTCATTGATGGCGGCCAGCAGGGCATCGACATCCACCTCGACTTCGCGCTTGATGGTGTCGCTGTACTCTTTATCGGTCTTCATTACGGGGTTCCTCTTTCAGCCGTGTCCAACGGTAAGTATAGACTGTGTATAAAAACGCCAATCACGCCGGGCGGCGATGTGCGTTTTTGCGTTTTGTTCTACACTGGCTCAAAACCAGAGGAGGAATGTATGAAGGTCAACGATCGGGTAACCGTTAAAACGGACGGTGGGCCGCGCCGCCCGGGTGTGGTGCTGGCAATTGAAGAGTTTAGCGAAGGCACAATGTACCTGGTATCGCTTGAAGACTACCCGCTCGGCATCTGGTTTTTTAACGAACTGGGGCATCCGGACGGCATTTTTGTCGAGAAGGCGGAGTAGCACGGCGTCGGGTAGCACATCGCGTGCCCGACAACCTTTCCAGAAGCAAAAATCTCTGGCCAGGCCAGAGATCAAAGGTAGGGTGCACAGGTCTTAAGCGACTAACGCATGTTGACGAAAATCCCGTTCGTCACATTATCGGTCAGGCGTACCACGTGGTAGATCACTTGCTTATTATGCGTTTTAATTTTCCTTTTAATATTTCCTTTGTGTGACGAAACGGTTTTCGCTTTAATATTCATCTGGTCAGAGATCTGAATAGTTCCTTGTCCCGCCATCCACATTCGCAGCATACTTGATTCAGTCCTGCTTAATGATAGGGTGGGTAAGTTAACCGCTCCTACATTTTTAACTTCTTTATTCAAATAATCACCCAGAATGTCATCCAGCGACTCGGGTTTAATCGATTTAGAACTGATCAATAAATTTTTACGGACCAACAAATACTCATCGAAATGGATATTCGCGATCGCCATAAAAACAATAAACAGGGTTTTTGGATGCTGATTAATGATTTGCTTAATGTGCTGACTGTTGGCTGGATCGTGAATGAAACAGTCCTCATTAATAAACACCACGCCTGGTTTTAGTTCGTCACAAGCGGCTGCGAGTTCGTCAACGGTGTGTGCATCGTTGATGTCTCTCTTTCTTACCCCTCTGCTTGCCAGGTACCCGGTTAACCCTAGCCGGGTGTAGCTGCATAAATCCATAATGATCGTTGACATGGCATACCCTCACTCAATGCGTAACGATAATTCACCATCTGCCTGAGAGCTCAAAACAGCCATACGGGATGGAAAAAAATAATAAACCTGTGAGCATGACAAAGACTTTCAGGCGGACTCACTATCCCGTAAAGTTACGTATAATTTGCCAGGAATCTTCTTAAAGTAAAGTAAATATTAAGTATTGTGAGATGGTTAGAAACAATTAAACCGCGTCAGATATATCCTGGAAGATGTTTTACGCGTTTTATTTTAGGAATATCCTCAGAAAGACAATAGCAACAGTGAGGGCTATTATTTACGTGGCAGCTCGCTGACAATATCCGCTAACAGGTTGAATATCTCGCCGAATAAATGTTCACAGAAGGGAGCGATAAGTGGCATCAGTAATGACATTAATAAAATCCCAACCGTCAGCGTCAGCGGAAAACCAATGACAAACACCGAAAGCTGCGGCGCCATTCGGTTGAGTAAACCTAACGCCAGGTTGACGGTCAGCAGCAGGGTGATGATCGGCAGCGCCAGCATCAGCCCGTTGAGGAAAATCAGCCCCGCAGCGCGGGTAAGCGCGAGGAAAGCGTTGCTGTTCACCGGATTTTCGCCAATCGGCAGCGTATGGAACGTATCCACCAGCATGGAGATAAGCCAGAGATGGCCGTTGAACGACAGGAACAGCAGCATGGCGAGCAGATCGATAATACGCGCCAGCACGGGCATGTTGAGATGACTGCCAGGGTCAACAAACGTGGCGAACGATAGCCCCATCTGCAGGCCGATCAGTTCCCCTGCGGTACGCACCGCGGCAAAGGCGAGCTGCATGGTAAAGCCGACGGCGACGCCAATCATCACCTGTTGCAGGGCCACCCACACCGCGTTCGCCGAGAAGATCGGAATATCCACGGGGGGAAGAGAGGGCGCGACGATAATGGAGATGATAATGCCCAGCCCCACCTTGACGCGCTTGGGTATCGATTTCTCACTGAGAATCGGGGCGGTGGATATCAGCGCCATGATGCGCAGCATCGGCCAAAAATAGACGCCGAGCCACTGAACCCACTGGTCGCTGGTGAAGTGCAGCATCGTCAGGTCAGCCGATGATGTACGGCAGATTGGTAAACAGGTTGCGCATATAGTCCAGCAACAGGTTCAGCATCCACGGCCCGGCCACGATAATCGCCACGAACACGGCGATGATTTTCGGGATGAACGACAGCGTCATTTCGTTAATCTGCGTGGCGGCCTGCAGGATACTGATAATCAGACCGGTAACCAGCGCGACAAGCAGCAGCGGCGCGGCAACGGCAATTGCGATTTTCATCGCTTCCGTGCCCATCATCATGACCGATTCGGGTGTCATTGCCGTTCCTTAACTGTAGAAACTCTGCGCCAGCGAACTGACCAGCAGCTGCCAGCCGTCGACCAGTACAAAGAGCATGATCTTAAAGGGCAGGGCAATGGTCGCGGGCGGCACCATCATCATCCCGAGCGCCATCAGGACGCTGGCGATCACCAGGTCGATAATCAGGAACGGAATAAAGATGGTAAAGCCAATCTGGAACGCGGTTTTCAGCTCGCTGGTGACATAGGCAGGCAGAAGAATACGCATTGGCACCGCTTCCGGTCCCTGCATCTCGCCGGTGTTGGACAGGCGGGCAAAGAGGGCCAGGTCGGCTTCGCGCGTCTGGCGCAGCATAAATTCCCGCAGCGGCTGCGCGCCTTTATCCAGCGCCTCCTGCATGGAGATTTTGTCTTCGCTGAACGGCTGGTAAGCGTCGGTATAAATCTTGTCGATCACCGGCGACATAATGAAAAAGGTCAAAAACAGCGCCAGCCCCAGCAGAACCTGGTTTGGCGGCGCGGAAGGGGTTCCCAGCGCGTTTCGCAGCAGACCAAAGACGATGATGATGCGGGTGAAGCTGGTCATCATCAGCAGGATGGCCGGAATAAACGTCAGCGAGGTGATGAACACCAGCGTCTGCACCGGAAGCGACCAGCTTTGTCCGCCGCCCGCGAGAGGGGTGGAGACCAGACCGGGCAGCTGTGCATAGACCGCGGGAGCAAACAGGCCAACGCCCGCAAGCGTCAGGGATAACAAACGGCGCATCAGGATCTCCCGGAACGCTTAAGCAAACTCTTCATGACGGACTGAAAATCCGCAGGGGCGTCTGCGCGCTCGTCCACCACAACAGGGGCGGGCGGCAGCTTATGTAATACGCTGATGTTTGAGGCCGTGACGCCCAGGACCAGGCGCGCATCGTCTACCTCGACGATGACCACGCGCTCGCGTGGTCCCAGCGTGGTGCTGGCGCTGACCTTCAGGCCGCGAGCACCGGCGGTTTTACCCGCCAGGCCAAAGCGCTTCGCCAGCCAGGCGGCGATAAGAATAAAGGCAATAATACCGAACAATGCCCCGCTCACCTGGAGCAGAGGCGAGCCGGGAACGGCAGAAGGCTGTGATATTGTTGCCTGGGTTTTCATGCTTAACGGCTCAGGCGACGCATACGTTCAGACGGGGTAATGATGTCGGTGATGCGTACGCCGTATTTATCGGCAACCACCACCACTTCACCCTGGGCAATCAGATAACCGTTGATCAGAATATCCAGCGGCTCGCCGGCCAGACCGTCAAGGGCCACCACGGAACCCTGCGTCAGGCGCAGCAGCTCTTTAATGGTCATGCGGGTGCGTCCCAGCTCAACGGTCAGCTTAACCGGGATATCCATAATCAGGTCGATGTCCTGCAGCGTGCCGCTGACGTCACCGCCGCCGAGCTGCTGGAATACGGCATCCGCTGCACTTTTGGCCGGGGGTGCTTTTTGCTCGTTTAACGCGTCAGCCCACAGATCGTCCAGTGCTCCGCTGTTCTCATCGGACGGATTGTTCATGTCACTCATTTGGGCTGTTCCTCATTCAGCGAATTCAAAATCGGGTTGATCAAGTGCTCAACGCGTAACGCATACTGACCGTTAATCGTGCCGTACTGGCTTGTCAGCACGGGGACACCATCCACATGGGCAATAATGCGGTCGGGTTTTTCTATCGGCAAAACATCACCGGGTTGTAATTTCAGGATCTGAGATAACCGCAGCGGGATATCGGCGAAGCTCGCCACCAGCTCAAGCTGCGAATGCTGGACCTGGCGGACCAGGTTTTCACGCCAGTTCTGATCTTCGTTGCGGGAGTTCTCCAGCGGCGGGTTCACCAGCAGCTCGCGCAGCGGTTCGATCATGCTGAACGGCAGGCAGATGTTGAACTCGCCGGTCAGGTTACCGATCTCCACGTGGAACGGCGTGTTAACGACGATATCGTTCGGGGAGGTGGTGATATTGGTAAATTTCACCTGCATCTCAGAACGGACGTACTCCACTTCCAGCGGGTTAATCGCTTTCCACGCGTCGCTGTAAGATTCCAGCGCCAGCTTCAGCATGCGGTTAATGACGCGCTGTTCGGTGTGGGTGAATTCACGACCTTCTACTTTGGTCGGGAAACGCCCGTCGCCGCCGAACAGGTTATCCACCGCGATGAACACCAGGCTTGGCGAAAACACCACCAGACCGGTGCCGCGCAGCGGCTTCAGATGAATCAGGTTAAGGTTGGTTGGCACCGGCAGGTTGCGGGCAAACTCGTGATACGGCTGAATGCGGATCGCACCCACCGTAATATCCGGGCTACGACGCAGCAGGTTAAACAGCCCCATACGGAACTGACGTGCAAAACGTTCGTTAATGATCTCCAGCGCCTGCAGACGTTCACGTACCACGCGACGCTGGGTATTCGGGTCATAGGGACGAATATCGCTATCGCCGCCGATACCCGGTTTAGGATCATCATTGTTATCGCTGTCGCCGTTGAGCAGCGCATCGATTTCTGCCTGAGAAAGAATACTGTCGCCCATGTCGTTACCGCAGAATGAATGCTGTATACAGAACGTCAGTGACTTCCTGCTTAGGTTGGCCGTTTACCAGCGGGGTCGCCAGCGTTTGTTTAATGGCGTCGACCAGCTTTTGCTTACCCACATCGGTAGCCAGCGCCGAAGCGTCCTGACGAGAGAACAGCAGCAGAAGGCGGCTACGCACTTCAGGAAGGTAATCGTTCAGACGTGAACGGGTGGCTTCATCTTTCAGGCGCAGCGTAATGCCAACGTAAAGCACGCGATCCGCATCACCCAGGTTGACGGTGAAGGTATCCAGCGGGAAGAACACTGGAGCCGGCGGAGGCGGTGCTTCAGCTTTGGCTGCAGCGGTGGTCGGTTCCTGCTGCATACGCCAGTAACTATAGCCCGCGGTAGCGCAGGCGGCGAGCGTGATCAACACCAGCAGCGGGATCCAGATGGAACGCTTACTTTTTTTGGTGATAGCGGAGTCAGTCATCTGATACGAGCTTCCTGTTTCGGTACAGCTTAATAAGGTGATTATCCCGTGTCCTGCTGTCGTCAAAGCGTGGAAAAGACGGGGATAATCACGCTACCTCTGGCGTTTAGGCGAAGATGTCTACGGCACTGTTACCGCGCGCTGCGGACTGCAGGGCGGCAGGAACAGGCAGTAGCTCATCGCTCTCTTCATTAAAACCGCCGGTGTTGCCGGAACGCGAAGCCTGGTGCTGCTGCTGGGACGAGGACTGCTGCTGCCCGGCGAAGCTCTCGCTGCTGACGCTGCTCTGCGCAAGCTGAATGCCGTTTTCCGCCAGTGAGGTCCGCAGTACCGGCAGCGCGGCTTCCAGTGCCGCACGAACATGGCTGTGCGCAGAGACCATCTGCAGCTGGGCCTGGTTATCATCCAGCTTAAGCGAAATTTGCACCTGACCCAGATCTTCCGGGTGCAGGCGCAGCTCTGCCGTCTGCTGGCCCTGCTTAGTGAACAGGGTGATGTGCTGGCTCAGGGACTGCTGCCATTCGTGGGTCCCCAGAGGCTGGCTTAATACCGGCGCGCTGGCGGCCGTCTGACTGGTCGCATGGCTGGACATAATCGGTGCCAGAGTAGCTGTTGGTGATGATGATGAGGACGAACTGGCGAGCTCCTGCTTCTCTGCCGCCGCGGCTACGGCCGGTGTAGCAGGCGCGTTGCCCTGCAGGGCCGGCTCGTGATTTTTCACCTGGTTCTGATAAGGCGTAGCACTCTGCGCTTTATCGTGGCTTCCCGCAGACGCGTTCAGGGACGGTTGGCCCGCGCCGTTTGAAAGCGTCGCGGAATTCAGCGTTGAGGTGGCGGAAACGCCCTCGCTGCCTGCCGCGCGAGAGGCGGTAGTTTGCTGCTGGTGCGGCAGCATCGCCATCAGCGCGCTTAATCCGGCCAGCTCTTCTTCGCTCAGCTCGCTTTTACCGTCATCTTTGCTGTTCGCCGCATTGAGCGTCTTCAGCGCGTCGCCCTTAGACAGCGGCACCAGCCCGGAAACCAGCGTATCAAGCGACGTGACGGGCGACGTTTCATCGCCGTTCAGCGCGGTCTGGCGCGAAAGCAGGTCGGCAATTTTGGCCTGCAGGGTGGTATCCCCTTTGGCGTCCTGAGCCACTTTTGACAGTTTACTGCCGGCGGCTTTCAGGTCAGCCAGGGTCAGCGGCGCATCTTTGCCCTTGCCCGTTGCGTCCGAGAGGGCGCCCGCCAGCAGAGAGAGAAAGTCCTGTGCACCGTCGGTGCCTTTCCCCGTTTGCGTGCCGCCTGACAGGTCGCTGTCGCTCATCAGCAGTTGTTGCAGTGTGATCATTCCGGTTTCCTCATTGATGCGCGCTGGGCAAACTCATCCATTTTCTTCTGATCCAGACGGTTTTCCGCCAGGGTCGTTGCCGCGATCTGTCTGTCCTGTAAAGTCTGCCAGGCCTGCAGTCGCTGCTTCTTCTCGCGCCAGAAATTCAGCGCGGTATCGACTTTCTGGGTCCACTGGTTAAGCTGCTGACGATGCTGGTCTATCGCCTTCTCCAGCGTCTGGATAAACTGCTGATAGTTAATCCAGCGCTGGCTGCCAATGCCCTGTGTCATATCGGTATTGAGGTTGGTGCGATATTCATGCTGATAGTCGATCAACATCTTCAACTGTTCTTCAGCCTGCTGGCACCCGCGTCGCATTGCGCCTAGCTGCAATGCGGCATCATCAACTTCTTTTTCAGCCAGATCTTTCAGCGTTGATAACGCGCTGTTTTGCGCCATGACCTTCGCCCTCCACCTGTGTTACACCTGCGGGAAAATCAGCTCCAGTGCCTGAATTGAATCTTCCCAGTCGGCGCGTTCAAAAATGCCTTGTTGCAAAAATGCCTCCAGCTGCGGCCACAGGCTAATCGCCTTGTCGAGCATCGGGTCGCTGCCTTTGGCATACGCCCCCACGCTGACCAGATCGCGGTTGCGCTGGAAGCTGGAAAGCAGTTGTTTGAAGTTACGCACGCGGGCGTAGTGCTTCTCGGTTATCAGCGCCGTCATTGCGCGGCTGATAGAGGCTTCAATATCGATGGCCGGGTAGTGCCCGGCTTCGGCCAGACGGCGCGACAGCACAATATGACCGTCAAGGATCGCGCGCGCGGAGTCGGCAATCGGGTCCTGCTGGTCATCGCCTTCCGTCAGTACCGTATAGAACGCGGTGATGGAGCCGCCGCCGCTGATGCCGTTCCCCGCGCGTTCCACCAGCGCAGGGAGTTTGGCGAAGACCGAAGGCGGGTAGCCTTTGGTCGCCGGTGGCTCACCGATGGCCAGCGCGATTTCACGCTGCGCCATCGCGTAACGGGTCAGGGAATCCATGATCAGCAGCACGTGCTTGCCGCGGTCCCGGAAATCTTCGGCGATACGGGTGGCATACGCGGCACCCTGCATGCGCAGCAGCGGCGACACGTCTGCCGGTGCGGCGATCACCACCGAGCGGGCGCGGCCTTCCGCACCCAGAATGTTTTCAATAAAGTCCTTTACTTCACGACCACGTTCGCCGATCAGCCCCACGACGATCACATCGGCCTGGGTATAGCGCGCCATCATGCCGAGCAGGACGGATTTACCTACGCCTGAGCCGGCGAACAGGCCCATACGTTGTCCACGTCCCACGGTCAGCAGGGCGTTAATCGGGCGCACGCCGGTATCCAGCACATGCTCGATAGGGGTACGCTGCAGGGGGTTGAACGGTTGGGTGATCAGCGCGCCGGTTTCGGTGGTGTCCGGGGAGGGCAGTCCGTCGAGCGGTTTCCCGCTGCCGTCCAGCACGCGGCCCAGCAGGGCAGGACCGAGCGGCAGTTGTTTCCCGCTTTGCAGCCCATCGCCAGAAATGTTTTTGGCATACACGCGCGCGCCGGGCAGAATGCCTTCCACCTCTTCAAGCGGCATCAGGAACAGGCGCTGGCCGTTAAATCCGACCACTTCGCTTTCAACTTCACGCGTTTCCAGACCATCCTGACGCTCAATGACGCAGGTCGCGCCCAGCGGAAGCTGCAGGCCGGTGGCTTCGAGAACCAGGCCGGTGGCGCGCGTCAGTCGCCCATAACGACGAACAGATGGCAGTTGCGCCATCTTCGTCTCAAAGTTGTCGAGCGTGGTGAGCCAGCGGGTGAGGCGCGCGGTCATCAGACGACTCCCGGTGCCGCCAGGCGGCACAGTTCCTGCCAGCGGGTGGCGACGCTGGCATCCAGATCGCCTTCATCGGCAGAGACTTTGCAGCCGCCGTGATGTAGCGACGGGTCGCCGCGCAGACGCCAGCCGTGCAGGTTAAGCGTCGCGCCCAGGCTCTCTTCAACGCGCTGCAGGTCGTCCGGATGGACGCGCAGCTGAGGTTTCCCGCTGAACAGCGGCTCCTGCTGAAGCAGACCCTGAATTTGTTTGATCAGCGCGGTGTTATCCACCACGGGCGTCTGGCCGATGACCTGACGCGCGGCTTCCAGCGCCATCTGCATCAGTCGCGAGGCAATCACGCTGTCCAGCGCGTCCAGGGTGTGCTGGAACTCGCTGACCAGCTGCTGCATGCGGGCATGGATCGGCGCCTGCTGCTGGCGCGCCTGATCGATACCGTGCTCTAACCCTTTCGCCAGACCTTCCTGATACCCCTGCTCGTGGCCTTTCTGGCGGCCTTCGTTCAGACCGGCGTTATAGCCCTGCTCGTGCGCCTGCATTTGCAGCTGCGCCAGCATCTGGGCCTGCTGCTCCTCTTCGGTCAGCTCGGGCTGCTCGACGTCCGGGTCAAGCTCTTCGGTTGCGATGACGGCCGGCGTGAACTCGGAGAGGGGAGGCGCCAGATCGTCCGGCGTCCAGCGCTTCCAGGGCAGCTCATTAGACATAGGTGTCGTCTCCGCTGCCAATCACCATCTCGCCGGTTTCCGCCAGACGACGAACAATAAGCAGAATGGCTTTCTGTTCGTTTTCCACCTGAGACAGACGAACCGGGCCGCGGTTGGCAAGGTCGTCGCGCAGGATATCGGCCGCACGCTGAGACATGTTGCGCAGGAACTTCTCGCGCAGCGGCTGCTCGGCGCCTTTGAGGGCGATAAGCAGCGACTCGGAGTCCACTTCCTGGAGCAGGCGCTGGATGCTGCGGTCGTCCACTTCCACGAGGTTTTCGAACAGGAACATCTCGTCGATGATTTTCTGTGCCAGCTCGCCGTCGAATTCGCGAACCGCCGTAATGACGGCCTCTTCCTGCTGCGTTTTCATCAGGTTGATGATTTCCGCCGCCGTTCTCACGCCGCCCATTTTGCTGCGCTTGAGGTTCTGACCGTCGAGCAGGTTGTTCAGCACTTCGGTCAGCTCCGCCAGCGCGGCCGGCTGGACGCCGCCGAAGGTCGCGATACGCAGCATCACATCGTGACGCAGGCGCTCTTCGAACAGCGCCAGAATATCGGCAGCCTGACCACGTTTGAGGTGGACAAGGATGGTGGCGATAATCTGCGGGTGCTCGTCGCGAATAAGGTCGGCGGCACTCTGCGGCTCCATAAAGTTGAGCGTTTCGATACCGCTGGCGGTATCGCGCGTTTCCAGAATGTCTTCCAGCAGGCTGGAGGCACGCTCTTCGCCCAGCGCCTTGACCAGCACGGAGCGGAGGTAGTCGTTGGCGTTGATGTTGAGCGCGGCAAACTGTTCCGCTTCCTGTTCAAACTCTGCCAGCACTTCGGTCAGCTGCTTGTTGGAGATCTGACGCACGTTGGCCATGGCCGCACTGAGAATTTGCACTTCTCGCTGGGAGAGGTGTTTAAACACCTCTGCCGCACGATCTTCGCCAATGGTCATCAGCAGGATGACGCTTTTATCGGTGCCCGTAAGCGTATTACTCATGTTCGTTACCCATCCACTGGCGGATGACCAGCGCCACGACGCGCGGATCGTTATCTGACATTTCGCGAATGCGCTGGCTCATGACCTCAGCGCCCATGCGCTGGTTAGCACGACGCTGCTGTATCTGTTCATCTTTGCTGAGGCGCACTTCAACCGCTTCTTCCGTTTCCTGACGCGTGTTCATCTGTTCGCGAGCCGCTTTCTCGGCTTCAGCACGGCGCTGGAGCTGCGGACGAACGCCCTTACGCCACAGCAGCCACGCGACAATCAGCACCAGCAGCCAGCGTCCTGCGGACATCAGCTGGTCGATAAACGCCTGCTGTTGCCAGAACGGCAGTTCACCGCCGGTCTCATCAACCGAGTTGAACGGTGAGTTCACCACGTTGAGGGTATCGCCGCGCTTCTCGGAGTAACCCATCGCTTCACGGGTCAGGTTTTCAATCTGCTTCATCTGCTCGGCAGTCAACGGCAGCGGTTTGCCGTCCGCCAGCGTTTTGTAGTTCACCACTACCGCAACGGAAAGACGCTGAATATCGCCCACGTTCAGTTTAGTGTGGCGAATCGTCCGATCCACTTCGTAGTTCGTGGTTTCGTTACGGCTGCTGGTGCGCGGACCGGCGTTATTGGTCGTTGAGGTGGTCTGCTGATTATTTTGCTGACCGTTCTGCTGATTGGCCGGCGGCGTAGAAATCGGTGCCGCGTTAGCCGGGGCAGGCTGGTTAGACAGCGCGCCCGGCACGCCGCCCGGGTAGGCACCGCCGACCTGCTCGTTCGAATTGATCTGGCGTGAACGCATCACCGCCTGAGCCGCATCGCCGTTCGGGCTGTACTGCTCTTCAGTTTGTTCTTTGTTCGCGAAGTCGATCTGTGCAGTTACCTGCGCGTGCACGTTGCTGTTACCCACCACCGGGCCGAGGATGGCTTCAATACGGCGCTGGAGTCGGCTTTCGACATCGGCGGCATACTTCAGCTGCGCATCATTCAGATCGCGACCGGCGGTATTGGACTGCGTCAGCAGGTGACCGCTTTGGTCAACCAGCGTCACGTTACCCGGCGGCAGACCGGCAACGGCGCTGGAAACGAGGTGCGTCACCGCGCTGATTTGCCCTTCGTCCAGCGCGCGGCCGGGTTCAAGGTTCACGGTAACGGAAGCTGAAGGTGATTTCTGTTCGCGGACAAATAAAGAAGGTTTAGGCATCGCCAGGTGCACGCGGGCACTCTTCACCGGGCCTAATGTTTCAATGGTGCGGGCCAGTTCACCTTCCAGCGCACGCTGGTAGTTCACCTGCTCGCTGAACTGGCTGATACCGAATTTTTCCTGATCCAGCAGCTCAAAGCCAACGGCACCGCCTTTCGGCAGCCCCTGCTGAGCCAGACGCAGACGCAGCTCGTGCACCTTATCAGCCGGGACCTCCAGCGCACCGCCATTATCGGCAAAGCGATAAGGGATGTTCATCTGGGTAAGCTGGGTGACGATGGCGCCGCCATCCTGATCGGAAAGGTTGCTGTAGAGCGTCCGGTAATCAGGGCTTTTCGCCCACAGGACCATCGCTACAAGGATCGCAATTGCGGCAGCGCCTGCCACGATCAACGGGATTTTAGGATTCGCGCGAAGGCGGTTCATCCACTCGAGTGATTTATTCTGCGGCGCTGTCGATGCTGTTGCACTCATTGCGCACCTCTTAAATCCTGGTGGTTTACGTTATTCGTGTAGAGAAACAAAACTGACTCCCGGGTCGGCAAACACGACAAAAGTTCCATATTGATGGCCCTGCCATTATTTGATGATTCGTGATTTTCTATGCGTCAAATAACCTGGTTTTTTCATGCTATTTACCGCCATTATCTTATTGACAAGCTGTTAGTCTTGACCGCGTAAAAAACCATCCAGGGGAGAGTCATGGCTATACAGGGCATTGAAGGGGTAATCAGTCAGTTGCAGGCAACGGCGATGACGGCCCGTAATCAGAATGTGGCAGATCAGCAGCCGAGCATCAGCTTCGCGGGGCAACTGCATGCCGCTCTTGACCGTATCAGTGATACCCAGACCGCAGCACGCACTCAGGCAGAAAAGTTCACCCTCGGTGAGCCGGGCGTGGCGCTGAATGATGTGATGACCGATTTGCAAAAAGCCTCGGTTTCCCTGCAGATGGGGATCCAGGTGCGTAACAAACTGGTGTCTGCGTATCAGGAAGTGATGGGGATGCAGGTTTAAGACCTCTCGATCTTCGCTGGCAGCCGCAGCGCTTTAATGCCACAATATTTTTTTCTTCGAATGCAGGAAAGATGATGAAAAAAATAGCAATTGCTGGCGCGCTGCTGGCACTGACCGGGTGCGTTCAGGTCGATAACTATAACGACGTGATCAAGCATCCTGTCCCGGCGCATCTGGCGGGATACTGGCAGTCGAAAGGGCCGCAGAGCAACATGGTCAGCCCGAAGGCGATTGCCACGCTGGTGGTGACGGAAGAGGGCGATACGCTGGACTGCCGTCAGTGGCAGCGCGTGATTGCCGTGCCGGGTAAAATCATGCTGCGTTCAGACAGTTATTACAACGTGACGCGTAAGCTGGATATCTATCCGCTGGAGCGCGATGGCTCGACGCTGGAGTATGACGGGCTGGAGCTGCAGAAAGTCGACCGTCCAACGGCTGAGTGTGCTGATTACCTGAGCAAGAATCCGCTCGAGAGTAAACTACCCTAAGGGTAAACGCAAAACGGCAACCTCGTTGCCGTTTTTGGTGTTTGCGCCCTCTCCCTGTGGGAGAGGGACGGGGTGAGGGCATCAGGCCGCACGTTTCCCGTTCTACAGCGCATCCTCTATCACCCAAACGCTGACGCTTCCCCCATTACAGGTAAACGTCCCTTCGCCATCCGCCGCCGTGGTGATGGTTTCTTCGCGATTGCCGAGAAAATCCCGCCACGTTTTGTTGCCGTAGTTTTCCCCAAGACAAATCACCTTCTCGCCGTCGTCCCCGTTCGACATCACCACTACGCAGCCGGGATCGTCATCGGTGCCGCTGCGGCTGAAAGCGATGCAGTTAGGATGGTCGAAAAACAGCGTTTGCACGCCGTGGGCAAAACGCTGGCGCGCGAGGATCAGCTCGTGAAGCTGCTCAATGACCGGCATATCAATATGGTACGTTTCACCGTCTCCTCCCGCGTCGTCATAGCTGGCGCCAAAGAGATCCGGATAAAAGACGCTCGGCACGCCATTTTCCCGCAGCAGGATCAGCGCGTACGCCAGCGGTTTAAACCAGGCTTCGACCGGTGCTTCCAGCGCCTGCAAAGGCTGGGTGTCGTGGTTCGCGACGAGGGTGACCGCATGAAACGGATCGGCTTCCACCAGGGTACCGGTGAAGATTTGGCTCATGTCGTAATCCCGGCCCTGACGTGACGCCTCGTGGAATTTCATCTGCAGAGGGGCATCAAACAGCATGGTTTTGCCTTCGACTTGGTCGATATAGGCCTGAAGTTTATCCACCTCATGGGACCAGTATTCCGCCACGATAAACAGCGGCTGGTCGGCGACTTCCTGGACGTGCTCAATCCACTCTTTGTAAAACCAGGCGGGAATATGCTTGACGGCGTCCAGACGAAAACCGTCGCAGCGCGTCTGTTCCATGACCCAGCGGGCCCAGTATTTGATCTCCTCGGTCACGGCGTGATTGCGAAAGTCGATATTTTCGCCCATCAGGTAATCGAAGTTGCCCATCTCATCATCAACCTGATCGTTCCAGCCTTCGCCGGTGTAGTCGTTGACGATTTTAAAGATGCCATCTTCATCGGGGTTTTCAATATGGTCGACGCCGCTGAAGCATTTGTAGTCCCAGATAAACTGTGAGTACTGCCCGGCCCGGGCTGGGAAGGTGTAGCGAGTCCAGGCTTCGCATTCAATGACCTCGTCATCGATTTGCGTGCGGTCCTGTTCGTTCACGCGCTGAACGCGCACGGGCTCTTTTTCATCGGCGCCCATTTTGTGGTTGACCACCACGTCCAGCAGAACGGCAATGTCGTTGCTTTTGAGGGCATCAATGGCCTCCAGCAGCTGCGCCTTGTCGCCGTATTTCGTGGCGATACTGCCTTTCTGGTCAAACTCGCCAAGATCGAACAGGTCATAGGTGTCATAGCCGACAGAATACCCGCCGGATGCCCCTTTACAGGCGGGCGGCAGCCAGATCATGTTGATGCCGATTTCGTTAAGATTGGGAGCTAACGCCGTGACCTCTCGCCACAATTCACCGCCAGCAGGGTAGTACCAGTGAAAACATTGTAACAGGGTGGGGTTTTTCATCATCCTTGCTCCAGAAGCCATTGGCAGACTTCTGGAGTATGGATGAAGAAATCATAGTTGTGTGTCGCGGGTCAAACTTTCTGGATAAAGAATATTCCCTGACAGCTTTCCATAGGTAGACGTGATGGATTGCTGTTTGCCGGTTTGATCAATCAGATTACGCAGTTCGTCCATGCGGACCTTCAGCAGTGCCTTTAGCGCATTCTCGTTTTCAAGGATCATTTCCAGCAGCGCACGCGCTTGCTCAACCTGAGCCGGAGGGCATGACATGATGGGCGTTTGAGATATCTTTTCCACCAGTTGAACATAATGCATTTCCTGCTCGATAAGCGCATCCCATTGACCAGAATGTGCGAGATTTAGCATAGCAATGCTCTGAGCATGTAACGCCTGCCAATGGCTAAGCGCTGCGCTGGGATTATTCATCAAAATTATCCTGAAATAGAGGACGCATTGGGGCCGATTTGCTTCCACGCATCCGCAATGTTGTTTAATAAACCCTCGACTTCAACAATTGCGTCTACGTCGTTACTGACATTCGCCAGCAACAAACGTCGAACCATATATTCGTACAAGGAGGCAAGATTACCGGACAACTCGCTCTCAACCTCCATGTTCAGTCCTGCTTTTAAACCGTTGTCGATGATATTGATGGCTTTCGTTAACGCTTCGCCTTTCTCACGAATTTGTCCGGCTTCCATGAACAAACGCGCGCGAACAAGGGCGCTATGCGCCCCGTCGAACAACATGACAATCAGCTGGTGTGGACTGGCATTCATGACTGCGCTTTCGACTCCTATCTGCTGATAGGATTGAACACCAGAGGTCTTATACATATCCACTCCTGAAGGCTACGACTATTTTTGTGAGAACTGTTGGGTCAGGTAGTTGGCTGTATTGGTCATTTTGGTGACTAATACGTCCAGACTGGTGAACTGGGTTTTGTAACGCGCCATGGTGGCATCAATAGTGGCTTCCATAGCATCGTAACGCTCACCCAGAGTTTTTAGCGTTTTGTTGATCCCGTCTTTCGCGTTCTGGATCACCCCGGCGCTGCCGGTACTGGTGCTGAGCATGGTGGTCAGCGTGTTGTTCATCTGAGTGGCCATACCGGTTTTCTTGCCGTCACCGACAAAATACTGCTGTACGGCGTTCGGGTTCTCGGTCAGCGCTTTTTTCAGCTTATCGGTATCGACTTTCAGGTTACCGACGGTACCGTCAGAACCTTTTACCGGGTCCTGGGTAATTCCCAGCTGGGCCATGATCTGTACCGAGCCGCTCTGCACTTCGGTCAGCAGGCCGCGCAGCTGAGACTGGATCCCGCGCACGTTTGCATCACCAACAAGTGCCCCGTTGCTGGCTGACTGGCTGCCGGCGCCTGCATCAACCGGAACATACTTCGTCAGGCTGTTAATGGTGGACTGCAGCGAGTTATACGCCGTGACCCAGTCGGTGATCGCCTTCTGGTTAGCATCCGTTGCGCGAGTCACCTCTAATGTTTCATCTGCCTTGCTTTCTGCTTTCAGCGAGAAAGTCACGCCAGGAAGGGCATCGGTAATGGTATTCGTCTGGCGCTCAATCGAAATGCTGTTCACTACCACAATTGCGTTTTGAGCTCCGGTGTTAACCGTCAGTGCGCCCGTTTTTGTGGTGGAGTTGTAACCAATTGCGTTTTGCAGCTTATCGTCGCCAGTGACGCTGATCGTCATTTCACCATCCGTACCGGTGGTTTTAGATGACAGCATCAGGCGGTAATCACCGTCTTTCGCTTTAATGACGCTGGCGGTGACGTTGCCGTTCGCTTTATTAATGGCGCTCGCGATCCCGGCCAGAGACGTATCGCCATCCGCCAGGGTGACCTCTAAAGGCGTTTTCGTGCCCGGCTGGGTGATGGTGATTTTACGCGTCGTACCTGTCGTATCGCCCAGCAGATCCGTGTTGTTTGCATAGGAGCCGGTAGTCAGTGCCTGCGCCTTTGCAACCTGGTTGACGTTGACAACAAAGGAACCCACGGACGCGTCAGCCGTTGTCGTGGCGGTAAAGGCCGTGTTGGTGCTGCTAACGGACGTTGAGTTCCAGGTGGTTGCTTTACCCAGCGCAGCGGTCGCAGTCTGCAGCGATGTCATGGCGCTCTGCAGTTTGCCGTAAGCGCTTAACTGTGCGTTATACGTTGATTGCTGGGAAGTAATCGTCGTCAGCTTGGTTCTTTCTGCTGCATCCAACTGATTATATAAATCCCCGAGTCCTGCAGAACCTATCCCGAGGTTACTGATAGTAGCCATGCATATTTTCCTTAAAATACGAAAGTAGTTCAGGACTCTTATCGGCCTCTCAACGTAAAAGTTTACGATGGTGAGAAAAAAATAATCCAAAGAATAGGCACGTCCTGGCGGGGTAAATGAAAGGATTGCACTTTAGGGTCATTATCCGTGCATTGAAAACACGAATAAGTGTGTGCCTTTTTTGTCATCTCTTTGCGCGTTAAAAAAGCATAAATAATAACGCTCTGATGGACCTTAATTGATTTTTTAAAAATAAAATTATTAAAAATCAATGTTTTGCAATTTTTTCAAAATTGATTCTAAAGTCTTTTGGGGACCCGTCGATAACCTTGTTGACGGTGAGAGACGCTGTGAGTGTTAGGCACCGGACCTAAAACCCAATTTTTGAAGGAAACAAAATTATGGCAGTTATCAATACTAACCTGTTGTCCCTGACCACTCAGAACAACCTGAACAAATCTCAGTCTTCTCTGGGCACTGCTATCGAGCGTCTGTCCTCCGGTCTGCGTATTAACAGCGCGAAAGACGATGCTGCTGGCCAGGCGATTGCAAACCGCATGACCGCTCAGATTAAAGGCATGAACCAGGCTGCGCGTAACGCCAACGACGGTATCTCCATGGCGCAGACTGCTGAAGGTTCTCTGAACGAAATCAACAACAACTTGCAGCGCGTTCGTGAACTGGCTGTTCAGGCAAGCAACGGCACCAACAGCACCTCTGACCTGGCCTCTCTGCAGGATGAAGTTACCGCGCGTCTGAATGAAATCAACCGTGTTGCAGGCAAAACTGATTTCAACGGCATCAAACTGCTGGACGGCACTGCAGGTACTGCTGGTGTGGTTAAAATTCAGGTTGGCGTGAACGACGGCGACACCATCGATCTGGACCTGAGCGGTGCAAAAGCTGACACTACGACTCTGGGTGTTGCTGCTATCGACCTGAAAACTATGACCGCTACCGACCTGGGCACCATCGACGCAGCTATCGCTAAAGTTGATAAAGCACGTTCTGGTCTGGGTGCTGTGCAGAACCGTTTCACTTCTGCAATCAACAACCTGAACAACACCTCAACTAACCTGTCTGCTGCTCAGTCCCGTATCCAGGACGCTGACTACGCAACTGAAGTTTCCAACATGTCCCGCGCGCAGATCCTGCAGCAGGCTGGTACTTCTGTTCTGTCTCAGGCAAACCAGGTTCCACAGACCGTTCTGTCTCTGCTGCGTTAATTTTACGCGTGAAACCCCGCTTCGGCGGGGTTTTTTTATCTCTGCTATTTGAGAATCCGCCTGTGAAACAAATCAGTGTCACTCAACCAAAGCTGGTCGCAGATTTTTCATGTGTCGGTGGGGAATGCCGTGAACATTGTTGTCAGGGCTGGACCATCGCGTTTGATAAATCCTCCGTTAATCGCTATCTGAACAGTAAAAATGCCGCTATTCGTCAGACGGCGAAAACGGCGATAAAAGTCACCAAAAAAAACTATGACCACTGGGGTGAAGTGATTTTCCATACGGAAAGTAAAAACTGCCCGTTTATGGATACGGAAAAACTCTGTTCTGTTCATAGCGCCATGGGCATCCAGGCCTTAAGCCCAACCTGTACGTCGTTTCCGCGGACAAACCGGGTCTATAAAAATGAAATCGAAAAATCGCTGAACCTCTCGTGTCCGGAAGTGACCCGACTTCTGTTGAACGATCGGGAGTCTATGTCGTTGATGGAATCTGTCATTGTTCAGCAGGACGTCAATAATGCGCCGATGATTGATTTGAAGGCAAAGGTCATCAATCTCTTCTGCCAGAATATTTTCAGCGTTGAGGGCGTCAGCGTTGAAGAACAGGTTTACGCCGTGGTGAAATTCCTCATGGTGGCGGAAAAGCTCGATAATCTCGAAGAGAATATTGGCACGCTCGAAACGGTCTATTTCTCGCTGGTTAACGAACTGGTGAGTGGTAAAATCAAAACGGAATTAGGCGGATTTAATCAGAACTACAGCCTGAAATTCGCGTTAATTTCGCTCATCCAGAGCTACTTCACGAAGAAAGTGACAGCCCGCGGTGGTGCGGTATTAAACCGTTATTTTACTCAGCTTTATCAACAATTTGAGACTGCGGGTGACACCGTGCCGGCAGAGAAGGTCATGGAGAACATCGAGTCCGTCTGGCGCGATGTGGCGGGCAGTTACCTGGCGACCCATGACCATTTATTCAAGAACTTTTTTAAATACAAACTCTGGGAGCAGGGCTTCCCGCAGAACAATGGCCGCAGCATGTTGAATAACCTTTATTTAATCGTCGCGGAGTTCTATTTCCTTAAAACGTTACTTGCCGGTCAGGCGATCGTGGCGGGGAAAATTGAACAAGATAATATTATTGATGTTATTTACAGCTTCCACTCCCTTAGCCAGCATAATCAGGAAGCGGGAAAGCTCTTTCATCAACATATAGATAGCGTCAAACTGGGCGACGATCTTTCATTGTTACAACTGTTAATTTAGGCAGAAAAGTTGCCCCTGTTGTGGGCAACCTCAGAATAACCTCACTTTATCCCCCTTTTTCATCCAATTGAACGCCCTGCAGAATCGGATAATCATGCCGATAACTCAACTAACGCAGGGCTGTTTATCGTGAATTCACTCTATACCGCTGAAGGTGTAATGGATAAACACTCGCTGTGGCAGCGTTATGTCCCGCTGGTGCGTCACGAAGCATTGCGCCTCCAGGTGCGCTTGCCGGCGAGCGTGGAACTCGACGATCTGCTACAGGCGGGCGGTATCGGGTTATTGAATGCAGTTGACCGATACGACGCTCTGCAAGGAACGGCATTTACGACTTACGCAGTTCAGCGTATTCGTGGTGCGATGCTGGACGAGCTGCGCAGCCGCGACTGGGTGCCGCGCAGTGTTCGCCGCAACGCGCGCGAAGTGGCGCATGCGATGGGGCAGCTGGAACAGGAACTGGGACGTAACGCAACGGAAACCGAAGTGGCGGAACGTCTTGGCATTGCTGTTGAAGAGTATCGTCAGATGTTGCTCGATACCAATAATAGCCAACTCTTCTCTTATGACGAGTGGCGCGAAGAGCATGGCGATAGCATCGAGCTGGTGACGGACGAGCACCAGCAGGAAAACCCGTTACACCATTTAATGGAAGGGAATTTACGCCAGCGCGTCATGGAGGCTATTGAAGCTCTGCCTGAACGCGAACAGCTGGTATTGACCCTTTATTACCAGGAAGAGCTTAACCTCAAAGAGATTGGCGCTGTTCTGGAGGTGGGAGAGTCGCGGGTGAGCCAGCTGCACAGCCAGGCCATTAAACGCTTACGAACCAAGCTGGGTAAGTTATAGGTGATTGATTCACCTTAAAAATGCCGCACAACGTATTGACAACCAGGAGTTATCATGACGGTGCAGCAATCTAAAAGACGGCCTTTAAGCCGCTACCTGAAAGACTTTAAACACAGCCAGACGCATTGCGCCCACTGTAACAAGTTACTCGATCGTATCACGCTGGTTCGCCGGGGCGAAATCGTCAATAAGATTGCGATTTCGCGTCTCGACACGTTGATGGACGAAGCAGCATGGCTCGAAGAGCAAAAAGAGTGGGTGGCGCTTTGCCGTTTCTGTGGGGATCTCCACTGCAAAGAGCAAAGCGACTTCTTCGATATTATCGGCTTCAAGCAGTTCCTGTTTGAACAAACGGAGATGAGCCACGGCACCGTTCGCGAATATGTCGTTCGCCTGCGCCGCCTTGGGCAACATCTGACCGTAAACAACATTTCTCGCGATCTGCTGAAAACCGGTTATCTGGATGAAAATCTGGAGCCGTGGCTGCCTGCGACCAGCACCAACAACTACCGAATTGCGCTGCGCAAGTATGCGCAATACAAGGTACAAATGCCGGGTGCCATAAAGCAGAAAGCCCACGCCGGAACAACTTCTGATATATATTAAAAAAGAATAAGATGTAGCGCAGTCGCCTTTGACGTTGCAGGCGATTTCTCTACACTACGTAAAAATTCCACTATATCGGGGTATTTATGAAATTTGCACTTCTGGGTCGTCAGGCGCTGATGGGTGTTATGGCCGTTGCGCTGGTTGCGGGTATGAGCGTGAAAACGTTCGCCGCAGAAAACCTGCTGAATAAAGTAAAAGAGCGCGGTACGCTGCTGGTCGGGCTGGAAGGAACCTATCCTCCGTTCAGCTTCCAGGGCGATGACGGTAAGCTGACCGGTTTTGAAGTGGAGTTTGCTGAAGAGCTGGCGAAGCACCTCGGCGTTAAAGCGTCACTGAAACCGACCAAATGGGACGGTATGCTGGCGTCGCTGGATTCCAAACGTATTGATGTGGTGATTAATCAGGTGACCATTTCTGACGAGCGTAAGAAGAAATATGACTTCTCTACGCCGTACACCGTGTCCGGTATTCAGGCGCTGGTGAAGAAAGGCAACGAAGGTGGAATTAAAACTGCCGCGGACCTGAAAGGGAAGAAAGTCGGTGTCGGTCTGGGTACCAACTACGAAGAGTGGCTGCGCCAGAACGTGCAGGGCGTGGATATCCGCACCTATGATGATGACCCAACGAAATACCAGGATTTGCGCGTAGGTCGTACCGACGTCATTCTGGTTGACCGCCTGGCCGCGCTGGATCTGGTGAAGAAAACCAACAATACCCTGGCGGTAGCGGGTGATGCGTTCTCTCGTCAGGAATCAGGCGTTGCCGTTCGTAAAGGTAACGAAGACCTGGTCAAAGCGATTGATTCCGCGATTGCTGACATGCAAAAAGACGGCAGCCTGAAGGCGCTCTCCGAGAAGTGGTTCGGTGCAGACGTCACGAAATAAGCTTCTGCCGTAAAAAAAGGCGCTTTTAAAAGCGCCTTTTTTATTTCTTTCGCGTCTGCGTGCATAATGAAAAATATCACATTTTGTCAGAGTTACCGGAGAACCCATGTCACTACAGAATTTAACGCGCTTTCCCCGCCTGGAGTTCATCGGCGCGCCGACGCCGCTGGAGTACCTGCCGCGATTTTCTGATTATTTAGGGCGCGATATTTTTATCAAGCGTGACGACGTGACGCCGATGGCGATGGGGGGCAATAAGCTGCGCAAGCTGGAGTTTCTGGCGGCTGACGCACTGCGCGAAGGCGCGGATACGCTCATTACCGCCGGGGCTATCCAGTCCAACCACGTTCGTCAGACGGCGGCAGTGGCGGCAAAGCTCGGGCTCCACTGCGTGGCATTGCTGGAAAACCCGATTGGCACGCGGGCAGAAAACTATCTGACCAACGGCAACCGCCTGCTGCTGGACCTGTTTAACGTGCAGGTCGAAATGGTGGAGGCGTTGACCGACCCGACCGCCCAGCTCGACGAGCTGGCGACGCGTCTGGAAGCGCAGGGGTTCCGCCCCTACGTTGTCCCCGTCGGCGGTTCGAACGCGCTGGGCGCGCTGGGGTATGTGGAGAGTGCGCTGGAAATCGCGCAGCAGTGCGAGGGCGCGGTGAGCCTTTCCTCCGTGGTTGTCGCGTCCGGCAGCGCGGGCACGCACGCCGGGCTGGCGGTGGGGCTCGAACAACTGCTGCCGGACGTCGAGCTGATTGGCGTGACGGTATCCCGCAGCGTCGCGGAGCAGAAGCCGAAAGTGGTCACTTTACAGCAGGCGGTAGCCGCGCAGCTGGAGCTGAAGGCCAGGGCCGATATTCTGCTCTGGGACGACTATTTTGCGCCGGGTTACGGCACGCCTAACGAAGAGGGCATGGAGGCGGTGAAGCTGCTGGCGCGCCTCGAGGGGATACTGCTCGATCCGGTCTATACCGGCAAAGCGATGGCCGGACTGATTGACGGCATTGCGCAGAAACGCTTTAAGGATGAAGGGCCGATTTTATTTGTCCATACCGGCGGGGCGCCTGCGCTGTTTGCCTACCATCCTCACGTCTAAAAATCAGGTCGAAAAATAATAATGCAAGAAAGTATTCAACTGGTTATTGATTCTCTGCCGTATCTGCTGAAAGGTGCGGTATTTACGTTACAGCTCAGTATCGGCGGGATGTTCTTCGGGCTGGTGCTGGGATTTGTGCTGGCATTAATGCGCATGTCACCCATCCTGCCGGTACGCTGGCTGGCGCGCTTTTATATCTCCGTATTTCGCGGCACGCCGCTTATCGCCCAGCTCTTTATGATCTACTACGGCTTGCCGCAGTTTGGTATCGAGCTGGATCCGATCCCCGCAGCGATGATTGGTCTGTCGCTCAATACCGCGGCGTACACCTCTGAAACCCTGCGAGCGGCGATCTCCTCCATTGACAAAGGGCAGTGGGAGGCGGCGGCCAGTATCGGGATGACTCCATGGCAGACGCTGCGTCGGGCCATTCTGCCGCAGGCGGCGCGCGTGGCGCTTCCACCGCTGAGCAACAGCTTCATTAGCCTGGTGAAAGATACGTCCCTGGCGGCAACGATTCAGGTACCGGAGCTGTTCCGTCAGGCGCAGCTCATTACTTCGCGCACGCTTGAAGTCTTTACCATGTATCTGGCCGCCTCGCTGATTTACTGGGTGATGGCGACGGTGCTGTCTGCTCTGCAAAACTACTTCGAAAACCAGCTTAACCGCCAGGAGCGTGATCCAAAATGAGTGCTATCGACGTCAAAAACCTGGTGAAAAAATTCCACGGTCAAACGGTGCTCCACGGGATCAATCTTGAAGTCGAGCAGGGTGAAGTGGTGGCGATTATCGGACCAAGCGGTTCGGGAAAAACGACGCTCCTGCGCAGTATTAACCTGCTTGAACAGCCGGAAGGCGGCACTATTCGGGTAGGGGAGATAACGATTGATACCGGGAAATCCATTAGCCAACAGAAAGGGTTAATTCGCCGCCTGCGCCAGCATGTCGGCTTCGTTTTCCAGAGCTTTAATCTCTTCCCGCACCGTACGGTGCTGGAGAACATTATTGAAGGACCGGTCATTGTAAAAGGTGAATCGAAAGAGGACGCGACGGCGCGCGCGCGCGAACTGCTCGCTAAAGTCGGGCTGGCGGGGAAAGAGACCAGCTATCCGCGCCGTCTGTCGGGCGGGCAACAGCAGCGCGTGGCGATAGCGCGCGCGCTGGCTATGCGCCCTGACGTGATCCTTTTTGATGAACCGACCTCTGCGCTCGATCCGGAACTGGTGGGTGAGGTGCTGAACACCATTCGCCAGCTGGCGCAGGAAAAACGGACGATGGTGATCGTGACGCATGAAATGAGCTTTGCACGCGATGTGGCTGACAGAGCCATCTTCATGGATCAGGGGCGGATTGTGGAGCAGGGGCCGGCGAAAAGCCTGTTCGCCAACCCTCAGCAGCCGCGAACCCGTCAGTTCCTTGAAAAATTCCTGATGCAGTAGCATTTTTGCACTAATTTGCTCCAGAAATTTAGGCTGGAGCAAATTATTCTCCCTTCGGGGGCAGTCGTTTGTTTTTTTATTCCATCCGGCCCTGATAAACCTTATCAATAGTAAAGTTAATTGTGCTAATGCCGATATTTTGTAGTTAGAAAAAAGTTTTATGTGTTAGGTTATATTCACCATAATAATGATTATCTTTTCAGAGGCTTCATTTAGTAAGTATGAAGGATTCAGACTTTTTCACCTGGCGACGGGATTGCTCCCTCCGGTTTCAGGAATTGACCTGTGTCGACGAGGTATATCAGGAATTACAGCGACAAACTCAGACGCTTGAATTCGATTGTTACTCGCTCTGCGTGCGCCATCCCGTGCCGTTTACCCGGCCTAAGATCTCTGTGCATACCACTTACCCAAAGCAGTGGATGGCGCAATATCAATCCGCGAACTATTTCGCTATTGATCCCGTCTTAAAACCGGAGAATTTCATTCAGGGTCATTTACCCTGGACAGACGCATTATTCGCTGACGCGCAGGAATTATGGCACAGCGCGCAGGACCACGGTTTACGCGAGGGAATAACGCAGTGTCTGATGTTGCCTAATCATGCGCTCGGCTTCCTGTCTGTTTCCCGTACTAGTGTACTGGCAGGGCCTTTTGCCCGTGAGGAAATAGAACTGCGGCTGCAAATGCTGGTGCAAATGGCCTTAACATCTCTGGTGCGTTTTGAAGATGAGATGGTCATGCCACCTGAAATGAAATTCAGCAAACGCGAGCGCGAAATTCTGAAATGGACTGCGGAAGGGAAGACGTCAGCGGAAATAGCGATCATTCTCTCTATCTCAGAGAATACCGTTAACTTCCATCAGAAAAATATGCAGAAGAAATTCAACGCGCCTAACAAAACCCAGATTGCGTGCTACGCGGCGGCAACGGGACTGATCTGACGGGATAATACGTTCTGCGTGACAGACGAGCAAACGGCTGAATGCAATGCATCCAGCCGTTTTTTGTTACTGGCGGTAGGCTTGTTTGATTTGCTTAACGGTGTTAGCAAATACCGCAGATTCAGCCTGGTCTTCCATCTCCGCGATTTGTTTTTCCATTTTAATGATCACACGACCGGCATCCGCCTGGCCCATCGCCTGCAGCATCAGCGTCAGCAGTGCTTTCAGGCAGTTTACTTCCTGTGCCAGTTCCTGGTTATTCTCCGCAGTGGCAAATTCAGGTGTGCTCATTTATTTTCCTCATTATTTAACGGCGCTAAAGCGCGACGACGAAAGTCAAGGCGGCGGAGTATACCACAAGCTGAAGCAAAAAATGCAGCGGTTGTTTTTCGTACTTTTACGTTGATGTTTAATTGCGTAAACAGAACGTACCGGTAAACTAAACCGTCGTGAAAGGCTATTAATTGTTTATGCCCGGTTCGCTTGCCGTTAATTATTGTTACAAAAATTTGAGATCTGTTTTTTTGCAGGAAAAGCCTGCAAGTTTTTTGTAACTTTTTGAATACAGATGCTTAAAAAAAGCTGCAAAAGCGCTGAATGCATGGTCTCTCTTTCCACGGACTGTACAGCCTAATTTCCAAAAACGAGAGCAAAATCGAATAGCCGGTTTTTTAACGTTTTAATCTTGCGAGGAAAACCGTTAATATAAACCAAATTATCACTCAGTAGCGTTATCCCTATTCTGGAGACATTTCCTTTGATCAACGTCCTTCTTGTTGATGACCACGAACTGGTGCGCGCAGGGATACGACGCATTCTTGAAGATATTAAAGGTATTAAAGTTGCCGGTGAGGCGTGCTGCGGCGAAGATGCGGTAAAATGGTGCCGCACAAACTCGGCCGATGTGGTACTGATGGATATGAACATGCCCGGTATCGGTGGCCTTGAAGCAACACGCAAAATCGCGCGTACCTTTGTTGATACCAAAGTCATCATGCTGACCGTGCATACCGAAAACCCACTGCCCGCGAAAGTGATGCAGGCGGGCGCAGCGGGCTACCTGAGTAAAGGTGCTGCGCCGCAGGATGTCGTCAATGCAATCCGTTCCGTGTTTGCCGGACAGCGCTACATAGCGTCCGACATTGCCCAGCAGATGGCGCTGAGTCAGATTGAGCCCGAAAAAACCGAATCACCGTTTGCCAGTTTGTCCGAGCGTGAATTGCAGATTATGCTGATGATCACCAAAGGTCAGAAGGTGAATGAGATCTCGGAGCAGCTGAATCTCAGCCCGAAAACGGTGAACAGCTATCGTTACCGGATGTTCAGTAAACTGAACATTCATGGTGACGTCGAACTGACGCACCTGGCCATCCGGCACGGTTTGTGTAATGCGGAGACGTTGTTAAGTCAGTGAGTGATGTGTTCGATTCAAAAGCATTTCTGAAAACCGTAACCAGCCAGCCTGGCGTCTATCGCATGTATGACGCTGGCGGTACGGTTATCTACGTGGGGAAGGCAAAAGATCTTAAAAAACGCCTCTCCAGCTATTTTCGCAGTAACCTGGCCTCCCGAAAGACCGAAGCGCTGGTCTCACTCATTCAGAATATTGATGTCACCGTCACGCACACCGAGACAGAAGCGCTGCTGCTTGAGCACAACTATATTAAGCTCTACCAGCCGCGCTATAACGTCCTGTTGCGTGATGATAAATCCTACCCGTTTATTTTTCTGAGCGGCGACACCCATCCGCGCCTCGCGATGCACCGCGGTGCAAAACATGCTAAG
Source organism: Enterobacter sp. Y17 (assembly GCF_019730495.1). NCBI lineage: Bacteria > Pseudomonadati > Pseudomonadota > Gammaproteobacteria > Enterobacterales > Enterobacteriaceae > Enterobacter > Enterobacter sp. Y17. The sequence goes on from NZ_JAASKP010000001.1 coordinate 616,545, forward strand.
GGAGAATACTTCGGGCCGTTCCCTAACGGCTATGCCGTGCGTGAAACGCTGGCGCTGCTGCAAAAAATCTTCCCTATCCGCCAGTGTGAAAACAGCGTTTACCGTAACCGCTCGCGCCCGTGCCTGCAGTACCAGATTGGACGCTGCCTGGGGCCTTGCGTGGAAGGGCTGGTAAGTGAAGAAGAGTATGCCCAGCAGGTGGATTATGTGCGCCTGTTCTTAGCCGGAAAAGACGATCAGGTCTTAACGCAGCTGATCGCGCGGATGGAAAAAGCCAGCGCCGCACTCGAGTTCGAAGAGGCCGCGCGTATCCGCGACCAAATCCAGGCGGTGCGCAGAGTCACTGAGAAACAGTTTGTCTCGAATACCGGTGACGATCTCGACGTCATCGGCGTAGCCTTTGACGCCGGGATGGCCTGCGTGCACGTGCTGTTTATTCGCCAGGGCAAAGTGCTCGGCAGCCGCAGCTATTTCCCGAAAGTGCCCGGCGGTACTGAACTGGGTGAAGTGGTGGAAACCTTTGTAGGCCAGTTCTACCTGCAGGGGAGCCAGATGCGCACGCTGCCTTCTGAGATCCTCCTCGATTTTAATCTTGACGATAAAACCCTGCTGGCCGATTCGCTCTCTGAACTGGCGGGCCGCCGGGTGAATGTACAAACCAAACCGCGCGGCGATCGTGCACGTTATCTTAAGCTGGCGCGAACCAACGCGGCGACGGCACTCACCACTAAGCTGTCGCAGCAGTCGACGGTCAACCAGCGTTTAACGGCCCTGGCGACGCTGCTGAAGCTTCCGGAAGTGAAACGGATGGAGTGTTTCGACATCAGTCACACGATGGGAGAACAGACGGTGGCCTCCTGCGTGGTGTTTGATGCGAATGGCCCACTGCGCGCCGAGTATCGCCGCTACAACATCACCGGGATCACGCCGGGCGATGACTATGCGGCCATGAATCAGGTGCTGCGTCGTCGCTATGGTAAAGCCATAGAAGAGAGCAAAATTCCGGATGTGATCCTGATTGACGGCGGGAAAGGGCAGCTCGGCCAGGCGAAAGCGGTATTTGAATCGCTTGATGTCAGCTGGGATAAAAACCATCCGCTGCTGCTGGGGGTCGCAAAAGGGGCCGATCGTAAGGCCGGTCTGGAGACATTGTTCTTCGAGCCGGAAGGCGAGGGCTTCAGCCTGCCGCCGGACTCCCCGGCGCTGCACGTCATCCAGCATATTCGCGATGAATCACACGATCATGCTATCAGCGGTCACCGCAAAAAACGGGCGAAGGTGAAAAATACCAGTAGCCTGGAAACGATCGAAGGCGTGGGGCCAAAACGCCGCCAGATGCTGCTGAAATATATGGGCGGATTGCAAGGATTACTCAACGCCAGCATGGAGGAAATTGCAAAAGTGCCGGGTATTTCGCAAGGGCTGGCAGAAAAGATCTACTACTCGTTGAAACATTGAGGGCTCTGTAGCAACATAGAGCTAAATTTTACTGACAACAAACAGTTACCGTCATTATGCAATTTAATATCCCTACGTTGCTTACTCTCTTTCGTGTTGTACTCATCCCTTTCTTTGTACTGGCGTTTTACCTGCCGGTCGTCTGGGCACCTTTCGCCTGCGCATTGATCTTCCTGATCGCAGCGGTCACCGACTGGTTTGATGGCTATCTGGCGCGCCGCTGGAATCAAAGCACCCGTTTCGGTGCCTTCCTCGATCCGGTGGCAGATAAAGTGATGGTCGCTATCGCCATGGTGCTGGTAGCCGAGCACTATCATACCTGGTGGGTGACGCTGCCCGCGGCAACCATGATCGGCCGCGAGATCATTATCTCTGCGCTGCGCGAATGGATGGCGGAACTGGGCAAACGCAGCAGCGTGGCGGTCTCGTGGATTGGTAAAGTCAAAACGACGGCGCAGATGGCGGCGCTGGTCTGGATGCTCTGGCGTCCGAACGCCTGGGTTGAATGGGCGGGAATTGGTCTGCTGTGGGTGGCGGCAGTGCTGACGCTGTGGTCCATGCTGCAATATTTGAACGCTGCGCGCGGGGATTTGCTTGATCAGTGATCGTTTCGCCGTAATTTTCAGCAAACGATCCAGGGATGCAAAAAATAACGTTGACTCATAACGTCATATCAGTAGAATGCAACGCATCGAACGGCGGCACAGCAAGCCGGACGATAATGAAATCAAGTGGTTAGAAGTTTACTTGATGACATGCGGGAATAGCTCAGTTGGTAGAGCACGACCTTGCCAAGGTCGGGGTCGCGAGTTCGAGTCTCGTTTCCCGCTCCAGATTAAAGACATGCGCAGTAGCGGGTGTCAGTTTGAAAAGTTTTACGGCGCGTTAGCAAAGCGGTTATGTAGCGGATTGCAAATCCGTCTAGTCCGGTTCGACTCCGGAACGCGCCTCCACTTTCTTCCCTGGCCGGATGGTGGAATCGGTAGACACAAGGGATTTAAAATCCCTCGGCGTTCGCGCTGTGTGGGTTCAAGTCCCACTCCGGCTACCATGGGAAACAAAGAATAATCAAAGCAATAAGCAGTGTCGTATAAACCACCGAAAGGTGGTTTTTTTATTTTCTGATTTCGCTCTCCGATTATTATTCCAGCTTTTCGCAAGTACAGCCAGGCGATTACATCATCGCGTCTACATATCTTTATGTTACCCCGATACTGCAACGCGATTGGCGTGTGGAATAAGGGTATTATATAAGCATATCAGGTATGGATAAGTGGCATTATGTTGGCGACAGGATGGATCGGGAGAATGGAATGGGAGGGCAACCCTCCCGATTCGTTATTTTGCGAATAAACAATCTCGTCCAGAAGGAGCACCCATTACTCGGATCATTTTTTTACAAATAACAGTGACCTGCTGTCCTTTTTTCATTGCTGCAGCAGTAGCCTTTTCTGAGTTTTCCATCTCCATTCGTGCAGGCATGAACTGGTTGTCTGTTTGTAAGCCGATGATAATTGAGTCTGTAAAATCTTTATCAATCGACTGAACAACTCCCTTGACTGCGATGAGCTTACCTTTCATGTTTTCATCGGTTGCAACTTCATTTTCTTCATAAGCTTTAAAAAGCTGCCTTGCGGAGGTTGTAAACACTTCTTTTTGCGGTACTGACTCTTGCGTATCCGCAACTGATGCAGAAGACGAAGTCGCGCCTGCTTCAGATTTGTCGTTTTTACCGACGATATATCCCAGAACCATCAAAGCAATAAAGATATAGAAAATCCATTTAATAAATTTCTTCATGTAATCACCTGTTAGCTAATAGTTTTGCTGTGTAAGTAATGTGAGGTTTTCACCTTATTACTTTATCGCATAAGGATGCTTATTGCCTATAAAAAGGATTTACGCGAGTAAATTATTTTATCCTTTTTCAAGGAAAGCATTGTTGTGATATCCCAAAAAGGGGAGCTTAAGACTGCTGACAAAGTATCTTTTTGCGTTCCTCCCGCTGGAGCTACGCTTGCTCGGGCCTACAATAAATAGTGCGATTTATTGATATAGTTTTGGCTTAGAGGAGAAGAAGCGCAGCGACACACGTCATGAAAGGCAGCTGAATCGCCGATGTTAAACAGTATAAAGGTGATTCGATGGCGCATGAACATCGTGTAGTCACACCCCACCCAAATACGCCTTCCTCACCTCCTGATTCCCCAGCAGCTCTTCGCCGCTGCCGCTCAACCGGATCTGCCCGTTAACCATCACATATCCGCGGTCGGAAAGCTTCAGCGCGTGATGCGCATTCTGTTCCACCAGAAAGATAGTCATGCCGTTGCGGGCCAGCTCGCGCAGCGTCTGGAAAATCTGTTTCACCACAATCGGCGCCAGCCCGAGGCTCGGTTCATCCAGCAGCAGCAGCTTCGGACGGCTCATCAGCGCCCGGGCGATCGCCAGCATCTGCTGCTCTCCGCCGGACATGGTCATCGCGCGCTGCTTGCGTCGCTCCTTGAGGCGAGGGAAGAGGTCGAACATGGTTTGCATATCCTCAGCGGCAAACTGGCTGCCGATGGGGATGGTCCCCATCAGCAGGTTCTCTTCAACGGTCATATCCGGGAAAATTCGTCTGCCTTCCGGCGCCTGCGCGATGCCGCCGGACGCGACGTAGTGGGTGGATTTATGGCTGATATCTTCACCGCCGAAAAGGATCTGTCCGCTGCGAATGCGGGGCTGGCCAAAGATGGACATCAGCAATGTCGATTTACCCGCGCCGTTTGCGCCAATCAGCGCCACGGTTTCACCTTTATTGACTTCGAGGGAAACCTGTTTAAGCGCCTGAATGGCGCCATAAAACACATCCACCTCGCGAAATGCCAGCAGCGGTTCGCTCATAGGTTGACCTCGCTTTCATCCGTACCCAGGTAGGCGGCAATGACCTTTTCATCATGCTGGATCTGCTCGGGTTTTCCCCTGGCAATAACATCCCCGTGGTCGAGCACGATAATGTCGTCCGAAATCTCCATCACCATCCCCATATCATGCTCAATCAGTAATACCGTGATGTCATGATGATCCCGCAGAAAACGAATAATGCTGCTGAGCTTATGCGTTTCAACCGGGTTAAGCCCGGCGGCGGGTTCATCCAGACAGATCATTTCCGGGCCGGTGCACATTGCTCGCGCAATTTCCAGACGCCGCTGCTGGCCGTACGACATCTCTCCCGCCAGACGATTGGCGCACTCCACCAGATCCACCACTTCCAGCCAGTAGAAGGCCCTGTCCAGGGCGTCGCTTTCCGCCCGCCGGTATGCCGGCGTATTTAAGATCCCGGCGAGCAGATTGCGGTTAACGCGCATATGCTGCGCAACCAGCAGGTTTTCCACGACAGACATCTCGCGAAAAAGACGGATATTTTGAAACGTGCGGGCCAACCCTGCGCGGTTGACCAGATGCGTTCCGCCAAACATTTTGTAGAACAGACGCTGCCCGAACTGCGCGGGGTTAATCCAGTCACCCGGCTGGAATTTTTGTCCGAGCACCTGAATAACGTTGGTTGTTTTATGGCGGGTATTAAATAAAATGTTGCCGCCGGAGGCCCTGTAGAAGCCCGTCAGACAGTTAAACACGGTTGTTTTCCCCGCCCCGTTTGGCCCAATAAGGGCGGTAATTGAGCCACGCTGTACGTCCAGGTTGACGTCGTTTAGCGCCTTAATTCCGCCGAAGTGCATCATCAGATGTTCAACGCGTAATATCGTTCCGTTCATGGTGCGACACCCTTACGCACGGCGAACCCGCTGCGGTTAATGCGGATCAAACCGCGCGGACGCCAGATCATCATCACCACCATGAGCATGCCAAACAGCAGGACGCGGTACTCGGCAAAACTGCGCAGCAGTTCCGGTGTTACGGTGAGCACAAAAGCGGCCAGCACTACGCCAAGCGTCGAGCCCATACCGCCCAGCACCACGATGGCGAGGATCAGTGCAGATTCAAAGAACGTGAAGGAGGTCGGGTTCACGAACCCCTGATAGGTGGCGAAGAACACCCCGGCAATCCCTGCGGTCGATGCGCCCAGCGTAAAGGCCGACAGCTTAACCAGAACATGATTTAACCCCATCGAGCGGCAGGCAATTTCGTCTTCACGCAGTGCTTCCCACGCCCGACCAATCGGCATCCGCGTCAGGCGGTGCTTGATGTAGAGCACCAGCATCACCACCAGGAACAGCACCGCGTAGATAAAAATAAACTTCATGTTCGGGTTATAGGTCAGGTGGAAAAACTCGTGGAAGGGCACGCCGCCTTCTTTCGCGCGTCGCCCAAATTCCAGACCGAAAAAGGTGGGGGGAGGGGCCGACACGCCGTTTGGTCCGCCGGTGAAGGTCAGCCAGTTGTTCAGTATCAGGCGAATGATCTCCCCGAACCCGAGTGTGACGATGGCCAGATAGTCACCGTGCATGCGCAGTACCGGGAAACCGAGCAGGGCGCCTGCGGCGGCGGCCATGATTGCCGCCAGCGGCAGCATGCTCCAGAAACCTAAGCCGAGATACTGGTATCCCAGCGCCAGACCGTACGCCCCAATTGCGTAGAACGCGACATATCCCAGATCCAGCAGGCCGGCCAGACCCACGACGATGTTCAGCCCCAGACCGAGAAGCACGTAGATCAGCCCGAGAATGGCGACGGTCAGCACATATTTCGTGGCGACAAACGGAAAGCAAATCGCAAGAGCAATTACCAGAGGAATAATCCAGCGCATGCGGCTTTTGTATTCCGGTGGCCGGACATATACGCCCGCGCTATCGGCTTCGAAGCGTGCCTGGAAACGGGCGCCCGCGGCGGTACCTAAAAAGGCGCTCAGCAGAAAACGCCCGAGCATGACGATGCCGACCATCCAGGCCAGCCGCTGCCCGGCGAAGTTAAAGCTGTAACCGTCCAGCACCACGCCCGCAATGGGGCCGAAAATAACCAGCGCAATCAGTCCGGAAAAAATCGCGTCCAGAATGCAGCGTTTAAGTGAAAAACCGTGTGATGTCATCATTCTCTCCCTCACACTTTGGCCACAATCGGGCGCCCAAGCAGCCCCTGGGGACGGAAAATCAGGATCATGACCAGCAGGCCGAACGAAAAGACATCTTTATAGTCCGAGTTCACCATGCCCGAGAACTGGGCTTCCGCCACGCCCAGGATAAGGCCACCGAGCATCGCGCCAGGGAGGGAGCCGATGCCGCCGAGTACCGCCGCGGTAAAGGCTTTAATGCCGATCACGAACCCGACGTAGAAATCAAAGGTGCCGTAATTCATGGTGATCAGCACGCCTGCCAGACCGGCCATCGCCGCGCCGATCACAAAGACCAGCGAAATAATCCGGTCGGTGTTAATGCCCAGAATGGAGGCCATCTTACGATCCTGCTGTACCGCGCGGCACATCCGGCCCAGCCGGGTATGGTTGATAATCCAGGTGAGCACCAGCATGCCGGCAAACGAAGCAATCAGAATAAACACTTTGGTGTAGGTTATCTGCACGAAGCCGTCGCCCAGATGCAGGCGAATCACGCCGTCCAGCATGGTCGGCACCCCTTGCTGGCGCGGACCCTGGCTCAGCTGCGCGTAGTTTTGCAGGATAAGCGACATCCCGATGGCGGAGATCAGCGGCGCCAGGCGCGTGGAGTTGCGCAGCGGCTTGTAGGCGATACGCTCGATGGTCCAGCCGTACACCCCGGTTACCACGATGGTGAACACCAGCGTCCCGAGGATCAGCAGCGGGAACGACTGCAGACCGAAGAACGAGAGCAGCGCCAGGCCGATGGCGCAGAGATAGGCGGAAATCATATACACTTCGCCGTGGGCGAAATTGATCATCCCGATAATGCCGTACACCATGGTGTAGCCGATGGCGATTAAACCGTAGACGGAGCCCAGCGTTAAGCCATTGATTAACTGTTGCAGGAAGAATGTACTCATCTTAGCGCGCTCGTTTTATAGGCTGCGCGATGCGCGCAGCCTGATGTTTATTACGCGCCGACGGGCAGGCCCGCCGACGTTGAGCGTGACTCCGTCCCGTTACTGCACTTCCTTATATTTGCCTTTGTCGTCCCACTGGTAAACCACGTAGTCAGACACTTTCAGATCGCCCTTGCTGTCCCACGCTTTTTTGCCCATCACCGTGTCGACGGAATTGGCTTTCAGCCACTCGCTGGCTTTGGCGGAGTCCTTGCCGCCGGTGGCCTTGAAGGCTGCGGCAATGGCCTGTACGGAGGCATAGGAGTAAAGGGTGTAACCTTCCGGCTCGAATTTACCGGCGCGGAATTTCTCGATAACCGCTTTACCGTCCGGGATAAGGCGCGGATCTTTACCGAAGGTCATGTAAATGCCGTTGGTGTATTGCGGGCCCCCCGCGGCGGTCACCATCTCTTCGTTGACAATACAGTCGCCGGAGAAGAATTTCGCCTGCACGCCCTGTTCACGCATCTGGCGAACCAGCGGACCGGCTTCCGGGTGACAGCCACCGAAGAACACGACGTCCGGTTTTTGCGCGCCGATCTTGGTCACCAGCGCGTTAAAGTCTTTCTCACCGCGAGATAACCCCTCATACATCACATCCTGAACCCCGCGTTTCGCCAGCGCCGCTTTGGTGGCGTCAGCCAGACCCTGACCATAGGTGTCTTTATCGTGAATAATTACCACGCGCTTGGCTTTCAGCTTGTCGATGATGAAGTCGCTGGCAACCTGACCCTGCTGGTCATCGCGTCCGCACATGCGGAACATGTCGCTCATGCCGCGTTCGGTGATCAGCGGGTTAGTTGAGCCGGGGGTAATCGCAATAATGCCCGCGTCGCTATACACCTCGGAGGCGGGCATTGTGGAAGAGGAGCAGAAATGGCCGACCACGGCGTTGACTTTATCCTGGTCAACTAAACGGTTGGCGACGGCCACGGCCTGCTTAGGCTCGCAGGCATCATCCCCCTGAACCAGTTTGATCTTCTCGCCGTTAATGCCGCCTGCGGCATTAATGTCTTCAGCGGCCTGCGTTGCGCCGTGCCAGTACTGATCGCCATAGGTGGCATTCGGACCCGTGAACGGCCCGGCCACGCCAATCGCAATATCTGCCCGGGCGGAAAACGCCGTCACCAGGCAACCGGCCAACACAAGAGAAAGAGGAGTTCTGATTAATTTCAGCGACATTATTATGTTCCTTAGCAAAGAGGTTTTTGCACCACGGCGTAAACCCGAACGCCCGACGGCGCAGCCAATCCGAAACACGAGCAAGAACAAAATGCACTAAACGAACAAGATACAGACGGCATCCTGCATATTACGGCGAGATTTCCCTGCGCAGAGGCGCGCGAAGAACGTTAAGCAAAAACGTTGCCAGAATGGTTAACCCATTGACGGGCATGCGACATGTTTGAGTATAGAGCGCCGCGTTATGCCGCCTTGCGGGAGGAGAAGAAATTACAGCGGAGATCACATATCGTTAACAATAAAGCCCATAAGTTGTGCAAAGGTCACGGTTTGCACGTTTTTGCAGCAATAAAGACCTAAACTTCAGCCCGGAGAGGCGTGAGATATGTGTTAGGATCGTTTCCTTTTGCAGGAGTGTCAGCGATGACTGAAGGCCCATTGAATGAAAGCGAAATGGCGTGGCTTGAAGAGACGTTAATGTCTTACGGTCATGATGACGCGTCCGTGATTGACGTATCCGAACTGGACGGCATGCTTACCGCAGTGCTTTCCGGTCCTGTTGTCGTTGAGCCAGATGCCTGGCTGGTGGCGGTGTGGGGTGGCGAGAAGTACATTCCGCGCTGGAAAAACGATCGTGAGATGAACCGTTTTATCGATCTCTGCTTTAAGCATATGAACGATATTGCCGAGCGCCTGAGCGAGTACCCGGATCAGTTTGAACCGATGTTTGGTTATAACGACGTGGATGGTGAGAGCTATACCGTGGTGGAAGAGTGGTGCTATGGCTATATGCGCGGCGTGGCGCTGACGGACTGGTCAACCTTGCCGGAAGCCCTGAAGGCCGATCTTGACGTGATTGCGCTGCACGGGACGGAAGAGAACAGCGAAAAGCTGGATGAACTGTCCGAAGAGGAGTATATCGCCAGCATCGAAAGCATCCAGCCTGCGGCACTGCGTTTATATCAATACTGGGTTAACAACCCGCAGCAGCCGGAAGTGAAGAAGCCGACGGTGAACGGCACGAAGGTCGGGCGTAACGATCCGTGTCCTTGCGGCAGCGGGAAGAAGTTTAAGAGCTGCTGTTTGCACTGATAAAAAAAGGGGCTGATGATAGCCCCTTTTTTATTTAACCCACTTCCGGCAACATCCCGGCTGCAATCAACGCCTGCACCAGAATAATCACCACCCCACAGCCAAACACAACGCTCAGCAGCGGTTTTCCTCCCGCCACGCGATATCCCTGCTGAGGATGCTGCTGGCGGCTCTTCCACGCCAGCAGGGAAGGGAGCAGCAGGGCCAGGATAGAGAGCGCCACCCCTGCGTAGCCCAGCGCCATCACAAACCCGCGTGGGTAAAACAGCGCAAAAGCGAGCGGCGGCAGGAAGGTGATGGCCCCCGTCTGCAACCGTCCAGCCGCGGTATTGCGACGCTGGAACAGGTCGGCCAGATAATCAAACAGGCCGAGCGCCACGCCCAGGAACGAGGTTGCCAGCGCCAGGTCGGCAAACAGGTGTACCGCCAGCTCCACGTGCGGGGAGGTAACAACCTCGCGCAGTGCCAGCAGAAAACCGTTCAGGCCAGCGTGTTGCGCCATCAGCCCAATAAAGGTCGAAGAGTCAATGCTGCCCAGCGTCACCAGCTGCCAGAAAATATAGGCGATCAGCGGGATCGCGCTGCCGATTACAAAGACGCGGCGCAGCTTGCGGATATCGCCGTTCATATAGCTGACGATGCTCGGCACGCTGCCGTGGAAGCCAAACGAGGTGAAAATGACCGGGATCGCGGAGAGCGCCAGCCCTTTTTCCAGCGGCAGCGTCAGCAGGTTGACCTTGTGCACGTGCGGCGCCAGCAGCACCAGCATGACGATCAGGAAGAGAATTTTGGCGCTGAACAGAAAGCGGTTAAACAGATCGACCAGCGATGTCCCCACGCAGACCACGCCGCCGCCGATGAGCGCAAAGAAGATAGCCCCCGTCGCCGGAGTAATGTCAGAGCCAAACCAGTCGTTGACGCTGGAGGCGATGAGTTCCCCGGCGCCGCTGATATAGGCGGCGGTCAGGGCGTACATCAGGAACATCATGCTAAAGCCGGTTATCCACTGGCCGTAGCGTCCCAGATAGCGCGCCGCAAGCGAACCCAGACCGGTGTCGGCGGGCACGTGCTGGTAAACCTCAAGCAGCAGCAGGGCGGTGTAGCACATCAGCGCCCAGAGCGTACCCAGCAGCAGCAGGGTCATGCCAAATCCTACGCCCGCGGCTGCCAGGGGCATTGCCAGCATTCCTGCGCCAATCGTCGTTCCGGCGACGATAAAAATACTTCCCAGGGTTCTTTTTCTCACGCTTTCCTCTACAACGATGCTTAACCGCGACAAAATCTGCGGCGCAGAGTAAGGGAAAAGCCGTAATTCGTCAAATCACCGTTACAAGTAGTGTAATGAATTATTTACGAAGTACTGGAGCTCTGACCCTTTTTAGGCGCAGGCCTACTTCATAAGGGCAATGTTGCCAAGCGACATTCCGGCGTAACGTAAACAATAAATATAAATTATCAAATTAAGTGAGGGTTTTATGGCTGAGGAGAATCCCTTCACCGCGGCATGGAGCCGGGGAGGCAACCTGTTGTGCCATGGCCACTGGATAATCAGCTGGCAGAACCAGCCCCTGATACTTCCCGAGTCCCGCCGCGAAAAGGATATGGGCACCTGGGCAATCTATTCGATTATCGATCCTGAAGATGAAACCTTTGCGCAAGGCTTACAGGAAGATGAGTGGATCGTTGAGAATGTCGACTGGTTAACGGATATGTTCTTCGAGGTGGGGATTCCGCTGGAGACGTCCAGCTACCGCTATTTTTACCAGGCGGTGAATCCCCATGACTGGCGCTGCACCAGCTGTGCGGGATGTATGTAAATTAACGCGGTGCCGGAAACCGGCACCGCGCTGAAATTAATTCTGCGTATCGAGAGTGGAAAGTTCTTTATCAATAAAGTAAAGACCTTCGCCGGATTTCCCCACCAGAGATAATTTATCCAGTACGGATTTAAACAGCTTCTCTTCTTCGTGTTGCTCAGCGACGTACCACTGCAGGAAATTAAAGGTTGGGTAATCCTGGCTGGTCATTGCGGCATGAACCAGTTCGTTAATTTTCTGCGTGATCAGCTGCTCGTGCTCGTAGGTGGCGCGGAACAGTTCATCGAGAGAATTATACTCGGCAAAGGGGGACGTCACGGTTTCAATGCGCGGCAGGCTGCCCGTATCCGTAAGATAATCAAACAGACGCTGCATGTGGGTCATCTCTTCCTGAGCGTGACGACGCAGAAACGCGGCCGCACCTTCGAAGCTGTGGTAGCTGCACCAGGCGCTCATCTGCTGGTAGAGCAGGGATGAAAAAAGCTCAAGGTTCATTTGTGCGTTGAGCTTGTCGATCATTTCAGTTTTCAGCATGGTGACGCTCCGGATTATTATTTCTGGTTCACAATGAGCGACACTATAATTTGTTATTTAATTATTTGCAAAACGTAAAATTTTTATTTTATTTATTTAAAATACGAATGGGAATAAAACGCATTGGCGATTTTTATAATTTATTAATGAGAATTGTTTTTGTTCGTAATGAAATATACTGCCAGCAAGCGCTGGCAGCGTTGATTAATACCAGGGATTATTTGACTTAGGGTTAACGGCGTAACCCATACATTTATACTGGATAGTCACGCTCTCGTTCAGGCACAAAGAGCCGCTCGTCAGGGTACAGGTTTTGATGGGCTGACCATAGGCTGAAGCGGTGGCATACCCCATGCTCTGACACGCTTTTGCCGCCGTGCCGTTATTCACATACTCATCGGAATACGCATTTTGCAGCGCTGCCTGGCCGTAATCGAGGCGGACGATGCCGTTCGGCGCGTCGAGGCTGCTGACTTCAGCCTGGCGGTTGATACTACACCCCGCGAGCAGCAGGATTGTGCCGGCTACAATGACTCTTTTCATGGTTCGCTCTGAGTGGATGGAAATACCTTATCGTACCCGCAGATGCCCGCTGCAATGCCTGGAATAGCCGGACAATCTGCCCTCACTCTTCGCAACGGGTCAGAGGGGAGTGCTATCAGGCCAATCCCTTATAAAAATGTGATGAGGATCACAAAATGATTGATTTTTGTGATAATGGTCATATTATAAGCACGTTGACAATAAAGTTGTATAACAAGTTAATGGAGCATCATCGTGAAACTGCGCAAAATCCTGAAAAGCATGTGGGCCAATTACTGCCGCACGTTCAAAGACGTGCCGCCAGGCGCCATGTTCTGATTAAAAAAACCTGCTTCGGCGGGTTTTTTTGTACCTGCAGGTGATGAAGGGAAGATGTCAGGGGGCGTGTTTTGCTACTATGGCGGCCTTTAAATAAGGAGAAAGCCCATGTCACAAAACCTGAGCGCCGATCAGGAACTGGTCTCTGACGTTGTCGCCTGTCAGCTGGTTATCAAACAAATCCTTGATGTTCTGGACGTGATTGCGCCGATTGAAGTGCGCGAGAAGATGTCTACGCAGCTGAAAAACATCGATTTCGCCAGCCATCCTGCTGCCGCTGACCCGGTTACGCTTCGTGCGATCCAGAAAGCTATCGCGCTGATTGAGCTGCGATTCACGCCGCAGGGTGAATCCCACTAAAACAGGGGTAGGGGCGACGGCACGTGTCGCCCTTTGAAGCGGTTAAAAGAACGTCTGGACCAGCAGGTAGCTCGCCGCGCACGCGCAGCTTACCCCAATCAGCCCTGGCAGAATAAAGCTGTGGTTGATGATAAATTTGCCGATGCGGGTGGTGCCTGAGCGGTCAAAGCCGATGCAGGCCAAATCACTTGGATAGGTCGGCAGGACAAAATAGCCGTAGGACGCCGGGAAAAAGGCGATCAGCATTTTCGGGTCGATGCCGAGCATGAGACCCATTGGCGCAACGGCCGTCAGCGCAGCCGCCTGGCTGTTCACCAGTTTTGACACCAGAAACAGCACAATGGCATACGTCCACGGGTGGCTCTTCACCACGCCTTCCAGCGCCAGCTTTAACTCGTCGAGATGCGCCTGGAAAAAGGTATCGCTCATCCACGCCACGCCGAACACCGAGAAGATCGCGACCATACCGGCCTTAAACACCGCGCCGTTGGAAATGGCCGACGCATTAACCTTACAGGCCATCAGCATCACGGCGCCCGCAATTAACATCATCATCTGAATGACAAGGTTCATCGACAGCGCCGTCATTTTGCCTTTCACTTCAAAGGCGGGGCGCAGTTCCGGAAATGCCCCCAGCAAAACGACCACGGCAATACCGGCAAAGAAAATCCACGTGGACCAGTAGGCCTGTTTAGGGAAACGCTGATTCATTAACGTCTCCGTACCGCCGTAGATAAACTCGCGCTGCTTAGGATCTTTTAGCTTTTCCTGAAACTCTATGTCGTCAGCCAAATCTTTCCCACGGCGTAAACTCCACAGGGCCGCAATGGCTACGCCGAAGAGCGAAGCGGGAACCGACACGGCGAGAATTTCCAGGATCCCCCACGCGTGGCCGATCCCATGCTGGGCTGCCAGGATAGACACCAGCGACACAACGGCAACGGAAACGGGGGAAGCCGTAATCGCCATCTGTGATGCCACCGACGCCACGGCCATGGGGCGCTCGGGGCGGATCCCTTTTTTCAGGGCGATATCCGCGATGATGGGGAACATGGTGTAGACCACATGCCCGGTGCCGCACAGAAAGGTCAGCATCCAGGTGGTGAAAGGGGCGAGCAGGGTGATGTGCTGCGGGTGTTTGCGCAGCAGACGTTCGGCAAACTGCATCATGACGTTGAGGCCGCCCGCAGTCTGCAGCGTAGCCGCACAGCCAATCACCGCAAGGATGGTCAGCATAACGTCAACCGGCGGTTTACCCGGTTGCAGACCAAAGACAAAACATAAAATAAAAAGACCAATACCGCTGATTAACCCAAGCCCCATACCGCCGAAACGCGTACCCGTCAGCAGGCAGAGGAGAATGACAACAAACTCAATGGTGATCATGATGCTCCCTCGTCAATGATTATGTAACTAAATAAATCATCACACGTTGTGTGGTTAATCATTGGGAGCCAGATCTGATTTGTTAAATTTCAGCAAAAGCAGAAGGTTGGAGATGGGAGGGGGGCCTGCTCCCCGGGACGGAAGCAGGCCAAAACTCAGTGGTGCTGGACCGCCACAATGTCGAGCAGATGACGGTCGGTTTGCTCAGGACATAAACCCGCCTGCTGCGCATTATGGATCTCATCCGCCAGCGTCTTCAGCAGCATGCCATCCTGCTGCTGCTCTTTGTCCATATCGCGTAAGAATTTGAGCGTTGTAATATCCTGCTGCGCTTTGGCTTCATCGGCAAGTTTGCTGAGCGTGCTGCAGCGTTGCTCGTACTCTTCAAGCGTTTTCTGAAACAGTTCTTCCAGGCAAGAGTAGTTTTCGTTGATCCCATCAAGGGCTTTAACGACAGGATTTGCCCCTGCGGCTTTCAGGAAGTTAAAGACACGCATCATGTGGGTGACGTTACTTTGCGCCTGAGAGCGAAAGAATGTGGCAGACCCCGTAAGACTATTCTCGGCACACCACGCGCTTAAGTGAAGGTGCAGATTCGAGGCGTAGAACTCAAGGTTCATCTGCGCGTTAAGTTTTTGCATCATCGTTTGGGTAGCCATACTCATATCCTTATTGACTGTGGGACGTGATGTCCGTTGCGTAACCTGAGCGCCAGGCAAATACGAAGAGAAGAGCAGAAATAGACATTCTGCCGTGACCGAAGTCGACCGAAATTCACTTCCTGTGTTCGATATAAATAAGCATACCCTTGTATTGGGTCTAAGAAAACTCTTAATCAGACTATATTTACCATACATTACAAAGTTTAATATAGTACAGAAATACAATTAGCTCGCCATGAATTGAATGTGACTTAATGGCCTAATAATTAACGATTTTTATCGTGATGACACACTGTTACTCTTTCGAAAATATTAAGTTGGAATATTACTCCGGGAAAAGGAAAAATACGGATTAATCATTTCGAATATATGATGTGTCAATAAAATTGCGCTAAATCAAATTCTGCGGAATAACGTTTTTTCAGGTGAGTTGTACATTCGTGATGAAAAACATGTTGAACCCCTTAACGCCAGGTGCCGTTTTGCCCGCAGAGAGGCATCAGGGATATCTTGGCTAATCTTATGGATAATTCTGCTTAACCCCTTTCTATTTGTCTGACAAATCCCGCCTTTTTTATGTCATTTTTCGCTGAATTTATGTACGCAATTACTGTAATTCTGCGGTGTGATGGGGCTCTCTTATGGATGATTAATTTCCCGCTAAAACTATCACCAGCAATAACGCTTATGACGAGGTAAGCGCTAATGCCTTGTTTTAAGTCCGATTAAATAAGAAGCACGCACTTATTCCCTACAGAAAAGATTGCTAAAGCTGGAGTTTACCATGCACAAATTTACTAAAGCGCTGGCGGCCATCGGTCTGGCTGCCGTTATGTCACAATCCGCTATCGCTGAGAATTTAAAACTCGGTTTTTTGGTAAAACAGCCCGAAGAGCCCTGGTTCCAGACTGAGTGGAAATTCGCAGATAAAGCCGGGAAAGATTTAGGTTTTGAAGTCATTAAAATCGCCGTGCCTGACGGCGAAAAAACCCTGAACGCCATCGACAGCCTGGCGGCCAGCGGTGCAAAAGGTTTCGTTATCTGTACTCCGGATCCAAAGCTGGGGTCGGCAATCGCGGCGAAAGCGCGCGGTTACGATATGAAGGTCATCGCGGTTGACGATCAGTTCGTTAACGCCAAAGGCAAGCCGATGGACACCGTCCCGCTGGTCATGATGGCGGCGACCAAAATTGGCGAACGCCAGGGCCAGGAACTCTATAAAGAGATGCAAAAGCGCGGCTGGGATGTCAAAGAGACCGCGGTAATGGCAATCACGGCTGACGAGCTGGACACCGCCCGTCGTCGTACTACCGGTTCAATGGATGCGCTGAAAGCGGCTGGCTTCCCGGAAAAACAGATCTATAAAGTCCCAACCAAATCCAACGATATCCCGGGCGCTTTCGACGCCGCGAACTCTATGCTTGTCCAGCATCCGGAGGTCAAACACTGGCTGGTGGTCGGCATGAACGACAACACCGTGCTGGGCGGGGTACGCGCGACGGAAGGCCAGGGCTTCAAAGCGCCTGACGTGATCGGGATTGGCATCAACGGCGTTGACGCCGTCAGCGAGCTGTCCAAAGCGCAGGCTACCGGCTTCTACGGTTCTCTTCTGCCGAGCCCGGACGTTCACGGCTACAAATCCAGTGAGATGCTCTACAACTGGGTAACCAAAGGGGCCGAACCGCCGAAATTTACCGAAGTGACCGACGTGGTGCTGATTACCCGCGACAACTTCAAAGAGGAGCTGGCGAAAAAAGGGCTGGGCGGTAAGTAATACGCTGTGATTGTGCCCCTCATGCATCGTGAGGGGCCAGACGTACACACTACAGGAATCACGGAGACGTTATGCGACAGTCTGATCCGTATCTCTCTTTTCGCGGCATCGGGAAAACTTTTCCCGGTGTTAACGCGCTGACCGATATCAGCTTCGACTGCTATGCCGGCCAGGTTCACGCCCTGATGGGGGAAAACGGCGCGGGGAAATCCACGCTGTTGAAGATCCTCAGCGGCAACTACGCGCCTACGACCGGCACGCTGGCCATTCGCGGCGAAGAGGTGGCGTTTGCCGATACCACGGCGGCGCTCAATGCCGGGGTGGCGATCATCTATCAGGAGCTGCACCTCATTCCTGAGATGACCGTGGCGGAAAATATCTATTTAGGACAGCTCCCGCACAAAGGCGGCGTGGTAAATCGTTCGCTACTTAATTATGAAGCGGGGCTGCAGCTTAAACACCTGGGTCTGGACGTCGATCCCCAGACGCCGCTGAAATATCTCTCCATCGGCCAGTGGCAGATGGTTGAAATTGCCAAGGCGCTGGCGCGTAACGCCAGAATTATCGCCTTCGATGAGCCCACCAGTTCGCTCTCTGCGCGTGAAATTGAAAATCTGTTCCGCGTGATCCGCGAATTGCGTCAGGAAGGCCGTACGATTTTGTATGTCTCGCACCGCATGGAAGAGATATTTGCCCTGAGCGACGCCATCACCGTCTTTAAAGACGGGCGCTATGTGCGCACCTTTACCGACATGCAGCAGGTTAACCATGACCAGCTTGTTCAGGCGATGGTCGGACGCGAGCTGGGTGATATTTATCACTGGCAGCCGCGTCAGTACGGCCCTGAACGCCTGCGCCTGGACAGCGTCAAAGCGCCGGGCGTGCGCACGCCGATTTCGTTATCCGTTCGCAGCGGCGAAATTGTCGGCCTGTTTGGTCTGGTGGGGGCGGGGCGCAGTGAATTAATGAAAGGCCTGTTCGGCGGTACCCGTATTACCGATGGGCAAGTTTCTATTGATGGTGAACGGGTCGATATCCAGAAACCGGCCCACGCGATCAGGGCGGGCATGATGCTCTGCCCGGAAGACCGTAAAGCCGAGGGGATTATTCCGGTGCATTCGGTACGCGACAACATCAATATTTCCGCTCGCCGCAAGTTTATTCGCGCAGGCTGCCTGATAAACGATGGCTGGGAGTCGAGCAACGCCGACCACCATATTCGCTCGCTGAATATTAAAACGCCGGGTCCGGAACAGCTGATCATGAATCTGTCAGGCGGAAACCAGCAGAAGGCGATTTTAGGCCGCTGGCTGTCGGAAGATATGAAGGTCATTTTGCTGGATGAGCCGACGCGCGGTATCGATGTGGGGGCAAAACACGAGATTTATAACGTGATCTATGAGCTGGCAAAACGCGGCGTGGCGGTGCTCTTCGCCTCCAGCGATCTGCCGGAGGTGCTTGGCGTGGCCGACCGCATTGTGGTGATGCGTGAAGGCGAAATTGCCGGTGAATTACTTCATGAACAGGCGAATGAACAACAGGCGTTGAACCTCGCCATGCCTAAAGTCAGCCAGGCTGTCGCCTGAGTAAGGAGTTAATGATGTCCTCTGTTACTACATCCGGAGCGCCGAAGTCGAAGTCGGCGCTGAGTTTTGGACGTATCTGGGATCAGTACGGCATGCTGGTGGTCTTTGCCGCGCTGTTCCTCGCCTGCGCGATCTTTGTTCCTAACTTTGCCACCTTCATTAATATGAAGGGGCTGGGGCTGGCCATTTCCATGTCCGGGATGGTGGCCTGCGGGATGCTGTTCTGCCTGGCCTCTGGCGATTTTGACCTGTCGGTGGCGTCGGTGATTGCCTGTGCGGGCGTCACGACGGCAGTGGTGATCAACATGACGGAGAGCCTGTGGATTGGCGTTCTCGCCGGTCTGCTACTCGGCGTCATCAGCGGTCTGGTGAACGGGTTTGTTATCGCACGCCTGAAGATTAACGCCCTGATCACCACGCTTGCGACAATGCAAATTGTCCGCGGGCTAGCCTATATCATCTCCGACGGTAAAGCGGTGGGGATTGAAGACGAGCGCTTCTTTACCCTGGGTTACGCCAACTGGCTGGGGCTGCCTGCGCCAATCTGGCTGACCGTGGCCTGCCTGATCCTGTTCGGCTTCCTGCTCAACCGGACCACCTTTGGCCGTAATACGCTGGCGATTGGCGGTAACGAAGAGGCCGCCCGTCTGGCCGGGGTACCGGTGGTGCGAACCAAGATTATTATCTTCGTGCTCTCAGGGCTGGTTTCTGCCGCCGCGGGGATTATCCTGGCTTCGCGTATGACAAGCGGCCAGCCGATGACCTCTATTGGCTACGAGCTGATCGTCATTTCGGCCTGCGTTTTAGGGGGCGTTTCCCTCAAGGGTGGCATCGGAAAAATCTCATATGTGGTGGCCGGTATCCTGATTTTAGGCACGGTGGAGAATGCCATGAACCTGCTGAATATTTCGCCGTTCTCGCAGTACGTGGTTCGTGGTCTGATCCTGCTGGCAGCGGTGATTTTCGACCGTTACAAGCAAAAAGCGAAGCGTACCCTGTAACCCTTTTTCCCGTCTTTTATTGCTCAACTTATAACCATAGTTGACCCCTTAACCGCCCCGCCAGTAAAACTGGCGGGGCGGTTGTCAAATGGCGAGCGACGTCACACTGTCTATACTTACATGGCTATGAAAGAGGTAAAGGCGTTTACCTCTCGTAAACCGTAAGGAGGAAAAGGGTGGCTGACATGTTAACCGCACCGCCTGTACTGCCCGGACACTATGCTTTCTTTTTCGATCTCGACGGCACGCTCGCCGGGATAAAACCGCACCCTGACCAGGTGTCTATTCCGGATGCGGTGTTACAGGATTTGCATCAGCTCTCGCTCATGAACGAGGGAGCACTGGCATTGATATCAGGGCGCTCAATGGCCGAGCTGGATACGCTCGCCAGTCCTTACCACTTTCCGCTGGCCGGTGTACACGGAGCGGAGCGCCGCGACATCCATGACCACACGCATATCGTTTCACTCCCTGACGCACTCACGCAAACGCTCCAGAAGCAGCTTTCTGCTGCGCTGGAAGCGCTGCCTGGCACCGAGCTGGAAGCCAAAGGCATGGCCTTTGCCCTGCATTATCGTCAGGCGCCGCAGCATGAGGAGGCCGTACTGGCGCTGGCTCAAACGGTTGCGGATGCCCATCCACAGCTGGCGTTGCAGCCCGGCAAATGCGTCGTGGAGTTAAAACCGAAAGGGATTAATAAAGGCGCGGCCATCGCCGCGTTTATGGCGTCGCCGCCTTTCAAAGGGCGAACGCCCGTTTTCATTGGGGATGACCTGACCGACGAGGCCGGGTTTCGCGTCGTGAATCAGGCCGGAGGGATCGCCGTCAAGGTGGGGCCTGGTGACACCGTTGCCGAATGGCGGCTGGCGGATGTCGCCAGCGTCTGGCAGTGGATATCTGACATCGCTAACCAGCAACAACAACAAATAGCGCAAAGCAAAGGGGGAAACCATTATGGGTCGCTTAGTCGTCGTCTCTAACCGAATCGCACCGCCGGATGATAAAAAAGCCAGCGCGGGTGGCCTGGCGGTAGGGGTGTTAGGTGCCTTAAAAGCCGCTGGCGGGCTGTGGTTTGGCTGGGGTGGAGAAATTAGTGAAGAGGAGAAACCGCTCAACAAGGTGACGCGCGGAAACATTACGTGGGCTTCATTTGCATTGAAAGAGAAAGACTATGACGAGTATTACTCGCAGTTCTCAAATGCCGTCCTGTGGCCTGCGTTCCACTATCGTCTTGACCTGGTCAAATTCCAGCGTGAATCCTTCGAAGGCTACTCGCGCGTAAATGCGCTGCTGGCGGATAAACTGCTGCCATTAATAGAGGAAGACGATATTTTATGGATCCACGATTATCACCTGTTGCCCTTCGCGAGAGAGCTGCGAAAGAGGGGGGTGAATAACCGGATTGGCTTCTTCCTGCACATCCCGTTCCCGACGCCGGAAATTTTTACCGCGCTGCCGCCGCATGAAGAGCTGCTGGAGGCGCTGTGTGATTACGATTTGCTGGGCTTCCAGACCGAAAATGACCGCCTCGCGTTCCTTGACTCCGTGTCTGGCAAAGCGCGTCTGGTGACCAAAGGCGGGAAAACCCATACGGCGTGGGGGAAAACCTTCCACACCGAGGTCTATCCAATAGGGATTGAACCTGACGAAATCGCGGAGCAGGCTTCTGGCCCGCTGCCGCCGAAGCTGGCGCAGCTTAAGAATGAACTCAAGCACGTGAAAAATATCTTCTCGGTTGAACGTCTTGATTATTCCAAAGGGCTGCCGGAACGCTTCCTGGCGTATGAAACGCTGCTGGATAAATACCCGCAGCATCACGGGAAAATTCGCTATACCCAGATTGCGCCGACGTCGCGCGGTGAGGTTCAGGCCTACCAGGATATTCGCCATCAGCTGGAGACAGAAGCAGGGCGCATTAATGGCCGCTACGGCCAGCTGGGCTGGACGCCGCTGTTTTACCTGAATCAACACTTTGACCGTAAGATCCTGATGAAGGTCTTCCGCTATGCGGACGTTGGGCTGGTCACGCCGCTGCGCGACGGGATGAATCTGGTGGCGAAAGAGTATGTGGCGGCCCAGGATCCTGCCGACCCGGGTGTTCTGGTGCTTTCCCAGTTTGCCGGAGCCGCAAATGAGCTCACGTCGGCGCTCATCGTTAACCCTTACGACAGGGATGACGTGGCGAACGCGCTGAATCGTGCCCTGACAATGCCGCTCACGGAACGTATTTCCCGTCATGCTGACATGATGGAGACAATCCGGAAGAACGATATTAACCACTGGCAGGCGCGTTTTATTCAGGATCTCCGGAATATCGCTCCGCAAAGCCATGAAGGCGATCTGCAAAAAAAGATCGCGACCTTCCCTAAACTCGCCTGATTTACTGCTGGGGGGCTAATGCCCCCCAAGCGGCACTAACAGCACATCGACCTGGCTCGACGCGACAATAGATTTCGCCGCGCAGGCTGCCCGCGATAAAAAGCTGTGGTTATGGTTCCCGCAAATCACTAAATCTATATTTTGTCTGCGACACATATCGAGAATATGGGCGTTAAGTTCCCCGGTCGCAATAACAGTTTCATAAACAGGATATTGTGCCTTTTCCACTAATTCGCGCAGAAATTGCTGCGTTTCTTCCTGCAGAACCTCGCGAATATCCTCCAGCATGGGGGCGGCCAGCTGATTATACATCTCCGGCTCTGCGGCGAGGGTGATGAGGCTGATGCGGGCATTGTGGGGTCTGGCAATGGAAACCGCCCGGGCGACGAGCTGATGGCTTTCGGGGGAAACTGCAACGGAAACAAGAAGATGGGAGTAACTCATGGCGCACTCCTTAGATGTCTGAAAGACAGCGTTTAACCACCTTTACCGCGAAATCTCCGGTTCTGCAAGAGCAGATTACGACATTAGTGTGAAGCTTATCATAATTATTCATTAATTATTCTTATAAGAAGAATAACTGAAAAATGCGCCTAAATGAAAAAAATTAACAACTTAACGTAAATCACACAAATCCACGCCTGGACTGTTAAATCGTTTTGATGCGTTACAAACTCATTTCGAATGATCACGTCCTGAAACATCTTTTTTGTGCTACCTGCATAACTATATGTTTTTTCACGGTAAGAAAAATGTTTCCAGGAGAGGGGCCTGATGTAAATGTTTCCGAGCGGCGCTTACGGCATGAAAAGCACGTTGCATGCCAGTTTGGATCACCCTTCTGCATGAGTATTCGTCAATTAAGAATACAAAACAGTACCGATTGGCTAAATTTTGACCAAATTACAAGTCATACTGATGGATTTATGGGTCATATTCACTTAAATTGTGTGACGTGGATCACATTTTTTTTAAATTTGAGGGTGGCTGGATTGTATGTGTCAAAACTGACGAGTAGAGTTTGCGTCGAATTAGGAAAAATCTTAGTTATTTGTAAGAAATGATAAATCATGTAAGAGACGCATTCGCGGTTTCTCTCTTACGGTTTCAGTGAATACAAACCTAAATTCAACTATGCATTTAGCCTTTTCTTTTTTATACCGGGTGATTTCCCGGCGACATCACGGGGTGCGGTCTTTCCGCATAAAAATAATAGTTGGTTATTCGGGATGGGAACAATGCATACATCCGAGTTGCTAAAACATATCTATGACATCAATTTGTCGTATTTACTGCTCGCGCAGCGTTTGATTAGTCAGGACAAGGCGTCCGCGATGTTTCGTCTGGGTATTAACGAAGAAATGGCAACCATGCTGGGCGGCTTAACCCTCCCGCAGATGGTTAAACTGGCTGAAACGAATCAACTGGTTTGCCAGTTCCGTTTCGATGATTCACAGACAATAACGCGTCTGACGCAGGAATCCCGTGTGGACGATCTTCAACAGATCCATACCGGTATTCTTCTTTCCACTCGCTTGCTTAACGAAATCAGCCAGCCTGATGACGTAGCCCGTAAGAAAAGGGCCTAGCAATGAGCGAGAAAAGCATTGTTCAGGAAGCGCGTGACATACAGTTGGCCATGGAGCTGATTACACTGGGTGCTCGTTTACAAATGCTGGAAAGCGAGACTCAGCTGAGCCGTGGTCGTCTCATCAAACTGTACAAAGAGTTACGTGGTAGTCCCCCGCCGAAAGGCATGCTGCCGTTTTCTACCGACTGGTTTATGACGTGGGAGCAGAATATTCATGCTTCCATGTTCTGTAATGCCTGGCAGTATCTTCTCAAAACCGGTTTGTGTAGCGGCGTTGACGCCGTGATCAAAGCGTACAAACTTTACCTTGAACAATGCCCACAGCAGGAAGAAGGCCCTCTGCTGGCGCTGACCCGCGCATGGACGCTGGTGCGTTTTGTTGAGAGCGGAATGCTTGAACTGTCGCGCTGCAACTGCTGCGACGGCAATTTTATTACCCATGCTCATCAACCTGCAGGCAGCTTCGCCTGTAGTTTATGTCAGCCTCCATCCCGCGCAGTAAAAAGACGTAAACTTTCCCGGGATGCTGCCGATATTATTCCACAACTGCTGGATGAACAGATCGAACAAGCTGTTTAACCCGAACGTGTGGGAAAGATTCCAGCAGCGGTAAGCAATTACCGCTGCTTTTTTTTACCCCGCAAACGGTAAACGCTGCGAGCTGGACGTCCTTGCCATAGTCACTAGCGGAAGGATGATGTCGTGCTTATCTTATTAGGTTACCTGGTAGTTCTCGGTACAGTTTTCGGCGGTTACATGATGACCGGCGGGCACCTTGGAGCACTCTATCAACCGGCTGAACTTATTATCATCGGCGGTGCAGGGGTAGGGGCTTTTATCGTTGGTAACAACGGTAAATCGATCAAGGGCACGCTGAAAGCGATTCCGTTGCTGTTCCGTCGCTCGAAATACACCAAAAGCATGTATATGGATCTGCTGGCACTGCTCTATCGCCTGATGGCGAAGTCGCGTCAGCAGGGCATGTTCTCGCTTGAACGGGATATTGAAAACCCGAAAGAGAGCGAAATTTTTGCCAGCTATCCGCGAATTCTTGCTGACGCCATGATGCTGGATTTCATCGTCGACTATCTGCGACTCATCATCAGCGGCAACATGAACACCTTCGAAATCGAAGCGCTGATGGACGAAGAGATCGAAACCCACGAAAGCGAATCTGAAGTGCCGGCCAACAGCCTGGCGCTGGTCGGCGACTCGCTTCCGGCATTCGGCATCGTTGCTGCGGTAATGGGCGTGGTTCACGCCCTGGCCTCGGCAGACCGTCCGGCAGCCGAGCTGGGTGCGCTGATTGCCCACGCGATGGTGGGGACTTTCCTCGGTATTTTGCTGGCGTACGGCTTCATCTCTCCGCTGGCGAGCGTTCTGCGCCAGAAGAGTGCGGAAACCACCAAAATGATGCAGTGCGTGAAGATCACGCTGCTCTCTAACCTCAACGGTTACGCGCCACCGATCGCGGTTGAGTTTGGCCGTAAAACGCTTTACTCCAGCGAGCGTCCGTCGTTTATCGAGCTTGAAGAACACGTGCGTGCGGTGAAAAACCCAAACCAACAGACGACAACTGAGGACGCATGAAAAACCAGTCCCATCCGATCGTCATCGTAAAAAAACGCAAGCACAAGGGCGGCGGGCATGGCGCACACGGCTCGTGGAAAATTGCGTACGCCGACTTTATGACCGCAATGATGGCGTTCTTTCTGGTGATGTGGCTGATCTCCATCTCCAGCCCAAAAGAACTGATCCAGATTGCCGAATATTTCCGTACGCCGCTGGCAACGGCGGTGGCCGGTGGGCCGCGTATCTCTAACAGCGAAAGCCCGATCCCGGGCGGCGGCGATGATTACACCCAGCAGAAGGGTGAGGTGAAAAAAGAGCCGAACATCGACGAGCTGAAAAGAAAGATGGAGCAGGCGCGTCTGAAGAAACTGCGGGGCGATCTCGATCAGCTTATTGAAGCGGATCCGAAGCTGCGCGCGCTGCGCCCGCATCTGAAGATCGACCTGGTGCAGGAAGGGCTGCGTATTCAGATTATCGACAGCCAGAACCGCCCAATGTTTAAAACCGGAAGTGCGGAAGTCGAACCGTACATGCGCGATATTCTGCGTGCCATTGCACCGGTGCTGAACGGCATTCCTAACCGAATCAGCCTGTCAGGACACACGGATGATTTCCCGTACGCCAGTGGGGAGAAGGGATACAGCAACTGGGAGCTTTCTGCCGATCGTGCCAACGCCTCGCGTCGCGAGCTGGTGGTAGGTGGGCTTGATGATGGCAAGGTACTGCGCGTAGTCGGCATGGCCGCAACCATGCGCGTTTCCGACCGCGGGCCGGATGATGCCATCAACCGTCGTATCAGTCTTTTAGTGCTGAACCAGCAGGCGGAGCAGGCCATCCTGCATGAAAACGCCGAAAGTCAGAATGAGTCACTGGACGATTTAAAACAGCCTGGGGCCGTTCCTTCGGCTGCCGTTCCAACATCGCCACCAGCCAATCCGAGGTGATAGCGTGAGCATGGATATTAGCGATTTTTACCAGACATTCTTTGATGAAGCCGACGAATTGTTGGCCGATATGGAGCAACACTTGCTCGATTTGGTGCCCGAAGCACCGGACTCCGAGCAGCTCAATGCCATCTTCCGTGCGGCGCACTCTATTAAAGGCGGAGCCGGAACGTTTGGATTTACCATCCTGCAGGAAACGACCCATTTAATGGAAAACCTGCTTGATGAAGCGCGACGCGGTGAGATGCAGCTCAATACCGACATTATCAACCTGTTTTTGGAAACCAAAGATATTATGCAGGAACAGCTCGACGCCTATAAAAGTTCGGCAGAGCCTGATGCCGCCAGCTTTGAATACATCTGCAATGCGCTGCGCCAGCTCGCCCTGGAAGCAAAAGGTGAGGTCGCTGCAGCCGTTGTCCCTGCGGCGAAACTGAGCGTTGTCGATGCGGTTGCTGCCGACGAGGCCGCGCCAGCCGCTGCACAAGCGGGCAAACTGCGCGTTGTGCTGTCACGTCTCAAAGAGAATGAAGTTAACCTGCTGGAAGAAGAGCTGGGTAACCTGGCGAAGTTAAGCAACGTGGTAAAAGGCAAAGACAGCCTTGCCGCGACGCTTGATGACGGTATTGGCCAGGACGATATCGTGGCGGTACTGTGCTTTGTGATTGAA
The DNA here is from genome assembly GCF_019730495.1 of Enterobacter sp. Y17. NCBI lineage: Bacteria > Pseudomonadati > Pseudomonadota > Gammaproteobacteria > Enterobacterales > Enterobacteriaceae > Enterobacter > Enterobacter sp. Y17. The sequence continues at coordinate 643,405 of NZ_JAASKP010000001.1, forward strand.
GCTGACCAGATCGCCTTCGAAACCGAAACGCCCGCGGTTGACGCCCCTGCCGCTGCGGAAGAGGTGGCCGTTGTCGCTCAGGCCGCCGCACCGGCTGTGGCTCCTGCGGCTCCGGCGCTGAAGGCAGTGCCAAAAGAGGCCGCGGCACCTGGCCGCGGTGAGAAACCTGCCGCCCGCTCCAGCGAGTCAACCAGCATCCGCGTTGCGGTTGAGAAGGTCGACCAGCTGATTAACCTGGTTGGCGAACTGGTGATCACCCAGTCGATGCTGGCCCAGCGTTCTAACGAACTGGACCCGGTCACGCACGGCGATCTGATCACCAGCATGGGCCAGCTGCAGCGTAACGCCCGCGACCTGCAGGAATCGGTCATGTCCATCCGTATGATGCCGATGGAATATGTCTTCAGCCGCTTCCCGCGTCTGGTTCGCGACCTTGCCAGCAAGCTGAATAAACAGATTGAACTAACCCTGATGGGCAGCTCAACCGAACTGGATAAGAGCCTGATCGAGCGCATTATCGACCCGTTAACGCACCTGGTGCGTAACAGCCTCGACCACGGTATCGAACTGCCGGAAAACCGCATTGCCGCCGGAAAATCCCCGGTCGGTAACCTGATCCTCTCTGCTGAACACCAGGGCGGGAACATCTGCATCGAAGTGACCGACGACGGCGCGGGTCTTAACCGCGAGCGCATCCTTGCAAAAGCGATTTCGCAGGGGATGGCGGTCAATGAAAACATGACCGACGAAGAAGTGGGCATGCTCATCTTCGCGCCGGGCTTCTCTACCGCAGAGCAGGTGACCGACGTGTCCGGACGCGGCGTAGGCATGGACGTGGTGAAACGTAACATCCAGGAGATGGGCGGCCACGTTGAGATCCAGTCTAAACAGGGTTCTGGCACCACCATTCGCATCCTGCTGCCGCTGACGCTGGCGATCCTCGACGGCATGTCTGTCAAAGTGGCGGACGAAGTCTTTATCCTGCCGCTGAACGCCGTGATGGAATCCCTGCAGCCGCGTGAAGAAGATCTGCATCCGCTGGCGGGCGGCGAGCGCGTGCTCGAAGTGCGCGGTGAGTACCTGCCGCTGGTGGAGCTGTGGAAAGTGTTCGAAGTGGACGGGGCGAAGACAGAGGCCACGCAGGGCATCGTTGTGATCCTGCAAAGCGCGGGCCGCCGCTACGCGCTGCTGGTCGATCAGCTGATTGGTCAGCACCAGGTGGTAGTGAAGAACCTCGAAAGTAACTACCGCAAAGTGCCGGGTATTTCTGCCGCCACCATTCTGGGTGATGGTAGCGTGGCGCTGATCGTCGATGTGTCGGCGCTTCAGGGATTAAATCGTGAACAACGTGTGGCGTACACAGCCGCCTGATTAAGTAGAAGGTAATAACATGACCGGTATGAGTAATGTAACGAAACTGGCGGGCGAGCCATCAGGGCAGGAATTCCTGGTATTCACTTTAGGCGATGAGGAGTACGGCATCGATATCCTGAAAGTGCAGGAAATCCGTGGTTACGACCAGGTTACCCGCATCGCTAACACGCCTGCTTTTATTAAAGGTGTCACCAACCTGCGTGGCGTCATTGTGCCAATCGTGGACCTGCGCGTGAAGTTCAGCCAGGGCGACGTTGACTACGACGACAACACCGTGGTGATCGTTCTGAATCTGGGGCAGCGCGTGGTAGGTATCGTGGTGGACGGCGTATCTGATGTGCTTTCCCTGACCTCTGACCAAATTCGTCCTGCGCCGGAGTTTGCGGTCACGCTGTCGACCGAATACCTGACCGGCCTGGGCGCGCTCGGCGAGCGTATGCTGATTCTGGTGAACATCGAGAAGCTGCTGAACAGCGATGAGATGGCGCTGCTGGATATCGCCGCGAGTCACGTAGCGTAGGTAAATGCAAAACGGCAACCCAGGTTGCCGTTTTTTGTGTTTGCTCCCTCTCCCTGTGGGAGAGGGCAGGGGTGAGGGCATCAGGCCTCACCCTTTTTTTCACCTTACGCTTCCTGCTTTACCAGCTCAGCTTCAGCTTCCGCTTCCCGCGCGCCTTCATTCTGTGACAGCATCGCAGTCGCGATCCCATTCCCCAGCACGTTAATTGCGGAACGGCCCATGTCCAGGAAGTGGTCGATCCCCATCAGCAGCAGAATCCCCGCCACCGGAATATTAAAGCTCGGAATGGTTGCTGCCAGCACCACCAGTGAAGAACGCGGTACGCCGGCTATCCCTTTCGACGCCAGCATCAGGGTCAGCATCAGCACCGTCACTTCAGAGAAGCTCAGGTGAATGTTGTACGCCTGAGCGATAAACATCGAGGCGAAAGAGCAGTACACCATCGAACCCACCAGGTTGAAGGAGTAGCCAATCGGCAGAACGAAAGAGGCGATGTTGCGCGAGCAGCCAAAGCGCTCCAGCTGCTCCAGCGTTTTCGGGTAGGCGGCTTCAGAGCTGCTGGTGGTAAACGCCACCAGGACCGGATCTTTCAGCATGCTGACCAGGCGAAACACCTCTTTTTTCAGCACCATGTAGCCCACGGCCAGCAGCACCATGCAGGTGAGAAGAATGGCAACATAGTAGCCGCCAATAAAGGAGGCGTAGTTCAGCAGAATGCCCAGACCCTGCGTGGCAATGACGGATGAAATCGCCGCGAAAATGGCCAGCGGAGCAACGTACATCACGTAACCCGTTACCTTCAGCATGATATGGGAAACCACATCCAGCGCGGCCACCAGCGGCGCGTTGAATTTCTGCCCCAGCGACGCGCCGCCGATGCCGAAGAACATCGAGAACACCACAATCTGCAGGATCTCATTGTTCGACATCGCCCCCGCGATACTGGTCGGAATGGTGTGCGACAGGAACGCTTTCAGCGTCATGCCGCCCACGGCCAGGCCGGTATCCACCGCTTCTGTCGGAACCGTCAGGTTCAGACCGCTTCCCGGATGCTCCAGCGTGACGATAAACAGGCCAACCAGGATAGAGAGCACGGATGAGCTGATAAACCACACCATCGCTTTGCCGCCAACGCGGCCAATGGTGGAGGTTTCGCCCAGCTTCATAATGCCGACGGTGAGCGTGCTGAAGACCAACGGTGCAATGACCATTTTGATCAGGCGGAGGAAAATATCGGTCAGAAGGGTAATATTATCCGACCAGGCTTTGATGGCATCCGCAGATGCATACTCATGAATTGCTGCCCCTGAAAGAATACCCGCCAGCATGAATATCACGATGAAGAGTGTGAGTTTGTTTGCACTTGCCACGAAAAAAGATCCTCTATGCGCTTCAGATGTGGCCCGCGTCGATACATATAAATTTTTTATTACGATGCGGGAAATTATTCGGCACATAAATTGACGCAAAGTGTAGGGGGATACAACTCCTTTTTAATTTTTATTAATTTTGTTGTTAATGTGCTGACGATATATTGTGATCGTCGTCACACTTTAATGGATATATTCTCCCCGGATAGAATGAAATTGCTGCCTGAATTGATTTAACTTGCTGTTATTTATAAGAAAGTTGAGTCAATAAGACATATGCCTTATGCGTTAAGGGTCGGGTGGTCGAAGCGATATCCGTAAACTAAATTCTCAATAACCCCCTCAGAGGAACGTTAAGCGGGGCTAACATCTTGAACGACAAAAATAAAATGTGGCAAGGGAACGGAGACGTCTTCTGGAGGGTGGTAAATGAAAAGAAAACTTCTTTTGATCTGCGCAGGCACCTTACTGGCTGCGACAACGGCCCATCAGGCGCTGGCCGTCACCAGCAGCGGCACCATCGGTGCAACGCTGACGCTGACAAACGGGTGTCTGATAAACGGCTCGCCCGCGCAGAGTGGTATTAACTTCGGTACGCTCGATTTCGGTACCCATCCGGCAACCTTTTCCACGCTTACGACGCAGCTGAGCGGCGCCAGCGGCGGAAACACCTTCACCATTCAATGTACGACCGCCAGCTATACGGTCGCGATCACCGGTAATACCCACTCCACCGCGCCCGGCTCGGTTGTCGGTTCGCCGGGCACGCCTGAACGCTATCTGGTGAATACGGCCAACGCGGCACAGGGCGTGGCTTACAGCCTGTACAGCGACAGCGGGTTTAACACCGTGATTGCCAATAACGCCGCGCTGCCGATCGCGTCTACGGCCGGAGGGGTGGACAGTTACACCCTCTACGGACGGATTACCGGCGGCGGTAACAGCGTGACGGTCGTTCCGGGAACCTACACCGACACGATTAACGTCAGCGTCACCTACTAGTCCCGAACCGCCATGAAGGCATCTCTCACAGGTCTGCGCAAACGCGCAGAGGGACGCGTGCAGCCTTTTTTCGCGCTGATCGTCGGATTGCTCACGATACCCACGGCGGATGCGGTGACATCCCAGTCGTTTAAGGTCAGCGCGACGATTGTCCCGGGATGCGCGGTGGCCACCGGTAGCGGAGGGCTTCTCGGTACGCTGGATTTTGGCAGCCATAACGGCGTCGAGAGCGCGCCGGTGAGCACTAGCTTTGTGCCAAACGGGGCGTTGTCCATCGCCTGTACGCCAGGCGTGGCGCTGAGCATGAGCATTAATGGCGGTCAAAATTATTCATCCGTTCGCCGCATGAAGCGCGCGAACGGCGTCGATATGGTGCCATACCGGCTCTACAGCAGCAGCTCGCTGGCCGCGAACAGCGAAATTGGCGTCAACCAGGCGATAGCGGTGACCTATACCAACAGCAATAACATCGCGCTGCCGCTTTTTGGCGTGGCGCTACTGACCGGGTTTAGCCCGGCGGGAACCTATTCCGATCAGCTCACCGTGACCTTGTCATGGTAATAAAGGGAGAGTGTTGATGAAGCCATTTTTCAGACCGGTTTGTCTGGCGGGCGCGTTGGGAATGGCGGTTGCTGGCCAGGCGCAGGCGGCGGCCACCATCCTGCTCTGGCCCATCGATCCCTGGCTTGCTGCAGACGCCAACGCCACGGAACTGTGGATCCAGAATCAGGGAAACAGCGCCACGACGATGCAGGTTCGCATCGTGCGCTGGAAGCAGGAGGACGGACACGAGCGCTATACCGCGCAGCAGGACGTGGTCGCCAGCCCGCCCATCGTCACGATTGGCACAGGCAACAAGCAGCTTATTCGCCTTATCAAACAGGCTTCAGTTCCCGCAGGGGTCGAACAGGCCTATCGTATTATCGTCGATGAAATTCCCCAGCCAGATGCCAAAGCCGAACCCGCCATCGGCCTGAAATTGCAGATGCGTTACTCCATCCCTCTGTTCGTATATGGACAGGGGATCCCGACCATCAAAGAGGGCGCGCATCACGCGCTGGCGGAGACCCAAAACCTGAGCTGGCGGGTGACGCAGGCGGAGGGAAAGCCTGCGCTGGAGGTCAAAAATCGGGGTGATGTTCACGTCAGGCTGAGCCAGGTGGCGCTGGAGCAGGGCGGTCAGAAACGCACGGTGGCGGAGGGATTGCTGGGTTACGTCCTGCCGGGCAGCACCCGCAGCTGGCCTATACCCGCTAGCGTTCGTCAGCCAGAGCGGATGAGCGCGCAGATTAATGCCAGGGACGAACAATGGCAGTCGACGCCCGTCAACTGAAGCCGGCGATGATGATACTGCTATGCGTCAGTTCAGCGACCCTGGCCGGGCCCGGCGACGACAGTTTACCGCCGCCTCCCCAGGCACAGGCGATAAATGATGAAGCGGTTTTCCAGCTGGCCATCGTGGTCAATCACTACGATACCGGCCTGGTCGTGCCCGTGACGCAGCGTAAAGGCGCTTTCTTTATCTCCAGCGCCGATTTGCTGCGCGCGGGGCTGCCCCCGGCGCACGTTCCCACCGGCGAGGTAAATCTCTCCTCGCTTGCTCAGGCTCGGGTGGAGTACGACAGCGCCGCGCAGCGCCTGCTGCTTAACGTTCCCCGCGACTGGGTGACGGCCCGCGTGACGCCTTTCAGCGCGCAAGCGGCGCAGGCCAAACCGCACTACGGGCGCGGGGCGCTGCTGAATTACGATCTCTACACCAACCACACGGAACATATCGGCGGTCAGGCGTCGATCTGGCATGAGTTCCGCTACTTCAACGAGAACGGCTCGTTTTCCTCGACCGGTTACGCGCGGGAAAATTTCACCGGTAACGACGGACAGCAGGAAGGGTATGTCCGCTATGACACGACCCTGCTGTTCACCAACGAAGATGACGCGATGAGCTGGAGCGCCGGGGACGTGATCAGCGATGCCCTGAGCTGGAGCTCCAGCGTGCGGATGGGGGGGATAAGCGTCGGGCGGGATTTCTCCCTGCGTCCTGACCTGGTGACATGGCCGCTGCCCGAGTTCGCGGGGGAAGCCGCGGTACCCACTTCGGTCGATCTTTTTATCAACGGCTATCGCTCCGGCTCAACCCAGCTTCAGCCGGGCCCCTTCACCCTGACTAATCTGCCCTATATCAACGGCGCCGGGGATGCGGTGCTGGTCACAACGGATGCGCTGGGGCGCCAGGTAAGCACCACGCTACCGTTTTACGTCACCAGCGACCTGCTCAAACAAGGGCTGAGCGACGGCGCCGTGACGCTCGGCAGCCTGCGGCGTAATTACGGCATCAAGAATTTTGACTACGGTCCGGCAGCCGGCAGCGGCTCGTATCGCTACGGGATGACGGACTGGCTAACCCTCGAGGGCCACGCGGAAGGGGCGCAGGAGCTGGCGCTGGGCGGCGCGGGGACGGTGATAAAACTCGGCCAGTTTGGCGTGGTGAATACCTCTTACTCGCAAAGCCGCATGCGCGGTGATGCGGGCGGGCAAATCAACTGGGGTTACCAGTACAGTACCAGCGAGTTTAGCGTCGCCACCCAGCACACGCGTCGCGACCGCGGCTTTGGCAATCTGGCCCTTTACGATCAGCCGACGGTATATGACGAAAACGATAAGCCCATCGCCAGCTTTAGGCGTAATACGGACCAGTATTCGCTGACCTTCAATCTGGGACGGTACGGCAATATCGGTGCGGCCTGGATCGGCGTGGAGAGTTTTGACAGCCAAAAAACCGAGCTGCTCAATCTCTCCTGGAGCCGAAACCTGTGGGGAGCGAGCAGTATTTACCTGGCCGGCAGCCGGGATCGGCAGCGGGGAGACTGGACGGTCGCGCTGTCGCTGCAGGTGCCGCTGGGGGCGCGCGACAGCGCTGCCGTCACCGTTGAAAACACCCCGGATGCAGGCAGTACCCAGCGCATTAACTACAACCACTCCATGCCTTCTGACGGTGGGTTCAGCTGGAACATGGCCTGGGCCAACCAGTCAAGATCCAGTGATTATCAACAGGGTACGCTGGGCTGGCGCAATAACAACATCGAGCTGCAGGGCGGCGGCTATGGCGAAAGGGATACCATGACCTGGTGGGGCGAGGCGATGGGCGCCGTTGTGCTGATGGACGGCGAGCTGTTCGCGGCGAATAAGATCAACGATGCGTTTGTGGTCATCAGTACCGACGGCCACCCGGACGTGCCCGTCAGCTATGAGAACCAGCCCGTCGGTAAAACCAATAACAACGGCTACCTGCTGGTCAGCGGGGTGTCAGCGTATTACCCGGCAAGCTACCGGATTGATACTTTGAATCTGCCGGCGGATACCCGTCTGAAAGAGACCGAGCGGCGGATCGCGATTCGGCGTCACAGCGGCTATCTGGTCGATTTCCCGATGGAGCAGGAGAGGGTGGCAAGCGTTATTCTGCATGACGCGCGCGGGAAGGCGTTGCCGGTGGGAAGCCAGGTTCGACGCGCCTCGCGCAGCAATGCGGTGGTGGGGTATGACGGCATCGCCTGGCTGGAAAATCTCAGCGATGTGAACCCGCTGGAGGTGATTGCACCTGACGGGAGGCGCTGTAAGACTACCCTGACCGTGGGGGCCAATCCGGAGCACAAGCTGAAAACCTACGGGCCGCTGGTTTGCCGGGAGGAGCCATGACGCGCCTGCTGCTATTCATCCTGCTGCTGTTCTCCGGCGGCGGCTGGGCGGCGTGTACCGTCAGTACGGTTAATGCGTCGTTTGGCAGCGTCACCTCGTTCGCGCTTAGCGGAACCGGAGAAGTTCAAACCACCGGCACGCTGGTGGTGGCCTGCGATGCCGTACTGAATCTGCTGACCAGCGACTCGGTAACGCTGACCTACACCGCGGCATCTGTCTCGGGCAGCAGCCGGGCCACGATGAAACGCACGGATAATGCGGCCATCACCGACGCGATCCCCACCCGGCTGTGCGGATTATCGGGATGCGCGAGCAGCAGCGAGGTACAGATAAGTAAATCGTATACCTGGAGCGGGAGTACCCTGCTGGGGTTGCTGGGGTCAAAGCAGTACAACATTCCGCTCTATTTCCGCACCGTCGCCGGGCAAAACGTCACTGCCGGGCCATATCAGGTGCAGTTAACCTTCAGCATTAACTACAGCGTCTGCTCCGTCGGCGCGCTCGGCATTTGCACAATCAATCAGACGGGAACCGCGACAACCACCATCCTGCTGGATATGACCGTTACCAACGACTGCAGCGCCATGACCACGCCAGATGTGAACTTCAACAGCGCGCCGCTGGTGCAAAGTTTCCCCACCGTCTCGCAGGCGATTGCCGTCACCTGTACCAAAGGAAGTTCGTATACCATCGGCATTAATAACGGTGCCAACGCGCTGAACAACGTGCGGCGGATGGTGAGCGGCAGCAACGCCATGAGCTACGACATCTATAAGGAAGCCACCGGTAACCGCTGGGGCGGCAGCGGCAGCGAGCGCTGGTCCAGCGCGGTATCGTCCCAGGTCAGTACCGACGGTTTACTGCGCACCTACAACTACACCGCGAAAGTCCTGACCAATCAGGCCACGCCGCCCGCCGGAACCTACACCGACACGCTGATTGTCGACGTGGCGTTTTAACCCCGCGCTTTTCCCTTTCGCAAATGTAAAGTTCCTGTGGGCTGTGCCGATAACACCGTTAATAAATCTATGAGAAGGTGTTGTATGTTGAACCGTATCCGCGTTGTCACAATGCTCATGATGGTGCTGGTCATTTTCGCACTTCTTCAGCTCATCTCCGGCGGGCTTTTTTTCTCGTCATTAAAACAGAACCAGGACAGCTTCGCGGCCTCGAACGATCTCCGCCTGCAGCAGAGTGAACTCACGTCGACGTGGGATCTGATGCTGCAAACGCGTATCAACCTGAGCCGCTCGTCCGCGCGCATGATGATGGACCCCAACAATCAGCAGAGCAGCGCGAAAACCGATCTGTTGAAAAATGCCCGTGCCACCCTCGCTGACGCCGCGAAACATTACGACGCCTTCAAAAAGATCGCCCCGCAGCCTGCTATGGAGCAGGTGAGCCAGAATATCGATGAAAAATACAATGCCTACCATACCGGCCTGACAGAGCTGATTCAGTTCCTGGAGAGCGGCAATATGGACGCCTATTTCGCGCAGCCAACGCAGGGGATGCAAAACGCACTCGGCGCGGCGCTGGGGGAATACGCGAAGGTCAGTGGCGATCTCTATCACTCGGCCTTTACGGCAAGCCAGAATGACTACCGCTTTGCAAAATGGCAGATGGCCGTGATGGCGCTGGCGCTGGTCATTGTGCTGGTCGCGGTCTGGTACGGCATTCGCCATATCCTGCTGAACCCTCTCGGGCGCGTCATTGCCCACATTCGTGAAATTGCCGGCGGTGACCTGACCAAAACGCTGACCGTTTCCGGGCGCAATGAGATCACCGAGCTGGCAAACAGCGTTGACCATATGCAGCGTTCGTTAATCGAAACCGTCGCGAACGTGCGCAACGGGTCGGAGGCTATCTACACCGGCACCAGCGAAATTGCGATGGGGAATAACGACCTCTCATCCCGTACCGAGCAGCAGGCGTCCGCCCTGGAAGAGACGGCCGCCAGCATGGAGCAGCTCACCGCGACCGTGAAGCAGAACGCCGATAACGCCCGCCAGGCGTCTCAGCTGGCGGAAAGCGCCTCCGAGACGGCGCAGCGCGGCGGCCGCGTGGTGGATGGCGTGGTGAAAACCATGCACGAAATCGCCGACAGCTCGAAGAAAATCGCCGACATCATCAGCGTTATCGACGGCATTGCCTTCCAGACCAACATTCTGGCGCTGAACGCCGCCGTGGAAGCGGCGCGCGCGGGTGAACAGGGGCGCGGGTTTGCCGTGGTGGCCGGAGAAGTGCGCAACCTGGCCAGCCGCAGCGCCAACGCGGCAAAAGAGATTAAGTCCCTGATTGAAGATTCCGTCTCCCGCGTGGATACCGGCTCCGTGCTGGTGGAAAGCGCCGGGGAGACCATGAATGACATCGTGAATGCCGTCACCCGCGTGACGGACATCATGGGGGAAATCGCCTCTGCGTCCGATGAGCAGAGTCGTGGTATCGACCAGGTTGCCCTGGCGGTATCGGAAATGGATCGCGTGACACAGCAAAACGCCGCGCTGGTGCAGGAGTCCGCTGCGGCGGCCGCTGCTCTGGAAGACCAGGCGAGCCGTCTGAAGATGGCCGTCTCGGCGTTTCGTCTCGCTTCACTCGCTGGAAACACGGTCACCCCGCAGGCGACGTATCGCGTGCCAGCCGCTGAATCGGCTGTAAACCGTACGCGCACCGCGACGACCGGACAAGATGAAAACTGGGAAACATTTTGACTGACAATTAAACCGCGGCTGCTTGCCGCTTGATGGGAGCGTGGATGTTAAATCGTATTCGTATCTCGACCACACTGTTTTTGATTCTGATCCTTTGCGGTGTGTTGCAGGTTGGCAGTAACGGGTTGTCTTTTTGGGCGTTTCGCGATGGCTATCAGAATTTGCAGGAAGTTGAGGCGAGTAATCAGCAGCGCTCCGCACTGGCACAAACGCGTGCCGTGCTGTTGCAGGCAAGCACTGCGCTGAACAAGGCGGGAACCTTAACCGCGCTGAGTTATCCGCCGGATGACATTAAAGCGCTGATGGCGACCGCGCGCGACAGTCTGAAGCAGGCTGACGCACAGTTTAAAGCCTTTACGGCGCAGGCCGCCGACAGTGAGAAAGAGAAAGCGCTGAAGGCCGCCATGAAGACGAACTTTGAGCAGTGGTACAGCGATCTGGACCACCAGGCGACGTGGCTTGAGAACAACCAGCTTTCGGACTTTATGACCGCACCGGTTCAGGCGTCTCAGGCGGCGTTTGACGGCAGCTTTAACGCGTGGCAGCAGGATATTAACCAGTCTGTTCAGCGTGCCGGTGACCAGAGCCGTCAAAGCTATCACATGTCGGGCATCATCTTTGCCGTGGTGGTGATTCTGGCAGGGCTGCTGACCGGCGGGGCGCTGCTCTGGTCGCGCAGAATGATCGTGCAGCCGCTGGCGATTATCAGCAGCCACTTCGACAGCATTGCGAAAGGGGACCTGGCGCGTCCGGTGGCGGTGTTCGGCAAGAACGAAATTTCGGCGATCTTTGCCAGCCTGAAGGCGATGCAGGGATCCCTGCGGGAAACGGTGAGCGACGTGCGGCAGGGCAGTTATGCCATGCACAGCGGGATCTCTGAGATTGCGGCGGGGAACAACGATCTCTCGTCCCGCACCGAGCAGCAGGCGGCCTCGCTGGCGCAGACGGCGGCCAGCATGGAGCAGTTAACCGCGACGGTAGGCCAGAACGCCGATAACGCGCGTCAGGCGTCTGACCTGTCAAAACAGGCGGCGATGACGGCGAAGAAAGGCGGCGACCAGGCGTCCCATGTCGCCAGCACCATGCAGGAGATTGCCACCAGCTCGCAGAAAATTGGTGACATCATCAGCGTGATTGACGGTATCGCGTTCCAGACCAACATTCTGGCGCTGAATGCCGCCGTGGAAGCGGCGCGCGCCGGTGAGCAAGGGCGCGGGTTTGCGGTGGTGGCGGGGGAAGTACGTAACCTGGCGAGCCGCAGCGCCAACGCGGCGAAAGAGATTAAGGTGCTGATCGAAGAGTCGGTTTCGCGCGTTCAGCAGGGCTCAACGCTGGTGGATACGGCGGCGAAAACCATGCACGAGATCGTCACCTCCGTGACGCGGGTGAACGACATCATGGGCGAGATTGCCTCTGCGTCGGATGAACAGCGTCGCGGGATTGAGCAGGTTGCCCAGGCCGTCAGCCAGATGGATCAGGTGACGCAACAGAACGCCTCGTTAGTTGAGGAAGCGGCAGCGGCAACCGATCAGCTGGCCAGCCAGGCGGATCGTCTGACCGGACTGGTCGCGGTATTTAATGTGAAAGAGCACGTTGAAGCAGTAACAGAAGTCGGGCGGTCGCAGGCCGTGCCAGTTGTATCCTGAATGTAATTAAGAAGGCGCTATGACATCACCAATGCCCCCTGGGCAAACGTCATTATTGTTGCAGATGACACAGCGCCTCGCGCTGTCCGACGCGCATTTTCGTCGGATATGTCAGTTAATCTACCAGCGTGCGGGGATCGTGCTTGCGGATCATAAGCGGGACATGGTCTACAACCGTCTGGTGCGGCGCTTGCGTACGCTGGGGCTGGATGATTTTGGCCGCTATCTGAGCATGCTCGAGGCGAACCAGAACAGCGCAGAGTGGCAGGCTTTTATTAACTCGTTAACCACCAACCTGACGGCGTTTTTCCGTGAAGCTCACCACTTCCCGGTCCTCGCCGAGCACGCCCGCCGTCGCACCGGGGAGTATCGCGTATGGAGCGCGGCCGCCTCGACGGGTGAAGAGCCGTACTCGCTGGCGATAACCCTTGCTGACACCCTGGGCATGACGCCCGGACGCTGGAAAGTCTACGCCAGCGATATCGATACCGAGGTGCTGGAGAAGGCGCGTAACGGCGTGTATCGCCAGGATGAACTGAAAACGCTGTCGCCGCAGCAGCTGCAGCGTTATTTCATGCGCGGCACGGGCCCGCATGAAGGCCTGGTGCGCGTACGCCAGGAGCTGGCGAACTGCGTCGAATTCGCGCCCGTTAACCTGCTGGATAAGCAGTACAACGTGCCGGGGCCGTTCGATGCCATTTTTTGCCGTAACGTCATGATCTATTTTGATAAAACGACGCAACAGGACATTTTGCGTCGGTTTGTTCCGTTGCTCAAGCCTGACGGTTTACTGTTTGCCGGGCACTCGGAAAACTTCAGCAACCTCGCGCGTGAGTTTAGCCTGCGTGGGCAAACGGTATATGCGCTGAGTAAGGAAAAAGCATGAGTAAAATCAGGGTGTTGTCTGTCGATGATTCAGCGCTGATGCGTCAGATCATGACTGAAATTATCAATAGCCACAGCGACATGGAGATGGTGGCGACTGCGCCCGATCCTCTGGTAGCGCGGGATTTAATTAAAAAATATAACCCCGACGTGCTAACGCTGGATGTCGAGATGCCGCGCATGGATGGCATAGATTTCCTCGAAAAATTAATGCGGCTTCGGCCCATGCCGGTGGTGATGGTCTCCTCCCTGACCGGAAAAGGATCGGAAATCACCCTGCGCGCGCTGGAGCTGGGGGCGGTGGATTTTGTCACCAAACCGCAGCTCGGCATTCGCGAAGGGATGCTGGCCTACAGCGAAATGATTGCGGAGAAGATCCGCACCGCGTCGCGAGCGAAGCTTGCTGCCCATACGCCATTGGCCGCGCCTGCGACCCTGAAGGCCGGTCCCTTACTCAGCTCGGAAAAACTGCTGGTTATTGGAGCGTCAACCGGAGGAACAGAGGCAATTCGTCATGTACTCCAGCCATTGCCGCTTTCAAGTCCGGGTATTCTGATCACTCAGCATATGCCGCCAGGCTTTACCCGTTCGTTCGCCGAACGCCTGAACAAGCTGTGCCAGATCAGCGTGAAGGAGGCGGAAGACGGCGAGCGCGTGCTCCCGGGACATGCCTATATCGCCCCGGGCGACAAGCATATGGAGCTGTCGCGCAGCGGCGCTAACTATCAAATCAAAATTCATGACGGACCGCCGGTCAACCGGCACCGTCCGTCGGTGGATGTGCTGTTTCATTCGGTGGCGAAACATGCGGGGCGCAACGCCGTTGGGGTGATCCTGACGGGGATGGGCAACGATGGTGCCGCCGGAATGCTTGCAATGCACCAGGCTGGCGCCTGGACGATTGCGCAGAATGAAGCAAGTTGTGTGGTGTTCGGCATGCCGCGCGAGGCCATCAATATGGGTGGCGTGAGCGAAGTGGTCGATCTTAGCCAGGTAAGCCAGCAGATGCTGGCGAAAATCAGTGCCGGACAGGCAATACGTATTTGACTCAGGAGTATTATTTTATGGCGGATAAAGAGCTTAAGTTTTTGGTTGTGGATGACTTTTCCACCATGCGTCGCATCGTGCGCAACCTGCTGAAAGAGCTGGGCTTCAACAACGTTGAAGAAGCAGAAGACGGCGTTGATGCGCTGAACAAACTGCAGGCTGGCGGGTTTGGTTTTGTTATCTCCGACTGGAACATGCCAAACATGGACGGTCTGGAACTGCTGAAAACCATTCGTGCCGATGCCGGAATGGCGTCTATGCCGGTTCTGATGGTTACTGCAGAAGCGAAAAAAGAGAACATCATTGCCGCTGCACAGGCGGGCGCAAGCGGCTATGTGGTGAAGCCATTCACCGCGGCAACCCTGGAAGAGAAGCTCGGTAAGATCTTCGAGAAACTCGGCATGTGAGGTGATGGAAATGTTGCAACCTGCTATGAAACCCGTTGAAGAACACTCGCCGAGCGATATTATCGTCCGCATCGGCAGCCTGACGCGCATGCTGCGTGACAGCCTGCGTGAGCTGGGTCTGGATCAGGCGATTGCCGAAGCGGCGGAAGCCATTCCTGATGCCCGCGATCGTCTGGACTATGTTGTGCAGATGACCGCTCAGGCCGCGGAACGTGCGCTGAACAGCGTTGAAGCGTCACAGCCGCACCAGGATGCGATGGAAAAGGGGGCGAAAGCGCTGAGCAAACGCTGGGACGAGTGGTTTGAGAATCCTATCGAGCTGGCGGATGCACGAGAGCTGGTGACGGATACCCGTCAGTACCTGGGGGATGTGCCGGGGCACACCAGCTTCACCAACGCCCAGCTGCTGGACATCATGATGGCGCAGGATTTCCAGGACCTGACCGGTCAGGTGATCAAGCGCATGATGGATGTTATCCAGGAGATTGAGCGTCAGCTGCTGATGGTTCTGCTGGAGAACATCCCTGAACCTGCAGCCCGTCCAAAACGTGAGAACGAAAGCCTGCTCAATGGTCCACAGCTCGACGCCAGCAAGGCGGGCGTTGTGGCAAGCCAGGATCAGGTAGACGATCTGCTCGATAGCCTCGGCTTCTGATTGTTCTGATTACCCTCAGGCTGCGGCGTCAACCTGAGGGTAGTTCGGTTAGCGAAGATCCATCTTCACCGTCACGTTACCTTCAAAGCGGCCCGGGGCCGGAGAGGCATTGGTCGTGCTGACCGGTACAGCCTGAATTTTGACCACACCGTTTCCCTGCGCGTCCATCGTCACCGGAAACTCATAGGTCCCGTCCAGCGCGACGTTCTGACTGTGTTCATCATATACACGCACCCCGAGATCGTCTCTGTCCAGAAGTTTTGCAATGTACGGCGTACTGCTGTCCGCGACCCCCTGATCTGCGGTCAGCGTGAGCTTTATCCGGTCCGTGTTTCCCACTGCGTTATCATCACAGTGGTAGGCAATATCGACGTTTTTGATGGCATAACGTTTTGGCGGTTGCCCCTTGATGACGAATTGCTTGCTGACGATGCTGCCGAACTCAACCTCAATGGTGCTGCCTTCGTTGATAACGCAGCTTAGCGGCGCAGAAAGCGTGCCGCTAAACCAGATATCAGAGACCTGATCTGCCTGCCCGGGATCGCAGCTTCCCCCCGAGCCGAAATAAAGACAGGCATAGTTTTGCGCGACGATCGTCGAAGGGATCACCTCTTGACCCAGGATGGGTTTTTTAATGTGAAGAAGGATCGCCACGACGTTCCAGCGGAAATTACGCTTTACTGTAGCGGCGTTGCTCGGCTGGGTGCCACTACTGCAAACGTTGGCATCTCCCTCCGTTTTGGCGAGTGCATTCTCGCTAGTGTTACGCATATTAGCTCTGGACGTCGGGTATTCATTGACAGCTATCGGGGTCAAAGAAGTGCCGTCCGGAGAGTTGATTGCATCCGCATAGGCGGTGATATCGGCATCGATCTTTTCTGTCAAATAGCCGTATCCGCTTGTTCCCGGTTTCAACGGGCTTCCGGCGAAGGTTTTTTCATAAACCATGCTCGAAGAAA
The DNA here is from genome assembly GCF_019730495.1 of Enterobacter sp. Y17. Lineage (NCBI taxonomy): Bacteria > Pseudomonadati > Pseudomonadota > Gammaproteobacteria > Enterobacterales > Enterobacteriaceae > Enterobacter > Enterobacter sp. Y17. The sequence goes on from NZ_JAASKP010000001.1 coordinate 659,674, forward strand.
ATATATTCCCGGGACAGCTGCAGTTGGCCACTATCACCGGGCCATTGCCGACCAGATGATTTGGCACATCATAGTCATGATTGGCGATATTTTCGCTGGACGAAAACTCATGATCGAACGTCGTGGTGTAGGCTTGCGGCGCACCGAAGCAGTCATGAAGTAAAGTCGCGGCCATGCTCGGGCTGGTTGCGGTCAGGCTCAGTGCCGTGGCCAATGAAGCCCAGACGGCCCGTTTCTTGAATATAGTTGTCATGTGCTTATTCCTGCTGACAAAGCTCGCTAACCGAGCGAATACCGTTAGGGCTTTCGGTTTGGTTGGCTGACTGTTGCGTAATGCTGGCGCGGCACTGTTGGCCCGTGCCGTTGCCCCACTTCACGGTGAGCTGCGCGGTCTCTCCAATGCCTGACAGATAGACGGTGCTGGTTTCATCGACAATGCCGCTCATCACCGGGTCGCTACTGGTCGCGATGGCGCCGAACGGAACGGGGAGACCGTTTGGACGCTTCAGGGTGACCAGCATCCGGTAGCCTGTGTGGGCATCAAATCTGGCCAGCACCGCCGCGTTGCGCGAGGGAATGACGGTGATGGCGGTATCGCTGCTGTCCACATTTTCCGGCAGGCTCGAGGTATCAATACGAATATTGTTCTCCTGGTACGGAGTGAGTGATGGAATGACCGCGTTACCCTGCCAGTCGGTCTGAATACCCCGCTGGTTCAGGAAACGGACGCCGGAAGCGTCGTTGGCGTTGACGATAGCAAACTGGCTTCCTAAAGGTTGAGCCAGCGTGATGCCCTGAGGATGGGCAACAATAGCGCCGCTAATGCCGTAGTTAAGCTGCTGAGAGTGATCGGTGGAAGCGTAATATCCGGTGGTCAGATTGGCGTATTGCGAACGGTAGCTGCCATAGACGCTGCTGATATCTTCCCCGTCGTGGTTGGAGTGGCTCTGCTGCAACGAGTAGCTCAGACGCTCATCCTCCAGAAGCGTGCCGTTGAGGCCCACGTTTTGCCGCGTATAGCCATTTTTAGTGTTGCTGATGTTATAGCTACTCCAGGCGCGTGGCAGCCATCTGGCGAGAGGAATGCTAAATCCCAAAGAGACCATCCTGTCAGACTCGTCGCCGTTGGTTTTGCTGTACGTATAGGCAATGTGATAGCTCGTGCCGGCAACAACGGTATTGAATCCCAGAGACAGGCTGCGCTCTTTTTTAGAGGTGCCCCAGTAATCCTGCTGATAACCGTTAAGATACAGACTCACCCCAGCAACGGTTTGGCTAACGCTGGCCTGAATGCGGTTGCGTTTATTGTAACGAAACTGCAGATCGTCTTCGTGAGCGTCAAGTTTTTGGTTGGCGTCGGCAAAGCTGTAATACCCGCGGCTGGAGTATCGGTAGCTGCCGAGGCTGAAGTTGGTATCGGTCGAATCCAGTTTACCGGTATAAAGCAAACGCCATGACTGGCCGGAATGCTGGCTGTTATCGTCTAGCCGGGTATCGGCCATGGTAACGTCAGCGGACAGCGAGCCCAGCGGCCCGAGCGCCAGACCGGCACCGGTATTGGCTGCGTTATAGTCTTTCGAGAGCGTCAGCCCTCCAAACCAGGTGAGAAGGTTATTTAAACCGTAAATCATGCTTCCCTGGAAAAAATCGGGTTCCTTTTGGTCGCTCCCGCTTTCAGCACGATAACGGCCTGCTGTCATTTCGTACTTCATACGCCCAGGCCGCAGCATAACCGCGATACTGGAGTAGGGCTGCGTAAAGCGATGCTCGGTGCCGTCAGCCTCTTTCACCGTAACGTCCAGATCGCCGCTGTTGGTCGTGGAGTAGAGATCGTCGATTTCGAACGCGCCCGGCGCGACATTTTGCTGATAGATGAGGTAGCCATTCTGGCGCACCGAGACTTCCGCATTTGAACTGGCGATGCCGCGTATGACAGGGGCATAGCCGCGTTGGCTGTAGGGAAGCATCTCTTCATCCGACGCAAGGTTAACGCCCCGGTACTGTAAGCTATCAAATACCTCGCCCCGCGTGTTGCTTTCTCCGGCCGTGAACTGTGCCTTGAGGGCGTCAACGTCATGCTGGAGGAAGGTATTGATGTTTTCCCACAGGTTTTCATTCTCTGAATTGCTCCACGTTGAATAGTTGCGCACTCGCCAGCCACCCATGTTGGCGCCGGTGCGCAAATTCAGATACTGACTGGTGGCGCTGTTGTCGCCGCTCTCCTGATTTTTTGATCCTGAGAAAGCGTAGTCACTGAACAACACGGGGACACCGTCGTCCCAGCGCGAAGGATCGATGTAATCGCGACCGGTACTTCTTAACGCGGCCTGAGGAATACTCAACGCTAATGTCATGTTTGAAAAATCAAGCCGCGCGGAGGCCTGGGGGATATAGTTGCTGATATCTTTAGGCAAAGCCTTATTGGCGGGTAACGCAAGCAAGGCGGGATACTGGTCGATAGCAACCCCCCATGCCCGCAGCATATCCGGTGTGAGCTGCGGTATCAGTGACCCTTCCGGCGAGCTGACGTAAGCGATACTGGTGGTGCTCAGGCGGTGTTCGTTCACCTGCACTCGTGAAGAATAGGTGCCGGGTAGCTGAGCATTCGACTTTGAAAAGAGTGAAAGGTCGATATCCTGCTGGGCCAGCATGTCTCCTTCAAGCGATGAGGGAGAGAAACGATACTCACGGGCCAGCGTCGAGAAGCTCGCGATGAGCAAGACACCGCCAAGGCAGCGAAGAAGCGGATTCGGTCTAAAGAGCCGCTCGTATGACATATCATTACGTCCTGTCATCATCGCGGTCTTTTAATCCTGCGCCAGGGTGGCGGTATATTTTTCGGAAGCATTGCCGTAATCGGTTATGCAGCGCCAGGTGACGCTCGTTCCCTGAGCATTGTCAGGGAGAGGAATGTCAGCGCGGGATTTAGGGGCAACCATGTCGGCTTTCTCCACTTTGTGCGCTCCCAGCGCAAGTGAATCAAAGACGCTGTAAAACGCCCCCTCGTTGATGACAGTGAGCAGCTGACCATGACGCGCGAAGCGCAGGTTTTTGCAGGATTCAGAGGGCGTACCGCTCAGTCCGACAGGGCGCCAGAACAGTTTCAGACGCGTTTTATAGATTAACCGCAGGACGTTTTTGTCTCCCTCATCCGTAGCCGTGGCAGGAACGGTTCGTACGTTCATATAGAACAGAGACTCTTTATCGCCTGCTAAGGTTGTCCCGTTCCAGGTAATACGCAGGCTTTGCTCTTTTTGCGGATCGAGCCGAAAGAGAGGCGGTGTCACGATAAACGGTCCGTGCGTTTTGCCATCACCAGTATCCGTCCATGACTGTATTAACCATGGAAGCTCTTTATCATTATTTTGTAAGGGCAGAGCAACTTCCTTTTTCGCGGCATCGTAGATTATGCGTGTGCGACCGATCTGAATACCTGCTGCGTGACAAAAGGTGCTCGCAATAACAGGAATGCATAATAAGACCCGGAGTAAAATGCGCATGGTGAAACCTTTAATAAAGGAGGTTGAAGGGAAATGATAATAGTCCGAGTCCGGACTATTATCAGATCATGACTCCTTAAACGTCATGACGCCTAAATATATATATTATGAATATCAGTAATACGATTATTAACGGTAAAGAATATTTACCGTCATATCAGCATCTGCTGGACCGGCGGTAACCGCATCTGCAAATGATTTATAGCGGGCATTAAAATCAGCTTTAATCGTATCTTCGGATTTTGTCGCCAGTTCGATATAGATCTGCCCTTCAGCGCCGTCCATCGTGATGAGCTTATCATCTTTACCCGCCGGGCTGACGGCAATGCCGATACCGGTGGCCGCGGTTTCGCCCGTGGTAGTAATTTTACTGACGTCCAGCAGCGTCTTGGTCTTGGTCAGGGTCGTTGGGCCGTTAAAGGTCAGCTGAACAGCCGGAAGCCCAGCGCTTGTTAACGGGCAGTTCGCCAGCGTAATGGAGAACTCCGTAAGTGCGGTCTCCTTCCCAACGGTATTAAACAATGATGTAGGATAGGTACCCAGTGGGATAGTACTGTCCGTGCCGTCGTCACCCTGAATGGTACAGCTTGATTCGATAATTTCACCCGTAAAGTGAATAGTGCCGGCATTCATTTCTGCGGCGAAACCATTCATCGACAGTGTTGCAAGGGCTAAGCCCGCAATAATATTCTTTTTGAAATCCATATTAAATGTCCCTTTAAGTAAAAAGAAATATCTGGCATACATTTTGCTTTCTGGTGAAAAGTAAATTATGTCGTATGAAATTATAACATTTAATTTTCTGCTGGTAAGGTAGTCTCAGGATTAATGTTATATAGATTTATCCATTTTTGGATTATGTGGGGGAATGATTTATATGGTTTCGATTGCTGTGAATTATTAAATTTACATAGTTATATCATTCCTGCAATGCCGGGAGGTTAAAATCGACGGTTATGTTAATTTTCTTTCGGGATATTTTAGAGTGAATGTTCTTTAAAACTGCGCTTAATTCATTTTGTAATATGAAACACATCACAAAAGCTGGAGAATGTTCGTTCGAACATTCCTTGCCCTTTTTTCCCTAACCCGAATTGCAGAGGGGGGCTTAAACAGGATAAAAAGACCCGGTTATAGGGTTTTTTCAGCCCATTGATGAAAGGCGGTGCTGGCATGATACCCGTGACGTAATGGGCTGAGCATGCACTGTGGCAGAAGAGAACGACGACAAAACGGAAGCCCCCACACCCCACCGACTAGAAAAGGCGCGTGAGGAAGGGCAGATCCCCCGATCCCGAGAATTGACCTCCCTGCTGATCCTTATCGTAGGGGTGTGCATTATCTGGTGGGGCGGGGAGTCGCTCGCCCGCAAGCTGGCGGGAATGTTGTCCACCGGCTTACGTTTTGACCACAGCATGGTCAACGATCCGAATCTGATCCTCATCCAGATTATTCAGCTTATTAAAGGGGCCATGGTCGCGCTGCTGCCCCTGATAACCGGGGTTGTGCTGGTCGCGCTGGTCTCTCCGGTGATGCTCGGCGGCCTGGTTTTTAGTGCCAAATCGCTGCAACCGAAATTTTCCAAACTGAACCCGCTGCCGGGTATCGCGAAAATGTTCTCTGCGCAGACCGGGGCTGAGCTGCTCAAAGCCGTTCTCAAATCGGTGCTGATGGGCAGTTCCGCGGGATTTTACCTCTGGTACCACTGGCCGGAAATGATGCGTCTTATCAGCGAATCGCCGCTCACCGCGATGAGCAACGCGCTGAATCTGGTTGGGCTTTGCGCGCTGCTGGTGGTGCTCAGCATTATCCCGATGGTGGGTTTTGACGTGATCTTCCAGCTTTATACCCATTTCAAAAAGCTGCGCATGTCGCGTCAGGATATCCGTGACGAATATAAGCAGATGGAAGGTGACCCGCACGTGAAAGGGCGCATCCGCCAGATGCAGCGTGCCGCCGCCCGTCGCCGGATGATGGACGATGTGCCGAAGGCCGATGTCATCGTCACCAACCCGACACACTATTCCGTTGCGCTGCGCTATGACGAAAACAAAATGAGCGCGCCGAAAGTCGTTGCGAAAGGAGCGGGGCTGATCGCACTGCGTATCCGGGAAATTGGTACTGAAAACCGCGTGCCGATCCTGGAAGCCCCTCCGCTGGCGCGTGCGCTGTACCGCCATGCGGATATCGGACAACAGATCCCGGGACAACTCTACGCCGCCGTGGCGGAAGTGCTGGCCTGGGTGTGGCAGTTGAAGCGCTGGCGTCTGGCTGGCGGTCAGCGGCCTGTGAAACCTGAAAACCTTCCGGTGCCTGCCGCGCTGGATTTTATGAACGAGAAGGACACTGATGGCTAATCTGGTGGCAATGTTGCGCCTGCCCGGCAACCTGAAATCGACTCAATGGCAGATCCTTGCCGGGCCGATTCTGATCCTGCTAATTCTGTCGATGATGGTACTGCCGCTCCCGGCATTCATCCTCGATCTGCTTTTCACTTTCAATATTGCGCTGTCCATTATGGTGCTGCTGGTGGCGATGTTCACCCAGCGTACCCTGGAGTTTGCCGCGTTCCCGACCATTCTGCTGTTTACCACCTTGCTCCGACTGGCGCTGAACGTCGCGTCCACGCGTATCATCCTGATGGAAGGTCATACCGGCGCGGCAGCGGCAGGTAAAGTGGTGGAGGCGTTCGGCCACTTCCTGGTGGGCGGCAATTTCGCTATCGGTATCGTGGTGTTCGTTATCCTCGTTATCATCAACTTTATGGTTATCACCAAAGGTGCAGGGCGTATCGCGGAAGTGGGCGCGCGTTTTGTGCTGGACGGGATGCCGGGCAAACAGATGGCGATCGACGCCGACCTGAACGCCGGCCTTATTGCCGAAGATGAAGCCAAAAAACGCCGTTCGGAAGTGACGCAGGAGGCGGACTTCTACGGCTCCATGGACGGTGCGAGCAAGTTTGTGCGCGGTGACGCTATCGCAGGCATTCTGATCATGGTGATTAACGTGGTCGGCGGCCTGCTGGTGGGGGTATTGCAGCACGGGATGGACATGGGGCACGCGGCGGAAAGCTATACGCTGCTGACCATTGGTGATGGTCTGGTCGCACAGATCCCGGCGCTGGTTATCTCCACGGCGGCGGGTGTGATTGTAACCCGCGTGAGTACCGATCAGGACGTTGGCGAGCAGATGGTGGGCCAGCTCTTCAGCAACCCGCGCGTTATGCTGCTGGCCGCTGCCGTTCTGGGTTTGCTCGGCCTGGTGCCGGGGATGCCAAACCTCGTCTTCCTGCTGTTTACGGCGGGTCTGCTGGGGCTTGCCTGGTGGATGCGTGGCCGTGAAATCAAACCGGCAGCGGAACCTGTTCAGGTAAAAATGCCGGAGAATACCCAGGCCGTCGAAGCGACCTGGAACGACGTTCAGCTGGAAGATTCCCTGGGAATGGAAGTGGGCTATCGCCTGATTCCGATGGTCGATTTCCAGCAGGATGGCGAGCTGCTTGGCCGTATCCGCAGTATCCGTAAAAAATTCGCCCAGGATATGGGCTTCCTGCCGCCGGTTGTACACATCCGCGACAATATGGACCTGCCGCCCGCGCGCTACCGCATTCTCATGAAAGGGGTCGAAATTGGCAGCGGTGATGCCTATCCGGGCCGCTGGCTGGCGATTAACCCGGGCACCGCCGCAGGCACGCTGCCGGGCGAGCAAACCATCGATCCGGCCTTTGGCTTGGCCGCTATCTGGATTGAAAGTGCCCTGAAAGAGCAGGCGCAAATCCAGGGCTATACGGTTGTTGAAGCCAGTACCGTGGTGGCGACCCATCTTAATCACCTGATCGGGCAATTCTCGGCAGAGCTGTTTGGCCGTCAGGAAGCGCAGCAGCTGCTTGACCGCGTCACGCAGGAGATGCCGAAGCTGACGGAAGATCTGGTCCCGGGCGTGGTGACTTTAACCACGCTGCACAAGGTGCTGCAAAACCTGCTCGAAGAGAAAGTGCCGATCCGCGATATGCGCACCATTCTCGAAACCCTTGCCGAGCATGCGCCGATACAAAGCGATCCGCACGAGCTGACGGCGGTGGTACGCGTGGCGCTGGGTCGTGCGATCACCCAGCAGTGGTTCCCGGGAACCGGAGAAGTGCAGGTCATTGGCCTCGATACGCCGCTTGAACGCCTGCTGCTGCAGGCCCTGCAGGGCGGGGGCGGCCTGGAGCCGGGCCTGGCGGACCGTCTGCTGGCGCAAACGCAGGAGGCGCTGGCGCGCCAGGAGATGCTGGGCGCGCCGCCGGTGCTGCTGGTTAACCATGCGCTGCGTCCGCTGCTGTCGCGCTTCCTGCGTCGTAGCCTGAACCAGCTGGTCGTGCTGTCGAATATGGAGCTGTCGGATAACCGTCACATCCGCATGACCGCGACGATTGGAGGAAAATAATGCGTAAATGGCTCTGGATTTTGTTCTTCCCGCTGGCGGCGCACGCTGCCGGGGAAGGCACCTGGCAGGCAAGCAGCATGGGAGTGACCCTCAGCAACCGGGGCGTTGCTATGTCATCTAACCCGCTGTCGCCTTCTGAAGGCGTGTCCGGTCAGATGGGCCTTGTGGTCTGGAATTACCGGCTGATTGGCCCAACGCCCGCAGGGCTGCGGGTGCGCCTCTGTTCTCAGACGCGCTGCACGGAAATTGACGGCGAAAATGGCACGACGCAGGCGTTCAACGGCGTACCGGCCATTGAACCTTTGCGTTTCATCTGGGAAGTGCCGGGCGGGGGACGTTTAATCCCGGCGCTGAAAGTACAGAGTAATTCTGTCATCGTGAACTACCGCTAACACCCTGCCTTTTCACCAGCCATCAGCAATTTTGATGGCTGGCTCTCAAAACTGACCTCACCTTTTGATCAAATAGAAACGCTGTTTTATAAATCAGTGACGCGCGTGACGGTACTCTTTGCATTATTGCCATTGACCCTCTTAGTGATGGCAGAAACAGAAAGGTATCAACCGGTCGATGCATTTACTGTAGCCGTCTAAAAGCTCCCGGAAGACGCTTGCTTGCAGGGAGTCTCCCAAAACTGATTAGGGGTGACGGCAATGAGAACACGTAAAATTGGGCTCGCAAATTATCTCGCTTACGGGTCAGGCGATTTCCTCGGGGCGGGTACCACCGCCCTGACGGCGGCCTGGCTTTTATATTTTTATACCACCTTCTGCGGGCTCTCACCGATCGAAGCAACGTTTATCTTTGCCGCTGCAAGGGTGCTGGATGCCGTCGTTAGCCCGTTAATGGGCTTTTTAACCGATAACTTTGGGACGACCTGGCTCGGTAAGCGCTTCGGCCGTCGTAAGTTTTTTATCCTGCTGGGGATTCCGTGCGTGTTCAGCTACTCGCTGATGTGGGTTGGGGACATGAGCTTCTGGTACTACCTGCTGACCTATCTGGTGTTTGATATTGTCTACACCATGATTCTGGTGCCGTACGAAACGCTGGTACCGGAAATGACCGATGACTTTAAACAGAAAACCAAGTTCTCCGGGGCGCGTATCTCTATGGCGCAGATGTCCGCCATTCTGGCCTCCTTCCTGCCGGGGATCCTGTTAACCCACTTCGGGAAAGAAAACGCCATCTCCTTCTTCTACGCAAGCCTGGTCTTCTCCTTGCTCTGCGCGCTGATGCTAACCTTCGTCTGGTTCTTTACCTGGGAACGCCCGCGCGAAGAGTGGTCAGAAGCGGCGCTGCGTGCTGAAGAAGAGAAGAAGAAGCTGACGCAGGGACAGAGCCTCAACCGCCTGATCGTTGAGTTAAGCTCCACGCTGCGCATCAAGATTTTCCGTCAGCATCTGGGCATGTACCTTGGCGGCTATATCGCGCAGGACGTGTTTAATGCGGTATTCACCTACTACGTGGTGTTCGTGCTGATGCAGGAAGCGTCAATGGCGTCCAATCTGCTGGGCACGATGGCTATTTTCCAGTTCTTTGCGGTTATCGCCATGATCCCGCTGTGCATCCGTTTCGGGCCTGCACCGTCCTACCGCATGGTCGTGGTGCTGTTTGGTCTGGCGTCTCTCTCTTACGCCATGCTCTATTACGCGGGCCTGAGTGACGTCTACGCTCTGCTGTTGCTGATCTCAGCGGTTGCCGGTCTCGGTCGCGGCGGTATCAACTACGTGCCGTGGAACACCTATACCTACATTGCTGACGTGGATGAAGCGATCACCGGCCAGCGCCGCGAAGGGATCTTCGCGGGCATCATGACCCTGACCCGTAAGGCGTCACAGGCCGGTGCGGTGATGCTGGTGGGCATCGTGATGCAGATGTCCGGCTTTGTCAGCGGCCAGAAAGTGCAGCCTGCGGAAGTGAGCCACACCATTTTGACGATCCTGAGCGTGGGCACGATCCTGGTGCTGTTCTGCGGCTTCCTCGTTTCCCTGCGCTTCAGGCTCAATTTGCAGACCCACAGCACGCTGCGCGAGGAGACCGCGAAAATGCGTGAGTGTGGTCATGCGATGCCTGAGTCAGCGACGCCACACGCCCGCGCCACCGTTGAGATGCTGGCCGGTATGCCTTATGAGTCACTCTGGGGCAATAACAACATCGGTTATCTGAATCGCAATAAGCCAGCGGCACCCTCGCTGAAGGATCGCGCGGTACTGAATTCGACATACAACAGAGGTTAAGATAATGAAAGTTTGGCCTGTCAAACATAGCCCGTTATTACGTCAGCCAGAGCGCTTTATCGCCCGGGACGAGCTGAAATCGCTGATTCAAAAGGTGACGCATAGCCTGGTCAATATCCACGACAAAACGGGTGAGTTTTTGCTGCGGCTGGACGACGGGCGCGTGATCGACACTAAAGGCTGGGCCGGATGGGAGTGGACGCACGGCGTTGGCCTGTACGGTATCTGGCAATATTACTGCCAGACCGGCGACGAAGGTATGCGAGACATCATCGACAGCTGGTTTGCCGACCGCTTTGCGGAAGGCGCGACCACCAAAAACGTGAATACCATGTCGCCGTTCCTGACGCTGGCTTATCGCTACGAAGAGACCAAAAATCAGGCCTGGCGGCCGTGGCTGGAAAGCTGGGCGGAATGGGCGATGGCCGAGATGCCGCGTACGGAACACGGCGGGATGCAGCACATCACCCTGGCGGAAGAAAACCATCAACAGATGTGGGATGACACGCTGATGATGACGGTGCTGCCGCTGGCGAAAATCGGCAAGCTGCTCAACAAACCGGAATACGTTGAAGAGGCGGTGTATCAGTTCCTGCTGCACGTGCAGAACCTGATGGACCGGGAGACCGGGCTGTGGTTCCACGGCTGGAGCTACGACGGCAACCATAACTTTGCCCGTGCCCGCTGGGCGCGCGGCAACAGCTGGCTCACCATCGCGATCCCGGACTTCCTTGAGCTTGTGGATCTGCCGGAAAACAGCGCCGTGCGCCGCTACCTGGTGCAGGTATTGAATGCGCAGATTGCCGCGCTGGCGAAATATCAGGACGACAGCGGGCTATGGCATACGCTGCTCGACGATCCACATTCTTATCTTGAGGCGTCCGCCACGGCAGGGTTTGCCTACGGCATTCTGAAAGCCGTGCGCAAGCGCTACGTTGGCACGGAGTATGCCGAAGTGGCAGAAAAAGCGATTCGCGGTATCGTCAAAAATATTTCGCCGGAAGGCGAGCTGTTGCAAACGTCGTTCGGCACGGGCATGGGCAGCGATCTTGAGTTTTATCGCCAGATCCCGCTGACGTCGATGCCGTACGGACAGGCGATGGCGATTCTCTGTTTAACGGAATATTTGCGGAAGTATTTCTGATAAGAAAAACCCGGCGCTTGCCGGGTTTTTTGTATTACATGCGTTCTACGGTTTCGATACCCAGGGTATCCAGACCCAGCTTCAGGGTCTTCGCCGTGAGCTGCGCCAGCTTCAGGCGGCTGTTGCGGACCGATTCGTTTTCCGCAGACAGAATAGGGCAGTGTTCGTAGAAGCCGGAGAACAGACCCGCCAGATCGTACAGGTAAGCACACATCACGTGCGGCGTGCCGTCACGCGCGACAACCGTCAGCGTCTCTTCAAACTGCAGCAGGCGCGCTGCCAGCTGCGCTTCACGATCTTCCGTGATGGTCACTGTCGCATTCGCCAGTACGTTTTCATCAATGTTCGCCTTACGGAACACCGAGAGCACGCGGGTGTAGGCATACTGCATGTAAGGCGCCGTGTTGCCTTCAAACGCCAGCATGTTATCCCAGTCGAAGATATAGTCGGTGGTACGGTTCTTGGAGAGATCCGCGTATTTCACCGCACCGATACCCACGGCGTTGGCCAGTTTTTCCAGCTCATCGGCAGACATGTCCGGGTTCTTTTCGGCCACCAGACGGCGAGCGCGTTCCAGCGCTTCGTCCAGCAGGTCGGACAGCTTCACGGTACCGCCCGCACGGGTTTTGAACGGCTTGCCGTCTTTACCCAGCATCATGCCGAACATGTGGTGTTCCAGCGGCACGCAATCCGGCACGTAACCGGCTTTACGCACGATGGTCCACGCCTGCATCAGGTGCTGGTGCTGACGGGAGTCGATGTAGTACAGCACGCGGTCAGCATGCAGCGTCTCGTAACGGTATTTCGCGCAGGCGATGTCTGTGGTGGTGTAGAGGTAGCCGCCATCCTTTTTCTGGATGATCACGCCCATCGGTTCACCTTCCTTGTTTTTATACTCATCAAGGAACACCACCGTTGCGCCTTCGCTCTCTACCGCCAGGTTTTTGGCTTTCAGGTCAGCCACAATGCCGGGCAGCATTGGGTTATAGAGGCTTTCACCCATCACGTCGTCACGGGTCAGGGTGACGTTCAGACGGTTATAGGTCAGCTGGTTCTGCGACATGGTGATGTCGACAAGCTTGCGCCACATCTCGAGGAAGTATTGGTCGCCACCCTGCAGTTTAACCACGTAGCTGCGCGCGCGCTCGGCAAAGGCTTCGTCTTCGTCGTAGTGTTTTTTGGCTTCGCGGTAGAACCCTTCCAGGTCCGCCAGCGCCATTTCACCCGCGTTTTCCTGCTGCTGTTTTTCCAGGTAAGCAATCAGCATGCCGAACTGGGTACCCCAGTCGCCCACGTGGTTCGCGCGGATCACCTTGTGACCGAGGAACTCGAGCGTGCGCACCGCGGCATCACCGATGATAGTGGAGCGCAGGTGGCCAACGTGCATCTCTTTCGCCACGTTCGGCGCAGAGTAGTCGATCACGACGGTCTGCGCCTCCGGCTGGGAAACGCCCAGACGGTCAGATTTCAGGGCCGCGTCAACGTGGCTTGCCAGGAATGCAGGCTCAAGAAAGATGTTGATAAAGCCCGGACCGGCGATTTCGGTTTTGCTGGCAATGCCGGAAAGATCCAGATGCGTCAGTACCTGCTCAGCGAGCTGTCGCGGCGGCATGCCCAGTTTTTTAGCCACTGCCATCACGCCATTAGCCTGATAGTCGCCAAACTGTACTTTTGCTGACTGACGAACCTGCGGTTCGCAATCCGCAGGTGCGCCTGCGGCAATCAGTGCCTGACTGACTTTTTCGGAGAGAAGAGCCTGAATATTCACCTGGATACCTTACGTTTTTGATGCGGGCTTACAACCGCCCGCGCCAGTTAAAGAATTTAGGGCGGGAGTATACTGCAAATGCCCTCTGGCGTCAGCATTGCGGGGCCTGAAGATTGCTCAGAATCCAGGCGGTGAAGGTGTGCATAATCATGCAGTCGCAAAAAGCCGGATTCTGCGGTTGGTCAAAACAGGGCAACAGAGTAAATTAGCGGCTTTGCGACATGAAAAGAGAGTGACTTATGGCGAACTGGCAATCCATTGACGAACTGCATGATATTTCCGCAGATTTACCGCGCTTCACCCAGGCGTTCACAGAACTTGCCACCCGTCTTGGTCTGGATATTGCGCCGCTTGAGGCCGATCACATCTCTTTGCGCTGTCATCAGAATGCCACGGCCGAGCGCTGGCGTCGCGGGTTCGAACGGTGCGGCGAATTGCTCTCCGAGAACATCATCAATGGTCGCCCCATTTGCCTGTTCAAACTGCATGAACCGGTGAACGTGGCGCACTGGCAATTCAGCGTGGTTGAGCTGCCGTGGCCGGGCGAGAAACGCTATCCGCACGAAGGCTGGGAGCATATCGAAATAGTCCTGCCGGGTGAGCCGGAAACGTTGAACGCGCGCGCGCTGGCCCTCCTTTCCGACGAAGGCTTAAGCAAGCCGGGGATTTTTGTGAAGACGAGTTCACCCAAAGGCGAGCGCGAGCGGTTACCTAACCCGACGCTGGCCGTCACTGACGGACAGGTCACGGTGAAGTTTCATCCGTGGACCATTGAGCAGATCGTTGCCAGCGAAGCGTAAGAGATGTGAGTTCACGCCGGGACTGAAAACGGACGGCGTGTCATGATGTTTCGTTTAGTGGAATTTCAGGAGGATTAAATGGCGCTGCTGGAGATTTGTTGTTACAGCGTGGAGTGTGCCGTGACCGCGCAAAAGCACGGGGCTGACCGCATTGAACTGTGTGCGGCACCCAAAGAGGGCGGGCTGACGCCGTCTTACGGCGTGTTGAGGTCTGCCCGTCAGGCCGTCACCATTCCCGTTCACCCGATTATTCGTCCGCGCGGCGGTGATTTTTGTTACACGGCGGGCGAGTTCAGTGCCATGCTTGATGATATCGCACTCGTTCGGGACCTGGGGTTTCCGGGGCTGGTGACCGGCCTGCTGAATGAAGACGGCAACATCGATATACCGCGCATGCGTCAGATTATGAGCGCCGCGCAGGGGCTGGCCGTCACTTTTCATCGCGCATTTGATATGTGTAAAGATCCGCTCCAGGCTTTTGAAACGCTTGAAGAACTTGGCGTGGCGCGCATCCTGACATCGGGTCAGCAGGCGTCAGCTGAAAAAGGACTGCAATTAATTACGGAACTAAAAGCACATTCCGGTGTTCCAATAATAATGGCGGGTGCGGGAGTCCGCGCCAGCAATCTGGAACGGTTTTTAAACGCAGGGGTAGAAGAGCTGCACAGCTCCGCGGGTAAATGGATACCTTCGCCCATGCGTTATCGCAATACAGGATTGTCAATGTCGACGGATGCTGAAGCGGATGAGTATTCACGCTATGGCGTAGAGGGAGAGTCGGTTGCGGAAATGAAGTCGCTGATTGAGCGCCATCACGTGTAGCAACGTACCGATTTTTACCGCGCATCATGTCGCCCAATATGATGCTTGCTTGTACCAGGCCCCTGCAATTTCAACAGGGGCCTTTTTTTCTCCTTCATATTTCAAGCCGCAGCTGCGTTGGCCGCCTCGCTCACCCCGGTCACTTACTGATGTAAGCTCCCGGGGATTCGCTGCGTTGCCGCCTTGCTGCAACTTGAACTATTTCGGAGAAAACGTGCTACGAGTAGGCTGGGTAAGGCGCAGCCGCCACCCGGCTAAAAGGCTACGGCTTCGTCGCAATCAACACCGCACGCATCGGGGCCGGATAGCCTTCGATGGTTTTGCTGTGGTCGGCAGGGTCGAGGAACTGCTCCAGCGATTCGGTGATCATCCAGTCGGTGCGGCGCTGTTCCTCAATTGAGGTCACGCTGACGTCGGCAATCCGCACATCCACAAACCCGCACTTCTCCAGCCAGTTCTTCAGCGCCAGCGCGGAAGGGATGAAGTAAACGTTGCGCATCTGCGCGTAGCGATCGCCCGGGACCAGAACGGCATGTTCATCGCCTTCAATCACCAGCGTTTCCAGCACCAGCTCGCCGCCGCTGACCAGCTGATCCTTCAGTTGCCACAGGTGTTCCAGCGGGGAACGACGGTGGTACAGCACGCCCATGGAGAAGACGGTATCAAAGGCTTTCAGGGCAGGGAGTTGTTCAATGCCCAGCGGCAGCAGGTGCGCGCGCTGGTCGTTACCCAGCAGCTTACGCACCGCTTCAAACTGGCACAGGAACAGCTGCATCGGGTCAATACCTACCGCCAGATGCGCCCCCGCGCCAATCATGCGCCACATGTGGTAACCGCTGCCGCAGCCTACGTCCAGAATGGTACGTCCGGTCAGGTCGGAAAGGTGAGGCAGAACGCGATCCCATTTCCAGTCCGAGCGCCATTCGGTATTGATGTTCACGCCGTAAAGTGAAAACGGCCCTTTGCGCCACGGCATCAGGTTACGCATCAGCGTTTCGATGCGGTTGATCTGCCCGGCCGGGAGCGGCTCTTCGCTCTCGGCGGTTACGCTGTGCAGAAGGTCCAGACGATGCGGGGTCAGTTCGGGCAGATACTCCACCGCGTTTGACCACTGCTTTAACAGGCCGTGCTGCTGATCGCGCTGCCAGGCGGCAATCTGCGCGGGCAAGGTTTCCAGCCAGTGGGAAAGCTGGTTTTTGGCAATCAGCTGATATAAGTTGCTGAATTCGATCATGCGGATTCTCCCGCTTTCAACGCCACCAGAGAGCCGAAGTTAAAGCACTGGAACCACAGTTCGCTGTGCTCAAATCCGGCTTTGCGCAGGCGCGCTTTGTGGGTTTCTACGGAATCCGTCAGCATCACGTTTTCGAGCATGCTGCGCTTCTGGCTGATCTCCAGCTCGCTGTAGCCGTTCGCCCGTTTGAAATCGTGGTGCATATTGAACAGCAGTTCGCCAACCTCGGCATCTTCGAAGCTGAATTTCTCTGAGAGCACCAGCGCGCCGCCGGGATTCAGCCCCTGATAAATTTTGTCCAGCAGCAGCTGGCGGTCTTCAGGCACCAGGAACTGCAGGGTGAAATTCAGCACCACCATCGAGGCGTTATTGATCTCAATCTCGCGGATATCGCCTTCCACCACGTCGACCGGAACAGGGGCTTTATACGCGTCAATGTGGCGACGGCAGCGCTCAACCATGGCCGGGGAGTTATCGACGGCAATGATTCGGCAGCCTTCGTGGTGAACGTTACGACGAACCGACAGCGTTGCCGCGCCGAGCGAGCAGCCCAGGTCATAGACCTGCGTGCCGGGTTGAACGAAGCGCTCAGCCAGCATGCCGATCATAGAGATAATATTGGAATAACCGGGAACAGAGCGCTGGATCATATCCGGGAAGACTTCGGCTACCCGTTCATCGAAGGTCCAGTCGCCCAGGCTGGCGATAGGCGCGGAAAAAAGCGTGTCGCGATCTGACATAACGTAAAAATCCGGGAAAAATAAAGTGGCGTATTGTGCGCTAATGAAGGGAGAAAACCAACTCCCATGGCATATACCACAGGTTAGCCAGCACCATCAGCAAAAGCGAACACCAGGTCGCGCTCATGCCGGAACGACGCCAGCGGATTAAGCGGTGGTGAAAACCGTAATAGTGCATCAGGCGGCCAGCAATAAGAAGCAGGCCACAGATGTGCACCATCCAGGTTTCTGCGCCATTCATCTCCATAAAAAGCAGCAGGATTAAGGCTGCGGGGATGTATTCGACCGCATTGCCGTGAATGCGGATAGCGCTTTGTAGCTCGGAAAACCCGCCGTCACCGTAAGAGACGCGGTACAGCGTTCTGAGGCGCACAACATCAAATGAAAACTTAATCAGCAGTAATGCACCTAACACCGCATACAGCGCGCTGACCATACAAACTCCCTGTTTTTGGCAGATGGCACTTCACTATGATAGGGGGTGATATCAGAAAAGAGAAGATTGTTGTGGGATGGAAGGGGCGCTGCCCACGGACGGCACCGCAGCCTGCAAGGCCTGCCACAGAGCATCGACCAGTTCGGGCGCCTGGGCGATATCCGGCGTGTGCAAAAAGAGATACGGCGTGGTGGTGTGTTCCCACTTCGCTAACGTTTGCAGCCAGACGGCGAACATCGCCTGATTTTGCTGCATGTTATCGCTGCCGATATACCTGACCATTGGGTTATGCGCGGTCATGATGGCATGGACCGGCACTTTCGGTTTTTTACGCTGAGCTTCAACGATGGCTTCGCTATGGGGGACAGCGCTGTGCACCGGCCGGCTATCGAGGATCACCCGGTTAACGGAACGCTCAAGCAGGCCGCGATTGAGCGCTTTTTCTGCTTCGCCCTTCGCAAAAAATTCAGGATGCCTGACTTCAACGCCGTAGGCGAATTCACGGGGCAGGGCATCCAGGAACTGCCAGAGCGCAGGTAAATTGCGCGGGCCAAACGTGGCGGGCAGCTGGATCCAGTACTGACCGATGCGGTTCGCCAGCGGCGACATGCGCGTAAAAAACTCTTCGGTCAAATCCCCGCAGTTGCGCAGCGCGGCCTGATGGGAAATGGTGGCCGGAAACTTAAAGCAGAAGCGGAAGTCGTCGGTCGTTTGTTCCCGCCAGCGCGTAACAATCTCGGCTTTAGGGAGCGCATACAGGGTGGTGTTACCCTCGACACAGTTGAAGTGCCGGGCATACTCCTCAAGGCTGGTGATGCCAAGGCGCACCCATTTCGGGTGCGACCACTGGGGCAGGCCCACGTACATCATAGCGCGCTGACAATCTCATCCGTGCTGCGCACGCGGCCGATGCGCGGGAAGATATGGGTCATGCTGCCCTGGTGCTGTTCCGCGGAGGCCGCGCTGCAGGCATCTTCGGCGATCACCAGGTTAAAGCCCAGCTCCCACGCGTTGCGGGCGGTAGACTCCACGCCGATGTTGGTGGAAATGCCGCACAGGATGATGGTGTCGATGCCGCGACGGCGGAGCTGCAGCTCGAGGTCGGTACCGTAAAATGCGCCCCACTGGCGTTTGGTCACTTCGATGTCGCTGTCGCGTTTGCCGAGTGCGGCCGGGTACGTCCACCAGTTTTCAGGCAGGGCGTGTGCGGAAGCCTTTGCATCAACGGGCTGTTTTAACGCTTCAGCGTAATCAGCGGACCAGCCGACGCGCACCATGACAACAGGCGCACCGCTGGCACGACATGTTTCCGCCAGGCGAGCTGCGCGGCTGACCACATCATCCGCGGTATGCGGGCCGCCGGCGAAGGGCAGAATGCCTTCCTGTAAATCAATCACGACAAGTGCGGTTTTACTGGCATCAAGTGTTAACATCGTTACTCCCGTTAAATGAATCACTTCCAGACACCATACGACGTGATGGCCTGTTCCTGGGCGGATAATTTTGTTAATTTTTGTGAGAATGCGCAATAAGAGTGCAGCAAACGACCGCCTGGCCGTGGTTCGCTCTTATCGTCCGGCGGAATTTCCAGTATAATAGCCGCCTTTTTTCATCCAGTTGTGACATACAGAAAGCTGCGACATAGTAGCCTGCATACCAGGCGACATTTAGCCTGCGGCTAATTAAGGGATATCTCATGCGTACAGAATATTGCGGGCAGCTGCGTCAGTCCCACGTCGGACAGCAGGTCACCCTGTGTGGTTGGGTCAATCGTCGTCGTGATCTTGGTAGCCTTATCTTCATCGATATGCGCGACCGCGAAGGTATCGTCCAGGTGTTCTTCGACCCGGATCGCGCAGATGCGTTGAAGCTGGCCTCTGAGCTGCGTAATGAGTTCTGCATTCAGGTTACCGGCACCGTGCGCGCGCGTGACGAGAAAAACGTCAACGCCGACATGGCAACGGGTGCCATCGAAGTGCTGGCGTCCGATCTGGTGATCATCAACCGTGCAGAAGCGCTGCCGCTGGACTCCAACCACGTCAACACTGAAGAAGCGCGTCTGAAATACCGCTACCTGGATCTGCGTCGTCCGGAAATGGCTCAGCGCCTGAAAACCCGTGCGAAAATCACCAGCCTGGTGCGTCGCTTTATGGATGACCACGGTTTCCTCGACATCGAAACCCCGATGCTGACCAAAGCCACGCCGGAAGGCGCGCGCGATTACCTGGTCCCATCCCGCGTTCATAAAGGCAAATTCTACGCGCTGCCGCAGTCTCCACAGCTGTTCAAACAGCTGCTGATGATGTCCGGCTTCGATCGCTACTATCAGATCGTGAAATGTTTCCGCGACGAAGACCTGCGCGCTGACCGCCAGCCAGAATTTACCCAGATCGATGTGGAAACCTCCTTCATGACCGCCGAGCAGGTGCGTGAAGTGATGGAAGCCCTGGTGCGTAGCCTGTGGAACGACGTGAAAGGCGTTGAGCTGGGCGATTTCCCTATCATGACCTTCGCTGAAGCCGAGCGTCGTTACGGCTCTGACAAACCAGACCTGCGTAACCCGATGGAGCTGGTGGACGTAGCAGACCTGGTGAAAGGCGTTGAGTTTGCCGTCTTCGCTGGCCCGGCTAACGATCCTAAAGGCCGTGTGGCCGCCCTGCGTGTACCGGGCGGTGCGGCACTGAGCCGCAAGCAGATCGACGACTACGGCAACTTCATCAAGATCTACGGTGCGAAAGGTCTGGCCTATATTAAAGTGACCGAGCGTGCGAAAGGTCTGGAAGGCATCACCAGCCCGGTAGCGAAATTCCTTAACGCGGACATCGTGGAAGCGATCCTTGAGCGCACCGGCGCGCAGGACGGCGACATGATCTTCTTCGGCGCAGACAACAAGAAAGTCGTGGCGGATGCGATGGGCGCGCTGCGTCTGAAGCTTGGCAAAGACCTGAGCCTGACCGACGAAAACAAATGGGCACCGCTGTGGGTTATCGATTTCCCAATGTTTGAAGACGACGGTGAAGGCGGCCTGACCGCAATGCACCACCCGTTCACCTCGCCAAAAGACATGACGGCGGCAGAGCTGAAAGCGGCACCGGAAGATGCGGTCGCGAACGCTTATGACATGGTGATCAACGGCTACGAAGTGGGCGGCGGTTCCGTGCGTATTCACAGCGGTGAAATGCAGCAGACCGTGTTCGGCATTCTGGGCATCAACGAGCAGGAGCAGCGCGAGAAGTTTGGCTTCCTGCTGGACGCCCTGAAATTCGGTACGCCGCCGCACGCGGGCCTGGCCTTCGGTCTTGACCGACTGACCATGCTGCTGACCGGCACCGATAACATTCGTGATGTTATTGCCTTCCCGAAAACCACTGCCGCAGCGTGTCTGATGACCGAGGCGCCAAGCTTTGCCAACCCGGCCTCTCTGGCCGAGCTGGGCATTGAAGTGGTGAAGAAGGAAGAGAAAAACTGATATGGCATATAAGCTTCCCGTTTCGGTCCTGGTGGTCATTTATGCAGAAGACACGAAGCGGGTGCTGATGTTGCAGCGGCGCGATGACCCTGATTTCTGGCAGTCGGTTACCGGCAGTCTGGAAGAGGGGGAAACCGCGTCGCAGGCCGCCGCGCGCGAAGTAAAGGAAGAGGTCACCATTGACGTTGCCCGCGAGCAACTGACCCTGAAGGACTGCCAGCGCACGGTGGAGTTTGAAATTTTTAGCCATTTACGTCATCGCTACGCGCCGGGTACCGAGCGTAATACGGAGTCGTGGTTCTGTCTCGCGCTCCCCCATGAACGGGAGATCGTGTTTACCGAACACCTGACCTACCGCTGGGTGAATGCGGCGGATGCCGCCGCACTGACCAAGTCGTGGAGCAACCGGCAGGCGATTGAAGAATTTGTAATTAACGCAGCCTGAGAAGGCGCGATTTTTGGAGAACTTTTTATGGCAGGTCATAGTAAGTGGGCCAACACCAAACACCGCAAAGCGGCACAGGATGCCAAGCGCGGTAAGATCTTTACCAAAATCATTCGCGAGCTGGTGACAGCAGCGCGTCTGGGCGGCGGCGATCCGGCTTCTAACCCGCGTCTGCGCGCGGCGGTAGATAAAGCGCTGTCAAACAACATGACGCGTGACACCCTGAACCGTGCAATCGCACGTGGCGTGGGCGGTGACGAAGACGCGAACATGGAAACCATCATTTATGAAGGTTACGGCCCTGGCGGTACTGCGGTGATGGTTGAGTGTCTGTCCGACAACCGTAACCGTACCGTTGCGGAAGTGCGCCACGCGTTCACCAAAACCGGTGGCAACCTGGGCACTGACGGTTCCGTTGCTTACCTGTTCAGCAAAAAAGGCGTCATCTCCTTCGAGAAAGGCGACGAAGATGCGATCATGGAAGCGGCGCTGGAAGCCGGTGCGGAAGACGTGGTGACCTTCGATGACGGTGCTATCGACGTTTATACCGCGTGGGAAGAGATGGGTGCCGTGCGCGACGCGCTGGAAGCGGCTGGCCTGAAAGCGGACAACGCTGAAGTGTCCATGATCCCGTCCACCAAAGCGGACATGGATGCGGAAACGGCACCGAAACTGCTGCGTCTGATCGACATGCTCGAAGACTGCGACGACGTGCAGGAAGTGTACCACAACGGTGAAATCTCTGATGAGGTTGCAGCGACTCTCTGATGAGAGCCTGTAAACCGTTTACGGGAGACGCGTGATGTCGATTATTCTCGGGATTGACCCAGGCTCACGCGTCACCGGTTATGGCGTTATCCGTCAGGTGGGACGCCAGTTAACCTACCTGGGCAGCGGCTGTATTCGCACCAAAGTGGACGATCTTCCTTCGCGCCTGAAGCTCATTTATGCGGGCGTGTCGGAGATCATCACCCAGTTTCAGCCGGACTATTTCGCCATTGAGCAGGTCTTTATGGCGAAAAACGCCGATTCAGCGCTAAAGCTCGGTCAGGCGCGCGGTGTTGCCATCGTCGCTGCCGTGAACCAGGATTTGCCGGTATTCGAATATGCGGCGCGTCAGGTCAAGCAGACGGTGGTGGGCATTGGGAGCGCGGAGAAAAGCCAGGTGCAGCATATGGTGCGTACCCTGCTGAAGCTTCCCGCGAACCCGCAGGCCGACGCCGCGGATGCGCTGGCGATTGCGATTACCCACTGTCACGTCAGCCAGAACGCGATGCAAATGAGCGAGTCGCGACTCAATCTGGCGCGAGGCAGGTTACGATAATCAGAAATCAGGCTGGATAAACATCCAGCCTTTTTTTATTATGTCGGCAGTTAATTTCTCCCAGAACGCAGGAGCGTCACGTGATAGGCAGACTCAGAGGCATCATCATTGAAAAACAACCCCCGTTAGTGCTGCTGGAAGTGGGTGGCGTGGGCTATGAAGTCCATATGCCGATGACCTGCTTCTACGAGCTGCCGGACGCGGGCAAAGAGGCGATTGTCTTTACCCAGTTTGTGGTGCGTGAAGATGCCCAGCTGCTGTACGGATTCAATAACAAGCAGGAACGCACCCTGTTCCGCGAGCTGATTAAAACTAACGGCGTCGGTCCGAAGCTGGCGCTGGCGATTTTGTCCGGCATGTCGGCACCACAGTTTGTGAATGCCGTTGAGCGCGAAGATCCTGCGGCGCTGATTAAGCTCCCGGGCATTGGTAAGAAAACCGCCGAGCGCCTGATTGTCGAGATGAAAGACCGCTTTAAAGGTCTGCATGGCGATCTGTTCACTCCGGCTGCCGATTTGGTACTGACCTCTCCTGGCGGCCCTGCAACGGATGATGATGCCGAGCAGGAAGCGGTTGCCGCGCTGGTGGCGCTGGGCTATAAACCTCAGGAGGCCAGCCGAATGGTGAGCAAAATTGCCAAACCGGACGCCAGCAGTGAAACCCTGATTCGTGAAGCGCTGCGCGCTGCATTGTGAGGTAAAGGATGATTGAAGCAGACCGCCTGGTGTCGGCAGGCACTATTCAGGCAGATGACGTGGTGGATCGCGCGATCCGCCCAAAACTGCTTGATGAGTATATCGGCCAGCCGCAGGTTCGTTCCCAGATGGAGATTTTCATCCAGGCGGCAAAGCTGCGCGGCGATGCGCTCGATCACCTGCTCATTTTTGGCCCTCCGGGTTTAGGCAAAACTACGCTGGCGAATATCGTTGCCAATGAAATGGGCGTCAACCTGCGCACCACCTCCGGCCCCGTGTTGGAGAAGGCGGGCGATCTCGCGGCGATGTTGACCAACCTCGAACCGCATGACGTGCTGTTTATCGATGAGATCCACCGCCTGTCGCCGGTGGTCGAGGAAGTGCTCTATCCGGCGATGGAAGATTACCAGCTGGATATCATGATCGGTGAAGGCCCGGCCGCGCGCTCCATCAAAATCGATCTGCCGCCGTTTACCCTGATTGGCGCCACCACCCGCGCCGGGTCGTTGACCTCTCCGCTGCGCGACCGTTTCGGCATAGTGCAGCGTCTCGAGTTTTACCAGGTGGCGGATCTCCAGCACATCGTTGGCCGTAGCGCCCGCTATATGGGGCTCGAAATGAGCGAAGAGGGCGCGTTTGAAGTGGCGAAGCGTTCCCGCGGTACGCCGCGTATCGCCAACCGCCTGCTGCGCCGCGTGCGTGACTTTGCCGAGGTGAAGCACGATGGCTCGATTTCCGCGGAGATCGCCGCTCAGGCGCTGGATATGCTTAACGTCGATGCCGAAGGCTTTGACTATATGGACCGTAAACTGCTGCTGGCGGTGCTGGACAAGTTCTTTGGCGGCCCTGTCGGGCTGGATAACCTGGCTGCGGCTATTGGGGAAGAGCGTGAGACGATTGAAGATGTGCTGGAGCCGTATCTGATCCAGCAGGGCTTCCTGCAACGCACCCCGCGTGGACGTATGGCAACGGTGCGGGCGTGGAATCATTTCGGCATTACGCCACCGGCAATGCCGTAATGTTGTGTTCCCTCTCCCTGAGGGAGAGGGGCAGGGTGAGGGCCTCAGCGCCCTCCATGTTAGTTCGCGGTCTTTTTCATCATACTGAAGATAAACAGCACCGCCGCACTGAGCACCACTGACGGCCCCGCTGGCGTGTCATAGAACGCCGAGAAGGTTAATCCCCCCGTTACCGCAATCATTCCGATAATCACGGCTACGCCGGCCATCTGCTCCGGCGTACGGGCAAAACGACGCGCCGTGGCGGCAGGGATGATCAGCAGCGACGTAATAATCAGCGCGCCGACAAACTTCATTGCGACACCAATCGTTAACGCCGTCACCAGCATCAGCAGCAGTTTTACGCGCTGCAGCTTCACGCCGTCGACAAATGCCAGATCCGGACTGACGGTCATGGCCAGTAAATTCCGCCACTGCCAGAGCAGAATAGCGAGCACCACCACCACGCCAACGGCGATAGCGATGAGATCTTCCGGCGTTACGGCCAGAAGGTCGCCGAAGAGGTAGGCCATCAGATCCACGCGGATGTTCGACATCAGGCTGACCACCACCAGGCCCAGAGACAGGGCACTGTGCGCCATAATGCCAAGCAGCGTATCAATGGCGAGGTGAGGGCGCTTTTCCAGCCAGACCAGACCGGCGGCCAGCAGCAGCGTGACCACAATCACCGCGTAGAAGGGGTTTACATCCAGCAGCAGACCAAAGGCTACGCCCAGCAGGGACGCATGCGCCAGGGTATCGCCAAAATAGGACATTCTGCGCCAGACAACAAACGAGCCGAGCGGACCCGCGGCGCAGGCAAGCATAATCCCGGCCAGCCAGCCGGGCAGTAACAGTTCAATCATGAGTGTCCATTTCCCCGACGCAGTACGATTCGTCCCTGTAAATCATGGCGATGATTATGATGATGACGGTAAATACCCAGCTGTTCAGCGCCGCGGGGGCCGAACATGGAGATAAACTCCGGGTGCATTGACACCACTTCAGGCGTACCGGAACAGCAGATATGGTGGTTGAGACACAGCACTTCGTCGGTTTTTGCCATTACCAGATGCAGGTCGTGAGACACCATCAGCACGGCGCAATCAAGTTCCCGACGGAGCTGGTCGATCAAATCATAAAGCGCAACCTGACCATTCACATCCACACCCTGAGTTGGTTCATCCAGTACCAGCAGCTGCGGGCTGCTCAGCAGCGCGCGGGCAAGTAAAACACGCTGAGTTTCACCGCCGGACAGTTTTTGCAGCGGCGCATCGACAAGATGGCCCGCCTGCACGCGTTTCAGCGCCGGGAGAATATCGGCTTTACGGGTGCCGGGGCGCAGACGCAGGAAACGGCTGACCGTCAGCGGCAGCGTGGCGTCGAGATGAAGTTTTTGCGGCACATAACCAATACGCAATTTTTCCTCGCGCTTAATCACGCCTTCATCGGGTGCGACCAGACCCAGCACCACGCGCACCAGGGTGGATTTGCCTGCGCCATTGGGGCCGAGCAGCGTCAGAATTTTGCCGGGCTTCAGATCGAGCGACACGTCAGAGAGGACGCGGCGCTGCCCGAATGAGACCGAAATATTTTCAAGAGAAACCAATGTCGTCATGTCATTTTAAGCTTGAAGAAGTCAACGAATGTTATAATATCACATTCCACGCATTCACTACGATGATTAGTCGCATTATGTTACATAAAAATACGCTTCTTTTCGCAGCATTATCCGCTGCCCTTTGGGGTACAACCGCACAAGATGTTAACGCTGCGGTTGTCGCTTCGCTTAAACCACTCGGATTCATCGCGTCGGCCATTGCCGACGGGGTAACGGAAACCCAGGTTCTGCTCCCTGATGGTGCATCTGAGCATGACTATTCCCTGCGCCCGTCAGATGTAAAACGCTTACAAAACGCGGACTTAGTCGTCTGGATTGGTCCTGAAATGGAAGCGTTTATGCAAAAGTCAGCAAAACAGGTTGCTGGCGAAAAACAGGTCGCGATTGCCGAACTCTCCGGCGTGAAACCGTTGCTCATGAAAGGGGCGGATGACGACGGCGACGAACATGACCATCATGCCGCAGACGGCGAAAAAGGTGATGGAGATCACCATCACGGCGAGTACAACATGCATCTTTGGTTATCCCCAGAGATAGCGGGGCTTTCAGCGGTTGCAATCCACGACAAATTAGTGGAACTTATGCCGCAAAGTCGAGCCAAACTAGACGCCAACCTGAAGGATTTTGAGGCACAATTAGCCGCAACCGATAAGCAGGTTGGTAATGAGCTCGCACCGTTGAAAGGTAAAGGGTATTTCGTTTTTCATGACGCCTACGGCTATTACGAAAAACACTACGGTTTGACCCCACTGGGCCACTTCACCGTCAACCCTGAAATTCAGCCTGGTGCGCAGCGTTTACATGAAATCAGAACACAGTTGGTTGAGCAAAAAGCGACATGCGTTTTTGCTGAGCCACAGTTCAGGCCAGCGGTCGTAGAAGCCGTGGCCAGGGGAACATCCGTGCGCATGGGAACCCTTGACCCGCTAGGTACGAATATCCAGTTGAGCAAAGCGAGCTATTCGCAGTTCCTCAGCCAACTGGCGAACCAGTATGCGAGCTGCCTGAAAGGAGATTAACGAGGAAGTGAATACGTGCAACAGATAGCCCGCTCTGTCGCCCTGGCATTTAACAATCTGCCACGACCCCACCGCGTTATGCTGGGGTCGCTTACAGTTCTCACCTTAGCGGTCGCCGTCTGGCGGCCCTATGTTTACCACCCGAGTTCTGCCCCTATCATTAAAACCATTGAGCTTGAAAAGAGCGAAATCCGTTCTTTGCTGCCTGAAGCCAGTGAGCCTATCGACCAGGCGGCTCAGGAAGATGAAGCTATCCCGCAGGATGAGCTGGACGATAAAACCGAGAACGAGGCGGGTATCCACGAATATGTTGTCTCTACCGGGGATACGCTGAGTAGCGTGCTGAACCAGTACGGCATAGACATGGGCAATATCAGCCAGCTGGCGGCTGCGGATAAAGATCTTCGTAACCTGAAAATCGGACAGCAGCTCTCCTGGACATTAACGGCGGATGGCGATCTCCAGCGTCTGACCTGGGAAATGTCCCGCCGCGAAACCCGCACCTACGATCGCACTGCAAACGGTTTCAAAATGACCAGCGAAATGCAGAAGGGCGACTGGGTTAACAGCGTTCTGAAAGGTACCGTGGGCGCGAGCTTTGTCTCCAGCGCGCGAGATGCAGGCCTGACCAGCGCTGAAATCAGCTCGGTGATCAAAGCCATGCAGTGGCAGATGGATTTTCGCAAGCTGAAGAAGGGCGATGAGTTCTCCGTCCTGATGTCCCGCGAAATGCTGGACGGCAAGCGCGAGCAAAGCCAGCTGTTGGGCGTACGTCTGCGCTCCGAAGGCAAAGATTACTACGCAATTCGTGCCGAAGACGGTAAGTTCTATGACCGCAGCGGTACGGGCCTTGCAAAAGGTTTCCTGCGCTTCCCGACGGCAAAACAGTTCCGCGTCTCCTCTAACTTTAACCCGCGTCGTCTGAACCCGGTAACCGGGCGCGTCGCGCCGCACCGTGGCGTTGACTTTGCCATGCCGCAGGGCACGCCGGTACTGGCGGTGGGAGATGGCGAAGTGGTGGTGGCCAAGCGTAGCGGTGCCGCCGGATATTATGTCGCGGTACGTCATGGCCGCACTTATACGACCCGCTATATGCACCTGCGTAAGCTGCTGGTGAAGCCGGGCCAGAAGGTGAAGCGTGGTGACCGTATCGCGATCTCCGGCAATACCGGACGCTCTACCGGCCCGCACCTGCACTATGAAGTGTGGATCAACCAGCAGGCCGTGAACCCGCTGACGGCGAAACTGCCGCGCACCGAAGGCCTGACAGGTAAAGATCGTACTGATTATCTGGCGCAGGTGAAAGAGGTGATGCCGCAGCTGAGCTTAAACTAAGCCCTCTGTTTTTGTTAAAAAAGCCGGCGCACACTGACGCCGGCTTTTTCTTTTGTGCGTGGACGACTGCCTCGCTACACTATCTGAATAAAATTTTGCGTCATCAGACCCTGGATCCAGCATGGAAACCAAAAAAAACAATATTGAATACATTCCTGAGTTTGAAAAATCCTTCCGCCATCCGCGCAACTGGGGCGCCTGGCTTGGTGTTTACGCCTTTGCGGGGATGGCGATGCTGCCTGCCTCTATACGCGATCCCGTTCTGGGGAAAATTGGCCGTCTGGCCGGGCGTTTAGGCAAGAGCGCCCGCCGTCGCGCGCAGATCAACCTTTATTACTGTTTTCCTGAGAAAAGCGACGCCGAGCGCGAGGCAATCATTGATGAAATGTACACCACCGCCCCGCAGGCAATGGCGATGATGGCTGAACTGGCGCTGAAAGGGCCGGATAAAATCGTCGATCGCGTTGACTGGAAAGGGCTGGACATCATCGAGGAGATGCGCCGCAATGACGAGAAAGTCATTTTCCTCGTCCCCCACGGCTGGGGCGTTGATATTCCGGCGATGCTGATGGCGTCTCAGGGCCAGAAAATGGCGGCGATGTTCCATAACCAGGGAAATAAAATCTACGATTTTGTCTGGAATACGGTGCGTCGTCGTTTTGGCGGACGTTTGCATGCGCGTAACGATGGCATTAAGCCCTTCATTCAGTCGGTGCGTCAGGGGTACTGGGGCTACTATCTGCCGGATCAGGACCACGGCCCAGAGCACAGCGAGTTTGTCGATTTCTTTGCGACCTATAAAGCGACGCTCCCCGCGATTGGTCGCCTGATGAAAGTCTGTCGTGCCCGCGTGATCCCGCTGTTCCCGGTCTATGACGGCAAAACGCATCGCCTGAATATTGAGGTCCGTCCGCCGATGGATGATCTGCTGACCGCGGACGACCACACCATTGCGCGTCGAATGAACGAAGAGGTGGAAATCCTGGTGGGGCCGCATGCCGAACAGTACACGTGGATCCTGAAGCTGCTTAAAACGCGTAAGCCGGGTGAAACTGAGCCCTATAAACGCAAAGAGCTTTATCCGCGGAAATAATAAAAGCCCTCTCCATCTGGAGAGGGCTTTTTAACACAGACATTATTACTCGACGGTCATAACGCGCGTGGTGTTGGTTGAGCCGATGGTGCTCATCACGTCGCCCTGGGTCACAATGACGATATCACCGGACACCAGATAGCCTTTGTCGCGCAGCAGGTTTACGGCATCGTGCGCCGCAGCTACGCCGTCATTGGTGCTGTCGAAGTGAACTGGCGTCACGCCGCGGTACAGCGCCGTCAGGTTCAGGGTACGTTCGTGACGGGACATGGCGAAGATCGGCAGACCAGAGCTGATACGAGAGGTCATCAGCGCGGTGCGGCCAGATTCGGTCATGGTGATGATCGCGGTAACGCCCTTCAGATGGTTTGCCGCATACATCGCAGACATCGCAATCGCTTCTTCCACGTTGTCAAACTGCACGTCCAGACGGTGTTTAGAAACGTTGATGCTTGGGATCTTTTCAGCGCCCAGGCAGACGCGCGCCATGGCGGCCACGGTTTCTGCCGGATACTGGCCCGCAGCGGTTTCCGCAGAGAGCATCACCGCATCGGTACCGTCCAGCACGGCGTTAGCCACGTCCATGACTTCTGCGCGGGTTGGCATTGGGTTGGTGATCATCGATTCCATCATCTGAGTGGCGGTGATCACCGCGCGGTTCAGCTGACGTGCGCGACGAATCAGCGCTTTCTGGATCCCTACCAGCT
The DNA here is from genome assembly GCF_019730495.1 of Enterobacter sp. Y17. Lineage (NCBI taxonomy): Bacteria > Pseudomonadati > Pseudomonadota > Gammaproteobacteria > Enterobacterales > Enterobacteriaceae > Enterobacter > Enterobacter sp. Y17. The sequence goes on from NZ_JAASKP010000001.1 coordinate 689,489, forward strand.
CAGGGTCGCCAATTTCCACGCCCAGGTCACCACGCGCAACCATTACCACGTCAGAGGCGAGGATCACATCGTCCATGGCATCCTGATCGCAAACGGCTTCCGCGCGTTCAACTTTCGCGACGATTTTAGCATCGCAGCCTGCATCACGTGCCAGGCGACGCGCATAGTTCAGATCTTCGCCGCAGCGCGGGAAGGAGACCGCCAGGTAGTCAACGCCGATCAGCGCAGCCGTCACGATGTCCGCTTTGTCTTTATCGGTAAGCGCTTCTGCAGAGAGGCCGCCGCCCAGTTTGTTGATGCCTTTATTGTTGGAGAGCGGGCCGCCGACGGTGACTTCGGTGAACACTTTCATGCCCTGAACTTCCAGCACCTTCAGCTGTACGCGACCGTCGTCGAGCAGCAGGATATCGCCCGGCACCACGTCAGCCGGCAGGCCTTTATAGTCGATACCGACTTTCTCTTTATCGCCTTCGCCTTTGCCCAGGTTGGCATCAAGCAGGAATTTGTCGCCGATATTGAGGAATACTTTACCCTCTTTAAAGGTCGATACACGAATTTTTGGACCCTGCAAATCGCCGAGGATAGCAACGTGGCGGCCCAGTTTGGCTGCGATTTCACGCACCTTATCGGCACGTAATTTATGGTCTTCTGGCGTACCGTGAGAGAAGTTCATACGCACCACGTTGGCGCCGGCGGCGATAATTTTCTCAAGATTATTATCGCGATCGGTGGCCGGGCCTAAGGTGGTTACGATCTTGGTTCTGCGAAGCCTTCTGGACATGTAATACTCCGTTGACTGAAACAACTTTGGTGTTGCGTGAACATTGAATCGGCCTTCATCTGCTGCAAGGCAGCGGAGAGGGGACCGAATGCCGTAAATCGTTACATCGTAATTATTGGTTACGTCTTCGTTATCAACTATCAGGGAACATCGCTCTTTATAAGCAATTCTTTATCAAAACGCGATTCCTTCAGCGCTTCCTTGACCCGCTTCAAGTTATCCCGGAATTTTGCGCCCCGACGTAAGGTAAAACCGGTTGCCAGCACGTCAATAACGGTGAGCTGCGCCAGTCGGGAAACCATCGGCATATAAATGTCGGTGTCTTCCGGCACGTCGAGGGTGATCGCCAGCGTCGCCTCACGCGCCAGCGGCGTGCCTGCCGTGGTGAGGGCAATCACCATGGCATCGTTTTCACGGGCCAGCTGCGCCAGCTCTACCTGACTCTTGGTGCGGCCGGTGTGCGAAATCAGTACCACGACGTCATCTTCACTGCAATTCATACAGCTCATGCGTTGCAGCACAATGTCATCGGAATAAATCACCGGGACGTTAAAGCGGAAAAATTTGTTCATGGCGTCATGCGCCACTGCGGCAGACGACCCGAGACCAAAGAACGCAATCCGCTTGGCCTGGGTGAGCAAATCCACCGCGCGATTCACGGAACTCATGTCCAGAGACTGGCGGACGTGGTCAAGCGAAGCCATAGCCGATTCAAAAATTTTCGCGGTATAGGCATCAACGCTGTCGTCTTCATCCACATTACGATTAACATATGGGGTGCCGTTAGCCAGACTTTGTGCCAGATGCAGTTTAAAATCAGGAAAGCCGCGCGTTTCGAGGCTGCGGCAAAAGCGATTGACCGTCGGTTCGCTAACACCCGCTTCCTGTGCCAGAGCGGCGATGCTTGAATGAATCGCCTGAGCGGGGGAGGCGAGAATGACCTCGGCCACTTTTCGCTCGGATTTGCTAAGGTGTTCCAGTTGAAACTGGATTTTTTCCAGCATGTTCATGTTAACAGGACGCTCATGGGTGTAAACGATTTCATAAATTGATGAAATCGTGATTCGATTTAACCGATATTACCCTTGTGGCTTCCATTAAGGGTAACAATCGACAAGATAATGTTGTTGTTTTTTTTCATTACTTGATCGGTGTCGGGTTTTGCTGTGACCCCGTTGCGCAAAGAAACGACGGTTGTTGCGTCATTGCGCCGTCGTAATCTTCCAAAGGGGGAAAAATCGCGTTATCGCACGCGACGATAAGCGCTAATGGTTTCGGGAATGACGTAAAAGCAGTACAGTGCATTGTAATAAAATTACAACGATACCTGGCAGAAGTACCAGGTGATCCAACTGAGGAGAATGACATGGCGGTAACGCAAACAGCCCAGGCATGTGACCTGGTCATTTTCGGCGCGAAAGGCGATCTTGCACGCCGAAAATTGCTGCCTTCCCTGTATCAACTGGAGAAAGCGGGCCAAATTCATCCGGATACCCGTATCCTGGGTGTCGGGCGCGCAGACTGGGATAAGGACGCTTATACCAAAGTCGTCCGCGAGGCGCTCGAAACTTTCATGAAGGAAAAAATTGATGAAAGTTTGTGGGATACCCTGAGTGGACGCCTCGATTTCTGCAACCTGGACGTTAATGACGTCAGCGCGTTTACCCGCTTAGGCGCGATGCTGGATCAGAAAAACCGTGTCACCATTAACTATTTCGCCATGCCGCCAAGCACCTTCGGCGCCATCTGCAAAGGTCTGGGCGAAGCCAAACTGAACGCCAAACCGGCTCGCGTCGTGATGGAAAAGCCGCTGGGTACGTCGCTGGCAACCTCGCGTGAAATCAACGACCAGGTGGGCGAGTTCTTTGAAGAGTGCCAGGTCTACCGTATCGACCACTATCTCGGTAAAGAGACGGTACTGAACCTGCTGGCGCTGCGTTTCGCTAACTCCCTGTTTGTGAATAACTGGGACAACCGCACTATCGACCACGTGGAAATCACCGTGGCGGAAGAGGTGGGGATTGAAGGTCGCTGGGGTTACTTTGACCAGGCCGGTCAGATGCGCGACATGATCCAGAACCACCTGCTGCAAATTCTGTGCATGATTGCCATGTCTCCACCGTCTGACCTGACGGCTGACAGCATCCGTGACGCAAAAGTTAAAGTGCTGAAGTCACTGCGCCGCATCGATCGCTCCAACGTGCGTGAGAAGACCGTCCGCGGCCAGTACACCGCCGGGTTTGCGCAAGGCAAAAAAGTGCCGGGCTACCTGGAAGAAGAGGGCGCTAACAAGTCCAGCAACACCGAGACGTTCGTGGCGATCCGCGTGGATATCGACGATTGGCGCTGGGCGGGCGTTCCGTTCTACCTGCGCACCGGTAAACGTCTGCCGGCCAAATGTTCCGAAGTGGTGGTTTACTTCAAAAACCCGGAACTGAACCTGTTCAAAGAGTCCTGGCAGGAACTGCCGCAGAACAAACTGACTATTCGTCTGCAGCCGGACGAAGGGGTGGATATCCAGATCCTGAACAAAGTGCCGGGGCTGGATCATAAACACAACCTGCAGACCACCAAGCTGGATCTGAGCTACTCCGAAACCTTTAATCAGACGCACCTGGCCGATGCTTACGAGCGTCTGCTGCTGGAAACCATGCGCGGTATCCAGGCGCTGTTCGTGCGTCGCGACGAAGTGGAAGAGGCGTGGAAATGGGTCGACTCCATCACCGAAGCCTGGGCTGCCGATCAGGATGCGCCAAAACCGTATCAGGCGGGTACCTGGGGACCTGTCGCGTCGGTGGCAATGATCACCCGCGATGGCCGCTCCTGGAACGAGTTTGAGTAAGATAATCCTCTAGCTCGAAAGTGTTATTTTACCGGTAACATGATCTAACACAGCTAGTGGCACAATTTTCAACTTTTAAGCTCCGCGTGGATTCACCCGCGGAGCTTTTTTTATTACACTGCCGGAAGTGATTTTGCCCCTGAGCTCCGGACAGCAAGCGTTTCAGCGTTGTTAACAACTGCCAGCGACTTTGTAAACTCCCGAGCCGGACAGATAATTTAGAGGAGCTTTTATGAATCCGACATTGTTACGCGTAACACAGCGCATTATCGAGCGCTCGAAAGAGACCCGTTCGGCCTACCTCGCCCGGATTGAACAGGCAAAGAGCAGCACCGTCCACCGATCACAGCTGGCCTGCGGGAACCTGGCGCACGGCTTCGCCGCCTGCCAGCCTGATGATAAAGCGTCGCTGAAAAGCATGTTGCGTAACAATATCGCCATCATTACCTCCTATAACGATATGCTTTCCGCGCACCAGCCGTATGAGGTCTATCCCACTATCATCCGCAACGCGCTGCACAGCGTAAATGCGGTGGGCCAGGTGGCGGGCGGTGTACCTGCCATGTGCGACGGCGTGACGCAGGGGCAGGACGGCATGGAGCTGTCCCTGCTGAGCCGCGAAGTGATTGCGATGTCTGCCGCGGTGGGCCTGTCACACAACATGTTTGATGGCGCGCTGTACCTCGGCGTGTGCGACAAGATTGTCCCGGGCCTGGTGATGGCGGCGCTGTCGTTTGGGCATCTGCCTGCGATCTTCGTCCCGTCCGGCCCAATGGCGAGCGGTCTGCCGAACAAAGAAAAAGTGCGTATCCGCCAGCTGTACGCGGAAGGGAAAGCAGACCGTCAGGCGCTGCTGGAGGCGGAAGCCGCGTCCTATCATGCGCCGGGGACCTGTACGTTCTACGGTACGGCTAACACTAACCAGATGGTCGTGGAATTTATGGGGATGCAGCTTCCGGGCTCGTCCTTTATCCAGCCGGATGCGCCGCTGCGCAAGGCGCTGACCGAGGCCGCGGCCCGTCAGGTCACGCGTCTGACCGGCAACGGCAACGAATGGATGCCGATGGGCAAAATGGTTGACGAAAAAGTCATCGTCAACGGGATTGTTGCGCTGCTGGCAACCGGGGGCTCAACCAACCACACCATGCACCTGGTGGCCATGGCGCGTGCGGCGGGCATTCTGATTAACTGGGATGACTTCTCCGAGATCTCTTCCGTGGTGCCGCTGATGGCACGGCTGTACCCGAACGGTCCGGCGGATATTAACCACTTCCAGGCCGCAGGCGGTGTACCGCTGCTGATGCGCGAGCTGCTGAAAGGCGGGCTGCTGCATGAAGACGTGAATACCGTGGCGGGCTTTGGCCTTCAGCGCTACACCCAGGAGCCGTGGCTGAACAACGGCGAGCTGGACTGGCGTGAAGGGGCGAGCGCGTCTCTTGATGCGCAGGTGATTGCCACTATCGACAAACCGTTCTCTCCTCACGGCGGCACCAAAGTGCTGAGCGGCAACCTCGGTCGTGCGGTAATGAAGACCTCTGCCGTACCGGAAGAGAACCAGGTTATCGAAGCGCCGGCGGTGGTATTTGAAAGCCAGCATGACGTGTTACCCGCCTTTGACGCCGGTCTGCTCGATAAAGACTGCGTGGTGGTGGTGCGTCACCAGGGGCCTAAAGCCAACGGGATGCCAGAATTACATAAACTTATGCCACCACTTGGTGTATTATTGGACCGCCGTTTCAAAATTGCGCTAGTCACCGATGGACGCCTCTCCGGGGCATCCGGTAAAGTGCCTTCAGCCATCCACGTGACGCCGGAAGCCTACGACGGCGGTCTGCTGGCGAAAGTACGCGACGGTGACATGATCCGCGTGAACGGCCAGACGGGCGAGTTAATCCTGCTGGTGGATGAAGCCGAGCTGGCGGCACGTCAGCCCCATATTCCTGACCTGAGCGCATCGCGCGTGGGGACCGGACGCGAAATGTTCAGCGCGCTGCGTGAGAAACTCTCCGGTGCGGAGCAGGGCGCAACCTGTATTACGTTTTAAGACGACTTGATTTTAACGATCTGGCGAGAGAAAACTCTGATGAAAAACTGGAAAACAAGTGCAGAAGCAATCCTGACCACTGGCCCTGTCGTGCCGGTTATCGTGGTAAACAAGCTGGAGCACGCTGTACCGATGGCGAAAGCGCTGGTTGCGGGTGGCGTTCGCGTTCTGGAAGTGACCCTGCGCACCGCCTGCGCGATGGATGCTATCCGCGCTATCGCGAAAGAAGTGCCTGACGCCATCATCGGTGCGGGTACCGTTCTCAACGCGCAGCAGCTGGCGGAAGTGACCGAAGCAGGCGCGCAGTTCGCCATCAGCCCTGGCCTGACCGAGCCGCTGCTGAAAGCCGCCACCGAAGGTACCATTCCTCTGATCCCGGGCATCAGCACCGTCTCTGAACTGATGCTGGGCATGGACTACGGTCTGAAAGAGTTTAAATTCTTCCCGGCTGAAGCGAACGGCGGCACCAAAGCGCTGCAGGCGATTGCGGGTCCCTTCTCTCAGGTACGCTTCTGCCCGACGGGCGGTATCTCTCCTGCCAACTACCGTGACTACCTGGCGCTGAAAAGCGTGCTGTGCATCGGCGGTTCATGGCTGGTTCCGGCGGATGCGCTGGAAGCGGGCGACTGGGATCGCATCACCAAACTGGCTCGTGAAGCGGTTGAAGGTGCGAAGCAGTAAGCCACTCGCCGCATGAAAAACGGGCCTTACGGCCCGTTTTTTTATCCTGCAACCTTGACGCTCGCAGCGGCCGCTTTCGCTCTCGCCACGGCGTCGTCAACGTTATCCCCGGTGGCTAATGCCACGCCAAGACGGCGAGTTCCGTCGATCTCCGGCTTGCCGAACAGGCGTACCTGCAATCCTGCGCCCACCGCCCCGTCGACGTTATCAAACGTGACGTTCTGGCTGGTTAACTGCGGCAGGATCACCGCCGAGGCGGCAGGGCCATACTGACGAACACCGCCGACGGGCAGGCCGAGGAAGGCGCGCACGTGCAGGGCGAACTCGGAGAGATCCTGCGAAATCAGCGTGACCATGCCGGTGTCATGCGGGCGAGGGGAGACTTCGCTGAAAATCACCTCATCACCGCACACAAACAGCTCCACGCCGAACAGGCCATAGCCGCCCAGCGCCAGGACGGTTTTACGGGCGATCTCCTGAGCACGCTCCAGCGCCAGGGCGCTCATCTGCTGCGGCTGCCAGGATTCGCGGTAATCGCCATCTTCCTGACGGTGACCAATCGGGTCGCAGAAATGGACGCCGTCAACGGCGCTGACGGTCAGCAGGGTGATTTCGAAATCAAACTTCACGACGCCTTCGACGATTACGCGACCGGCTCCGGCACGGCCACCCTGCTGGGCATAATCCCACGCGTTATCCAGGGTGCCGCTGTCGCGGATAAAGCTCTGTCCTTTTCCGGAGGAACTCATCACCGGCTTAACGATGCACGGGTAGCCAATTTCCTCGACGGCCTGCAGAAACGCGGCCTTATCGCCAGCAAAACGGTAGCTCGAGGTGGGCAATCCCAGCTCTTCCGCCGCCAGGCGACGAATGCCTTCGCGGTTCATGGTCAGCTTTGCGGCTTTCGCACAGGGCACCACGCGCTGGCCTTCCTGCTCCAGGGCGATCAGCGTATCGGTGGCGATGGCCTCAATTTCCGGCACGACAAAATCGGGTTTTTCGCGCGTAATCAGCTCGCGAAGGGCATCGCCATCCAGCATGTTAATCACATAAGAACGATGGGCGACGTGCATGGCGGGTGCGTCGGCGTAACGGTCTACGGCAATGACTTCCACACCTAAACGCTGGCACTCAATGGCGACCTCTTTCCCCAGCTCGCCCGATCCCAACAGCATCACTCGCGTCGCCGCAGGTCGCAGCGCAGTTCCTAAACGAATCATAACAATCCCCCTGAAAAAGTTGCGCGCAGTATAAACGAAAACGTTTGCGTCTGTCTCGTGCACGGCTAAACGAGGGGACAGAAATTTGCGCATCTTTAGCCCGACCAGACATTTCCTGACGCCTGCTCGCTTACGCTGTGAAACATGTTCACCGTTAAGTGAGGGAAACCATGTCTGGCTGGTTAAATCAATTGCAATCCCTGTTAGGGCAGAAAACATCGTCTGGCGAGCGGGACCTCAGCAAACTGCTGGTACCCGGGGCGCTCGGCGGGCTGGCAGGCCTGCTGGTCGCGAATAAATCCTCACGCAAGCTGCTGGCAAAGTATGGTACAGGCGCGCTGCTGGCCGGCGGCGGCGCCATCGCGGGCACCGTGCTGTGGAATAAATACAAGGACAGAATACGGACCGCGCACAGCGATGAACCGCATTACGGCGAGCACACCTCGCCGCTGGATCTGCGTACCGAACGGCTCATTCTTGCGCTGGTTTTTGCCGCGAAAAGCGACGGGCATATTGACGATAAGGAACGATCGGCGATCGAGCAGCAGCTGCGCGAGGCCGGCGTTGAAGAGAAGGGAAGAGTGCTGGTGGCGCAGGCGATTGAACAGCCGCTCGAGCCGCAGCGTCTTGCCCAAAGTGTGAAAAATGAGGAAGAGGCGCTGGAGCTCTATTTCCTCAGCTGTGCCGCCATCGATATCGATCATTTTATGGAGCGGAGCTACCTTAACGCCCTGGGCGATGCGTTAAAGATCCCTCAGGACGTGCGCGAGGGCATTGAGCGGGATATCCGGGAGCAAAAACAGGCGTTACAGGGATAGTCGTCGCCGTCGCGACGCTGTTTCGCTTGCATCATGCGTGGGTTTTGCCAACCTTATAGGGTGTAAAACTTAAAAGAATGATGACATGCCACCGAAAGCCCGACGTACTCCTTATGCGATCACCACGCATGGCGATACGCGTATAGACAACTATTACTGGCTGAGGGACGATTCGCGCTCCCGGCCAGAGGTACTCGACTACCTGCACGAGGAAAACGACTATGGCCGCAAGGTCATGTCCAGCCAGCAGACGCTTCAGGACCAGCTCCTGAATGAAATGGTGCAGCGTATTCCCCAGCGCGATATCTCCGCGCCCTGGACCAAAAACGGCTATCGCTATCGCCATATTTACGAGCCCGGCAATGAGTATCCCATCTACCAGCGTCAGTCGGTGTTAAGCGCCGAATGGGATGAGTGGGATATTCTGCTGGATGCCAACCAGCGCGCCGCCCACAGCGAGTTTTATACCCTGGGCGGCATGTCCATTTCCCCTGACAACGCGGTGATGGCGCTGGCGGAGGATTATCTCTCCCGCCGCCAGTACGGCCTGCGGTTTCGCAATCTGGAGACCGGCAACTGGTATCCGGAAATGCTGGAAAACGTCTCCCCGGATTTTGTCTGGGCAAATGATTCCGAGACGGTTTACTACGTCAAAAAACACGCGTCGACGCTGCTGCCTTACCAGGTGTGGCGACATACCGTGGGAACGGACTCCGCTGACGACGAGCTGGTTTATGAAGAGAAAGACGAAACCTTCTATGTCAGCCTGCATAAAACCTCCTCACGCCACTATGTGATTATCTTCCTTGCCAGCGCGACGACGTCGGAAGTCCTGCTGCTGGATGCCGAACTGCCGGACGCCCAGCCGCTCTGTTTCCTGCCGCGCCGCAAGGATCACGAGTACAGCCTGGACCACTTCCAGCACAGCTTTTATTTGCGCTCCAATCGCGAGGGCAAAAACTTTGGTCTCTATAAAACCAAAGTGCGCGATGAGCGCAAGTGGGAGGTGCTTATCCCCGCGCGGGATCAGGTGATGCTGGAAGGGTTCACCCTCTTTACCGACTGGCTGGTGGTGGAAGAGCGTCAGCGCGGGCTGACCAGTATCCGACAAATCAACCGAAAAACCCGGGAAGTGGTGGGGATTGCGTTCGATGACCCGGCCTACGTGACGTGGATTGGGTTCAACCCTGAACCCGAATCGTCGCGGTTGCGCTACGGCTACTCCTCCATGACCACGCCGGACACCCTGTTTGAGCTGGATATGGATACCGGGCAGCGCCAGGTGATTAAACAGACCGAGGTAAAAGGGTTTGAGTCCGAAAACTACCGCAGCGAGCACCTGTGGGTCACTGCCCGTGATGGCGTGGAGGTGCCGGTCTCTCTTGTTTACCATCGGGCTCATTTCCAGAAAGGCAAAAACCCGATTCTGGTGTACGGCTACGGCTCGTATGGCTCAAGCATGGACGCCGATTTCAGCAGCAGCCGGTTAAGCCTGCTCGATCGCGGTTTTGTTTTCGCCATCGCCCATATTCGCGGCGGCGGTGAGCTGGGCCAGCACTGGTATGAAGACGGGAAATTCCTGAAGAAGAAAAACACCTTCAATGACTACCTCGACGTCTGCGATGCGCTGATTGAGCAGGGCTACGGCGATCCGCAGCTCTGCTTTGGGATGGGGGGCAGCGCGGGCGGTATGCTGATGGGGGCAGCGATCAACCAGCGTCCCGACCGCTTTAAGGGGATTGTCGCGCAGGTTCCGTTTGTCGATGTGGTCACGACCATGCTCGATGAATCCATTCCCCTTACTACCGGGGAGTTTGAGGAGTGGGGGAATCCGCAGGATGAGATGTACTACCGCTATATGAAAGAGTACAGCCCGTACGATAACGTGGAGGCGAAATCCTACCCGCATATGCTGGTCACCACCGGTTTGCATGATTCTCAGGTGCAATACTGGGAGCCGGCAAAATGGGTGGCAAAACTGCGTGAGCTGAAAACCGATGACAATCTGCTGCTGCTGTGTACCGACATGGATTCCGGACACGGGGGGAAATCGGGGCGATTTAAATCGTACGAAGGGGTTGCTCTGGAATATGCCTTTTTAATAGGCCTGGCGCAGGACACGCTGCCAGGCCGTGCGGAGCGTTAAGCGTCGCCCAGATAATGTTTCAGCGTTAAGCGCAGCTCCGGGCTCATTCTGTCGAGGTTGTTATACAGCCAGCGCAAATAGCCCGGGTCTTTATCCGCCACCTCGGACACTGGCTTCCCGCGATATTTACCAAAGGTAAACGTGGTCAGCAGCGCGGGACGTCCTGTGATCGTCGCCATGTCATCCGGCGTCCAGCCAGAGATATTCATAATATCAATCAGCAACGCGGCGGTGATATAGCAGTCATACAGGGCGCGGTGATGGTGAAGCCCCTCAGGGGTACGAACGCTGAGCTTGCGGGACTTGTACAGCGCCATGTTGCTGTATTTAATCCCCGGCCAGAGACGACGCGCCAGCTTCATGGTGCAAATCCATTCCCCCGGCATTTCAGGCAATACCCGGCGGTCAAAGCTGGCGTTATGCGCGACGTACCACGGGCTACCGTAGTAGTGCGGAATGATCTCTTCGATCCACGGCTTATCCGCCACCATCGATTCGGTAATGCGATGGATAGCCATCGCCTGAGGGCTGATGGGGCGATCGGGACGCACCAGATGGCTCATTGGGTTGACGATTTTACCATCAACCACGTCGACAGAGGCCACTTCCACTATTCCGCCCTGAAGATCGCAAGTTTCGGTATCGATGACGCGCAGCATTGAAAACTCCTGAGCTTAAAACGCCTAGCCTAAAGGAATGATATCGCCTTGCCAACCCTCTCCGCCGAGCGTGCCGGTCACCAGAAGCTCGCCCTTATCCGCGCGCACGATCAGCTGGCCTTTTTCATCCCAGAGCGCGCTGCCGCCGCAGGCGTTCGCCATCAGCACCGCAATGGCATATTTATGCGCGAAGCGCTGCAGGTTACTGATGGACTGCCGCCAGCGATTATCCCCCACCGACTGGCAGCTGGTAACAAGCGTTGCCCGGGGATCGAGATTGGGCGAATCGGGATGTGCATCAAGGATGGTAAGGTGTTTATCCCCCGGCACGAGGCTGGCACCGCCCCCTTGCGGATAGCGCAAAATGCGATGGCGAGCGGGCGAAAACAGCACAAGGCCTTTCTGGCGCTGGCCATTCTGTTCCAGGGGGAGCCCGGCAATAACGGTGATCTGGTGTTGATGTGCCGCGTTGAGCAGCGGCTCCAGCTGCGCGTCATCGGGCGGGGGAGGTAACGTCGGCGAGCCAGAGCCCGTTAATGAGAGTTCAGGGAAAACCAGCAGATCGCACCGCTGCCGTGCTGCTTCGGCGATGAAGCGCAGGTGGTGCGTAACATGGTCATCTACAGTCTGATGCAGCCCGCCATATTGGGCTGCCGCTATATTCCAATGTGACATCGTGACTTCCTTATACACTGAGTCGCAGAGATTTAAGAATACACCTAAAATAATCAGGGTTTTCTTATCCTGCCAGATTCCGCGTAAGGAAATGTAACGACTCGTTAAGCTTATTTAACTTTAGGCTCGTACGGTAAACGGGAGAGGTTGACCGAGGCGAGGCGGTGGGCGATGAGTCTTTCGCGAAACCAGTCGCGCAGATGGGCGGGCTGTTCCCGTTCCACGACTTCAGCCACGACGGGCATGTTGTAACGCTCTTTGAACGCGACGCCAGCGGCAGCGAGATCGACATTCACTTTATCCATCTCGTCCTGCGGAAGGGCGGCCAGATTGATCTTCATTACCTTCTCCTTTTTATGCGGCGGCAACGTTACCGCGATTGCACGACGATGACAAGCGGAGGCAGGATGATCCTCGACTCGTTTATTATACAGCGTTATTCTTTAGCATACAGACATAACAAAAAGGAATGATAGGATGGGTTTCTCCGCTTCCCGCGCGGTCTGCGCACTGGTTTTTGTGGCCTCGACAATGATGACGCCTTCCGTGCTGGCACATGCACATCTTAAACAGCAGATCCCGGCAGCAGACAGCGTGGTGACCGCACCGCAGGCACTTACGCTGAATTTTTCAGAAGGTATCGAACCTGGATTTAGCGGTGTGGTGGTAACGGATGCGCAAAAGCAGGTCATCAAAACGGGAACCGCTACGCGCGACGAAAAGAACAAAGCTCAGCTTACCGTGCCGCTGGAACAAACGCTGGCATCAGGGACTTACCAGGTGGACTGGCATGTGGTTTCCGTGGATGGCCATAAAACCAAAGGCAGCTATCACTTTAGCGTGAAATAGCATGCTGACGCTGTGTTATATCGGGCTACGCTTTATCCATTTCGGGGCGCTGATGCTGGTGTTTGGCAATGCGCTTTACAGCGTCTGGTTTGCGCCTTCGTCTCTTCACCGTCTGCTGTCCCGGCGTTTTCTGTCGCAGCAGAAAGTGGCGGCCTTAGTGAGCCTGGCGGCTGCGGTCCTGATGTTTGTGCTGCAGGGCGGATTGATGGGCAACGGCTGGGGAGATGTGTTTGCGCCACAGGTATGGTTCAGCGTGATGGGAACCCGGTTTGGCGGCGTCTGGCTGTGGCAAATAATCCTCGCTGCGCTGACGGTCGGTGCGGCATGGCTTGCGCCGCTGAAAGGTTCGCGGCTGCTGCTGCTCGCAATGGGACAGCTTATCCTGCTGGCTGGGGTAGGGCATGCGGCGATGAACGACGGTCCGACGGGGGCGCTGCAGCGTCTTAATTATGCTTTTCACCTGATATGTGCCGCCACCTGGCTTGGCGGATTAATGCCCCTGCTGTTCTGTATGCGTCTGGCGAAAGGGCGCTGGCAGAATGCCGCCATCTTTACCATGATGCGCTTCTCGCGCGTGGGGCATTACGCCGTTGCGGGCGTCCTGCTCTCCGGGGTGATAAATGCGCTCATGATACTGGGCCTCGATATTCCCTGGCAGGCTGGCTACGTGCGGTTTTTGTTGTTCAAATGTGCGCTGGTGGCGTTGATGGTGGTAATTGCGCTGGCAAATCGGTATTTTCTGGTGCCACGGTTTCGTCCGGAGAGCGGGCGAGCACAACAGATTTTTATCAGGATGACACAGGCAGAAGTGGTGCTGGGAGCGCTGGTGCTGGCAACGGTCAGTCTGTTCGCCACCTGGGAACCCTTCTGACAAGGTTAAATATCATATGAAAAAGACAGTATTTTCTCTCTTATTGCTGGCCTGTACGGGGAGCGCGCTTGCCGCACCGCAGGTCATCACCGTGAGTCGTTTTGAAGTGGGTAAGGACAAATGGGCGTTCAATCGCGAAGAGGTAATGCTGACCTGCCGTCCAGACCATGCGCTGTATGCCATCAACCCGAGCACGCTGGTGCAATACCCGCTGAATGATACCGCAGAGCAGCAGGTAGCCAGCGGCAAGAGCAGCGGCCAGCCGATTAGCATTATTCAGATCGATGACCCGGCGCATCCGGGACAAAAAATGAGTCTGGCGCCGTTTATCGAGCGCGCCGACAAGCTCTGCTAACGTTCGGGTTTCCAATAAAAAACCGCAGATGCTTGCGAAAGCACTGCGGTTTTTCACTTTTAATGATGCTCTGGCGCTTTTTTTCCGACCGCTTTTGCTGTGGACTGGAAAACCTGGCGTCGTCATCTATTCTTAAAAGGCAAGGCGACTTAGCCTGCATTAATGCCAACTTTTAGCGCACGGCTCTCTCCCAAGAGCCATTTCCCTGGACCGAATACAGGAATCGTATTCGGTCTCTTTTTATCTGTATGTTTTTCAAAGCATTGTTCGGTGTTGACTCTAAATCACCCGAAACTTTCTCGAACATTCCATATCCTGTCTAAACCATAACATACTCAGGACCGCGTGCGTCCAGGGTTTTTTGGGATCTTTGTTAAAATTTTGTGGCCGAGCGACCGCTGAGCAAACGCCCTCTGGCGAGCAAAAGGGCATCCCTAAGCTAAATAATGAACGCGCTGAATTTGTCTTTGTGGCGGACAATGTACTCCGGGAAGTTTTCAACCGTTAGTTCTTGCTTGATTAACGTCCTGTCGCGCCCCCAGATATCTTCCGCATTTTTAATGACCTTCATGATGTGTTCCGGGTTGTTAAACTCAGGAAGATCGTATTCAGTATGGGATATGGTCGACATTTTTTCTGAGATGCGCTCGGGTGTCATTACCCACGAGAAGTGCCAGCCACCATTGTCAATAATGCTGTTGTTAATCTTGAACCAGTTCCACTTTAGCCAGGACCAGTTTTTAACGCTTCGGGTGCGTTTGAGATTCCTGAATGATTCAGGTTCGCCGCCAAAGAAACTAACGAGATTTTTATATTGTGTGGCTCTCGGTAATTTACATTTTCTTGGCGTGTTGTCAGTATTAAAAACCTGCAGGTTGAACTGATAATTATAGAAATTCTGATAAATAGTGGTGCAGAGCTTTTTGGGATTTATCGATGCCACCACCTGTGGTGAAAATATCTCATCGACATCGGAAACTAAAATCAAATCATTATCGTTGGCATGCGTCAAACCCTGCATGATGGCATTCCTCTGCGCGGCTTCATTTGCCCACGCATCCACCACCATCCCCTCTGGCAGAACCGGAATCACCTCCCGAGCAGGGTGTGATTCTTCAGCGGCTTTCGTAATCGGTTCTTTATCATGAACAACGTAGATAATTTTATCTTTAAACTGGCTGTATTTATTAATGTCAAAATGCAGCGGCCTCTTTTTACCGGTAAAGGTATGCGTTGACTCAACGATAACAAAGCGATCGACAACGTCCGCGAGCGTGTTTAGCCTGATTTCGAGAAGCATATCTTCATCGTAATATAAGAAGCAGTCATAGATCATTACCGAAGTCCCTCATTTTTGCGCCCACATTGCGCTCTTCCCAACGCATTCGCCGGTTTCATTTCGCGCAATGCTAACTGAGCGCCCTCGCCCTGTGCAATAGTGCACTGCTTTATCATTCTTTTTTAAACGGAATGCATCCGCTATGCAGTGAGCGAAGACGCCGGCCAGGCTTAAAAGTGGGACTTAACGGATGCCTCTATTTCATCGAGCAGCTCAAAGCGACGGCGGTATTCGGCGCGTTTTTTACTGGCAATTTCTTCAAGGGATTTACGCTCCATCTGCAGCGGCAGTTGCCAGCAGAAGCTTGAAAGTTTTTTACCGTCCAGAGACGCCCAAAATTCATCGTAGCTGGCGTGGAAATGGCGGCCTTTGCTCAGGCGATATCGCAACGCGCGGAAAACGTGCCCTTCATCGCTGACGGCAAAAATCGCCCGGACAGATGACTGTGCAGCCAGCTGAAAAAGAACTTCCATTAACACGCGCTTAGGGAACAGGCCGTGACAGGCGCGGGTAGCCTGCTTAATGACGTCTCGCGATACGCTGCGGCGGGGCCCCTGAAGCCCGCCGATGACCATGACTTGCTGACCGTTACTGCGCGCGACGCTAAAGGTCAGGCTGGCCAGCAGCGTATCCTCGTTGTCGCGAAGCCACAGCGTGCTTTCGCCTTCGCGCTCGGCTTTCCCCGCAGAGGAGGCATTGACCGTATAGGTAACACCGTCTTTGGCATGGAACTGCACAACGGTTTGCTCCTGCGGGCTGCTCAGGGCCTGAGCGAGACCGCTCTCTTTCAGGCTATCAATCCAGTAGTAATGGTTGACGATGGCGTCGGCGCGATCGTTAGCCGTCAGGCCGCGCATCAGATACTGTCGGTGGGTCTTGCTGGGCAACGTAATTTGAGAGGCCAGCAGCCTGTCGAAATCGTCGCGACCCGAAAGGGCTTCCAGCATGCGATGGGTAGAAGACCAGAACAGAAGCGAGCGTAAAAGGAACTTCAGGCGATATTCGCGTTTACGCCAGATTGGACCCGGCACGCGTTTGCCGTTCACCAGCTCGGAAATAATGTTTGTGCGATGCGGATAGAAAACATCGTTATGCAGGTGCGTATTAGACACGTGAAGACCCCTCTTTTTTTATCCCCTTATTCTAAAGAGCCAATAAAAAGGGATTAATAGCGCGAGGATCTTTATTTCTGTTTGGTTTACCGTTTGTTTCACTTCGTGACGACCGCGCCGGTCTGTCGCCTTTTCTGCGGCGGCTATACTGTTTAAAGGAGGTTCTATGTATCAGCGAATTGAAGGTGGGATGTGGCGTCACGTCTGGGTTGTCAGCGATATACACGGTTGTTACCAGTGGCTTATGGATGAACTTAAACGCCGTCACTTTAACCCGTATGAGGATTTACTTATTTCGGTCGGGGATGTGATCGATCGTGGCCCTGATAGCGTTAAATGCCTGCAGTTAATTCATGAAAAATGGTTTCGTGCCGTGCGGGGAAACCATGAGCAAATGGCTCTCGACAGTCTGGATAATAACGATTTTTCACTCTGGACGATGAATGGCGGAATATGGTTTTCGCATCTTGAACGCGACCAGCAACAGCTTGCCCTGTCGTTGCTCGATGCCTGTCGCGATTTACCGCATATCATCGAGATAACCTGTGCGAACGGTCTGAATGTGATTGCCCATGCTGATTATCCGGCCGCGGAATACCGATGGCAAAAACCGGTCAGTGCCCAGCGCGTCTTATGGAACCGCGACAGGCTGATGGGATTTATGGTGGGTAAAGGAGAGGGCATCAGCGGCGCGGATCATTTCTGGTTTGGACATACGCCTCTCGACAGAAGATACGATTTTAATAATCTTCACTACATTGATACGGGGGCTGTTTTCGACGGTTACTTTACGCTGGCGCAGCTGCAGTAATAAATAACCCGCCTTCGGGCGGGTTCTCTTTAGGTCAGGCAAGACGCATGACCCAGGCATCGGTTTTACTATCGTAATGCTCACGGTAAAGGACAGAATGTTCGCCATCAAGTATTGCCGGGACGCTGGTGTCTGCATCCCATGCATCGAGCTGCATGCACAAATCCGGGTCGGATTTGCAGGGAATACTTAACGTTCGATCGCCTTGTGCTTCGCCGCGCAGCTCTGCGTCGTCGATCTCAAAAGCGCCAATACGCACGCTGGTTTTCGTCATAGTGCTCTCCGGGTCGGTTGTCAAAATCTGGTATGACCAGTGCGATCACCCATTTTTGATCGTAGACAAGGAGAGCAAAATCGCCAGTAAAAAAATGCGCTTTTTTTCAGGCTGTGCGATCGTTACCGGTAAACAGACGGCCGTCCCGAACCAGCTCGCGCGGATAGCTGTTTTTCAGCCTTGAACCGACCTTTTTTGCCAGCCCCAGCGGATATCCCTGATACGTCACTATCACTTCATCGCCTGATGGCGTGCTGTCCGGATAGACATCGCGACCACGGTACCACTCTTCGGCTTCCTGATGCGTCAGGGCAAAGGTATTCTCGCCTCCGGCAAGGGCGATAACGGCCTCATGCTGCCAGCGATACCCTTTATTATGCACTTCCGCCAGGCGGATACCGATTCGGGAAAAACGGACCTTTCCGATAAGCGGCTCGATCTGTGCCGGGAACAGCCATATCTCTTTATCACGCATCCAGGGGTGCAGGCTCTCATCCCAGACCAGCCCAACCTTTTTGGCGGCGGCTTCAAGCTGTGCTGCATCGCGACCTTTAAGAGGGGAAAACGGGAAGTTGCCGACCTTGAATTTAGGTGCGGGCAGGGGAGCAACCGCCTGCGTTTTACGCAAACGCGCCACAAAAAAACCTTCGCAGTCGTAAATCTGCGGGAACACGTGAAGGAAACCCTCCGGCGTGACCGCCTCCTGTGCCGAGGCGAACAGGCCGTTAAGCGGCAGGAACTCAACTGCCTCCGGGTAGTTCGCTTTCAGCCGCAGGCAGACGTCTTCGTTTTCATCGCGGTTTAAGGTGCACGTTGAATAGACCAGCGTGCCGCCAGGGCGCAACGCGTGAAATGCGCTGTCGATCAGCTCGCGCTGCGTGGCGGCGATCTCCAGGTTGCTCTCAACTGACCAGTTTTTTAACGCGTCGGGATCTTTACGCACCACCCCTTCGCCGGAGCAGGGCGCGTCCAGCAGAATGGCATCGAAGGCTTCCGGTAAAGCGGCGCCAAACACGCGTCCGTCGAAGTGCGTCAGGGCAACATTATGAATACCGCAGCGGCTGATGTTGGCATGCAGCACCTTCACGCGGCTGGCGGAAAACTCGTTGGCGAGGATCGCCCCGTGGTTACCCATTCGGGCGGCAATTTGCGTGGTTTTTGAGCCAGGAGCGGCGGCAACATCCATCACGCGTTCAGGCGCATTGCCATCGGCGAACAGGGCGGCCACCGGCAGCATCGAGCTGGCTTCCTGAATATAGAACAGGCCGCTCAGATGTTCAGCGGTACTGCCCAGCGGCAGCGAGGCTTCGTCATCGCGTTCGATCCAGAACCCCTCGGCGCACCACGGGACCGGCGTAAGCTGCCAGCCGTACGGCGAGACCAGCGCCAGAAAATCATCGACGCTGATTTTCAGCGTGTTGACGCGAATACTTCGGCGTAACGGACGCTGGCAGGCGGCGATAAAATCATCTAACGACAGGTGAGAAGGAAGCGCCTCGCGCATCTGCGCCAGGAATTGTTCAGGAAGAAATACGGAGTTTTGAGCCACGGGCACACCACAGGGAAAAGTTCAGGTGCGCAGTGTAACATAAAGGCTCCGGTGCGTTGACACCGGAGCCTTTCAGATTAACGCGGCAGGGCGGTTCCCCATTCGCGCCACTCTTTCGGTTCGCTTTCGAGCAGCAGGAAGTGTTTACCCGGCTGCGCTTTCGGCGCCAGCGGCGTGCCCGGCGGCGTGGCAAACGCGATACCGCCGCGAATGAACTGGTTGAAGGTGCCGGTTTTCACCACGCCTCCCGTCAGGCCAAAGTCCAGCGAATAGCCGGATGCCAGCCAGAATACCGAGTTATTACGGACCAGGTGCTGGTAGCGTTCGCTGATGCGTAACGCCACCATTACGCGGTCGGAGAGCGTACCGAGCGTCAGGCCCGTGACCGTACCCACTTCAATGCCGCGGAACAGAACCGGGGTGCCGATGCTCAGCGAGCCGGCTTCCGGCACTTCCACCACGATGCTCAGGCCGCCAAGATAGCGCGAGTCGGTGATCGTGGCTTCCTGAAGCTCGAAATCACGACGTGCATTGCCCTGGCCCGGCTCAACGTTGATGTACGGCTGCAGGATGGTGTCGAGATGCTCAACGCCTGCGGCCGAGATCTGCGGCGTCACCACCGAGAAGCGCGAACCCGTGCGGGCGAAGGTCTGCACATATTCCGGGTACAGCACGGCGGTGGCCTGCACCTCGTTGCGCGAGGTAATCAGCGTCAGCTTCTGGATTTGTCCAATATCAATGCCCAGATAGCGGATTGGCATGCCTTCCGCCAGCTTACCGGCATCAAACGCGTGCAGGGTAATCTGTCCACCCACGGCGCGTGCGGCGGTTTCGGACGGGAAGAGAATACGCTTATCTCCTTTGCGCAGATTCGCGCCCGCGCCGCTAAGATTATCGAAGCTAATCGCCCCGCGCAGCGCGCGAGAGAGCGGTGAGGCCTGCACGGTCAGCCCGTTACCGTTAAGCTGGACTTTCGCGCCGCCTTCGGCCCAGAAGACGCTGTTTGGCGTCAGCAGCTTGCGGTACTCCGGCTTGATATGCAGTTCGATATCAAACGCGTCCGCACGCGGGCGAACGGCGATCACTTCCCCAACTTCAAACTTGCGATACAGCACCACGGAACCTGCCTGTACGTCCGGCAGCGTCTCGGCGCTTAATGTCAGCGTGGTGGTAGGGAGATCGCTCAGGCTGTTTTCAACCGCTTTCTCCAGGTTGGCATACAGCGGATAGCTGTCGCGAACGGGGCCTTTATCGCCGGGCAGAATGCGGATGCCGCCGTTAACCCATTCGCTGGCGCTGGCGCCGAGGAATTCCACGCCGTCCAGTCCCACCTTCACATCGACGCGACTGTTTACCACGAATTTGCTGTCGCCGTGCACCAGGTCGCTGTACTGCGGATCGATGGCGACCGAGAAGGTCACGCCATTCGCGGAGAGCTTACGCTCCAGCACCTGGCCGACCTGCACGCCGTGTAAAATTAACGGCTGGCCGGCTTCGATTCCGTAACTTTCTGGCGCATTCAGCGTGACGGTCACTACGCCCGGCTTTTGCAGCAGGGATTTATCCGCCGGGGCAATCACGAAGCTATTGCTGGGCTCACCTTCACCGGGGATGAGTTCAAACGTATTGCCGGTCAACAGCGTGCTGAGGCTGGCATCGTTCAGGGAGAGCTTTGGACTGCGCATTTCGATACGCGTTTTCTCGCGCAGGAGGTCGACCACGCTCGGATCGACAGTCATTTCTCCTGTGACCGAGCCGCCCGGGTTGAGCGTCATTTTGGTGAGCTGACCAACCT
Organism: Enterobacter sp. Y17; assembly: GCF_019730495.1. Taxonomy (NCBI): domain Bacteria; kingdom Pseudomonadati; phylum Pseudomonadota; class Gammaproteobacteria; order Enterobacterales; family Enterobacteriaceae; genus Enterobacter; species Enterobacter sp. Y17. The sequence goes on from NZ_JAASKP010000001.1 coordinate 710,310, forward strand.
GCAACCCCTGATACATCAGCGGCGTTGAACCCGCTTTTAGCCCCTTAGCATCGGGCAGAGCGAGTTTGACGATCACGCCGCGCTGGCTGTGCGCCAGGTCTGCGTACAATCCAAATGAGTCATCCGCGGTGGCAGGGCTTGAGTTTTCCGGGGAGTCAAAAGCAATGGCACCATTCACCAGCGCGGCCAGACTCTCCAGCTTCACTTTCGCACCGCTCAGGCTGACGTCCGCATCCACGCCGGAGACGTTCCAGAAGCGGCTGCCTTTTTTCACCAGATTGGTGAAGCGACGCTCGATCAGCACGTCGATGGTGACGCCCTGTTTATTCGGGTTGATCGCGTAATCGTACACGCGGCCAACCGGGATTTTGCGGAAATAGACCAGCGAACCGCTGTTCAGAGAACCGAGATCCGGCGCCTGCAGATGAATCATTAAATCGCCGTTGTTGAGGCGGTACTTGGGCTGTGTATCCAGGGCAACAAAGTGATCCTGTGGCTCTCCTTTACCCGGCATCATGCCGATATAGTTACCGCCCACGAGCGCATCCAGCCCTGACACGCCGGCCAGAGACGCTTTTGGCGTGACCAGCCAGAACTGCGTTTCGCTGCGCAGGGCATCCTGCATGTCAGATTTAATACTGACCCGCACCTGAATCTTGTTCAGCCCTTTTCCAAGGGAGATGTCCTGAACCGTACCCACTTCAACCCCCTGGAAGCGAACGGGCGTTCGCCCGGCGACGATGCCGTCGGCGGTCTGGAAATCAATGGTGACGGTACTCCCGCGATCTTCATAGCTCGTCCAGATCAGCCAGCCTGCAATCATCAGGGCGATGACGGGCAGCAACCAGAATGGCGAAATGCGGCGTTTTGTTTTAATTCTCGCTTCAGTCGGCGAAGCGGGGGTTTCCTGACTCATGTGCATCCCAAAGTAAGCGGCTATCCAGCCATTCCACAGCAAGAATAGTCAATATCACCGCAGAGCCGAAATAAAAAGCCGCGGGTCCCATTGTAAAAGCAAGTAGCTGGTCGCGATTGATGAGCGACATCATCAGCGAAATCACGAACAGATCTAACATTGACCAGCGGCCAATCCAGGTGACGAACCGCAGCAGTAGAATGCGGGTCCGTAAGCCTTGTTCACACTTAAAGTGAATGCTGATGAGCAGGGTAAACATCACCACCACTTTGGTAAAGGGAACCAGGATACTGGCAATAAAGACGATCGCCGCCACCCCGACGTTGCTGTGCGCAAGGGAGATAATCCCGGAGAGGATAGTATCCTCCTGACGCCCGCCATTCACGTAAATGATGGAGATCGGCAGCATATTGGCTGGGATCAGAAACACCAGGGAGGCGATCAGCGCGGCCCAGCATTTTTGCAGGCTGTTGTTGCGCCGCAGTCTCAACGGAATGTGACACCGCGGGCAGCGCCCACGCGCGTCGGGCAAGCCGGTATAGTGGCATCCCAGACAGACGCGTAGATTTTCATCAGGACGCGTGGCGGGGCGCTGAGGGTAAAATCGCTCCCAGAGCTGTTCAACGTTCAGGTGGATCAGCGTCAGGATGCTCAGCAATACCAGGCTGATGAAAGCAAAAAGTCCGATGCCGGGCTGCAAAAAGGCGTAGTCCTGCACCTTTATTGACGCAACGCCCACGCCCACCAGATAAATATCCAGCATCACCCACTCTTTGAGCTTATCCAGCATCAGCAGCACCGGGCGAAGGTTCATGCCGAGAATATTGCCAAACCACAGATAGGCAATGGCGGCGACCAGCACCAGCGGCGCGCCAACGGTGCAGAACAGCACCATGGCAGCGGTGATGGGATCGCCCTGACGGGTCATCTGCCAGATACCCTGCAGCACGTTGGCGTCAATGCGCACGCCAAGCAGGTAGAGTTTCAGCAGCGGTTCGCTCCAGGCGAAGGGCATTAGCAGCAGCATGGTGACGGCCATGGCGGCGAGGCGGGTGAGCGACCAGTCGCGGCCGTCGCGAATTTTGGCGTCGCAGCGGGGACAAAAGGCACTTTGGTGCGATTTCATCTTCGGCAACATAAAAAGCGTATCGCACTGGGGGCAACGCTGATAATGTGCACGTGGCAAAGCTTCGCTTACCGTATGGACAGTTATCTTTCTTGTCGGCGTAATTTTGGTTGTTTTTAAGGCCATCAGCTGCGCACAAATAAGTATTGTTGAAAGTTATAATAACTCATGAACGGATTCATCTTGAGCATGAGCGCATTTAATGCTTATTTTAATAGGCTATGCGGTAAATTTGTAAGACAACTAAGTGATTGAATAATGAACAAAACAGAATTCTACGCGGATCTGAACCGCGATTTTAAGGCATTGATGGCGGGTGAGACCAGCTTCTTAGCCACTCTGGCAAATACTAGCGCATTGCTGTTTGAACGTCTCTCTGACGTGAACTGGGCCGGCTTTTACCTCCTGGAAGGTGAAACGCTGGTGCTCGGTCCGTTCCAGGGCAAACTGGCCTGCGTGCGTATTCCGGTAGGGCGTGGCGTATGCGGCACGGCGGTGGCCGAAAATCAGGTCCAGCGTGTGGAAGACGTTCATGCGTTTGACGGGCACATTGCCTGTGACGCCGCCAGTAATTCTGAAATCGTTCTGCCGCTGGTGGTCAAAAATCAGATTATTGGCGTTCTGGATATCGACAGTACGGTCTTCAGTCGCTTTACAACCGAGGACGAACAGGGGCTGCGCGAGCTGGTGGCGAATCTGGAAAACGTACTCGCCGCAACCGATTATCAAAAATTCTTTGCGAGCGTCGCAGGATAATCAACGGATAACGTAGCATTTACTGATAGCGTCATTATAATGACGCCTGTTCATGCCTGCGCTTGTTGGCAACGTCCGTTGTAATCAGGAAATTTCATGGAAAATCAACCTAAGTTGAATAGCAGTAAAGAAGTTATCGCATTTCTGGCCGAGCGTTTCCCGCAGTGCTTCAGCGCGGAAGGTGAAGCTCGTCCCCTGAAAGTCGGTATTTTTCAGGATCTGGTGGCGCGTGTTGAAGGGGAAATGAACCTCAGCAAAACTCAGCTGCGTTCCGCCTTACGTCTTTATACTTCGAGCTGGCGCTACCTGTACGGTATCAAACCTGGCGCGACCCGCGTGGATCTCGACGGCAACCCGTGTGGTGAGCTGGACGAGCAGCACGTTGAGCACGCGCGCAAGCAGCTTGAAGAAGCCAAAGCACGCGTTCAGGCACAACGTGCAGAACAGCAGGCGAAAAAACGCGAAGCCGCAGCGGCAAACGGCCAGGAAGAAGCGCCTCGTCGTGAGCGTAAACCACGCCCTGCGCCGCGCCGTCACGATAATAACGATCGCAAACCGCGTGCAGACAAACCAGCAGCAAAAGCCCCGCGCGCCCCTCGTGAAGAGCCGCGCCATAAGCCGGTTTCTGACATTAACGCCCTGAGCGTAGGTCAGGCGCTGAAGGTAAAAGCGGGTAACAATGCTATGGACGCCACCGTACTGGAAATCACCAAAGATGGCGTTCGTGTACAGCTGACTTCTGGTATGTCAATGATTGTACGCGCAGAACACTTGTTGTTCTGAAACGGAGGCCAAGCCTGGCATGAACACTTTTTTTAAGCTCACCGCGCTGGCGGGCCTGTTTGCCATAACAGGTCACGCTTTTGCAGTGGACGATATCACGCGTGTTGATCAAATTCCGGTTCTCAAGGAAGAGACGCAGCACGCGACGGTGAGCGAGCGCGTGACCTCACGTTTTACCCGCTCGCACTATCGTCAGTTCGATCTCGATCAGGCCTTTTCGGCCAAAATCTTTGACCGCTATCTGAACTTGCTGGATTACAGCCATAACGTTTTGCTCGCCAGCGATGTCGAGCAGTTCGCTAAGCGCAAATCCGAGGTGGGTGACGAGTTGCGTTCTGGCAAGCTGGATCTGTTCTACGATCTCTACAACCTGTCGCAAAAGCGCCGCTTTGAACGCTATCAGTACGCGCTGAAAGTGCTGGAACGTCCGATGGACTTTACCGGTACTGACACCTTTAATCTGGATCGCAGTAAAGCACCCTGGCCGAAAGATGAAGCCGAGTTGAATGCGCTATGGGACGGTAAAGTTAAATACGACGAACTGAGTCTTAAGCTGACCGGCAAAGACGAAAAAGAGATCCGTGACACGCTGACGCGTCGTTACAAATTCGCCATTCGTCGTCTGGCGCAGACCAACAGTGAGGATGTTTTCTCACTCGCGATGACCGCCTTTGCGCACGAAATCGATCCGCACACCAACTATCTCTCTCCACGCAACACCGAACAGTTCAATACCGAGATGAGCCTGTCTCTGGAAGGTATCGGCGCGGTGCTGCAGATGGATGATGATTACACGGTGATCAATTCCATGGTCGCGGGTGGCCCGGCATCCAAAAGCAAAGCGATTAGCGTAGGCGATCGCATTGTGGGTGTAGGACAAACAGGCCAGAACATGGTCGACGTGATCGGCTGGCGTCTCGATGACGTGGTTGCGCTGATCAAAGGTCCGAAAGGCAGCAAGGTTCGTCTGGAAATTCTGCCTGCCGGTAAAGGCACCAAAACCCGTATCGTTACCCTGACCCGCGAGCGTATCCGTCTGGAAGACCGCGCGGTGAAAATGTCGGTGAAAACCGTGGGTAAAGAGAAGGTGGGTGTTCTGGATATTCCTGGCTTCTACGTGGGCCTGACTGACGATGTGAAGGTTCAGCTGCAGAAGCTTGAAAAGCAGAACGTCAGCAGCATTATCATCGACCTGCGCAGTAACGGCGGCGGGGCGCTGACGGAAGCGGTTTCACTCTCCGGTCTGTTCATTCCATCTGGTCCGGTGGTTCAGGTGCGCGATAACAACGGTAAAGTGCGTGAAGATGCCGACAACGACGGTGTGGTCTACTACAAAGGCCCGCTGGTGGTCCTGGTTGACCGCTTCAGTGCTTCCGCGTCTGAAATCTTTGCCGCTGCAATGCAGGACTATGGCCGCGCGCTGATCGTCGGTGAGCCAACCTTCGGGAAAGGCACCGTTCAGCAGTATCGCTCTCTGAATCGTATTTACGATCAGATGCTGCGTCCGGAATGGCCTGCGCTGGGCTCGGTTCAGTACACCATTCAGAAATTCTACCGCGTGAACGGCGGCAGTACGCAGCGTAAGGGCGTAACGCCGGACATCATGATGCCGACAGGCACGGAAGAGACCGAAACCGGCGAGAAGTTTGAAGATAACGCCTTGCCGTGGGACAGCATCAATGCCGCGACCTACGTGAAAGCGGGTGATATGACGCAATTTGGCCCTGAACTGCTGAAAGCGCATAACGACCGCATCGCGAAAGATCCGGAGTTCCAGTACATCATGAAGGACATTGCACGATTCAATGCCCTGAAAGATAAGCGGAATATCGTTTCTCTGAACTACGCACAGCGTGAGAAAGAGAATAACGAAGACGATGCAACCCGCTTGGCGCGTATCAACGATCGCTTCAAGCGCGAAGGTAAGCCTCTGCTCAAAAAACTGGACGATCTGCCAAAAGATTACCAGGAGCCGGATCCGTATCTGGACGAGACGGTGCATATCGCTCTCGACCTGGCGAATCAGGAAAAAGAGAAACCTGCCGTACAGCCCGCTCCGGCAAAATAATCACCCAACAGGCACAAGGAATTGTGCCTGTTTCTTTTTGTTCTTCATCCTTCCGTCAGCCAGATTTCCAATTGTGTAAAGTTGTGTCTTTCTGGTGACTTACGCCCGCCGGATGCTTGAAAATAGCCGCAATACCCATACGATGTGGGTAATCGCATAGTGCGTTTTGTTAAACTGAGGTAAAAAGAAAATTATGATGCGAATCGCGCTCTTCCTGCTCACCAACCTGGCGGTCATGGTGGTTTTCGGGCTCGTGCTAAGCCTGACAGGAATTCAGTCGAGCAGCGTTCAGGGTCTGTTGATTATGGCGCTGCTGTTTGGTTTTGGTGGCTCGTTCATCTCCCTGCTGATGTCGAAGTGGATGGCACTGAAATCGGTGGGTGGTGAGGTTATTGAACAGCCGCGTAACGATATGGAACAGTGGCTGATGAATACGGTGGCTCAGCAATCCCGTCAGGCCGGGATCGCTATGCCGCAGGTGGCGATTTACCATGCCCCGGACATCAACGCTTTCGCGACGGGCGCCCGTCGCGATGCGTCACTGGTTGCCGTCAGCACCGGATTGCTGCAGAACATGAGCCGTGACGAAGCCGAAGCGGTTATTGCCCACGAAATCAGCCATATCGCCAACGGTGACATGGTGACCATGACCCTGATTCAGGGCGTGGTGAACACCTTCGTGATCTTCATCTCCCGTATTCTGGCGCAGATCGCGGCAGGCTTTATGGGCGGCAACCGTGACGAAGGTGAAGAGAGCAACGGCAACCCGCTGATCTACTTCGCCGTTTCGATGGTTCTGGAACTGGTATTCGGTATTCTGGCCAGCATCATCACCATGTGGTTCTCCCGCCACCGTGAATTCCACGCGGATGCCGGCTCGGCGAAGCTGGTTGGTCGTGAGAAGATGATTGCCGCGCTGCAGCGCCTGAAAACCAGCTACGAGCCGCAGGAAGCGAACAGCATGATGGCCTTCTGCATTAACGGTAAATCCAAATCGCTGAGCGAGCTGTTTATGTCTCATCCGCCGCTGGATAAACGTATCGAAGCGCTGCGCAGTGGGGAATACCTGAAGTAACGCTAAGAACCCTAATAAGCCGGGCAGGAGAACACTCCGCCCGGCTTTTTTTATGCCTGAACTTTGGGCTGGGTCATCCGCAGGCCGCTGACGACCGCCGCGAGGGAAGCAAGGGCTCCCGCGGTGAGAAGCGCAACGTGGTTGCCGTTTTGTCCGGCGAGGTTAAACATCAGGGCAACCAGTGCCGCACCTGTGCTTTGCCCCAGAAGGCGCGCGGTCCCCAGCATGCCGCTGGCACCACCGCTGCGATGGCGCGGCGCGGAGGTGATAATGGTGTGATTGTTAGGGGACTGGAACAGGCCAAACCCTGCGCCGCACAGGATCATGCGCCATATTATGTCCAGATCGGTTGGCGAGGACGGTAGCAGAGCCAGCGCGAAAAGGCCTGTCGCCATCACCGCCAGCCCCAACGCTCCCAATAAACCGGCATGGACGCGTTCAATTAAGTAACCTGCCAGCGGCGCCATCACCATGGTCGCCAGCGGCCAGGGGGTTAACAGCAGGCCGGTCTCCACTTCTGAACGGCCGACCACGCTCTGCAGAAAGAAGGGCAGAGAAACCAGGGCCAGCATCTGGGCGCAGAACGAGCAGACGGACGTGCAAATGGAGAGGGAAAAGAGGGGAATACGCAGCAGATCGACCGGCAGCAAAGGCACGGGGAGAGTGAGCTGGCGGCGAACAAAGAAGAAGCCGATCGCCAGCAGGGCGATGAGCTCCGCAGCGGTAAGCATCAGGGACTGTCCCTGCGCAAAGCCGCTCAGCGCCGTAATCAGCAGGCCAAAGGTCAGGGCATTCATCACCGCACTCGCCACATCGAAGCGCGGCATGGTGCTTTTGGGACCGTTAGCGGGAAGAAAGCGCAGGGCAAAGAATATAGCGACAATGCCCAGCGGCACGTTAATAGCAAACAGCCATTGCCATGACGCAACGGAAAGGATCGCCGCCGCTATGGTTGGCCCGGCGGCGGAAGAGACGGCGACAATAAACGAGTTTATCCCCATGCCTCGCCCCAGATGACGCTGCGGGTAAATTAAGCGGATTAACGCCGTGTTTACGCTCATGAGCGCCGCGCCGCCAAAACCCTGCGCAATGCGGGCAAGCGTCAGGGTATGCAGTGAATCTGAAAGGGCGCATAACAACGACGTGAAGGTGAAAACCACCAGACCGCACTGATACACCCGACGGTAACCGAACATATCGCCCAGGAAAGAGAACGAGAGCAGGGAAACCACAATCGCAATCTGATAGGCGTTAACGATCCATATCGAACTGGCGGGAGAGGCGTGCAGGTCGCTGGCGATGGTTGGCAGGGCAACGTTCGCGATTGCGCCGTCAAGGACGGCCATTGAGATACCAATAATGATGGTCGCTATAGCGCCATACCGCTGGGGTAAAGGCAGGCCATCGGAAAGGGTCTTTTCCATTAGGATTAAAAAAGCTCAGCGTGAAATTATTCTCAGGGTAACTATTTTAGCATTGTTACAGCCGCGATATGTCGCAGATTTGTAACGAAGTAAACGCGGATTGATTGCAGGTGACATGACGGGAACTTATAATAAAAACCGGTTCTGATTTTTATAAAACACTCTCTATGAGGTGGTAAATGGCTATTGCGGATTTGGATAAACAGCCAGATTCTGTTTCTTCCGTGCTGAAGGTGTTTGGCATCTTACAGGCGCTGGGGGAAGAGCGTGAAATAGGTATTACAGAGTTGTCGCAGCGCGTGATGATGTCTAAAAGCACCGTATATCGCTTTTTGCAAACCATGAAGTCGCTGGGCTACGTAGCCCAGGAAGGTGAATCTGAAAAATACTCTCTGACGCTGAAGCTGTTTGAGCTGGGCGCCCGTGCGCTACAAAATGTTGACCTGATCCGCAGCGCTGATATCCAGATGCGTGAAATCTCTCGCCTGACCAAAGAGACCATCCATCTCGGCGCGCTGGATGAAGACAGCATTGTTTACATCCATAAAATCGACTCCATGTACAATCTGCGCATGTATTCGCGCATTGGTCGTCGCAACCCGCTCTACAGTACCGCGATTGGTAAGGTTCTGCTGGCGTGGCGCGATCGTGAAGAAGTGAAGCAGATCCTCGAAGGCGTGGAATACAAGCAAAGTACCTCGCGAACCATTACCAGCACGGACGCGCTGTTAACGGTGCTCGATCGCGTACGCGAGCAGGGGTATGGCGAAGATAACGAAGAACAGGAAGAGGGTCTGCGCTGCATCGGCGTTCCGGTGTTTGACCGCTTTGGCGTAGTAATCGCGGGCTTAAGTATCTCCTTCCCAACCTTACGCTTCTCCGAAGAGCGCCTGCATGAGTATGTGGCTATTCTGCACACTGCCGCACGTAAGATTTCTGAACAAATGGGTTACCACGACTACCCGTTTTAATTTCTGCCCGCATAAAAAAACGCCGCATCTGTTGCGGCGTTTTTTATATCAGTCATGTCATCGGCTGATTAGCCATTATCAATCACGACGGATGTCTTACGCAGGACCGGACAGTGGGTCAAGCCAACGATCCCGCTGTCAGTATGCAAATATTGCGCAGTGCTCACGCCCTGTGCCGTTAAATATTTACATTGAATCCCTAACCCGGCTGCGTTTTCGGTGCTTCCCACAAGCACACCGTAACCCGTGAGCAGAAGGCCAATCCAGACGATAGCCAGTGCAATAATTGTTCGAATAATGAAGCGCATCATTAACCTCTTTTGTCATTGTTATCATAAAGCTAGCGTAAACGGTTTACACGATGAAACAAGTGCAGGATTCTGAAAAAAAGCGCGATGGCGGTACAGTTAGTCCTTGTTTAAGATAAGCGTGATAACCTCGTTACATCAGGTTTTTAGACGGAGTGTGGAGTGAAAAAAATACGCTGGGTAATTCTGATTATCGTGCTGATAGCGTGCGTGGTGTTATGGACGCAGACGATCAATGTGATGTGCGATCAGGATGTACAGTTTTTTAGCGGCGTTTGCGCAATCAATAAGTTTATTCCGTGGTAATACGCATTTTTTCTCAAGGTGATTTCCTTCCTTCGCGCCAGTGGTAAAATAGACGTTTTTATTGAGGTGGTGAAATGGGTGAGTTACTGAATTCAGGGCTGCTGAATATGGCATCCCTGATGATTTCTTTGGTTGTTCTGCTTGTGGGCCTGGTCATCTGGTTTTTCGTGAACCGCGCCAGTTCCCGTACTAACGAGCAGATTGAACTGCTGGAAGCTCTGCTCGATCAGCAAAAACGTCAGAATGCGCTGCTGCGCCGTCTGTGTGAGGCTAACGAACCGGAAGAAAAAGACGCGCCGAAAGACGCGGTCGCTGAAGATAACAAAGACGAAGACGACTTTATCCGCCTGGTGGCTGAGCGTTAATCTTTTGTCCGGGAGGTGGCTGTGGTCTGGAAAAATCCCTGGTATGACCCCTCCCTGAAACATCACACTCCGAATGGTTTTCGTAATACCGATCCTGTTGGACATCAACCCGGCGACCTTGACCGTTGGCGCAAAGCGCGTAAAGAGGCCGGTTTACCGAAGCCACCCGCGCTGGGTTATGAAGACTTTATCCAACAGTGGTGGCAACCGGTTGAGCTTACGCAACCTCATGAAGATGGGGTATGGTGGCTGGGACACGCGAGCGTGATGCTGCAGCTGGACGGCAATATCATCCTTACCGATCCGGTTTTTTCACGGCGCGCTTCTCCACTCCCTTTCCTGGGACCACAGCGCAAAACGCCTCCCGCGCTGTCAGTCGATCAACTCCATCAGCTTGATGCGGTCGTCATCTCCCATAATCATTACGATCATCTTGATGACGCGACCATTCGCCGTATTCTCAAACGCTTCCCCGAGGTCAGTTTTTTTGTTCCGCTGGGCCTGGCCAGCTGGTTTCGCCGCCGGGGGGCAAAACGCGTGGTTGAGCTCGACTGGTGGCAGAGCTTCACCTGGCAGGGGATGACGCTGACCGCCGTACCGGCACAGCACTGGAGTATGCGCACGCCATGGAACCGCAATCGCTCATTATGGTGCGGCTGGGTTATGGAAGGTCGACATCATCGTTTCTGGTTCAGCGGAGATACGGGGTATTCGCCCGAGCTGCTGTTGATACCTGAACGTCTGGGCCATATAGATGTTGCCGCGTTACCGATTGGAGCCTATGCCCCACGCTGGTTCATGGCTGTCCATCATATGGATCCGCAATCTGCGGTGGCATTGTGGCAGCAGCTGGGCTGCCCTCTGGCGTTTCCCATTCACTGGGGCGTGTTTGAACTGGCAGATGAATCCCTGGATGAACCTGTGCGGGAGTTAACTGACGCGCTAGATAATTTAGCACCGGTTAATCATTCTTTCAGGATACTGAAAGTTGGTGAATATTTATCCTTATAAACGAAGCGATAACGTAGTGCATATATTCTGTATGTAAACGCGTGCAAGAATGTTTTATTTTTATCGAAACGTTTTGCTTGCCTTCTTTTGATGCAGAGTCATAAAAATTTCATTATTTTGGTGCATAACACTGTTTATTAGCTGGTGCATTTTAATACAGTTCGGCGCGGGTTATTAACAGTGTTTTTGCTCTGAAACAATTTGGTCGCGTTACAATGATTTAAGCATAAGTTTTCACAAAATGTTCTAACTCAATCAGGACGTAAGATTTCTTTTCCCGGTTGCTGGACGCTTCGTAATGATTGAGCTATGTTAAAAAAGTCTTAGATTACAGCGCTTGTGAAAGTAACGCTGGGTCTTTGTTACGCAGCAGAGCTGTCTGTAAGTGATGCGCATAATTGTGCAAAACCTGACAGGCACTGTTCGAATTTGTGCGGCGGATCGAGACATGTTTAAAAATGGCTTGCCATATTAAACATAGTGTGTGATAACACGTTTTGGGTCAAACGAGGTACAGTTCTGTTTATGTGTGGCATTTTCAGTAAAGAAGTCCTGAGTAAACACGTTGTCGTTGAATACCGCTTCTCTGCCGAACCTTATATTAGTGCCTCATGCAGTAATGTCTCAGTTTTATCTCAGTTAATGCCTGCGGGCTAAGAAAACACTCTAAGGAATTTTGCAAAATGGCAAAGATTAAAGGTCAAGTTAAGTGGTTCAACGAGTCTAAAGGTTTTGGTTTCATTACTCCTGCTGACGGCAGCAAAGACGTGTTCGTACACTTCTCTGCAATCCAGGGTAACGGCTTCAAAACTCTGGCTGAAGGCCAGAACGTTGAGTTCGAAATTCAGGACGGCCAGAAAGGCCCAGCTGCAGTTAACGTAACTGCTATCTGATCGAACCGCTGCTGACTGAAGCGCTTAGCGCTTCAATCTCAGACATAAAGCCTCGCATAACGCGGGGCTTTTTTATGTCCTTTATCTTTCAAAATATTACCATTTGCGGTCTTGTTAGTAACTTGTTGCAAAGCTGCGAGGTTAGTAGCACTGTTTTGCCACCTTAACCCCATCTTTTCCCGTTAAATCAGGGCGTTGTTTAACAGTCCTGGGGTTCAGGTGAAGAAGAAATTGATAACGACCGCTGGCAATTTCACGCCGGCGCGTTTTGTGCTGCTCTGTTTAGCTATTTTTTGTAGTCTGGCTTTTTTGCTGGGCCGCGTTGCTTGGCTGCAAATCATCAAGCCTGACAATCTGGTGAAGCAGGAAGATATGCGTTCCCTCCGCCAGCTGGCGATTGATGCGCCGCGGGGCATGATAATGGATCGCGAAGGTCGCCCCCTGGCGGTGAGCGTGCCCGTCCGGGCCGTCTGGGCCGACCCTAAAACGGTGCTGGCAAAAGGGGGCGTTGGCGTTGATGAACGCTGGCAGGCGTTGGCAAATGCGCTGCATCTCTCCCTGGGCACACTTTCGGCGCGAATCAACGCCAACCCGCAGGGGCGTTTTATTTATCTTGCCCGTCAGGTCGATCCTGCTCAGGCGAAGTGGATCGATAAGCTGAATCTGCCCGGCATCAATTTACGCGACGAGTCACGCCGTTTTTATCCTGCCGGCCATGTGGCAGCGAACCTGATTGGCTTCACCAATATTGACGGGCAGGGCATTGAAGGCGTGGAAAAAAGCTTTAACGCGCAGCTGACCGGCAAGCCGGGTGTGCGGCAGGTAAGGGAAGACCGATACGGTCGCGTGGTTGAAAACCTGACGGAAGTGGCGCCTGCACCGGCGCATAACATCCAGTTAAGTATCGACGAGCGGCTGCAAACCATCACCGAAGATGCGCTCGATAATGCCGTGGCCTGGAACAAGGCCGAGTCTGGTGCATCGGTGCTAATTAATATCCCAACCGGGGAAATACTCGCCATGGCGAGCTATCCGGATTTCAATCCCAATAATCGGGAAGGCGCGACGATAAACGATTTCCGCAATCGCGCCATCAGCGATACGTTCGAGCCCGGTTCGACGGTCAAGCCGCTGGTGCTGATGACGGCCCTGCAGCAGGGCCTGGTCCAGCCGGACAGCGTGATTGACACTCACCCGTATACCCTTGACGGGCATCGTATCCGCGACGTGGGCTATTATCCTGAACTGACGATGACCGGGATCCTGCAAAAATCGAGCGACACCGGCGTGTCACGACTGTCCCTGGCAATGCCTGTCCAGCATCTTATTGATACCTATCGCAACTTTGGATTTGGCACGAATACGGGGCTTGGCTTAACGGGCGAAAGCGCGGGGCTGTTGCCAAATCGTAAATACTGGAGCCAGCTCGATCGCGCGACCTTTGCTTTCGGCTATGGGCTGATGGTGACGCCGCTCCAGCTGGCGCACGTCTACGCCACGATTGGCGGCTTCGGGCTCGAGCGACCTCTCTCGATTACGCGTATCGATCCACCCGTTATCGGGCACCGCGTCATGCCGGAAGAGATTGCGCACGAGGTGGAGCACATGATGGAGAGCGTTGCGCTGCCCGGCGGCGGGGGCGTTAAGGCCGCCGTTCGTGATTACCGGGTGGCGGTGAAAACCGGTACGGCAAAGAAAATTGACGACAGCGGGAAGTACGTCGATAAATACGTTGCCTATACGGCCGGCGTCGCGCCCGCCAGCGATCCGCGCTTTGCCCTGGTGGTGGTGATTAACGATCCGCAAAATGGCGCCTATTACGGCGGTGCCGTTTCCGCACCTGTCTTCAGCGAGATTATGGGCAACGTGCTGCGTCTGGAGAATGTGAAACCTGACGGGTTACCGGCGGGTTCCGATCACCTTATCGTTATGCGTTAACCGGGCGTTTATAACCAGGGCGAATAGCGGTACACTTCGCCCTTTGATTATGCTCCGGAGTCACCATGTCCTTCAGCTGTCCCCTTTGCCACGCCCCCCTGACGCACTCAGATAAAAGCTATACCTGTCCGCAGGGGCATCAGTTTGATATGGCAAAAGAAGGCTACGTGAATCTTCTGCCGGTGCAGCATAAGCGCTCCCGCGATCCAGGCGACAGTGCAGAGATGATGCAGGCGCGTCGTGCGTTTCTGGATGCCGGGCACTATCTGCCGCTGCGGGAGACCGTCGCGCAGATGCTGAATGACATCCTGCCGGGTTCAGCCACCGCCATGCTCGATATCGGCTGCGGGGAAGGGTACTACACCGCACGCTTTGCCCAGATCGCCCGTGAGAAGGGCGCGTTGACATTCGGTCTGGACGTGTCGAAAGTGGCCATTCGCGCGGCGGCAAAGCGTTACGCTGACGTGACGTTCTGCGTGGCATCCAGCCACCGGCTGCCGTTTGACGATGCCAGCATGGATGCGGTTATCCGTATTTACGCGCCCTGCAAGGCGGAAGAGCTGGCTCGCGTGGTGAAACCGGGCGGATGGGTAGTCACCGTAACGCCGGGCCCGCGTCATCTGATGGAGCTGAAAGGGCTGATCTACGACGAAGTGCGACTGCATGCCCTTCATTCTGAACAGCTGGCCGGTTTTACCCTGAAGCAGGAGCAAACCGTGGCGTATGAAATGACGCTGAAAGGCGAAGAGGCCACCGCGCTGCTGCAGATGACGCCGTTCGCATGGCGGGCAAAACCGGAAGTGTGGGAAGCGTTAGCTGTACAATCAATATTTAACTGCCAGACGGATTTCAGTATCCACGTCTGGCAGCGCGAAGATTAACCGGCGAAGTGTGCCCAGAGGATCTGGGCACCAATGCCAATCAGCACAATTCCCCCCAGGATCTCGGCGCGTTTACCCAGCAGCGGGCCGATAAACCGTCCGACCATCATGCCCAGCGTGGACATGATCAGCGTTGCGCAGCCGATGGCCAGCGCGGTGGCGATAATATTGACCTGCAGGAATGCCAGACCGACGCCGACGGCCATTGCATCAAGGCTGGTGGCAATCGCCGTGGTGACCAGCAGCCAGAACCCGTGACGGTGCTGCGGCTCTTCGTCTTCATCATCACCGCCGCGAAAACCTTCAATCACCATTCGGCCGCCGAGAAACACCAGCAGTACGAAGGCAATCCAGTGGTTCCACTCCAGCACGAACTGGCTGGCGAGCATGCCAAGTCCCCAGCCGATAAGCGGCGTCAGCGTTTCGATAGCGCCAAAAATAAGGCCGGTACGCAGGGCTTCTGAGAACTTAGGTTTGTGGAGCGTGGCGCCTTTTCCGATGGAAGCCGCAAAAGCGTCCATGGACATGCCAAAAGCGAGGAGGATCGTAGCGGAGATATTCATAACAGCGTCCAGACCGGGGATATCCATATGACACATCACTGCCCCCAGTAAACAGCAGTTGATGTATCTATGGTCTCGCCTGATCGCGCTGCACATAAGGTGTGCTGTCAGCGATCCGTACGCGCCACGTTTTTCAACGAGTATGTTGACACGTACATTTCCTGCGAGCAGGAAATCGGCTACTCCCCAACGACGGGCGCAACCTTAACATATTTTGAGAATATAAAACAACAATGGAGAAGCATTATTTAAATGCTTGTTGATAACGATTTTCATTTGTCTTTAAGCGTGAAATTATCGTTAAAAAATAGAGAGCAAATTAACGAAAAGGATATAGCTTAGGCTATGTTTCTTGCGCAAGATAAACACAGAATATAGCCATTGCTATATATTCAAATCATTGAGTTTTAAGAAGTAAGTTGTATATTTTTTCCAGGTCGTCAATATTCTTCACCCGAATAAGCAGGCGGCGTTGTTCTAATTGCATCACCAGCACACCGTCTTCAGATAAATTCATCTCTTTAATACGGTTATATTCTATCCACACATTGGCGAAGAAAAATCCGCGGGATTTAAAAATGATTTTCGGCGTGCGGATCCAGAACAGATAAACCGCCATTAATGCCAGCGCACATAATAACCATGTGGTTAATATTGCACCATGGCTGGTGACGTTATTGTAAATAAGAATAACGATGAGACCCGCGAAGATAAACGCATCCACGCGCCCGCGTCGCAGAAGGGGAAGGGAGAGCAGCGTCTCGCCGTGAAGGCGGGGCATGATGAACTCGTCATAGATCGCGTAAGCCAGAAGGGCAGCAATAAATAAAACCAGTACGATGTCCGTGACAGTCATTCATCCTCCAGATAAAAAACCGGGGGCAAGCCCCCGGCCTATAGCATTGAAACTTACAGACCCAGCAGGCCGACAGCGTAGCCCGCGATACCGATGACGAAGAAGCCAACGATAATCCACAGCGGGTTCACTTTCTTACGCAGCAGCCACATGCAGGCGAAGGTCAACAGCAGCGGTACCAGGCCCGGCATCAGCTGGTCCAGAATCGTCTGCACGGTGGTGACGCGCGTCTGACCATCCTGACCGGTGATGGTCGATACCACCAGCGGGATGTTCACGTGCGTCCACTTGTTAACCAGCGCCCCCATGACAAACAGGCCAAGGATTGACGCCCCCTCAGTCAGTTTCTGCAGGAAGCCACCGCCCATGTCCTTAACGATGTCCACCCCTTTACGGTAGCCGTAGGCCACACCGTAGTAACGGGTCAGCAGGCGCACGGCGTTGAACAGGATGAAGAACAGCAGCGGGCCAAGCAGGCTGCCGCTCATCGCGATACCGGCACCCAGCGCCGCGAAGACCGGACGCACGGTACCCCAGAAGATTGGGTCACCGACACCGGCCAGCGGACCCATCAGGCCGACTTTGATACCGTTGATAGCACCATCGTCAATCTCTGCGCCGTTCGCACGCTGTTCTTCCATCGCCAGCGTTACGCCCAGAACCGGAGCCGCTACGTAAGGATGGGTGTTAAAGAATTCCAGGTGACGCTTGATCGCCTGACGGCGCGCTTCGTTGTTTTCCGGGTACAGGCGCTTGATCGCCGGCACCATGGAGAAGCAGAAGCCCAGCGCCTGCATACGTTCGAAGTTCCATGAACCCTGAAACAGGTTAGAACGGATGAACACGCCACGAATATCACCCGGAGTGAGTTTTTTCTCGGTGGTAGTTTTTGTCATATCAACCATTTCGCTCACCTGCTAGTCCAGTTCGTTATCGAGATCGTTGTTACCAGCAGCCTGCGCTGGGGCACCCGCGACGCGGTTATATTTCGGGCTGAGCTGGATGTAGAGAATCGCCATTACCGCACCAATAACACCCAGTGCAACCAGGTTGAAGTTGGTGAAGGCAGCGGTCACGAAGCCGAGGTAGAAGAACGGCATCAGATAGCCAGCGCGCATCATGTTGATGACCATCGCATAACCGACGACCACGATCATGCCGCCCGCGATGTTCAGACCGCCGGTGACCACTTCTGGAATGGCGTTCAGCATGCTCTGCACTTCACTGGTACCAACAGAGATCGCCACGATAACCGCCGGGATCGCGATACGCATCGCCTGCAGGAACAGGGATGAAACGTGGATCCACGACAGTGCCGTGAGGTTGCCGTTTTCGGCCGCCTTATCCGCCGCGTGCTGGAAGGCAACGGTGATAGTACGAACGATGATGGTCAGAACCTGGCCTGCTGCAGCCAGCGGGATCGCCAGGGCGATACCGGCACCAATACTCTGGTGACCAGCAATAACCAGAACGGTCGAAATGATAGAGGCCAGCGCCGCATCGGGCGCAACCGCCGCGCCGATGTTCATCCAGCCCAGGGCGATCATTTCCAGGGTACCACCGATGATGATACCGGTTTTCATGTCACCCAGAACGGCCCCAATCAGCGTACAGGCCACCAGAGGGCGGTGGAACTGAAATTCATCAAGTACGGATTCCATACCCGCAATACATGCGACGACGAACACCAGCACAATCTGAAGAGTGGTAATCTCCATTGCACTTCTCCTATTACATAAACTTTATATGAGAACCGGCGCGGGCTTATTTCCCAACTTTGCCGATCAAATCCATCATTTTCAGTTTTTGATCCGTAGAAACCTTACGGGCTTCCAGTTCAATACCGCGCGCATTCAGCTTGTTGAATGCCTCGATATCTTTCGCATCGACTGAAATGGCGTTGTTGACCTGCGTTTTGCCCTGACGGAATGCCATACCACCAATGTTCACGGAGGTGATTTTCACGCCGCCTTCAACAATGCGCTCAACGTCTGTCGGGTTAGTGAACAGGAGCATTACGCGCTCACCCGCATATTTCGGGTTGTTGTAAACGCGGATCATCTTGGCGACATCCACGACGTGGGCGGTAACGCCAGGAGGAGCAACCTGAGTCAGAAGGGTTTTACGAACGGTATCGGCGGCAACTTCGTCGCTGACCACGATAATGCGTCGAACGTTGGTCTCTTTGGTCCAGCGCGTGGCGACCTGGCCGTGGATTAAGCGGTCATCAATACGCGCAAGGCCGATGACCATGTAATCGTTCGGACCCATCGGTTTTGCAGGTGCTGCCGCTTTTGGTGCCGCTGCAGGTGCAGGGGCAGGTTTTTCAACCGGCTGCGCCTTCAGAGCTTTTACCCCTTCGCGACCGGTTTCAACGGCCAGCGCCACCAGCTCATCGAACGCCGGATTGTCGTCGCGAGCCATGAAGGTTTCCACCAGCATGGGAATATTAACCCCGGCGACAACTTCATAGTGCTCTTTATCGACGACAATGCGGCTGGCGGCATTGAACGGGCTGCCGCCCCATGTATCAACGAGAAACAGCACGCCTTTGCTGGTATCCAGCTTCGCGAGTTGAGCGTTGTACTTCTCTATCAGCGTCTCGGCGTTTTCACCGGGAACGAAATCGATCCAGCCGACGTTTTCCTGCTCGCCCAACAGCATCTCTGCCGTTTTGAGTAGCTGCTCAGCAGCCCAACCATGTGTGCCTATGACAATAGCAATGGTCACTTGCTACCTCCTTTTATTATCATTAATACGCCTGCCAGGCAGCCGTACTGAGAATCGTATTGGCGAACCGAATCGATTCAGATAAGGGTTAGAGTTCAAAAAAACTAAGACTTCCGCGAATTATTTTAGATAGTGAAAAAATAATTTATGTGATGAAGATCCGTAATTTAGCCACGCGTTACAGATTTATCTGTAGCGTAAAGCTGCTGTGTTACAGAACTTTGCAAAGGAACGTAAATCTTTGCTAAAAACACAGTGTCTCTGATATGTTTAGCCTCCGTTTAATCGTTCAGGAGTATAGGGTTACAGCCCACTATATGGACCGTCACCGACGTCAGTCATCAACCAGGCCATTTCGCGCCTTATTCACCGGCGATCCTCGCCACGTATCGACTCTGTTTACCTCTGTTTTGCCCACGTTGAGTGGGGCACCGTTTCGTCATTCCTTTAGCAGGAGCTTGTCATGGAATTCTTAATGGACCCGTCAATCTGGGTGGGATTGCTCACGCTGGTGGTGCTGGAGATTGTTCTCGGCATTGATAACCTGGTGTTTATCGCCATCCTTGCGGACAAACTGCCGCCAAAACAGCGTGATAAAGCGCGTCTGATTGGTCTCTCGCTGGCGCTGGTTATGCGACTGGGGCTGCTTTCCGTCATCTCCTGGATGGTCACGCTGACCAAACCGCTGTTCTCCGTCATGGACTACACCTTCTCCGGGCGTGATTTAATCATGCTGATCGGGGGGATATTCCTGCTTTTCAAAGCGACGACAGAGCTACACGAGCGGCTGGAAAACCGTCAGCACGATGATGGGCACGGTAAAGGCTATGCCAGCTTCTGGGTGGTGGTGCTGCAGATCGTGGTGCTTGATGCGGTCTTCTCGCTGGATGCGGTGATCACGGCGGTCGGCATGGTGAATCATCTGCCGGTAATGATGGCGGCTGTTGTCATTGCGATGGCGGTCATGCTGCTGGCCTCGAAGCCGCTGACGCGCTTCGTTAACCAGCATCCGACGGTGGTCGTGCTGTGTCTGAGCTTCCTGCTGATGATTGGTCTGAGCCTGGTGGCGGAAGGTTTTGGCTTCCATATTCCGAAAGGCTACCTGTACGCCGCGATTGGCTTCTCGATCCTGATCGAGCTGTTCAACCAGATTGCGCGCCGTAACTTTATTAAGCAGCAGTCGAATCAGCCGCTGCGCGCCCGTACCGCAGACGCCATTCTGCGCCTGATGGGCGGTCGTCGTCAGGTGAACGTCCAGTCTGATTCCGAAAACCATAACCCGGTTCCGGTCCCGGAAGGGGCGTTTGTGGAACAAGAGCGCTACATGATTAACGGCGTGCTCTCCCTGGCCTCCCGTTCGCTGCGCGGCATCATGACGCCGCGCGGGGAAATTAGCTGGGTCGATGCAAACCTGAGCGTCGATGAAATTCGCCAGCAGCTGCTCTCTTCTCCGCACAGCCTGTTCCCGGTGTGTCGCGGAGAGCTGGATGAGATAATCGGCGTGGTGCGGGCGAAAGAGATGCTGGTGGCCCTGGAAGAGGGCGTCAACGTGGAAGCCGTTGCCGCCGCGTCGCCTGCGATTGTCGTGCCGGAAACGCTGGATCCTATCAACCTGCTCGGGGTGCTGCGCCGCGCTCGCGGTAGCTTTGTTATCGTCACCAACGAGTTTGGCGTGGTGCAGGGGTTGGTCACGCCGCTGGACGTGCTGGAAGCGATTGCCGGTGAATTCCCGGATGCCGACGAAACGCCAGAGATCGTTGCCGACGGTGAAGGCTGGCTGGTTAAAGGTACCACCGACCTGCACGCGCTCTCGCACACGCTGGGGCTGGAAAACGTGATCAACGATGAAGAAGACATCGCGACCGTTGCCGGTCTGGTGATCGCGGTTAACGGGCAAATCCCGCGCGTCGGCGATGTGATCGAGCTGGCGCCGCTGCACATTACGATCGTTGAAGCCAACGACTATCGCGTTGATATGGTTCGTATTGTTAAAGAACAATCAGCCCACGACGAAGATGAGTAAGCCGGCTTAGCGCAGCGGCATTAAGGGCACGATGTGCCCGTTATGATGCGCTGGCGGGGATGAACTTCCCGCCAGCCACTTCGGAAAATCTCGTAGCGGCATGGGCCGCGCATAGAAAAAACCCTGCAGGACAGGCACGCCATAGCGGCGCAAGTAGCGCGCCTGCTCCTCCGTCTCGACCCCTTCAGCCACCAGTTCAATATTCAGCCGCTGTCCCAGCGCAATAATCATATCCGTCACCGTCGAGTTCACGGCGTCGGTGCCGATGGCGGTGGTAAACGACTGGTCGATTTTCAGCACGTCCGGGTGAAGCTTTTCAAGCCAGGAGAGGGAGCTGTTCCCGGTACCAAAATCGTCGATGGCCAGCTTCACCCCTTTGCGATGCAGTTCGCGCACGATGCGATAATCCGCATCCAGCAGCGCATCCCGTTCCGTGAGTTCAATCACCAGCTGCTGGCGCGGACAGGCGCTGAACCAGAGGCGGTTCAGGTCCTGTATCAACACCGCATGACGGAAATGGCTGGCGGCGACGTTAATCCCAATGTGAAAACCGGCGCTGGAAGGGAAGTAGCCTATCTGGCGCACCGTTTCGGCGATGACATAGCGGGTCAGGGGGACAATCTGGTTATGTTCTTCTGCCAGAGGGATAAACACCTCCGGGGTGATCCAACCCTGACGGGGGTTATTCCAGCGCAGCAGGATCTCCACGCCGGTGCACGCCTGGGTACGGGCATTCACCAGCGGCTGGCAGAAAAGCTCAAATTCCCGCGCCGCAATGCCCATATCGATCTCCCACGTAAAGCTCATCCGGTTTGCCGTTGCCAGCCAGGCGAGATAGCCCAGCAGCAGGCTGAGCATGAGTCCCAGCGGCAGCTGGGCTGGCAGGCTTTTTAAGGCTAATTCTCCAGGGCCAGGCCCGCTGACCGTAATGGTGAAAGGGTTTCGGGTTGACGATTGCCGGAAAAGAGAGCCCTCCTCATCAAACGTCAGGCTGTCGCTGACGCGTTGTCCATAGCGCAGAAAGCGATCGCCTACGGTCAGCGCCACGTCATTGATGAGCGGGCGCTGGGGCTCGAGGATCATTTTGGCGATCAGGTCGATATTGATGATTTCGATAACGCCAGCTTCACCGTCCTGTGAGACGGGATACCACTGGATCAATATCGGGCTACCCTTAAGCAGCCACTGATCGCTCGATAAAATCAGCTTCGCCGTGCTGGCGGGTAATTCTTTCAGGAAGTCGCGAACGGGCACATTGCGGCTCCCGAAAATACTTGAGCAATACAGGATACCCTCGTTAATCAGGGCGATGGAGCGTACTGTCTGCAAAATGGCGGCCTGCTTTCGCAGCGCCAGGTGCGCCTGCGGGCAGGGCTGCCCTACCAGGGGCTGCAGCACGCTGCGGCGGTTCTCTAAAGAAAGCAGGACGTTATCAAGGGCGCGTACGGTGTGGCTGGTAAAATCGAGGATCCGCTGTTGGTTAACATTGCGCTGTGAAATGAAGCGAATGCCTAACGTCAGGATGAGCGTGAGGAGCGCAACCGTGACACAGACGATAACGCGTTTTCGGCGATAGTTTTTAATGATCGTTTGTGCAGTTTGCATGAACGGTCGCCTGATAAGCCACCAGCCACAAAAGCCGGACGCAACAGTAAAAGTGTAGTGGGGAAAGCAGAAGGAGACGAGAAAGAAGAGGGAAATTCGCCCATCCGTTGCAGATGGGCGAAAGGCAGTATTAGTCGCACTGCACCTTAATGGCCAGGCCACCGCGGGACGTCTCGCGGTATTTCGCGTTCATGTCCTTGCCGGTTTCGTACATGGTTTCAATCACCTTATCCAGCGATACGCGAGGTTCGCTGGTACGGCGCATCGCCATACGTGAGGCGTTGATGGCTTTCACAGAGGCAATCGCGTTACGCTCGATGCACGGCACCTGCACCTGGCCCGCGACCGGGTCACAGGTCAGACCGAGGTTATGTTCCATACCGATTTCCGCCGCCACGCAGACCTGCTCAGGGCTTGCGCCCAGCAGCTCTGCCAGACCTGCCGCCGCCATGGAGCAGGCAACGCCCACTTCACCCTGACAGCCCACTTCCGCACCGGAGATGGAGGCGTTCATTTTGTACAGCGCACCGATGGCACCTGCCGCAAGGAAATAGCGGATGTAGATGTCCGGCGTCACGGGTTCAATAAAGTGATCGTAATACGCCAGCACTGCCGGAACGATACCGCACGCACCGTTGGTTGGCGCCGTCACGACGCGGCCACCGGCGGCGTTCTCTTCGTTAACCGCCAGGGCAAACATGTTTACCCAGTCGACCACGTTCATCGGGTCGTTGGAGAACTTGTCCGTGGTCACCAGCATACGGCGCAGGGCAGAGGCACGACGCGGTACGCGCAGTGGACCCGGCAGAACGCCTTCGGTATTCATCCCGCGGTCGATACAGGCGCGCATGGTTTGCCAGACGTTCGCAAAATAGTCTTCAATCTCTTTTTTGCTGTGCAGGGCCAGTTCGTTCTGCATCACCATGCCGGACAGTGAAAGACCGGTCTCTTTGCAGTAGCCCAGCATTTCTGTAGCCGATTTGAACGGGTAAGGTACGCTGACGTCGCCGACGCTATCTTTGCCAAAATGCTCTTCATCCACGATGAAGCCACCGCCGATGGAGTAGTACGTTTTGCTGTAAATCTCTTTTTCACCGCTGTAAGCGTGAATGGTCATGCCGTTTTCATGCAGCGGCAGGTTGTCGCTACGAAAACGCATGCCGTCATCCTGCGGGAAATCGACTTCCTGCTGACCGTTTGCCAGCAGCAGGCGGCCGCGTGTTTCCACGTCGCGGATGAATGCCGGGATGGCATCAATATCTACGGTATCCGGCATATTGCCTGCCAGACCCATAATAATGGCGATATCGGTGTGGTGGCCTTTACCCGTTAATGACAGCGAGCCGTAAACATCCACGGCGACACGGGTAACGCTTTCCAGTAATCCTTTTTCGACCAGATCATCGACGAACTGTTTACCGGCCTTCATCGGGCCAACAGTATGGGAAGACGAAGGGCCAATTCCCACTTTGAACATGTCGAATATACTAATCACTTTCACACTCCTGACAGGGTTACCGGGGTTCCAGTAACGATGTTATAACTGCGCATAGTGTAAGAGGGAACACCGACCTCGGCTTAACTATTCACATGAATTAAACTAATGGTTAACGATGGGTTTTGCTAATAGCGCGACGCGGATCGCAAACCTGCGAAAAAGGGTGAAATGTAAAGTATAGTCAAGGTTTCAGGCCGATTTGCAGCGCCAGTTCGCGAATGATGCCCGCCGTCATGCCCCAGACAAAATAATGCTGATACCAGGACAACCAGACCCGATGGTCATGCCCCCGTCGATGGATATCGAGCGGATGATAACGGCTGAGCCGGAGCGCCTCTTCAAGCGGCATTTCAAATACCGCTGAAACTTCATCGACGCTGGCGTGATACTGCAGGCCGGGCGGGATAATGCCCACCACCGGCGTGACCTGAAAACCGGTAACGCTGTCGACGGGCGGCAGCACGCCGATGACCTCCACCGCCTCCGGCGGAATGGCCACCTCTTCCTGCGCTTCCCGCAGCGCGGCGGCAATCAGCGAGGCGTCGGAGCTGTCTACTGCGCCACCCGGAAAGGCGACCTGACCCGCGTGCTTGCGTAAATGGGGAGAACGCTGGGTGAGCAGCAGGCCCGGCTGCGCGCGACGCACGACCGGGATCAGCACGGCCGCCTGACGCTGGTTCAGCGCTTCGCGGTTGACCTGCGGTCGTAATAGCTGAAAGCGAGATAAAAAATTGTCCAGCGTCAGGTTCTCTTTTTCCACCCGTGATTACTCCAGTTGTTTCAGGATACGGTTAACTTTATCAAAGGTTTCCTGATATTCCGCGTCGACCTGGCTATCGGCAACAATGCCGCCCCCGGCCGAGCAGTAAAGGTTTCCGCCGCAGGCCGTCAGCGTGCGAATGGTAATGCTGGTATCCATGGTGCCGCACAGGCTGATATAGCCGATGCTGCCGCACCAGGCGTTGCGGCGGTGCGGCTCCAGCTCATCAATGATCTCCATCGCCCGTACCTTTGGCGCGCCGGTGATGGAGCCGCCCGGAAACGCGGCGCGGAGCAGATCGCAGGCGGTGCGAGAGGCGGGTAGACGCGCGGTAATGGTACTGACCAGATGATGCACCGCCGGGAAAGGCTCGACGACAAACAGTTCCGGCACGCGCACGCTGCCCGGTTCGGCGACGCGGCCAATGTCGTTACGCATCAGATCGACAATCATCAGGTTCTCGGCGCGGTCTTTCGGCGAGGCGGCGAGCTTTTCCGCCTGCTGGCGATCGGCATCGGGGTCTGCAAGACGCGGTAGCGTGCCTT
Organism: Enterobacter sp. Y17; assembly: GCF_019730495.1. Taxonomy (NCBI): domain Bacteria; kingdom Pseudomonadati; phylum Pseudomonadota; class Gammaproteobacteria; order Enterobacterales; family Enterobacteriaceae; genus Enterobacter; species Enterobacter sp. Y17. Next base: position 735,711 of record NZ_JAASKP010000001.1, read on the forward strand.
TAATCGGACGGGTTTGAATCGTGCCCTCGGCCAGATGGATAAAGCGCTCGGGTGACAGGCTGAGTATGGCCCCCCGTTCCAGACGGACAAACGCGCTGAACGGCGCCTTGTTGCTGGCGTTAAGACGGGTAAACGCCTGCCACTCATCTCCCCGGTATGTCGCCTGGAAGCGCTGGGCGAGATTAACCTGATAACAGTCACCGCTTTGCAGATACGCCTGAACGCGCGCGAATTTTTCGGCATACTCCGCTGCGGTCATATTTGAGCGCCAGCCAGAGGTAAGGGTAAACGTCTGTGCCGGTGCAGGCCGTTGCGCCTCCAGCCACGCCAGACGCGCCTGCACGTCATGATGGCTCAGCAGTGAAACCTTTTTTTTCTGATGATCGACAATTAACGCCCAGTCATACAGCCCCACGGCCATGTCTGGCAGGGAAATATCAGCCTGCGCATGCTCCGGCAGCGTTTCGAAACGGCGACCCAGATCGTACCCAAACAGGCCCAGCGCGCCGCCCTGGAAAGGGAGGTCCGGGTTTGGTGCGGCAGATAAGCCCAGCGCGTTAATGGCTTGCTGCAGCTGCTTCAGGGGATCGTCCGTTAACGACAGGTCATCGGTTGTTAGCGTCTTTAGCGGATCGGCCACCAGAATATCGAAGCGGCTATAGGGATGGTCCGCATGGCCGGAATGCAGCAGCATCGCAAACGGAAGATGGCTCAGGCGGGCAAACCAGAATTCAGCGGCGTCTGCACGCCAGGGCAAGGTAATAACAGTGGGGAAGCGCATGTTCATGTGTGGCATACTACCGGGCAGCGTGAAATAATTAGCGCGAATAATTTAGCAGGAGTTGACGATGTTTGCAGGTTTACCTTCTCTGAGCCATGAACAGCAGCAGAAAGCGGTTGAGCGAATTCAGGAATTGATGTCCCAGGGGATGAGCAGCGGACAGGCGATTACGGTTGTCGCCGAGGAGATTCGCGCCAGTCATTCCGGCGAGCGGATCGTGGCGCGATTCGAAGATGAAGATGAAGATCCAGAAGAATAATCGGGCTTACACCGCCGCGATAATCTTGATCTCAACCTTATACTCCGGTTTCATCAGCGTGGCCTGTACGGTGCAGCGTACAGGCGCGTGACCCGCCACTACCCATGCATCCCAGGCTTTGTTCATCGCCGCGAAATCATCTTTGTTTGCCAGGAAAATCGTCGCATCCAGAATGCGGGATTTGTCGCTGCCCTGTTTTTCCAGCACTGCGTCAATCTGCGCCAGGGTGTTAGCCGTCTGCTCGAACGCATCCGCGTCCAGGTTAGCCGGTACGCCGGTGTAGTACAGCGTCTGGTTATGGATCACCACATCAGACCAGCGGGCTTCGGCATCAATGCGCACAATTGTCATAAACGTTTCCTCGTTATTTTTCGTCGTCAGGCGGCAAGACTGCCATATTGTTCTCGTGTCGTCACTATTTGGGGTGGCACAGGAGAGGTTGGGCTGACATAATCCCTGTGCAAAAATACAGTGAGAGAGCACCGTGGCAGACGATTTTTCCCCTGAAGGTCAATTAGCGCAGGCTATTCCCGGCTTCAAGCCCCGTGAACCTCAGCGCCAGATGGCGCACGCCGTTGCACGCGCCATCGATAAGGCTCAGCCGCTGGTGGTCGAAGCCGGAACCGGCACGGGTAAAACGTATGCTTACCTTGCTCCGGCGCTGCGCGCGAAGAAGAAGGTGATTATTTCCACCGGTTCGAAGGCGCTGCAGGATCAGCTCTACAGCCGCGATTTGCCCACGGTGGCGAAAGCGCTGAAATACAAGGGGCGTCTGGCCCTGCTGAAGGGGCGCTCCAACTATCTCTGCCTGGAACGTCTTGAGCAGCATGCGCTGGCGGGCGGTGACCTGCCGGTGCAAACCCTCAGCGACGTCATTATCCTTCGCGCCTGGGCGAACCAGACCGAAGAGGGCGATATAAGCACCTGCGCGAGCGTGCCGGAAGACTCGCCTGCCTGGCCGCTGGTGACCAGCACCAACGACAACTGCCTCGGCAGCGACTGCCCGCTGTATAAAGACTGCTTTGTAGTGAAAGCGCGCAAAACGGCGATGGACGCGGATGTGGTGGTGGTGAACCACCATCTGTTCCTCGCGGATATGGTCGTCAAGGACAGCGGTTTCGGCGAGCTGATCCCGGAGGCGGACGTGATGATCTTCGACGAAGCCCACCAGCTTCCGGACATCGCCAGCCAGTATTTCGGCCAGTCGCTTTCCAGCCGCCAGCTGCAGGATCTGGCGAAAGATTTCACCATCGCTTACCGGACCGAACTCAAAGATACCCAGCAGCTGCAGAAGTGCGCCGACCGTCTTGCCCAAAGCGCGCAGGATTTCCGCTTACAGCTTGGTGAGCCGGGCTATCGCGGTAACCTGCGCGAGCTGCTGGCGGACAAAAACATCCAGCGCGCGCTGTTGCTGCTCGATGATGCCCTCGAACTCTGCTACGACGTGGCAAAACTGTCGCTTGGCCGTTCCGCGCTGCTGGATGCGGCCTTCGAACGCGCCACGCTCTATCGCGGGCGGCTCAAACGGCTGAAAGAGATTAACCAGCCGGGGTTCAGCTACTGGTATGAGTGCACCTCGCGGCATTTCACCCTGGCGCTCACGCCGCTGACGGTAGCGGATAAGTTTAAAGAGGTGATGGCGCAAAAACAGGGAAGCTGGATCTTCACCTCGGCAACCCTGTCGGTGAATGACGATCTGCATCACTTCACGGAACGTCTTGGCATTGAGGATGCGGAATCGCTGCTCCTGCCGAGCCCGTTCGATTACGAAAAACAGGCGCTGCTCTGCGTGCCTCGTAATCTGCCGCTGCCGAACCAGCCGGGGGCGGCGCGCCACCTGGCCGCGATGTTAAAACCGATGATCGAGGCCAACAACGGCCGCTGCTTTATGCTCTGCACCTCTCACGCCATGATGCGTGACCTCGCCGAGCAGTTCCGCGCCACCATGACGCTGCCGGTTCTGCTGCAGGGTGAAACCAGTAAAGGCCAGCTGTTACAGCAGTTTGTCAGCGCCGGAAATGCCCTGCTGGTGGCAACCAGCAGCTTCTGGGAAGGGGTGGACGTGCGCGGCGATACGCTCTCGCTGGTAATTATTGATAAGCTGCCGTTTACCTCTCCGGACGATCCGCTGCTGAAGGCGCGCATGGAAGACTGCCGTCTGCGCGGGGGCGATCCTTTCGATGAGGTACAGCTGCCGGATGCGGTGATTACGCTCAAGCAGGGGGTAGGGCGATTGATCCGCGACGTTACCGATCGCGGGGTGCTGGTCATTTGCGATAACCGGCTGGTGATGCGCCCTTACGGAGCGACCTTCCTTGCCAGCCTGCCGCCCGCACCGCGGACGCGGGACATAAAACGCGCGGTGCGTTTCCTGGCAAACCCAACGGCGGAGTAATTTACCCCGGAGTGTGCTAAGATGCGCGCCATTTTGTGACTGACCCTTGCGAGAGCGCGACGACTGATGCGAATTCTGGCTATTGATACCGCGACAGAGGCTTGCTCTGTCGCTCTGTTGAACGACGGTGCTGTTTCTGCTCATTTCGAAGAGTGCCCACGGGAACACACCCAACGCATTCTGCCCCTGGTAAAAGCCATTTTAACCCAGGGCAACACCTCCTTAACCGACCTCGACGCGCTGGCCTTTGGCCGTGGCCCCGGCAGCTTTACGGGCGTACGTATCGGGATTGGTATTGCGCAGGGGCTGGCGCTGGGCGCCGAACTGCCGATGATCGGCGTCTCTACCCTCGCCACCATGGCGCAGGGCGCATGGCGCATGACCGGGGCAACGCGCGTGCTGGCCGCGATTGATGCCCGCATGGGCGAAGTTTACTGGGCCGAATACACCCGCGACGAGCTGGGCGTGTGGCACGGCGAAGAGACGGAAGCCGTGCTCAAGCCGGAAGCGGTCACTGAGCGGCTGAAACAGCTCTCCGGTGAGTGGGCAACCGTCGGCACCGGCTGGCCGGCGTGGCCAGACATGGCAAACGACACCGGGGTGACGCTGGTAGACGGCAACATGCTGCTGCCGGCTGCGGAAGATATGCTTCCGATTGCCTGCCAGCTGCTCGCGGCAGGAAAAACCGTTGCCGTTGAACACGCGGAGCCGGTTTATTTGCGAAACACCGTTGCGTGGAAGAAACTTCCGGGCCGCGAGTGAATCTCAGTAACAGGAACTGAGAAAAAGGAGTCGCATCATGGCGGTTCGAACTAAAGTAGTACGCCTTATTATGGCAGGCGCAGTTGCCATAGCACTGAGCGGATGCGTTTCCGTTCCTGATGCGATTAAGGGCAGCAGCCCGACGCCACAGCAGGATCTGGTTCGGGTGATGAATGCGCCTGAGCTTTACGTCGGCCAGGAAGCGCGCTTTGGCGGTAAGGTCATCGACGTACAAAACCAGCAGGGGAAAACCCGCCTGGAGATAGCGACCGTTCCGCTGGACAGCGGCGCGCGGCCGGTACTGGGTGAGGCCTCTCGCGGACGTATCTATGCGGACGTCAGCGGTTTCCTCGATCCGGTCGATTTTCGCGGGCAGCTGGTGACCGTCGTCGGGCCGATTACCGGCGCCGTGCAGGGCAAAATCGGCAGCACGCCGTATAAATTTATGACCATGCAGGTCAACGGATATAAACGCTGGCGGCTGGCACAGCAGGTGATCATGCCGCCTCAGCCGATGGATCCGTGGATGTGGGGTCCACATCCTTATCGTTACGGCTACCCGGGCTGGGGCTGGTATAACCCGGGTCCTGCACAGGTTCAGACGATCGTTACTGAGTAACTTACTGTTATTGTTAGAAAAGAGACAGCGGCTCAGCCGCTGTCTCTGTTTTTTTACGGATAAAACGAAAAAAAAGAGTGACGCGCTTCGCAACCTTAAATGTGAACAATTAATAAACTGGTACGCTGAGTTAATATAATGTTAACAAACTGTTTATTATCGGGGTTGTGATGACGACGAACACTCATTTCAGAGGTGATGCATTGAAGAAGGTTTGGCTTAACCGTTATCCCGCAGATGTTCCTGCTGAGATCAATCCTGACCGTTATCAATCCCTGGTGGAATTATTTGAGCACTCGGTAAGGCGCTACGCGGACCAGCCCGCATTCGTGAATATGGGCGAGGTCATGACGTTCCGTAAGCTTGAGGAGCGTAGCCGCGCGTTTGCGGCGTATCTGCAGGAAGGGTTGGGGCTGCAAAAAGGGGACCGCGTCGCGCTGATGATGCCGAACCTGCTGCAATACCCGGTGGCGTTGTTCGGTATCCTGCGAGCCGGGATGATTGTCGTCAACGTTAACCCCTTGTATACCCCGCGCGAGCTGGAGCATCAGCTGAACGACAGCGGCGCGGCCGCGATTGTCATTGTGTCCAACTTCGCCCATACGCTGGAAAAAGTGGTCGACAAAACCCAGGTTAAACACGTCATCCTGACGCGCATGGGGGATCAACTCTCGACCGCCAAAGGCACGCTGGTTAACTTTGTCGTTAAATACGTCAAGCGCCTGGTGCCAAAATACCACCTGCCGGACGCCATCTCCTTCCGCCGCGCGCTGCATGCGGGCTACCGAATGCAGTATGTGAAACCCGAAGTGGTGGCGGAAGATCTTGCGTTTCTGCAATACACGGGCGGGACCACCGGCGTCGCCAAAGGGGCCATGCTTACCCACCGCAATATGCTGGCAAACCTTGAACAGGTGAACGCCACCTACGGGCCGCTTCTGCATCCGGGCAAAGAAGTGGTGATCACCGCGCTTCCGCTGTATCACATCTTTGCGCTGACCATGAACTGCCTGCTGTTTATTGAACTGGGTGGTCAGAACATCCTCATCACCAACCCGCGCGATATCCCGGGCCTGGTGAAAGAGCTGGCGAAATATCCGTTCACCGCCATGACCGGGGTTAATACCCTGTTTAACGCGCTGCTTAATAACAAAGAGTTCCAGCAGCTGGATTTCTCCACGCTGCATCTCTCTGCGGGCGGCGGCATGCCGGTTCAGCAGGCGGTCGCCGAGCGCTGGGTGAAGCTCACCGGTCAGTATTTGCTGGAAGGCTATGGGCTGACGGAATGTGCTCCGCTGGTCAGCGTGAATCCACACGATATCGACTATCACAGTGGAAGCATTGGTCTGCCGGTTCCTTCGACAGAGGCCAAACTGGTCGATGATAACGATAACGAAGTCGCGCCGGGCGAGCCGGGTGAGCTTTGCGTCAGAGGTCCGCAGGTGATGCTGGGTTACTGGCAGCGTCCCGATGCGACCGACGAAATCATCAAAGACGGCTGGCTGCACACCGGTGATATTGCGGTAATGGATGACGAGGGCTTCCTGCGCATCGTCGATCGCAAGAAAGACATGATCCTGGTCTCCGGCTTCAACGTCTATCCGAATGAGATCGAAGACGTGGTTATGCAGCACAGCGGCGTACTCGAGGTGGCGGCGGTCGGCGTCCCTTCCGGCAGCAGCGGTGAAGCGGTTAAAATATTTGTGGTCAAGAAAGATCCTTCCCTGACGGAGGAGGCGCTGGTAACGTTTTGCCGTCGTCAGCTGACGGGCTACAAGGTGCCGAAGCTGGTTGAATTCCGCGATGAGCTGCCGAAATCCAACGTCGGAAAGATATTACGACGAGAATTACGTGACGAAGCCCGTGGCAAAGTAGACAATAAGGCCTGAGCTTCACGCTAATCGCCCAGACGCCGGTTAAGCCGGCGTTTTTTATGGGCGCAAACAAAAGAGAACCCGTTTTGAATTACCAGATGATCACGACCAACGACGAGCTGGCTTCGCTGTGCGAAGTGACGCGCGACTTTCCTGCCATTGCCCTGGATACCGAGTTTGTCCGTACCCGAACCTATTATCCGCAGCTGGGTTTGATTCAGATGTATGACGGTAAACACGTGTCGCTGATTGACCCTCTCGGCATTACCGACTGGACGCCGATGCGTGACCTGCTGCTCGATACCGCCGTGACGAAATACCTGCACGCAGGCAGTGAGGATCTGGAAGTCTTTCTGAACACCTTTGGCATCATGCCCCAGCCGCTGATTGACACGCAGATCCTCGCGGCATTCAGCAATCGTCCGCTCTCATGGGGCTTTGCTGCCATGGTGGAGGAGTATACGGGCCTGACGCTGGATAAAAGCGAATCCCGTACCGACTGGCTGGCGCGTCCGCTAACCGAGCGTCAGCTGGAGTATGCGGCGGCAGACGTGTTTTACCTGCTGCCGATTGCCGGACAGCTGATGAAAGAGGCAGAAGCCTCCGGCTGGCTCGCTGCTGCGCTGGACGAATGCCGTATGACCCAGCAGCGTCGTCAGGAAGTGGTTGACCCGAAAGAGGCCTGGCGCGATATCAGCAACGCCTGGCAGCTGCGCACGCGTCAGCTGGCATGCCTGCAGCTGCTGGCAGACTGGCGCTTGCGTAAAGCGCGCGAGCGCGATCTGGCCGTTAACTTTGTGGTTCGCGAAGAGCATCTCTGGGCAGTCGCGCGCTATATGCCAGGCAGCCTGGGCGAGCTGGACAGCATTGGCCTTTCGGGCAGCGAGATCCGCTTCCACGGTAAAACCCTGCTGGCGCTTGTCGCCAAAGCGCAGGAGCTGCCGGAAGATGCGCTGCCGGAACCGCTGCTGAACCTGATGGATATGCCGGGCTATCGCAAAGCGTTTAAGGATATCAAAGCGCTGGTGCAGGCGGTTGCAACGGAAAGCAAGCTGAGTGCGGAACTGCTCGCCTCACGTCGTCAGATTAACCAGCTGCTGAACTGGCACTGGAAGCTGAAGCCGCAGAATGGCGTGCCGGAGATGATGGCAGGCTGGCGCGGGGAATTGATGGCCGATCGCCTGAATACGCTGCTGGACGGTTATCCGCGATAAAAAAATATGCCGGGCGATATACCCGGCATATTTCCCCGGTGGCGCTGCGCTTACCGGGGCGATGAAAACACAAACCTACGGACGCGACTCTTCCGCTTCCGGGAGCGTAACGTTCAGCTCCAGAATCGAAATATCCCCGTCTTTTTGTTCCAGCTGCACCGTGACCATCTCCGGGTCAATCTGCACATACTTACAGATCACTTCCAGGATGTCCTTGCGCAGCTGCGGCAGGTAGTGAGGCTCGGCGTCGCTACGACGACGCTCCGCAACGATAATTTGCAGACGTTCTTTTGCGATGTTGGCGGTGTTCTTTTTCCGCGAGAGAAAAAAGTCCAGTAATGCCATAACTTATCCTCCGAACAGGCGTTTGAGGAAACCTTTCTTCTCTTCTTCAATGAAGCGGAAAGGACGTTCTTCTCCCAGCAGACGGTCAACGGTATCGGCGTAAGCTTTACCTGCATCTGCCATTGTATCAAGGATCACTGGCTCGCCCTGGTTAGAGGCGCGTAACACGGACTGATCTTCCGGGATAACGCCCACCAGCTTAATGCGCAGGATCTCCAGCACGTCTTCCATGCTCAGCATGTCACCTTTGTTCACGCGGCCCGGATTGTAGCGGGTGAGCAGCAGGTGTTCTTTAATCGGGTCTTCGCCATTTTCCGCACGACGGGATTTAGAGGCGAGGATGCCCAGAATGCGGTCTGAGTCACGCACGGATGAAACTTCAGGGTTGGTGGTGATGATCGCTTCATCAGCGAAGTAGAGCGCCATCAGGGCACCGGTTTCGATGCCCGCAGGGGAGTCGCAGACAATGAAGTCGAAATCCATTTTTTTCAGATCGTCGAGCACCTTTTCCACGCCCTCACGGGTCAGGGCGTCTTTGTCACGCGTCTGAGAAGCCGGGAGAATGTAGAGGTTCTCGGTGCGCTTGTCTTTGATCATCGCCTGGTTAAGCGTGGCATCGCCCTGAATGACGTTTACGAAGTCATACACGACGCGACGCTCACATCCCATGATGAGGTCGAGGTTACGCAGACCGATATCGAAGTCGATAACGATGGTTTTCTTTCCCTTCTGGGCCAAACCAGTAGCGATGGCCGCGCTGGAGGTGGTCTTGCCAACGCCTCCTTTACCCGAAGTAACAACAATAATGCGTGCCATAGAAATTCCTTGTTAAAAAGGGATCAATTCAACGGTTGAACGGTCAACGCGTCGTCTGCCAGAAGCAGGCGAGCCGCTTTGCCATAAAATTCGGCTGGGATCTTGTCGCTCAGCCAATATTCACCTGCGATGGACACCAGTTCCGCCGTCAGGTGAGTACAAAATATTTGCGCATCTCGATCGCCACTTGCACCTGCGAGCGCACGTCCACGCATCATACCGTATACGTGAATATTGCCATCTGCAATCAGCTCAGCGCCAGCACTGACGTGGCTTGTAACAATCAGATCACAGTTTGGTGCATAAATGCGCTGACCGGAACGAACCGGCACATCAATCATTCGCGTTTTTGTGACGGTAGTAACGTTTTGCACCGCAGGAGGGGGCGTTTGCACGGCAACGGGTGCCGCTCGCGAGGCTTTTTCTTTGCCCTCATTCAGAAGGGGCAGCCCCGCACGCTCAATTTCCGCTTTCAGCTCAGTATCTTTGCAGCCGCTGATGCCCACGATACGCAGTCCGGTCGAGGAGACGGCCTGCTGGAGAAGTTTCCAGTTAACCGGAGCCTCAAGACCGCTGACGTTGATAACAACAGGGGCGTGCTTCAGAAAGGCGGGAGCCTGGGCGATTTTGTCTTCTAACGCCTGACGAATAACCTCGGGTTTTGCATCATGCAAATGTACCACTGATAAGGTGAAGCTACTGCCTTTAAGCTCGATGGGCGTGTTTGACATCCTGGCCTTACTCAATTTGCTATTAACCGCAACCACTCGCTGCGATATTCCGAAGAGTATCAGGCATGTTATAGTCAGGAGTATATTGAGGCAAGCAACCACCCATTAATTCAGAGTAAAAACATGTTTTGTGTGATCTACAGAAGTACAAGCCGTGACCAGACCTATCTTTATGTCGAAAAGAAAGACGATTTTTCACGCGTGCCTGAAGAATTAATGAAGAACTTTGGCCGACCACAGCTGGCGATGCTGCTGCCGCTCGATGGTCGTAAGAAACTGATTAACGCCGATCTGGATAAAGTGAAAACGGCCTTAGCCGAGCAAGGCTATTATTTACAGCTTCCACCGCCACCCGAGAATTTATTAAAACAGCATCTTGAGGCGAACGGTAAAAAATAGTCTCAACTGTTTTTGGGCACAACACATCAACCGTTTAGGGGTCGACCATGTATCAACATCATAACTGGCAAGGTGCATTACTGGATTATCCCGTCAGCAAAGTGGTTTGCGTGGGCAGCAACTACGCAAAACATATTCAGGAGATGGGCAGCGCGACGCCAGAAGAACCGGTCCTGTTTATTAAGCCTGAAACGGCGCTTTGCGATATCCGCCAGCCGCTGGCGCTGCCCCAGGGGCTGGGTTCGGTGCATCACGAAGTTGAACTTGCCGTGCTGATCGGCGCGACGCTGCGCCAGGCCTCAGAAGAACATGTTAAAAAAGCGATTGCCGGATACGGCGTGGCGCTGGATCTGACCCTGCGTGACGTTCAAGGCAAAATGAAGAAAGCAGGGCAGCCGTGGGAAAAAGCCAAAGGGTTTGATAATTCCTGCCCGATTTCGGCGTTTGTGCCGGTGAGCGAATTTACCGGCGATCCGCAGGACACGCCGCTCAGCCTCAAGGTTAACGGTGAGATCCGCCAGCAGGGCACCACGGCAGACATGATCCATAAGATTGTGCCGCTGATCGCCTACATGAGTCGCTTCTTTACCCTGAAGCCGGGCGATGTGATCCTGACCGGAACCCCAGAAGGCGTTGGCCCGCTACTCAGCGGTGACGAGCTTGAGGTCGGTTTCAACGGCCTGTCGCTTAAAACCCGCGTGCTGTAACCCCATCTTGCCGCCTGAAGAGGGCGGCAAAACTTGCAACAACGTGCCAGACTCGTTATAAGGTGCGCTTTCTTTTGACGTGTGGACATCCTGATGAACGACATCCCTTTCTGGCAAAGCAAAACTCTCGACGACATGACTGACGCGGAATGGGAATCATTGTGCGACGGCTGCGGGCAGTGCTGCCTACACAAGCTGATGGATGAAGATACGGACGAAATCTACTTCACCAACGTTGCCTGCAAGCAGTTAAACATTAAAACCTGCCAGTGCCGCAACTATGAGCGCCGGTTTGAATTTGAGCCTGACTGCATCAAGTTAACCCGGGATAATCTGCCGACGTTTGAATGGCTGCCGCATACCTGCGCGTATCGCCTGCTGGCGGAAGGGAAAGGTCTGCCTGACTGGCATCCGCTGTTAACCGGTTCAAAAGCGGCGATGCACGGTGAACGCATTTCTGTGCGCCACATCGCGGTGAAAGAGTCCGAGGTGCAGGACTGGGAAGATCACATCATGAACCACCCGACCCGTTAAGATTAAAAAACCCGCCGAGGCGGGTTTTTTATTGTGCGCTGTTGTGTCGGGTGGCGCTGCGCTTACCCGACCTACAAAACCGTAGGCCCGCGCAAGCGAAGCGCCGCCGGGCAAATTAGCGCCCAAAAAGATCGCGTTTCTTCGGTTTGAACGGCTGGGCAATCAGCACCAGCAGCGCCACGACGAAGTAGGCGGCAAAAATGCCCACCAGCCACTGCGGCATCTCCAGCGTCAGGAATTCCCACTGGCGAACGGAGCAGTCACCGGATGCGACGAACACCTGCGGCAGCCATTTGTCCAGCGGCAGCCAGCTCGGGAAGCGGGCGGCAAAATCACAGGTCATAAACGGTGACGGATGCAATTGCATCATGGTGTGCTGCCAGGAGAGTTCAATTCCTTTCCAGGCGCTGTAGATCCAGATGGCAATACCGGCATAGCGAAGCGGCGATTTTGGGGCAATCGCACCCACCAGGCCCGCACCCATAATGCCGAACAGCGCGCTGCGTTCGTAAATACACAGTACGCAAGGTTTCAGTCCCATTACATGCTGGAACCACAGCGCGACCATTTCCAGCGCAAAGGCGGTCAGGGCCATTAACAACCACGCTCCGCGACCGCGGGAGCACTGGTTTAAAAATCTCAACATAATCATTTCCCTGGAACATGCTTAGAAAGCGCAGTGTAAACGAATTCGTTTTTCGCGCCACCTGTACCTGGCGAAATAAAACGTAATTGGATGTTTATCGTGCGAAAAGGCAAACGGGCAGCGAACTGCCCGAGATGCATAGTTTACTGCGCCGCAAGTATACCCGCTTGTACCAGCCATTGCGTACAGGGAATGAGGGTAATTTTGACGCAAAGCAATCCGACGATCGTGAGCACCAGCGTATAGGGCAGCGCCATCCATACCATCCTGCCATAAGAAAGACGTATGAGCGGCGCGAGGGCGGAGGTCAGCAGGAACAGGAAGGCGGCCTGGCCATTTGGCGTCGCCACCGACGGCAGGTTGGTTCCGGTATTGATCGCCACGGCCAGCAGCTCAAACTGTCCGGCGCTGATAACGCCTTGCTCCATAGCGGCTTTGGCCTCGTTGATGTAGACCGTCCCGACGAAGACGTTATCTGAGATCGACGAGAGCAGGCCGTTAAACAGGTAAAACAGCGAGAGCTGAGCATCCGGTGAGGCCTGTAATACAAAGGCAATAATCGGCGCGAACAGGTGCTGGTCGATAATCACCGCCACGACGGCAAAGAACACCGCCAGCAGGGCGGTAAACGGCAGGGCTTCGGTAAACGCCTTGCCGATGGCATGTTCGTCCGTCACGCCGGTAAAGGTGGTGGCGAGAATAATGACTGACAGGCCAATCAGCCCCACTTCGGCAAGATGGAACGCCAGCGCCGCGATAAGCCAGACGCCGATGATCCCCTGAGCAATCAGTCGTAGCGTCTCCTGGCGCGTCCGCTGGCTTCGGCTCTGCACATCGAATTTATGCAGCTCCTGACGAACCGGCTCCGGGAGCTGCGCCCCGTAGCCAAAGAGGTGAAACTTCTCCACCAGCAGACAGGTCGCCAGCCCGCAGATCAGCACCGGTACGCTCACCGGTGCCATTCTCAGGAAGAAATCACCGAAGTTCCAGCCCGCCGCTTTGGCAATGATCAGGTTTTGCGGCTCGCCGACCATGGTCATCACGCCGCCCAGCGCGGTACCCACGCCGGCATGCATCATCAGGCTGCGCAGAAACGCGCGGAATTGTTCCAGCACGTCACGGTTATGCGCCTCAACGTGGCTGTCATCCTGCAGGTCCTCATTTGGGCGAGAGGAGGCCACGCGGTGATAAATTCCGTAAAACCCAACCGCGACGCTGATCACTACCGCAACGACCGTCAGCGCATCCAGGAACGCCGACAGGAAGGCGGCGGCAAGGCAAAACGCCAGCGAGAGGAACATTTTCGACGGAATGCTGAGCAGCAGGCGCGTGAAGATGAACAGCAGCAGCTGTTTCATAAAGTAGATACCCGCCACCATAAAGATCAGCAGCAGAAGCACTTCGAGATTAGACGCCAGCTCTGCTTTGACATGCTCGGCGCTGGTCATACCGATGACGACGGCTTCAAACGCCAGCAATCCGCCCGGCAGAAGGGGATAACATTTCAGCGCCATGGCCAGGGTGAAGATAAACTCCGCCACCAGCAGCCAGCCGGCGATAAAGGGATTCACGCTAAAAATGATGGGATTAACGACCAGGAAAACCAGCAGTATCAGTTTATACCAGTCAGGAGACTGACCTAAAAAATTGCGCCATAGCGCGCGCCCAAAAGAAATTTCCACAACAGACGTCCTTCCCGTCAAGTAAGACAAAACATCAGTATACGCAAAAATCGCGGCCTGGAGGCGGATAAGGCTGCATTGTAAATTTCACAAAAATGAAACGGCGATCCCTCTTTTCTCTCTTTGCCGCGCTACCTGCCACTGCGTGCCTCTGGTATGATGAGTCCAATTTGCTAAAGCTGTGTAATGGAAATCTCACTATGGTCATTAAGGCGCAGAGCCCGGCGGGTTTCGCGGAAGAGTACATCATCGAAAGCATCTGGAATAATCGTTTCCCTGCGGGGTCCATTCTTCCGGCTGAACGCGAACTCTCTGAACTGATTGGCGTCACTCGCACCACGCTGCGTGAAGTGCTTCAGCGGCTGGCGCGCGATGGCTGGTTGACGATCCAGCACGGTAAGCCTACGAAAGTGAACAACTTCTGGGAAACGTCCGGGCTGAACATTCTTGAAACGCTGGCGCGTCTTGACCATGAAAGCGTGCCGCAGCTCATTGATAATCTGCTCTCCGTTCGCACCAACATCGCGACGATCTTTATTCGTACCGCTTTCCGTCAGCATCCGGAAGACGCCCTTGCGGTGCTGGCCAGCGCGAACGAGGTGGAAGATCACGCCGATGCTTTTGCCACTCTCGATTACAACGTGTTCCGCGGCCTGGCGTTTGCCTCCGGCAACCCGGTGTATGGGCTGATCCTCAACGGTATGAAAGGGCTTTACACCCGCATTGGCCGCCACTACTTTGCCAATCCGGAAGCGCGTAGCCTGGCGCTGGGCTTCTACCACAAGCTGAGCAAGCTCTGTACCGAAGGTCTGCACGATCAGGTTTATGAGACGGTGCGCCGCTACGGTCACGATTCCGGTGAAATCTGGCACCGTATGCAGAAAACGCTGCCGGGTGATTTAGCGATTCAGACTCGCTAAAAGAAAAAACCTCTCGTATGAGAGGTTTTTTTTCGTCGGGTGGCGGCTACGCCTTACCCGACCTACGGGTTTTGTAGGCCCGGTAAGCGTAGCCGCCACCGGGCAAAAGCGTCACTACAGCGTATTCAACCGCGCCGGGCAACGTTCCAGCAGCTCGACGCTCCCGTCTTCATTCTGCTGCTCCAGCTGCACGTCAAAACCCCACAGGCGATGCACGTGCTTCAGCACCTCTTTACGCCCTTTATCCAGCGGCGCGCGATTGTGCGGGATATAGCGCAGCGTCAGAGAGCGGTCGCCGCGCAAATCGACGTTCCATACCTGAATATTCGGCTCAAGATTGCTCAGGTTGTACTGGGAAGAGAGGCGAGAGCGGATCTCACGGTATCCCTCTTCGTTGTGGATTGCGGAGATCTCCAGATAGTTGTTGCGGTCATCGTCCAGCACGGTGAAGAAGCGGAAATCACGCATGATCTTCGGCGACATAAACTGGCTGATGAAGCTCTCGTCCTTAAAGTCGCGCATCGCAAAGTGCAGCGTTTCCAGCCAGTCAGAACCGGCGATATCCGGGAACCAGTACTTGTCTTCTTCCGTCGGCGACTGGCAGATGCGCTTAATGTCCTGGAACATGGCGAAGCCAAGCGCATACGGGTTTATTCCGCTGTACCACGGGCTGTTGTAGGGCGGCTGGAACACCACGTTGGTATGGCTGTGGAGGAATTCCATCATGAACCGCTCGGTCACTTTTCCCTCGTCGTACAGATGGTTAAGAATGGTGTAGTGCCAGAAGGTCGCCCAGCCTTCGTTCATGACCTGCGTCTGTTTTTGCGGGTAAAAATACTGGCTCACCTTGCGCACGATGCGCAGGATCTCACGCTGCCACGGCTCCAGCAGCGGGGCGTTCTTCTCCATAAAATAGAGCAGGTTTTCCTGCGGCTCGGACGGATAGCGACGCGCTTCGGCGATCGTTTTTTCCTCCTCACGCTTCGGCAGGGTTCGCCACAGCATGTTCACCTGGCTTTGCAGGTACTCTTCGCGGCTCTTCTGCCGGGCTTTCTCCTCCTGCAGGGAGATTTTCTGCGGACGTTTGTAGCGGTCCACGCCGTAGTTCATCAGCGCGTGGCAGGAGTCGAGCAGTTTTTCCACTTCGTCCACGCCGTAGCGCTCCTCGCAGTCGGTAATGTATTTGCGGGCGAAGATCAGGTAATCGACGATGGAGCTGGCGTCCGTCCAGCTGCGGAACAGGTAGTTATTCTTGAAAAAGGAGTTGTGCCCGTAGCAGGCGTGCGCCATCACCAGCGCCTGCATGGTAATGGTGTTCTCTTCCATTAAATAGGCAATACACGGATTGGAGTTAATCACAATCTCATACGCCAGCCCCTGCTGGCCGTGCTTATACAGCCGTTCTGTTTCAATAAATTTTTTGCCAAACGACCAGTGCGGATAGTTAATCGGCATCCCGACGCTGGAGTAGGCGTCCATCATCTGTTCGGACGTAATGACTTCAATCTGATGGGGATAGGTATCCAGGCGATATAGCTTTGCGACCCGGTCGATTTCGGCGAGGTAAACATCCAGCAGCTCGAAGGTCCAGTCGGGTCCATCGCTCAGACGTGTGTTGTCCTTGTTCAGGGAATCAATAGTAGCCATTAGCGCGCCCTCGTTGTGGGTGCTCTCTCTGTCTGGAGAGCCTCCTTTCAAGCATAGATCAACGTGTTAAAAAGCGTGCTGGGGCAGAAATTTTTTCTTTGCGATTTCGCGTTTTTGATACGGCAAAAAAACGGCATGTCTCAGAATATTATGCTGGTTAAAAATAACGCGCAGCAGGAGATCCCAAATTAGCACTATCCCCTGATGCTGGGGGATGTGTGAGGTAAGTCACCATAAAAAAGTCGTATGTTGAATAATATTTTCAACTAGGTTATCAATCTGTAATTAGAAGATTGTTCTTTTGCACATAATGGAGTGGCTATGCGTGTTGTCATACTGGGAAGTGGTGTCGTTGGGGTAACCAGCGCCTGGTATTTAAGTCAGGCGGGACATGACGTAACCGTTATCGATCGTGAATCCGGTCCGGCGCTTGAAACCAGCGCGGCGAACGCCGGGCAAATCTCTCCGGGGTATGCGGCGCCGTGGGCTGCGCCGGGCGTTCCGCTGAAAGCGATTAAATGGATGTTCCAGCGCCATGCGCCGCTGGCCATCAGCCTTGACGGCACGCAGTTCCAGCTGAAGTGGATGTGGCAGATGCTGCGCAACTGCGACACCCGCCACTACATGGAGAACAAAGGGCGCATGGTGCGCCTGGCGGAATACAGCCGCGACTGTCTGAAAGCGCTGCGCGCGTCGACGGGGATTGAGTATGAAGGCCGCCAGGGCGGCACGCTGCAGCTGTTCCGCACCGAGCAACAGTACGAAAATGCCACTCGCGATATCGCCGTGCTGGAAGATGCCGGCGTACCGTACCAGCTGCTGGAAGCCAGCCAGCTTGGCCAGGTTGAACCGGCGCTGGCGGAAGTGGCGCACAAGCTGACCGGCGGCCTGCGCCTGCCAAATGACGAAACCGGCGACTGCCAGCTCTTTACGCAACGTCTTGCGCAAATGTGCGAGCAGGCGGGGGTGAAGTTCCGCTTTAACACCTCCGTCGACAAGCTGCTGTCGGAAGGCGAAAAAATTTACGGCGTGAAGTGCGGCGACGAGGTAATCAAAGCCGATGCCTACGTGATGGCGTTTGGTTCGTACTCCACCGCCATGCTGAAAGGCATTCTCGACATTCCGGTCTATCCGCTGAAGGGCTACTCGCTGACCATTCCGGTGAAAGAAGAGAGCGGCGCCCCGGTGTCGACCATTCTGGACGAAACCTACAAAATCGCCATTACCCGCTTCGACAACCGCATTCGTGTGGGCGGCATGGCGGAAATTGTTGGCTTCAACACCGAACTGCTGCAGCCGCGTCGTGAAACGCTGGAGATGGTCGTGGGCGATCTCTTCCCGCGCGGCGGTTTTGTTGAGCAGGCGACGTTCTGGACCGGCCTGCGTCCGATGACCCCTGACGGCACGCCGATCGTAGGGCGCACGCCGTTTAAAAACCTGTGGACCAATACCGGACACGGCACGCTCGGCTGGACAATGGCCTGCGGATCGGGCCAGCTGCTGAGCGACCTGATTTCCGGGCGCACGCCGGCAATTCCGTTTGACGATTTAAGCGCCGCGCGCTATCAATCGGGGTTTACGCCTTCGCGTCCACAGCACCTGCACGGCGCGCATAGCTAAGGAGTTGTCATGTCCCGTCCTGTTCTGGCCCAGCTGAACCTGCAGGCCCTGAAGGATAATCTGCAAATTGTTCGTCGGGCGGCACCGGGTTCGCGCGTCTGGTCGGTGGTGAAAGCGAATGCCTACGGCCACGGTATCGATCGTATCTGGAGCGCGCTGAGCGCGACCGACGGTTTTGCGCTACTGAATCTGGAAGAGGCCATTCTGCTGCGCGAGCGCGGCTGGAAAGGGCCGATTCTACTGCTGGAAGGGTTCTTCCATGCGGACGATCTGCCGCTGCTGGATAAGTACCGGCTGACCACCAGCGTTCACAGCAACTGGCAGATTAAGGCGATCCAGGATGCGAAGCTCCATGCTCCGCTGGATATCTATCTCAAGGTGAACAGCGGCATGAACCGCCTGGGCTTTCAGCCTGAGCGGGTGCATACGGTCTGGCAGCAGCTGCGCGCCATGAAAAACGTGGGCGAAATGACGCTGATGGCGCATTTTGCCGACGCGGAAAAACCCGACGGTATTGCCGATGCCATGGTCCGCATTGAGCAGGCGGCAGAAGGGCTGGATTGCCCGCGCTCGCTGTCGAACTCGGCGGCCACGCTGTGGCATCCCGAGGCGCACTATAACTGGGTGCGCCCGGGGATCGTTCTCTACGGCGCGTCTCCCTCCGGTGAGTGGCAGGATATCGCCAACAGCGGCCTGAAGCCGGTCATGACCCTGCGCAGTGAAATCATTGGCGTGCAGACGCTGAAGGCCGGGGACACGGTGGGCTACGGCAGCCGCTACCGGGCAAAGGGCGAGCAGCGGATTGGCATCGTGGCGGGCGGTTATGCCGACGGCTACCCGCGCATCGCGCCGACCGGCACGCCGGTCTGGGTCGATGGGGTTCGCACGGGAACGGTGGGCACCGTATCTATGGATATGCTGGCCGTTGACCTGACGCCATGCCCGCAGGCGGGCATTGGCTCACCCGTCGAGCTGTGGGGTAACGAAATCAAAATTGATGACGTGGCTGCCGCGGCGGGCACGGTGGGGTATGAATTGATGTGCGCGCTGGCCCCTCGAGTGCCGGTTGTGACGGTGTAACCTACGTTCGCCGGGTGGCGCTAACGCTTACCCGGCCTACGTTAGAGGGTTTTGTAGGCCGGGTAAGGCGAAACCGCCACCCGGCAAAAAAACTACTCCGCTTCCTCATCCATCGGTCTTAAACCGACTTTCCGCACCGCGTTATCTTCTTTTTCGGCAACGGTCCAGATCATCCCGGCAAACTCTACCTGATCCCCCACGACCGGGGCAGCGCCAAGCCGCTGCTGGATGA
This sequence comes from Enterobacter sp. Y17, assembly GCF_019730495.1. Taxonomy (NCBI): domain Bacteria; kingdom Pseudomonadati; phylum Pseudomonadota; class Gammaproteobacteria; order Enterobacterales; family Enterobacteriaceae; genus Enterobacter; species Enterobacter sp. Y17. Next base: position 754,974 of record NZ_JAASKP010000001.1, read on the forward strand.
TTTCGCCCAGCGTTTGCGGGTTATCACCGTCTTCAGCACCTTCATCCAGACCGTAAATCAGCGCCACATCCGCAAATTTAGCGCTGGCTTCCAGAATAAAATCGCCGAAGAAACGCTGATCCAGCGCCACCGGAGGCGACTGGCTGAACAGCTTGCCCAGCGCGGGCAGGTCGCGCTCGCGGCCAATGACGCAGAGAATATCCCCCTCGCGCAGGCGGGTGCTGCCGGTAGGGTGCAGCAGGACATTATCGCGGAACAGGGCGGCAATGCGCGTTTCGGCAGGCATGTGCAAATCGCGCAGCGAGGCCCCCACGCACCATTTGTCGGCGCTCAGCTGATAGACGAACTGTTCCCACGGGTTCTCCGGATGAATATCGAGCCCCACGCGGGAGACCGGCCAGCCCACGGGCGGGACCACCACTTTGGCTTTTTTCGCCGCCCACCCGAGCGAGGTTCCCTGGAACAGCAGGGAAATCAGCACCACGAAGAACGCCACGTTAAAGAACAGCCGCGCGTTATCCAGACCGGCCATCATCGGGAACACCGCAAGGATAATCGGCACCGCGCCGCGCAGCCCCACCCAGCTGATAAAGACCCGCTCGCGCAGGTTGAAGCCGCGAAACGGCAGCAGGCCTGCAAATACCGACAGCGGACGGGCGAAGAAGATCATCCACGCGGACAGCAGCAGCGCCGGAACGGCGATCGGCAGCAGGTCCGATGGCGTAACCAGCAGGCCCAGCACCAGGAACATGCCGATTTGCGCCAGCCACGCCAGGCCGTCAAAGTTCTGCAAAATGGCATGGCGGTTGCGAATAGGGCGGTTGCCCATCAGGAACCCGCAGAGATAGACCGCGAGAATACCGCTGCCGTCCACTGCGGTGGTGACGGCAAAAATAAGAATGCCGCCGCTCAGCGCCAGCAGGGGGTAAAGCCCCGCGGGCAGCGAGATGCGGTTGATCGTCTGCTGTAAGAGGTATCCCCCCGCCAGGCCGATGACAATCCCCAGACCGAACTGCTGCAGGATATGTAACGCAAACATCCAGCTCAGCCCGCTTTCATGCTGCTGAATCATCTCGATAAGCGTAATGGTGAGAAATACCGCCATCGGATCGTTACTACCGGATTCAATCTCAAGCGTGGAGCCAACGCGTTCGTTAAGCCCTTTTCCGCCGAGCAGGGAAAACACCGCTGCCGCATCGGTTGAGCCCACGATGGCGCCAATCAGCAAACCTTCCATGATATTGAGATGGAAAAGCCACGCGGCCATCATCCCGGTGAGGCCAGAGGTAATCAACACGCCGACCGTGGCGAGCGACAGCGCAGGCCCTAAGGCCACGCGGAAGGAGCTCGCCTGGGTGCGCATCCCGCCGTCCAGCAGGATCACCGCCAGCGCGAGGTTACTCACCATGTAGGCGAAGGGGTAGTTATCGAAGGGGATACCACCAATGCCATCAATGCCGGCCAGCATGCCGATGGCGAGGAAAATGACAAGAATAGGTATGCCGAGACGCGATGAAAATGAACTTAATAAAATACTGCTGGTTACAAGGACGGAACCCAAAATGAAAAGGCTGATTATCGCTGCGGCATCCAATGTTCTCTTACTCCCACCTCAATGTTAACGCTGTTACTAAAACCCTAACATATTAACAACGGCAACAGCGTTTTATTAAGGGGGTATAACGGCTTTTTTATGCCTTTATGACAGGATGGCCGCTGATGGTCAGCCGAGTGCCGGAATCGTTGTGGATCAGGGAGGCATGCGCCCCCAGCGCCAGGGTGACGGTTTGCTGCTCATGGCCGAAATCCAGACCGGTGATGACCGGAATATCCAGCCGCGAGCGAACGAAGTCGACCATGGTCTCCAGGGAGTAACCCGCGTCATAGTCATTCGGAGCAGAGCCGCTGAAGCTGCCCAGCACAATCGCGGACTGGCGTTCAAGAATACCGGCATGATAAAGCTGCAATAGCATGCGTTCGACGCGGAACGGATGTTCGTTGATATCTTCCAGCACCAGAATGCCGTCCTCGATTTGCGGCATCCACGGCGTGCCGATGAGCGAGACCAGCATCGCCAGATTGCCGCCCCAGAGCTGGCCTTCACATTCCCAGTGCGGCCCATTGCCTTGCCACTCCACGCTGTAGGTAGAATTGCGCAGCGCGCGCCAGAAATGTTCCACGGTAAACGCATCCAGCTCCGGTGCGCCGAAGTTACCGGCCAGCATCGGACCGCTGAAGGTGATGACGTTATGCAGGGCCAGCAGCCCAAGCTGGATGACGGTGAAATCGCTGTGGCCGCAGATCAGCAGCGGATCCTGCTGCTGGCGCAGCGCCAGCCCCTGCCAGTCAATGCTCTCCAGCAGCCGGCTCGCGCCATATCCGCCGCGCACCGCAAGCACAACCCGGTTTTCGCCCGTCAGGTTCACCAGACTATTGATATCATTCAGCCTCTGCGCTTCGGTACCGGCAAAACGCTGCTGGCGGCGGGGGATAATCGTCTGATTTTCTACCTGATGGCCAGATTCCAGCAAACGCTGAACGCCCCGCTGCGCCGCGTCCTGGTTAATGCAGTAGCCCGACGGCGCGATGAGATGAAACTGAGACATGGCAATTCCTTGCTGAATGAGAAACTAATTGTCTATATCATGCCGCTTATACGCTGCCTGCTTCAAGAGGCGGCGCACCGCGATGACCGGCTATAAGGATAGATGACGTGAATTTGAGATGGTTTGCTTTTTTGATTGTGTTGCTCGCTGGCTGTAGTTCAAAACATGATTATCAAAACCCGCCCTGGAACCCGGAAGTGCCGGTGAAACGGGCCATGCAGTGGATGCCAATCAGTGAGCAAGCCGGGAAGGCCTGGGGCGTCAGCCCGCGTCTCATCACGGCGATCATTGCGGTGGAGTCAGGCGGTAATCCCACGCTTGTCAGCAAATCCAACGCGGTGGGGCTGATGCAGCTTAAAGCGTCAACGGCGGGGAGAGAGGTTTACCGCTACATGGGCTGGAACGGCCAGCCGTCGACCAGCGAGCTGAAAAACCCGGAACGCAACATTTCAATGGGCACGGCCTATCTGAGCATTATGGAGCATGGCGTGCTGAAGGGGATTAAGGATCCAGAGGTGATGCAGTACGCGCTGGTGGTGTCTTACGTTAACGGTGCCGGCGCGTTGCTCAGAACCTTCTCCTCTGACCGCAAAGAGGCGATAGAAGAGATTAACGGCATGGACAAAGACGAATTCTTTGAACATGTGGCGAAAAATCACCCGGCACCACAGGCGCCTCGTTATATCTGGAAAGTACAGAAAGCGATGGATGCCATGTAATGCCGCAGACGGGCGGCGGTCACGCTGCCCGATTTCTTCACAGGACCTTATTTGCGCGTTCCCGCGCCTCTCGCTCCAGGGAATAGATAATACGCTGAAGCTCACGCTCTGCGCCGGGCCCGACGTTGAGGAAACGGAAGCTCAGACGCGGCGTGGTGATAGTTTCATTTTTGCTGTCCACGACGGTGCGGTCGCTGATCGCAATCAGCTGCGCATCGAAATAAAAGCGACCCCAGCCCCCCATATCCAGTTCGATTTGCGTAAACCGCATGCCCTCTACCAGCCCGTCCGGTTTCGGCGTATCCATCAGCGCGCCCATGCCGCCCAGCGACAGATCGAAGAGGCGGAAGCGGATCTCTTTTTTGTCCGGCATTTTGGCCTTACAAAAATAGGCGGGATGGAGCGGGGCGCTGATGCGGAAATATTCACGACGCTGAACAAACCAGAGATTGGTCGGAAGCGGGGTAACAAAAGCCGGCAGTCCCTGGTATTCGCTCAGTTCCAGCCGCGACAGGACAAACTCCACTTTGGCGCCCTGCGTTTCGGCCATCACCGCGATATTCTCCGCTTTCAGCGCCGCGCGGTTTTCATACTCCTGACTGCCTAAATCAATCACCAGCCGATCCTGCGAGGCGTCAAGGATCTTGCTGATGAACTGATTATTCGACCAGCTGATGCGCAGCGGCACTTCACCTTTTTGCAGGTCGCGTAATACCCCTAATACAGCCAGCGGATTTTGCTTGAGGAACTGCTCACTGTAATGACTCACGCCGGATGGCTCCTTGATTGATGACAGACTGTCTTAGCGTTATCGGCAATCTGCAATGAAACTTAATACAAACCGGTGAGTTTTTTTTGCCTGTTTAACCAAAGATAAGTCGGTGAGATGAAAATGATTTTCCGGCGATGACCTATACTTAAGTTAGCTGTGCAGAAGGTTTTCTGCGCACGCGTTAAACCTGCAAGAGGGCATCGCTATGGGTATCATCGCCTGGATTATCTTTGGTCTTATTGCTGGCGCTATCGCTAAACTGATCATGCCGGGAAACGATGGCGGCGGCTTTATTCTGACCTGTGTACTCGGGGTCGTTGGTGCGGTTGTGGGCGGCTGGCTGGCGACGATGTTTGGCTTTGGAGGCAACATAAGTGGTTTCGACCTGCACAGTTTTCTGGTCGCTGTCGTGGGTGCCATTGTGGTGCTGGGCATATTCAGGTTACTGCGACGAGCATAAATTGACGTAAACGGCTCTCTGCGGAGGGCCGTTTTTTTTGCCTGAGTATTGATTTGTTAATCTAAATGATAATAATTGTCGTTCCGTATTGCATCTAACAACAAGACGACATTATGAATACCTCACGTTTTACGCTTTGCGCTCTGGCAGGGGCCATCACGCTGGCATTGCAGGTCCCGGCGTTTGCCGAAGAATCCACCATCGTCGTCACGGGCTCAGAGCAGGGCAGCGCGCTGCCGGTCTGGACGAACAGCGCCACGAAATCGGCCGTTGCCGAAAGTAAAACGCCGCAGGTCATCACGACCCTCACTGCGCCGGAAATTGAAAAGCGTCACGCGAATTCGGTGAATGAAATCCTGCGCTATGCCCCGGGCGTCTCAACCGAGGTGCGGGGGAATACCTCCTACATGAGCGAATATAAAATTCGTGGCTTTACCGTTGACCAGGAGTTCTACAACGGGCTGCAGCTGCCCTATAACGTCACCGGCAATACCAAAGCGCGCATCGATCCGCTGCTGATCGACAGCGTTGATATCCTGAAAGGCCCCTCATCGGTCCTTTACGGCGGCGGTTCGCCGGGCGGGCTGGTGAATATTCAAAGTAAAAAACCGCAGCGGGAAGCCCGGACCGAAATCGGCGTTAACACCGGAAACCGTAATCTGAAAGAGGGATACCTCGATTCAACCGGGCAGATTGCCGACAGCGACTGGAACTACCGTCTGCTGGGCAAAGCGACGGAAAACGACGATCAGCCGCACACCACCCGGTATGAAAACTACCTGGTTGCTCCATCCGTCACCTGGCAGCCGGACAGCAAAACCCGCCTCACCCTGGACGCGCTGGCGCAAAACACCCCGAGCCTGACACCGTCTAACCCGCTGCCGCTCGCCTACCTGCACTCGAAATATGCGAGCAAGCGCGATTATGCCGGAGACGAATGGAGCGGGTTTAAGCAGCGTCAGTGGATGCTGGGCTACAGCTTTGAACATGAGTTTGACAGCGGCTGGGGCTTTAATCAGAAAGCGCGCTATTTCGACGTCGATACCCACCAGCGCAGCGTCTACGCGACAGGGACGGGAAGCGAGGCGTATCAGCTCAACCGCTTTGCCTACACCACCGATGAAGACCTTAAGAGCTTCAACATCGACAACCAGGTGACCAAAACCGTTGCCCTTGGCGACTGGAAACACCACCTGCTGGCCGGGTTTGACTATCAGAAGCTGAATTCCCATTTCCATTATCGCTACGCGTCGGCCACGCCGGGCATCGATATGCGGCATCCTGACTATTCGCAGATCCAGGAAAGCGCGCTGGGGCTCTATACCGCCCAGAAAAACCGTCTCAGCTATCAGCAGAACGGCTATTACTTACAGGATCAGGTAGAGTTTGGCGGCCTCAACCTGCTGGGCAGCCTGCGCTACGACGATTACCGCTCCGTTACCACCAACTACCTGCAAAACGGTGATAAAGCCTGGGTATCGCAGGATCGCGTCACCAAACGCCTGGGCGCGCTTTACGCCTTCGATAACGGGATTTCGCCGTTTATCAGCTATTCAGAAGGTTTCGCGCCGGTGTCACCGCAGGGTACGCTCGTGGCGAAAGACGTCAAACCGACTACCAGCAAGCAGGTGGAAGGCGGGGTGAAATATCTGCTGGCCGACTACGCCACCACCTTTACCGCCTCGGTGTTTAACATCCGGCAGAAAAATGTCGTCACCTCCGATCCGGGCTTCCTGAACTATCGTCAGACCGGGGAAGTGGAATCCAAAGGGGCAGAGCTCTCCGCCATCAGCCGTCCGACGGACAACCTGACGCTGATTGCCAACTATGCGTACACCCACGCGATCAACCGGGAAGATGACAAATACAAAGGCAAACGTCCAACGCAGGTACCGGAAAATGCCTTCAACCTCTGGGGGGATTACACCTTTGACAACACGCCGCTGAAAGGACTGATGCTGGGAGCGGGCGCACGCTACACCGGGCCGATGGAAATCTCTCCGGCAAACGATGCGGGTAAACTGGGCGGCACCACGCAGTACGATCTGGCGGCCTCGTACCGGATGGGCGAAATCCTGCCTTCGCTGGCAGGGCTAACGCTTAAAGCCAGCGCGCAGAATATCACCAATAAAGAGACGCTGACCTGCTACGACGCGACCAACTGCTGGATTGGGCGTGACAGGACGTATCAGCTAGGGGCGAGTTATAGTTTCTAAGGAACCAGGGGAACCCCGTCAAAATGCGCAATCGTACTGCCCCCTCTCCCTTGAGGGAGAGGGCTGGGGTGAGGGGGAACATACGGCTGTGGTGGTCATTCCGTTCACTTCATGTTCCTTGCTACTCTGTAACGATGTGACCGGTGAACGTGCCAGGGTGGCTCAGTCGCCGCCACCCTGGCAACCCGGGCTCCCGGCGGTAAATCGCCGCTTCGCGGTGCCCTCGGCGTATTCCTTCCGGCTTATCGGGGACGGGCGGAGGTAACATCCCTGTAAAGCCCGCCCTCTCGGCGCATCCATGCGCCTCGCCCCGGCCGGAAGGCAAACGCCTCAGCGATTTACAGCCGGACCATGGCATCGCTGAAAGCGTTCAAGCGTTCTGAAACAACGTTATTGCTTCTGCTCAAAACTTACTGGCTAACCTTCTCCCGGAGGGAGAGAGCCAGCACGCGCAGGCCGGGTAAGGCGTAGCCGCCACCCGGCAATACCCTTACTGCGCCGCAGCTTTCACCGGCTCAGCCTCCTCATTTGCCGCAGGCTGATTCTCCGGCACGCTGTCGCACGGTTTTGCTTTCGGACAGACCCGATCCAGCATTTTCAGCGTCACGCCGTTACTCCAGCCGAAGCCGTCCTGCAGCGGATACTCACCGCCGCCGCCGCCCGTACCGGTTGTCGAGACGTCATACTTCTCGACCAGTTTCTTTTCGCGGTCGTAAGTATGCTGAACGTTCTTCAGGAAGCGCCAGGTCACGTCCATAGAGACCTTCTTCTGTCCGTAATTCTGCAGCCCTTCCGCGGCCACCCACTGCAGCGGGGCCCAGCCGTTTGGCGCATCCCACTGCTGGCCGCTATTGACGGTGGTGGTCGCAATACCGCCCGGCTTCAACAGGCGCGACGAGGTTGCCGCGGCGACTTTATCGGCCCGATCCTGCGCGGCCGCCTTCACGTAAAGCGGGAACAGGGCTGCCGCCGTGAGCTGATTGCGTACCTTCTTGCTTTTCAGATCGTAATCCGCGTACCAGCCCTCTTTATCATTCCACAGGTGGCTCTCGATGGCTTTCTGACGCGCCGTCGCCAGCGCCTCGTATTTGCTTGCGCTGGCGGCGTCGCCACTCTCCTGGCTTGCCCGCGCCAGCAGTTTTTCCATCTTGAACATCAGGGCGTTCAGGTCCACGGGGACAATGCTGGTGGTTCGGATGGTGCCGAGCTTTTGCGGATCGTCCATCCAGCGGGAGCTAAAGTCCCAGCCCGAGGCCGCAGCGGAACGCAAATCACGGTAGATCTCGGTCGCAGGCCGGTTAGGGTTACTTTTGGCGGTATTCACGTCGTCAAGCCAGGACTCCGGGCGCGGGGTATCGCGGTCGTCCCAGTAGCGGTTGAGGATAACGCCGTCGTCCAGCTTCACCACGCGTTTGTTAGCCTGCCCCGGCTGAAGGGCGTCGACGCCGTCCATCCAGTAGGCATACTCTTTCTCCATCTGCGGACGGTACTTCTTCAGCGCATCGCTGTCGTGGGTCGCCAGCAGTTCAACCATCATTGAGAAAAACGGCGGCTGGGAGCGGCTCAGGTAATAGCTGCGGTTGCCGTTGGGAATGTGGCCGAAGGTGACAATCTCATACGCAAAGTTATCCACCATGTCGCTGATTTTGTCCCAGTGATCGCTCTCTGCCAGGCCCAGCATGGTGAAATAGCTGTCCCAGTAGTAGACCTCGCGGAAACGTCCGCCGGGCACAACGTAAGGTTTGGGTAACGGCAGCAGGGAATCCCATTTGTTGCTGGCTTTATCCGTGGTGCGCGTCAGCACGGGCCAGAGATCGTCGATGTGCTCACGTAAACTTTGTCCAGCAGGCGGAACATATTTTTCCCCTTCCGCAGGGAGCGTAAAGTTCATCTCGACAAAGTGGCGTAAGTCAAAGCTGGACTGCGCGTGCTGCATCCGGTAATCCGCCAGAATCATCAGCGGGTCGCTTTTGGGGACGGCATCCGCAAAGGTTTTCTGATCGGGAAACAGTTTGGCGCTTTGCACATCGTTAAATAGAGGGCCCAGCAAAATATCGGGTGAGGTTGTCTGGGCTGCGGGGCTATCGTCGGCATAACCGCAAGTCGTGACGCCGAGCAGCGCGCCTCCTAACGCAAGGGGCAAGAATGCGGGGCGTAGTGTACGAGGTCTTATCATCAGTTCGTCTCCTGTCTTCACTAAACAGCGTGACCGCTGTTGTCAATCACCTGAAAACCTTAGACGAATATTGCCCGCTTCGCGTTAATAATTGCCTGCCCATCAGACCTCTTCCGGCGTCTGGCTGGCTTCCCGCAGCGTGCCCGGCGCATGTCCTATGATGCGCTTAAATGCCCGGCTAAATGCCGCCAGAGAGCCGTACCCCAGCCGCAGCGCGACGGTTTCAATCGGCTGATTTTCGTGGCGAATGTACTGGATGGCCAGCCGCATCCTCAGCTCGCTGAGATATTTTGCCGGGGTGGTTCCCGTCGCGGCCAGGAATCGTTCGGCGAACACGGAACGGGACGTGCCCGCTTCTTTTGCCAGATCCGCCACGCTCCAGTTCAGGCCGGGCTGCTGGTGCATGGCGTAAATGGCCCGGCTCAGGCGCGGGTCGCGCAGAACCTGCACCCAGCCGGTGGCTTTACCACATCCGCCTTCAACCCAGCCACGCACGATTAACGCGGCCACCACGTCGGCCAGACGCGCAAGGATCCCGGCGTACCCGGCCTGACGCGAAACGGATTCCCGCTCCATCGCCGCCAGCAGCGGGTGGATCTCCGGCCAGGTGGACATCAGCCGGCTGACCATCATCACTTCCGGCATCGCCTTGATCAGCGGCTGCATCCCGCCCAGCTCAAAATCCATGCACCCGCTAAAGATGATGGTGTTCTCGCTTTCCGGGCAGGGTTCGCAGGTGATGGCACACACCGAGCTGCAGATGGGCTCGCTGGGAAAGGCATTGACGGGCGTAATGGTTGCCCGCTCGTCAGAGAGCAGGGCATGAGAATTACCGCAAGGAATAAAGAGGGCATCGCCGCTGCTCAGTTCGAACGTCGCACCGCTTTCCATTCGCAGCAGGGCGCTACCGTGGCTCACAAAATGAAACTGCGCCCTACCGGGCGCCTGATGGAAGGCGACGCCAAACGGCGCGCTGGCCTGGATCCGCCGGTATTTCACACCTGACAGACGCATGCCGCGTAAAAGTTCGCTGATCAGATCGGGTGACTGTACGGTCATGGCGCAACTCCGGACGAATAATCAATAAGTGGAGATTATATGTCATAGATCGTCCAGGGTGAACCTTCTATGCTTTTGCGACAGTTGTCACATTTTTATAACGGGAGAAAAACAGATGAATTCATGTGTCGCGGCGAGCGAGGCGGTAGCGCCTGCAAAACCCGCCTGGCGGGCCGTCTATTCACTGGGGCTGGGGGTGTTTGGTTTGATTACGGCAGAATTTCTGCCCGCCAGTCTGTTAACGCCGATGGCCGCGAGCCTGGGCGTGAGTGAAGGAATGGCCGGACAGGCCGTCACCGCCACCGCGCTGGTGGCGCTGGTGACCGGACTGCTGATTACGCCGGCGACCAAAAGCATTGACCGCCGCTGGGTGCTGATGTTTTTCTCGGTGCTGCAAATTATCTCCAGCCTGCTGGTGGCCTTTGCGCCCAACCTGCACGTCCTGCTGATGGGGCGCCTGCTGCTGGGGATCGCCATCGGGGGATTCTGGGCGATGTCGACGGCGACGACGATGCGCCTGGTTCCGGCGGATAAAGTGCCGAAGGCGCTGGCGGTGATCTTCTCCAGCGTATCGATAGCCACGGTGGTCGCGGCGCCGCTGGGCAGCTATCTGGGCAGCCTGATCGGCTGGCGCAACGTCTTTGTGCTCTGCATTCTGCCGAGCATGCTGGCGCTGCTGTGGCAGCTCTGGGTCCTGCCGTCCATGAAGCCGGAGAGCAGCGGCAGCCTGAGTACGCTGTTCCGCGTGCTGCGTCGTCCGGGGATGATCGGCGGCATGCTGGCGACCATCCTGATTTTCAGCGGCCATTTCGCCTTCTTTACCTACCTGCGCCCGTTCCTGGAAACGGTGGGGCAGGCGAGCGTGGAGACCATTTCGCTGATCCTGCTGGGCTTTGGGCTGGCCAACTTTGTCGGCACCTCGGTTGCCGGGCATCTGCTGGCACGAAATCTGCGCCTGACGCTGGCGCTGGTGCCGTTCGCGATGGGCGTTCTCGCGCTCACCATGGTGGCGTTTGGTCATCTGGCGATGCTGGACGGGTTCCTGGTCGCGCTGTGGGGCTTTGCATTTGGTCTGGTTCCGGTGGGCTGGTCAACCTGGCTTGCCACTACCGTTCCGGATGAAGCCGAAAGTGCAGGCGGGCTGCTGGTGGCCTCAATTCAACTGGCGATAAGTGCCGGTGCGGCCGGGGGCGGCGCGGTATTTGACCTCAACGGCGCCAGCGGCGTATTCGCCGGAAGCGGGCTTCTGCTGGTAACGGCGATGGTGATTGTGCTTATGGGCGTGAAAGTGAAAGCAGAGTGAGCCTTTTCCCTCTCCTTGGGGAGAGGGACATAACGGTTGTTCATTGTTCTATGCTGTTGCTCTTTCATTCCAGGTGTCTTTAAACATGATATTCCCGTCGCAATATTTCCATTCAATCGATTCATAGCGAAGTTCGACTTCTTCCATATGCGCACTTGCGATACCGAGCGGGTGCAATACTGGCGAGATCCTGGTTATTTTGACGTTTTCCAGAGTGATATTGAAGTATCCGCGCTCAATACCGGCGTCATCAATTTTATACATTTTGATTAATGCCGTTTTGAAGGTTTTACCTGTACATACGGCACGAAAAAGATGGGGTGTGATGCGATCTATTTCTTTTTCAAAGGTAATGGGAACATGAAGGCGCGTTCCTGTCAGTTTTCCCGTGTTGGAACTGGTCGGGATCCAGACGGAGTGATTAAACGATTTGAGTTCGGTAGAGCCCAATCTTGTAGGCATTAAACACTCGCCTGAAACGGGCGCGTTATTTTCATCAGTAAACCATATATGTGCTGGCGTAGACATTTATTGATCCTTTGTTTTGTAACGAAATGCAATGAAGTACACAACTAATACAATAATCCCAACGATTCGTAGTGCAATTTTTTCGTTTTCTATAAAACTCACTACGACAGCACCGAGAATGATGGCGAATATTCCAGTGCCATACCAAAAAAAATCATCCAGAATGTCTTGTAAGAAAGTTTTTAAAAATTGTTTCAAAAATGCTTTTATCGATTGCCACATTATCGCATCATTCTATTCAGCGCATCAGCAATTTCGCTATCGGATGCAGTGTTTAAGTTAAGATAACCGGCTTTCATTATCACCGGTTCAATAAGGAAATACATCATTTCCAGCTTTTCAACATACAGCGCATGGTAAAATAACGGCTGAAATTTTTTAAGTGTATTTGCGCTGTCTGCCGCATGCTGAACTATAGCGTAAAGGTTTAATACGGTAATTACACCTCCTGTGCTCAAACCAACCTTTCTCATAAATGCACTTTTTACGGCCGCGTTCATTTTATTACCATAACAGATGTATGACGTGGCGGCATAAATCAAACCGCTCTTAGATACTTGCTTTACTGAATAGTTTGTTGTAAATGGTATTAATTTTTCGAGAATAATTTTTCTTTGAATAATGGATCTGTTCTGAAGCATCGTTTCAATATAAATCCTTACCATTCTAAAAATTACATCTCTATGCTTAACAAGCTCGGCGACTCCTGCTAAAAACCTCAAATCTTCCGAACCCAATTTTTTACAGACATCCTGATAATTATCAGTGAAGCAAGACGTATAATAAAGCAATCGCGTGGTAGCATCACCAAGATTATTTAAATATTCGATGGCACCGTCCTTTACCCCCGCGACGGCGCGATCGAGCCTTAATGCAAGATCTTTATCGGATCCAATTCTTTCTATAATTTCCTTGCTGTAATACATAATATGGTCCTGTTGTATGCAGGGTGTATCATGGTCTACGCTATCGTCTAAGGACAGTGATCGGACTCGCACTTTTAAACGTAAAGTAAAGAATAAACATTAACCTATTTTCTAAGTTAATTGGTGCGTTTTTATAATTGATGCGATGAATTAAAAAGAGTTAAATAATCTTGAGATTATTAAGAATTATATATTCAGCGAGGAATGGGGAGATATTACTGAATGATGACATAATTTGTAGGCCGGGTAAGCGCAAGCGCCACCCGGCATCACGGTAAGACTTACAGTCCTTTCTTATCCATCCACACCGCCAGATCCACCAGACGGTTTGAGAAGCCCCACTCGTTGTCGTACCACGCCAGGATCTTCACCATGTTCCCGCCAATCACCAGCGTGGAAAGCCCGTCGATAATCGAGGAGCGTGGGTCGCCCTGGTAATCGCTGGAGACCAGCGGTTCATCGCTATAGCCCAGAATGCCTTTCAGAGGCCCGCTGGCGGCCGCGTTGCGGAACGCGTCATTCACCTCTTCGGCGGTTACGTTACGGCTCAGCGTTACCGTTAAATCTACAATCGACACCACCGGCACCGGCACGCGCAGGGAGTACCCGGTCAGTTTGCCGTCAAGGGATGGGATCACTTTCCCCAGCGCTTTTGCCGCGCCGCTTGAGTAAGGCACAATCGACAGCGCCGCCGCGCGCGCGCCGCGCAGATCTTTCTCCGGCTGATCGTGCAGCGCCTGGCTGTTGGTGTAGGCGTGCGTGGTATTCATCAGGCCATGCTCAATCCCGAACTGCTGATGCAGAACCTGAGCGGCCGGTGCCAGACCGTTCGTGGTGCAGCTCCCGTTACTCACCACCGCGTGACGGGCGGGATCGTACTGCTCGTGATTAACCCCCATCACAATCGTCAGGTCGTCGTTCTTCCCGGGAGCGGAAATGATGACGCGCTTGGCGCCGCCGTGGGTGATATGCACCGCCGCTTTTTCCCGCTCGGTAAAGAAACCGGTGGCCTCAATCACCACGTCAACGCCGACGTCACGCCACGGGATATTCGCCGGATCGCGTTCGCTAAATACGGCGATCCGCTGCCCGTCTACCTGCAGCGCGCCGTCTGCCGCTTCAACCGGGGCGGGAAGCTTGCCCAGAAGGGAATCATGTTTCAGCAGGTGGGCGAGGGTTTTACTGTCCGTCAGATCGTTAATGGCCACAATCTGCAGATCCGGGTTACCCAGCGCCGCGCGCAGGAAATTACGTCCGATACGGCCGAAACCGTTAATACCGACCTTAACCATGGTGCACTCCTTATCTCTGTTGTCTGGAGTCACTGTAGGCGTCGGGCCCTTTGGCGTAAATGACAAAAAAGGATCAGATTACGCCATTTTGCGGCAGTGGAAGCGCTGGCGGTACTCGCCGGGCGTGAGGTGGAGCTGTTTCTCAAAGATGCGGCGCAGGTTAATGCTGGTGCCAAACCCGCTTTGCTCGGCAACGCGCTCAAGGGAGTCATGGGTCTGCTCAAGCAGCTGGCGGGCCGCGGCCAGCCGCGCTTCGGTCACGTAGCGGGCCGGAGAAACTCCCGCGTCGCGGGTAAACACGCGGGTGAAATTACGCGGGCTCATCGCCGCTTTCTCGGCCAGATTTTCCACGCACAGGTCGGCGGTGAGGTTTTGCAGGATCCAGGTTTGCAGTTCGCTTATCGGGCCCGATGTGCCGGGCTGCTGCAGGCTGTAACGGCTGAACTGCAGCTGGCCGCCGGGACGGCGCAGATACATCACCATATCCTGCGCCACGTCGCGGGCGAGGGTAAATCCGTAATCGTCTTCCACCAGCGCCAGGGTCAGATCGAACCCGGAACTCACGCCGCCGGAGGTCCAGATGGGACCATCCTGAATATACAGCGGACCGCCTTCGACGTGGATAGCGGGATACTGGGCTTGCATCGTCTCCAGTAGCCGCCAGTGGGTGGTCGCGCGGCGACCGTCCAGCAGGCCGGTCTGGGCCAGCAGCATCGCGCCGCCGCAGATAGAGGCTACCCGCCGGGCGTGCGGCGCAGCGAGGTGCAACCAGTCCACCACCGCCGTGCTCTCCAGCTCGTTCATGCCGCGTCCGGTGATGATAATGGTGTCCAGCGGTTCACGCGGATCCAGCTCCGGCAGGCGATAGTCCGCCAGCAGATTCAGGCCGGACTGGCCGTGGATCACCTGGTGAGGCTGGGTGGTGGCGATGATAATCCGGTAGCGGGGCTGCGCAAGACCTTCCGGATGCAGCCGGTTGGCCTGCATCAGAATGTCGGCGATACCGGCGGCTTCAAACAGCATGCCGCCGTCGGGAACAATAATCAGGATCTTCTTCATGTCCTGAAAAGTACCTTTATCACAGAATAAGTCAAGCGACGCGTGCGCCCCACGTTTCTGGCAAAGCAAAGCGATTTAAGTTCTTTGTTATTTCAGTCGTTATCCCCGATCGTCAAAGAATTATCTCTGGCGAAACGGCGTCTGAAGGAATGAGTCAACGAAGCTCCCTCTATTTACATCCGCAACAACGCGAACAAATCCGCCATCTTGCATCGGGTTTTTTATGGCGCAGCGAACTGCCCACGTGGCTGTTGATTATCACGATTTATGCAGGCTGGTTTGCCACGCTGGCGTTCTGGCAAACGCTCGGCCTGCTGCCCGCCACGCTCCTGCTCATCGGGTTTACCGCCTGGTACATGTCCCTGCAGCATGAGCTGATCCACGGGCACCCCACGCGTTTTGCCTGGCTCAACCAGCTGTTTGGCACGCTCCCGCTGGCGGTCTGGTATCCGTATGGCCTGTACCGGGACTCCCATCTCGCCCATCATCGGCACCATAGCCTGACCCATCCGGTGGATGACCCGGAGTCGTACTATTTTACCGACGAGAGCTGGGCGCGCTTTTCCCCCTGGCAGAAACGTACAATTCGGGCGCGGAATACCTTCGCCGGGCGGCTGGTGCTGGCCCCGCTGCTGGATATCCTTCAGACGCTGGGCACCGCCGTGGCGGCATTTCGTCACCTTCACCTGCGGGCGATGGCGATGTGGCTGGTTCACGTTTTGCTGCTGGTGGCGCTCTTCGCCTGGATGACGCGTACCGGTTTTTCACCCGTCTGGTTTGTACTGGCCGTCAGCTATCCGGCGCTGGCGCTGACCAAGATCCGATCGTTTTTCGAACATCGCGCGGCGGACGACCCGCTGGCGCGCTCCGTGATTAACGAGGCCGGGTTATTCTGGCGGGTACTGTTTTTGAATCTCAACTACCATTCAGTGCATCACGATCTGCCGGGCGTTCCCTGGTACGGGCTGAAGGCCATCTACCAGCAAAACCGGGAGGCGTACCAGCAGCGAAACCACGGTTTTCTCGTCAGGGGCTATGGTGAATGGCTGCGTCAGTTCTGGGTGAGACCCGTCGACGTCACCGTTCATCCCGCAAAACAACAGGGGGAAGGGTATGAGTAACCTGCTGGCGTTTCCCATGTATGCCGTGGATCGCGCCGACACCCGCGCGCTCTGGCTGGCGGTAAAGGGGCTGCTGGTCGCGCGCGGTGTGTCCGTCGATCGTGACCCCGGCTGGCCGGAGTCTGACCTGCTGACCCACTGGCAACAGCCAGCGCTTATCCTCAGCCAGACCTGCGGTTATCCGCTGGTCACGCAGCTCCCGGACGTGCAGGTGGTCGGCTGTTTTCACTACGCGGCGCCGGGCTGCGAAGGGATCCAGTACCGCAGCTTTCTGGCGGTGCGCGAGGAGGATCGGCACCTGACGCTGGCGGGTTTTCGCGGACGTCGGGCGGTCTGTAATTCCCCGGATTCCCAGTCCGGCTACAATGCGCTGCGAAAAATAGTGGCTCCCCTGCTGAGCGGCGGTCCCTTTTTCGCGCAAACGTCCTTCAGCGGCAGCCATCGCCAGTCGCTGATTGATGTGAAACGCGGGGCGGGGGATATTGCGGCCATCGACTGCGTGACCTGGGCACTGCTGCAGCGCCATGAGCCGGAACGCCTTGCGGGACTGGCGGTCATTGGCCGCACCCCGCTGACGCCGGGACTGCCGCTGATTACCTCGCATGACACCTCGCCTGAAACGCTTAACGCCATTCGCGATGCGCTTCACGAGCTGGTGGATGCGCCGGAATACCGGGAAGTGCGCGACGCGGTGCTGATCGGCGGTTTTAGCGAGGTGACGCGCGAGGCCTACGCCTCATTGTCCGCGTGATAAATCTCCTGCGCGTCGGTAAAACAGCGCAGCGCCAGCGAGGAGACGGGCTTCTGCCTGCGCATAATCAGGCCGACGGGAGCCTCAATGTTCGCGTCGGCGATGGGGACAATCCTGAAGTTGCCGTTCAGTGCCTCCAGCCCGTTGTTCAGCGGCATCACGGCGCAGCACACGCCGCTCTGAACCGCCTGAATGATCTGGAACGTCGAGTCGCTTTCGAAAACGGACGTGGGTTCGATGCCGGCAGATTTAAAGCTGGCCTCCATATGCGCCCGGTAGTGCATCCCTTTGGTCAGAAACCCCAGCGGAAAATCCGTCAGGTCGTGCCACGTCAGCGCTGCCTGGCCGAGCTGGAAATGGCGGACGTCGTGCAGCAGGCCCATCTTTGTTTTTGGCAGCTGGATAATGTCAAACAGGCTGGTGTCGATGCTGTTGAGGTAGCAAATTCCCAGCTCAAGCTGATTGCGGCTGACGCCGTCGGCGATCTGCGCTGAGGACATGGAATAGAGGCTGTAGGTCAGCTCCGGGTATTTTTGCGTTAGCTGGCGAATAAAGATCATCGGATCCACGCTCGCCAGCGGCACCATCCCCAGACGTAATTCGCCCACCACCTGGCCTTTGCACAGCGCCGCTTCCGCCTGTAACCCGTCGTGTGCGGCAAGCAGGGCGCGGGCCCACGCGAGGATGCGTTCCCCCTCCGGCGTAAACCCTTCAAAGCGCTGCCCGCGCACGATCAGCACCAGCCCCAGCTCCTCTTCCAGGCTGCGGATGCGCATGGAGAGGGTCGGCTGGGTGACGTTGCACTGCGAGGCCGCTTTACCAAAGTGGCGGGTCTCGTCGAGCGCGATTAAATATTTTAACTGTTTAATATCCATCATTATCTCTGCGCGAGCAGCCTTACAGCATGCGGATCTCTTTCGAGCGCAGGGTGATGCGAACCGGAACGGATTTATACGACGGCGTACCGCTGTCCTTATCCAGATAATCAAGCGGTACCAGCACGTTGGCCTCCGGGTAATAGGCGCCGACGGTGCCCGGCGCGATGCTGTACGCCACCACGGTAATGTCCTTCAAACGCTGGACGCTGCCGGGGAGGGCGGTTTCGATATCCACGCGGTCGCCGTGTTCCAGGCCTGACTGCGCCATATCGTCTTCGTTCATAAACAGCACGTCGCGGCGGCCAAACACGCCGCGGTAGCGGTCGTCCAGCGCGTAAATGGTGGTGTTGTACTGGTCGTGGCTGCGCAGCGTGATTAACCGCAGAACGTGCTCACCTTCGCCGCTGGCGTTCTCGTGAACGCCGTCGAACACCGAGAACATCGCTTTTCCCGTCGCCGTTGGCCAGATGCGTTGCGTCGGCGGCAGCGGCATGCGGAAGCCCCCGGGAACGCGGATCCGCGCGTTGTAGTTCTCAAAGCCCGGAATGGTCTGCTCGATCAGATCGCGGATCCGGTCGTAATCTTCTACCAGCGTCAGCCAGTCCACGCGGGTTTCCGGCAGCGTGGCTTTCGCCATGCCGGCGACGATAGCCGGCTCCGAACGGAGCAACGGCGAGGCGGGCTTCAGCTTGCCGGACGAGGCGTGCACCATCGACATGGAGTCTTCGACGGTAATGGACTGACGGCCGGTGGCCTGGAGATCCAGCTCGGTGCGGCCGAGACACGGAAAGATAAAGGTCTCTTTGCCCACCAGCAGATGGGTACGGTTGAGCTTGGTCCCGACGTGCACGCTCAAATCCAGGTTACCCATCGCCGGAAAACCCCGCTCGTGATCGGGCATCGCGACGGCAAAATTACCCCCGAGGCAGATGAGCGCCTTCGCGCGGCCGTCGATCATCGCCTGCGTGGCCTGCACCGCATCGTGTCCGTGGTGAGACGGCGGCTCAAAGCCGAAAACGTCCTTCAGACGGTTCAGGAAGGCCGGGGTAGGCTTCTCGCTGATCCCGACGGTGCGGTTCCCCTGAACGTTAGAGTGGCCGCGCAGGGGGCAGATTCCCGCGCCGGGCTTGCCGATGTTTCCGCGCAGCAGCAGCAGGTCAGCGATCAGGCGGACGTTTGCCGTACCTTTATTGTGCTGGGTAATGCCCATCCCGTAGGTAATGATGGTGGCATTTGATTTCGCATAGGCGTCGGCCACCTTTTTGAGCGCCGCCCGGTTCAGGCCCGATTCGCGCTCGATCTCGTCCCAGCGGGTTTGCGCGATATCGGCGGCGAAGTCCTCACTGCCCTGGGTGTGTTCGGCAATAAACGCATGATCCAGCACGTCACCGCGTTCGGCCTCCATTTCCAGCAGATGTTTGGCAATGCCTTTCAGCGCGGCGGCATCGCCCCCGGCCTTCACCTGGAAATAGGTCGAGGCGATATCCGTTGAGCCGTAGGTCGCCATTTCAATCACGCTTTGCGGGTCGGCGAAGCGTTCGAGGGCGCGCTCGCGCAGCGGGTTAAAGACGATAATCGGCACGTTGCGACGGGCCAGCTCGTGGAGCGTCCCCATCATTCGCGGATGGTTGGTGCCGGGGTTGTGGCCGATGGAGATCACCAGCTCGGTCTTATCGAAGTCGTCCAGCGAGACGGTGCCTTTCCCGATGCCAATCGAACGCGGCAAACCGACGCTGGTGGCCTCGTGGCACATATTCGAGCAGTCGGGGAAGTTATTGGTGCCGTATTCGCGAGCGAACAGCTGGAACAGATACGCCGCTTCGTTAGAGGCGCGTCCGGAGGTATAGAACTCGACCTGGTCCGGTTCGAGCCCGCGCAATACTGCGCCGATGCGGTGAAACGCCTCTTCCCAGTCGACGGGCCGGAAGGTATCGCTTGCCCGGTCATAGCGCAGGGGATGCGTCAGTCGACCGTAGCCTTCCAGTTCAAAGTCCGATTTTGCCAGCAGCGAGGAGACGCTGTTTTCGGCCAGAAACGCGGGGGTAACGCGTTTGCTGGTCGCTTCCCAGGTCACGGCTTTTGCGCCGTTCTCGCAGAACTGGAACGTCGACTTGTGTTCTTTATCCGGCCACGCGCAGCCCGGGCAGTCGAAACCGTCAGGCTGGTTGGTGCGCAGCAGCGTGGCGGGAGCATCCAGGGTATCCATTTGGGTACGTACCGCGATGGCCGTCGCTTTTAACGCGCCCCAGCCTCCGGCAGGACCGTCATAGTGTCTGATACCCGGCACCGAGCGTCTTTTCTTATTCATACCCACTCCTGATTTCTTCGGTCACACAACGTCTGAACCCATAAAAACGCTGCAAAGGACAATAAGTGAAAGCAATGACGACCGGATGGCTATGCGCATGCGGTGTAGAAAAATGCTTTATCTTAAATTCGTTTTATTACAGCGATTTATCAGATCTGATGTTTAAATATTTAAAGAAATTATAACGAAATTTTATCATTTTAATAATAAATCTTATCTATCACACGGTAGGCAAGATAGATGAGGCGAGCAGGAGAGGATGTAGCAACAATAAAATTTCGAATGAAGGCTGCGGGCGGCAGCAATAAACACGCGTCGCAGCTGGCGGACCATTGCGAGCATTTTTTGGCGGCGATAATGTCAGGATGGTTAACTCAGGCTTAATGATTAAAGGATAAAATTCAGGCCTGGTTGGGTAATTGTCGCAACGCGAAATATAAAGTTATTTTGAGGCGTAAAATTAACGTCGTGCAACATAAGTGAAATAGTCACATTCACGTTAACACGTGCATTCAATATTAAAGTTACCCTGTTAGTGCAACAAATAATTCATCTTTCATATATTCTGCTGACCTCACCAATACGCGAATTCTACTAATTATGGTAGTGGTGATAATAGCCATATTGCGTTAATGAAAGTGGTTATCTTTTGTATTTTTTGTATATAAAACAAATGATTGCAATGTTTTGTGGCTAAGAAATAAAAGGGTGTAGGTCATATCGGGTTTTTTCATAGGATTAATCCTATAATTTTCCGACTGCTTCATTTACCAACAGTTACGTACCGGTAAATATTGAATTGAGACGAAGCTCATGTAAACTTGTTTACCGTTTGTCAAAATATGTCAGGAAGACACTGGGCCTTATTCTGAAGGGCTCGTGCGGTAGCTATGCCCTTAAAATAGTAACGCCCCGAAAATATCCTGGCTATTTTAACAATAGCACCTAAGTCAAACTTCACTCCCTTATCTTCATCATCGAAATATCGCTACGGAAAAGCATATGAAAATGCGCGTACTGTTTTCACTTCTGTTTGTAATGGCGGTGGCGGGCTGTAAAGCGCCGCAGAAACCTGTGATCAACGACGATACGATCGAGACCAGCCAGGTCAACGGCGTGACCTTAACCCACCGTCACGCTGTGACGCCGCCGGCGGAGTTCAACCCGGTCAACGAACCGTATCGCGCCATGTATCCAGCCTCCCTGATGAGCCGTCCTGACTTCGGCGGCAAAGTTATCCGCACTCTCGACACCGGAAAAACGTACGTGGTGCTGGGTCAGGTTGAACATTACTGGATGGCGCTTGCCGATGAAGGCAACGATCAGCTGATTGGTTACGTCCCGATGCGCGCCGTGATCAAGGCCGACCTGTACGACGCCGCCGTGCGTAAACAGGCCATTCGTCCGAAGGCGCGTAAAAAAGCGACCTGTGTCGACGTCGATGGCAACAGCAAAGCCTGCAAAGACAGCGCTAACGGTACCTGGATCCTGAACTAAACGGCTTGCATGAGCGCATTTTTATGAATAATAAAAATTTTCATAAGCTGTGGTTATTCTTTTACGCGGTGATTTTCGCCCTGGTCAGTGGTTGTACGTCGTCTTCACACAGCGACCCCTCCCGCTACAATCTGCAGTTTCAGGCTCATCCACAAATCAACGAATCTGCGCCGCTTAAGGTCCGGGTGTTGTTGCTGAAATCCGATGCGGATTTCATGTCCAGCGACTTCTACTCCCTGCAGAACAACGCGTCAGCCACGCTTGGCGCGAATCTGCTGAACAGCGACGTGTTCTTCCTGATGCCGGGACAGCTGTCCAAAACCCTCAGCGGGCAAAGCTCTCCGGAGGCCCGCTACATCGGCGTGATGGCGGAGTATCAGGTGCTGGATGGCAAAAAATGGCGCGTTTCACTCCCTCTGCCTGTGCCTGGCGAAAATCATATCTACCAGTTCTGGAAATGGTCCGCGGATGAACTTCAGGCCAACGTTTTTCTCGACGTGAACGGCATTCGGGTCATCAGCCAGTAACGCGCTTCAACACAGGAAACACATCATCATGACGAAAGCAGAAAAGGTCGTCTGGACCGAAGGCATGTTCCTGCGTCCACACCATTTTCAGCGGACTGAAAGCTATCTGCTCAACCATGTTCGTGAATGGGGCGCGCTACAGCGGTCATATCTCTGGGGCTTTCTTGACGTGGAACTGGATGAAGCGATGCTTCGTCAGGGATGCATTGCCCTGAGCTACTGCAGTGGCTTGCTGCCGGACGGCACCTTTTTCCAGGTGCGTAACGGGCGCAACGGCCCTGCGCCGCTGAAAATTCCTGACAATCTCACCAACGAAAAGGTGGTGCTCGCGCTGCCGGTTCGTCGTGGCGAGAGAGAAGAGGTGATTTTTAGCGAAGAGCCGGCCTCGCTGGCGCGCTTCATCGCTTTCGAGCAAGAGGTGGAAGACGACAACGCCATGTCGGTGGGGGATGCCACCGTCCAGTTTGGCCGTCTGCGTCTGACCCTGATGCTGGAAAAAGACCTCACGGCAGAATGGACCGCCATCGGCGTGGCGTTTGTGACGGAGAAACGTAACGACAACCACGTGCGGCTCGATAACAGTTACATCCCGCCGATGCTCAACGCCAACAACAGCCCGCAGATCTACAGCATGATCAACGATCTGCACGGTCTGCTGGTCCAGCGCAGCCAGCAAATTGGTGGTCGTCTGCGCCAGCCTGGCCGCTTTAACACCTCCGAACTGATTGAGTTCACGCTGCTGTCGCTGGTTAACCGTCATCTGGGCGAGGTTTCTCATTTAAAAACCCTCCCGCTGCTGCATCCGGAAACGCTCTGGCGCAGCTGGCTGCCGTTTGCGACCGAGCTCGCCACCTGGACGTCGCAGCGTACCGCCGAAAGCGTGCTGCCGATTTACGATCATGACGATCTGGCTAACTGCTTCAGCAAACTGATGCTGATGCTGCGTCAGGGACTGTCGCTGGTGATGGAAGACCACGCAATTCAGCTGCCGCTGAACGAACGCTCTCACGGCCTGAACATCGCCACGGTGCCTGAAACCAGCATGGTGCGCGAGTTCGGCTTCGTGCTGGCGGTTAAAGCCAACGTGCCGGGCGAACACCTGCAAACCCATTTCCCGGCGCAGATGAAGGTCGCGCCGGTCTCGAAAATCCGCGATCTGGTTCAGCTTCAGCTGCCGGGCATTATGCTGCGCGCCATGCCGGTCGCGCCGCCGCAGATCCCGTGGCATGCCGGCTACAGCTACTTTGAACTGGAGAAGGGCAGCGAGCTGTGGCACGAGATGGATAAGTCCGGCGCATTTGCCCTGCATCTTGCAGGGGAATTCCCGGGGCTGGATATGGAGTTTTGGGCCATCCGTAGCCCGACAGAATAATAAAGCGAGCGCTTAATATGCAGGAACGACAGGACACCGGCAGTGATGCCGCGTTTACCGGAGCCAGTAGCAACAACCAGCTGGTGGCGGCCGCCAATCCGCTGCTCAACGCGATTCCGCAGATCCGTCATTCGGTCTCCCATGACGATCAGGTGGCGTTACGCCAGCGTCTGATCGATGAGATTCGCCGTTTCGAAGTCCGCTGTCAGCAGGCGGGGCTGCCCTACGAAGTGATCGTCGGGGCACGTTACTGCCTGTGTACGGCGCTCGATGAGGCCGCCGCGCTCACCCCCTGGGGCAGCAGCGGCGTCTGGTCAAGCAACGGTCTGCTGGTGACCTTCCACAACGAAACCTGGGGCGGCGAGAAGTTCTTCCAGCTGCTGGCGCGCCTGTCGCAGAACCCGCGCGAGCATATCCTGCTGCTGGAGATGATCAACTACTGCCTGCTGCTGGGCTTCGAAGGACGCTATCGGGTGCTGGATAATGGCCGCACGCAGCTTGAAACCATCAAGCAGCGGCTGTGGCAGATGATCCGCGGCGTGCGCGGCAGCTATCCGCCGCCGCTTTCTCCCCATCCGGAAGATCGTCCGGTACTGCGCAAGCTCTGGCGGCCGATGGTTCCCCTGTGGGCCTGCGTGGCGCTGGCCGGGTTTATCGCCTGCCTGTTTTATATCGTGCTTAACTGGCGCCTTGGCGATAACACCAACCCGGTGCTGGCGAAGATTTACCAGTCCCAGCTGCCGGAAACCACTATTCAGCAACCGGCCCGTCAGCTTCCGGCGGTGCTGAACCTGCGCGGCTTCCTGAAGCCTGAAATCGAGGCGGGCCTGGTCGCGGTGAAAGACGAAGCGGATCGCAGCGTCGTTATCCTGAAGGGCGACGGGCTGTTTGCCTCTGCCTCTACCGTCGTGCGTGACCGCTATGAACCGGTCATCAACCGCATTGCGCAGGCGATGAATAACGTCAGCGGCAAAATTCTGGTGGTGGGCTACAGCGACAACGTGCCGATCCGCAGCGCGCGCTTTGCCTCGAACTATGAACTCTCTCTGGAACGCGCCCGCTCGGTACAGAAAATGCTGCAGGGAAGCCTCTCTCAGCCTGGCCGCGTGAAAGCGGAAGGGCGGGGCGAGATTAACCCGGTGGCGCCGAACACGACGCCTGAAAACCGCGCCCGTAACCGCCGTGTGGAAATTACTCTGCTGGTGTCGCCTGAAAACACTCAGGCTGAGCTGAACGGATTGCCGCAAGGAAACTAAGGATGCTGACTACACTTCTTTCCATCTTGACCAACCGCATTCTGTGGAGCTTCCTCGGCGTAACGGCGCTTGCGGCGGTGATCTGGATGATTGGTCCCCTGTTGTCCATCGTGGACACCCGACCGCTTGAGTCTGAGCAGAACCGCATTATCAGCATTGCCGTGGTCTATCTGCTCTGGGCGCAGGGCCACATTCTGCCGCGCCTGTACAATGCCTGGCTGAACCGCAAGCTGATGGACAAGCTCAAAGAGAACACCGCCAGCCCGGAAGCGGCGGATCCGCAGAAGCGGCTGAACAGCGAGGAGCAGATCCTCGCCAGCCGCTTTGATGAAGCCGCGCAGATGCTGAAAAAAGCGCACTTCAGCAAAGCGGGCCAGGGCGCCCAGTGGACGCAGCGCTTCAGCACGCAATATCTCTATCAGCTGCCGTGGTACGTCATTATCGGCGCGCCGGGTTCCGGTAAAACCACGGCGCTGGTTAACTCCGGGCTGCAGTTCCCGCTGGCCGATCGCTTCGGTAAAACCGCGCTGCGGGGCATTGGCGGCACGCGTAACTGCGACTGGTGGTTTACCAATGAAGCGGTGCTGCTGGACACGGCGGGCCGCTACACCACCCAGGAGAGCGAGCAGGTGCAGGACGCCGGCGAATGGCTGGAGTTCATGGGGTTACTGCGCAAGTATCGCCGCCGCCAGCCGATCAACGGCGTCATCATCACCATCAGCATTTCTGACCTGCTCACCCAGTCCGCCGAGGCGTCCCGTCAGCAGGCGGTGAACCTGCGCCAGCGTCTGTCCGAGCTGCATGAACAGCTGGGTATCCGCTTCCCGGTGTACGTGATGGTGACCAAGGCCGACCTGCTTAAAGGTTTCCGCGCCTGGTTTGCCGACTACGACAAAGCGCAGCGCGACCAGATCTGGGGCTTTACGCTGCCGTGGGAGCAAACCAAACACGCCGATTACGACCTGATGGGCAACTTCCAGCAGGAGTTTTCTCTGCTCCAGCAGCGCCTTGATGCCGGGCTGCCGGAAACCATGCTGAAAGAGCATGACGCGAAAACCCGCGCTGAAGCATATCTCTTCCCGCAGGAGTTCGCCGCGCTGCGTCCGCTGCTGGCGGATTACCTGAGCACGGTCTTCGCCCGCTCCAACTTCGAAACCGAGTTCTCTCCGCGCGGGATCTACTTCGCCAGCGGGACGCAGGAAGGTATGCCGTTCGACCGCGTGATGGGCGAACTGAACCGCGCGCTGTCGCTGCCGGAAGGGGGAGAGGCGGATAACTGGGATTCGGTCAGCAAAGAAGCGCCTATCCCGGGGGCAAAAGGCCAGAGTTTCTTCATTAAGAACCTGCTGCAAAACGTCATCTTCCAGGAAGCCGGGATCGCGGGCGAAAACCGCTGGTGGGAGCTGCGCAACCGGGCGGTGATCTGGTCCGGCTACGCGGCGCTGCTGGCCCTGTTGGTCATCCTCGGCGGTCTGTGGCTGACCAGCTATGCCAAAAACAAGGCCTATCTGGAAGAGGTGGATGCGAAGGTGCCGCTGCTGGACCAGCAGAGCAAAGCGCTGCAGAACCAGACCCAGCGTGACCTGTTCGATCTGCTGCCGCTGCTGAACGGTCTGGTTGACCTGCCGAAAAGCGACGCGTTTGATGTAAACGATCCGCCCCTATCACGCCGTATGGGGCTCTACCGCGGAGATGACGTCAGCGATGCCTCGCAGTCTCTGTACCAGAAAGCGCTGGATCAGATGCTGTTGCCTGCCGTCGCTATGCACATCACCACCTGGCTGCGCAACGACAACGGTAGCGATGTGGAATATAGCTATGAAGCGCTGAAAGCCTATCAGATGCTGTATCAGCCGAAGCACTACGACGGTAAATTCCTGCATTCGTGGGTGATGCTCAACCTGCAGCGAAATCTGCCGCAGAACGTCACGAAGGCGCAGCTGCAGCAGCTTGAATGGCACCTGACGCAGCTGCTGGAACCGAAAATCCAGGCCTCGCCGTACGCGCAGGATGAATCTCTGGTGGCCCGCGAAAGAGCGATGATCGGCCAGCAGCCGCTCTCCACGCGCGTTTACGGTCGTCTCAAACGCCTGCTTGAACATGATGACAACCTCAAGCCGGTCTCCCTTTCCGATCTGGGCGGACCGCAGAGCGAGCTGGTGTTTTCACGCAAAAGCGGCAAGCCGGTGAGCGAAGGCGTGCCGGGTCTGTATACGCCGGACGGCTACTGGAAAAGCTTTAACGGCCAGATTGACAGCGTAACCACCGCCCTGCACGAGGACGATGCCTGGGTGCTGGGGGCCGCGACGGCGCAGGAAGATAAACAGCAGATCGATAACGCCGTGCGCCAGCTCTACATGCGCGACTTTATCGCGAACTGGGATCGCTTCCTCGCCGACATTCAGCTCAATAACAGCGCCGATCTCTCCCAGCGCATCAACACCGCGCGCCTGCTCTCCGGCGCAAACTCGCCGCTGCGCCGTCTGGTGCAGAACCTGAGCCAGGTCCTGACGCTGTCACGCAATGCGCCAGCGCCGGAAGATGCGGATAAAGCGCAGGCGCAGAGCAGCCGCGCCACCCGCACGCTGGAAGCGCTGTTCAGCAACAATGACGCTGCGCCGACCCAGGCCGCCGTGGTCACCCAGGCGCCGGAACAGCTGGTCACCGACCACTACGCGCCGATGATTGAGCTGGCGCAGCCGCTGGAAAAGGGCGGGAAGACCATCGTGTTTGATGATTTTCTCAAGCAGGTGGATGAGCTCTATCGCTACCTGACCGCCGTCCAGGACGCGGCCAACAGCGGCATGCCGGCACCGGGCGGCGAGGCGATCAGCCGCCTGCAGGCCAGCGCCGGTCGCCTGCCGGGCGGGCTGCAAACCATGTTCAGCAATATGGCGGTGGGCGCCAGCAGCGATACCCAGCGCCGCGACCTCGAAAACGTGCGGAAGCGGATTAACGTTGAGGTGGGCGGATTCTGCCGTCAGGCAATCGCCGGCCGTTACCCGCTGGTGCGCAGCGCCAGCACCGAGGTCACCCCTGACGATCTCGCGCGCATGTTTGCGCCGGGAACCGGGCTGATGGACGCTTTCTTCCGCGACAATCTGACCAATAAAGTGGATACCACGCAGGCAAACTGGCGCTTTATGCCTGGCATCGACGGGAAAACGCTGCCGGGAAGCGAAGGGTTGCTGAGACCGTTCCAGCAGGCCCAGTCGATTCGCGACGCTTTCTTTGCTAATGGCGCCACGACGCCCTCCTTCAAGGTGACGGTTCGCACCGTGCGAATGGATAACTCCATTCTGAACCTGACGCTGGACGTTGACGGCCAGCTGCTGCGCTACAGCCACGGCCCACAGGCCGTACAGATCATGAACTGGCCGGGGCCGGGCGGCACCAACCAGGTACGCATGCAGCTGGGGCTGGCTAACGGCAGCACGGCGACGCTGGTCACCAACGGCGCCTGGGCGCTCAACCGCTTCTTCGATAAAGCGAGCACCAGCCCGGGCGCGGGTAGCCTGAGCCGTCAGGCCACCTTCAACGTCGACGGACATCAGGTCACGCTGGAGTTTGCGCCAAACAGCATTCGTAACCCGTTCCAGCTTCCCCGTTTCTCATGCCCATAACCGCAAGGACAGCCGTATGACGAATACCCCTGCGATGAACCGCTACAGCTGGTATGGCAAATTACCCAGCGCCGGAGATTTTTTGCAGCGTCGCTTTCCTGACACTTTACAGCGCCAGTGGTCACACTGGTTCCAGGTCGGCCTGCTGGCCTGGCAGCAGGAAGAGCAGCGCAGCGGCGAGCGCCAGTTTAACAAAGCGCCAGTCTGGAATTTTGTGGTACCGCCCATGCTGGGCAGCCAGATGATCCAGATGGGCTGTCTGCTGCCCGGCCGCGACAGCGTTGGCCGACAGTATCCGGTTTGCCTGCAGCTGAGCTTCGCCCCGTCAGAGTGGTCGACCAGCCTGCTCAGCCAGGCCGAAAGCTGGTACCAGCAGATTGGGCGCCTGGGGTTGCACGCGGTGCGCAACAGTTTTTCCGCCTCACAGCTGGATGAGATGCTGATGACCATTCCGGCGCCGCAGCCCGTCGAGCCGCAAAAGCGTTCCGACATCCTTGATGTGATTGGCTATGACGAGGACGGGCAGAGCACGCTGGGCTGGCCTCAGGCGGCCGAGTGTTTTGATCCGTTGCGTCAGACCAGCTACTGGTGGACCAACCGCTGCGACGGCTACCCGCTGTACACCCACGTGCACAGCGGTAACTTTACCGGGCAGCTTTTCACCCTGTTGTTCGACCCGGCAGGGGGCGCCCGTCCGGGGCGCCACGGTCTCTATCCGCCCATGTTTGAATAAGCAGGGATCTCATGAATATCGAAGAATTTCTCGCGCCAATCAGTCCCGAAAAACCCTGCGGGGAAAACCTGGAGTACGACGCCGACTTCCAGATCATGAATCAGGCAAGTCTTGGGAAAGCGGAACAGCAGTTTGGCGACACCATTATCCCGGCAGAGCCCGCTGACTGGAACACGGTGGAAAAATACGCCACCAGCCTGCTGACTCGCACCAAAGATCTTCGCGTACTGCTGGCGTTAACCCATGCCTGGACGCGCCGCCGCGGGCTGGCGGGCTACGCGGACGGATTATTGCTGGTGCAGGAGGCGATCGCCCGTTACTGGGAGACGCTCTATCCGCTGCTGGAAGAGTATGGCGAAACCGATCCGTTCTATCGCATTAACGCCCTGGCAGGGCTGAGCGATAAATCCGACCTCACCGTCGCCGTGCGAAACGCCTCGCTTCTGCGTTCAAACGGCGATGAAATTTCGCTCCGGGATGCCCAGGCCCTGCTGGACGGCAGCAAGACGGAATGCCCGGACTATCCCGGCGGCCGTCCACGGCTGATTGACGAGCTGGCCCGCGGCGACCAGCCCGGCACCGCCGCGGTTATCGTCATTAACGAACGTCTGCTGGCGATTCGCGAGCTTCTCACCGGGCATCTCGGTGAAAGCGGCGTGCCCGAGATGGAACAGCTGCTGAAAACCGTCGGACTGGTCGCCAGCGCGTGTCAGGTAACCGACATCAGCAAGCTGCTGCCGAACCGTGAGGCGCAGGCAGAACCCCAGGCCGAGCAGCAGTCGACGGCAGCGCAGCCCGTTCAGCCGGTCACCGACTGGCGCAGCGTGCAGATCACCAGCCGCGCCGACGCGCAGCTGATGCTGGAAAAAGCGAAGCAGTATTTTGCGCAGTACGAACCGAGCCACCCCGCACCGCTGATGATTGAACGGGTGCAGCGGCTGTCAGAACTTAACTTTATGGACATTATTCGCGACCTGGCGCCAGACGGCGTTAACCAACTTGAAAACATCTTTGGGCGCCGCGAATAACGCGTCCAGGCATTATGACGACAGGCATGGAGCCTGCCGTTTCACCTTCACCGCGCATCTTTGATGGAGAACATCATGGCAATGAGTAACAGTGGGCAGAAATTCATCGCACGTAACCGTGCCCCCCGCGTGCAGATCGAGTATGACGTAGAGATCTACGGTGCAGAACGTAAGATTCAGCTGCCGTTTGTGATGGGCGTCATGGCCGATCTGGTCGGCAAACCGGTTGAAAATCTGCCGGCCGTCGACGAGCGTAAATTCCTCGAAATCGACATCGACAACTTTGACGAACGCATGAAGGCGCTGAAGCCGCGCGTGGCGTTCCAGGTGGATAACACCCTGACCGGCGAAGGCAAGCTCAACGTGGATCTGACCTTCGACAGCATGGACGACTTCCTGCCGGATGCGGTGGCCCGCAAGGTCGAGCCGCTGAACAAGCTGCTGGAAGCGCGTACCCAGCTCTCCAACCTGCTGACCTATATGGACGGCAAAAACGGTGCGGAAGAGCTGATCGCTAAAATTCTGCAGGATCCGACGCTGCTCAAATCCCTGAGCCAGTTGCCGAAAAATGACGAAAGCGCGAAAGGTAGCGAGGAATAATCGATGAGCAACCAGACTCAACAACACGAGCAGCAGGCGGGTCAGGCGTTCAGCCAGGATGAATTCAGCGCGCTGCTGAACAAAGAGTTCCGCCCGAAAACCGATCAGGCCCGTTCAGCCGTCGAAAGCGCGGTCAAAACGCTGGCGCAGCAGGCGCTGGAAAATACCGTCACTTTCTCCAACGACACCTACCGCACCATTCAGAACCTGATCGCCGGTATCGACGAGCAGCTGTCGCAGCAGGTAAACCAGATCATTCACCACGAAGAGTTTCAGAAGCTGGAGAGCGCCTGGCGCGGTCTGAGCTACCTGGTGAACAACACTGAAACTGACGAGATGCTGAAGATCCGCTTTATGAGCATCTCCAAGCAGGAGCTGGGCCGCACCCTGAAGCGCTTCAAGGGCGTGGGCTGGGACCAGAGCCCGATCTTCAAGAAAATCTACGAGCAGGAGTACGGTCAGTTCGGCGGCGAGCCGTTTGGCTGCATCGTGGGCGACTACTACTTCGACCATAGCCCGCAGGACGTTGAGCTGCTGGGCGAAATGGCGCGCATCGGCTCTGCGGCGCACTGTCCGTTTATCACCGGTACCGCGCCGGGCGTGATGCAGATGGAGTCCTGGCAGGAGCTGGCTAACCCGCGCGACCTGACCAAGATCTTCCAGAACACCGAATACGCCGCCTGGCGTTCGCTGCGTGAATCCGAAGATGCCCGCTATCTGGGCCTGGTGATGCCGCGCTTCCTGTCGCGCCTGCCGTACGGTATTCGCACCAACCCGGTCGACAGCTTTGACTTTGAAGAGCAGACCGACGGCGCGAACCACAACAGCTACTCCTGGGCGAACGCCGCCTATGCGATGGCCGCCAACATCAACCGCTCCTTCAAAGAGTACGGCTGGTGCACCTCGATTCGCGGCGTGGAGTCCGGCGGGGCGGTGGAAAACCTGCCGTGCCACACCTTCCCGAGCGATGACGGCGGCGTGGACATGAAGTGCCCGACCGAGATCGCCATCAGCGATCGTCGTGAAGCCGAGCTGGCGAAAAACGGCTTTATGCCGCTGGTTCACCGCAAAAACTCCGACTTTGCCGCCTTCATCGGCGCGCAGTCGCTGCAGAAACCGGCCGAGTACCACGACCCGGATGCCACCGCCAACGCGCGTCTGGCCTCTCGTCTGCCGTACCTGTTCGCCTGCTGCCGCTTTGCGCACTACCTGAAGTGCATCGTGCGCGACAAAATCGGCTCCTTCCGCGAGCGCGAAGAGATGGAGCGCTGGCTGAACGACTGGGTCATGAACTACGTCGACGGTGACCCGGCGAACTCCTCTCAGGAGACCAAGTCCCGTAAACCGCTGGCGGCTGCGGAAGTGCAGGTGCAGGAGATTGAAGACAACCCGGGCTACTACGCCGCGAAGTTCTTCCTGCGTCCACACTACCAGCTGGAAGGTCTGACCGTTTCCCTGCGTCTGGTATCTAAACTGCCGTCGCTGAAGACGAAAGACGCGTGATAAAGACACGGACGCCCCCTCTCCCTTGAGGGAGAGGGCGGGGGTAAGGGGAAAATACCGCTGCGGTGGTTATTCATTTTTCCTCAAACGTCACGGTCCGTAAGAATTCAAAAAATTAATCCCCGGTAATGCCGGGCTTATTCGGTTCCAGAATAACGCCCGGTAGTAAAGGCTTCACATTCTTTCCGTTCATTCAGGGGGAATGTAAGACTGTCAAATGACACGGGTCATTTGATATGAGGCAGAGGTAAAATATGGACGGTTTTATTCAGCCCCATGCTTTCCTGTTTGCCATATAAGTGCTTTTTCGAAAGCAATATTGTTCATCCACGAAGAGTAGATATTATGGCTATTGATATGTTTCTGAAGGTCGAGGGTGTTACGGGCGAATCTAAAGATTCTAACCACACCGGCTGGACTGATATTACCTCCTTCTCCTGGGGCGCTTCCCAGCCAGGTAATATGAGCGTTGGCGGTGGCGGCGGTGCCGGTAAAGTTAACTTCAACGACCTGCACGTTAACGCGCTGATCGACAAATCCACCACCGCTATCCTGAAACACTGCGCCAGCGGCAAACACCTGACCAAAGTTGAGCTGTCCGTCTGTAAAGCCGGCGGCCAGCAGGTGGAATACTCCCGCATCACGCTGGAAGATGTGCTGGTCACCTCTGTTCAGTACACCGGTGCTGACAACGGCGATACCGTTGGTGTGACCTATGCATTCCAGGCTGCGAAAGTGAAACAGCAGTACTGGGAGCAGACCACGTCTGGTGGTAAAGGTGCTGAAAGCAGCGCTGGCTGGAACATCAAAGAAAACAAAGAAGCGTAATTGCGTATGTGGCCGGGGAGTTTTCCCCGGTCATTATGATTGCTTCACTATTCGGCGCGTATTTGCGATGGAAAGAGCGTTAACGGTTATACCCATTGTATTATCATGTAGCGCCTGCATATCCCACCCTGCTCAGTTTCAGAGTTTAACTGTTAAGGTGGAAAAAAATGCACCCTGTTTTGGCGTTTCGAATGACACTGAACCAGGTGAGGTTGTGCTAGTTTATGAACCCTCGATATCTCGACGTGCAGGTAACGAATGGGAAAGCATCTTCTCTCCAGGAGCATTTCCTTCCAGCCGCTTTCTGAAATCTGAAGAGTGCCTACGCTGGGATAAAGTAGACTGGCAGTCAGGGGAGTATGATGTGGTATTACAATCGAGAAATCATAATACTATTGTTCGATATGCTACTCGCTTTATTCTCAGTATAAATTCCAGAGGCGAATTATCGCTGGTTAGAATAGAATAGGAGCGTTTTCAAATGTTGATGTTTTTAAGAAAGTGTCAACCTTTGGATATTAATTCAACTCCGTTTTTATTTAAATGGGTATGCTTATTTGTGAGCGTTTTTGTAAAAATCAAAGGGAATGAATATGGCTAGCCAATCATTAGTTAATCCGGGATATTGTATTGTTCAGCAACCCGGAACCCTGGATTTTCAGACAAGGCTTTTATTCAACGATCCAAATAGTGATGCTGCACGTTATTTCATGCAGGTTAATAGTGATGTGCAGTGGTCAAAACCTGGGCAGATGTTGATTCTTGGTGCACCGGGAAGTAATAATTCTGTGCAGCTTAAGCAATTACAGCTCGCTAAAAAGAAAGTCAACGGTGCTCTGGCCGATCTTAATTCTGGTGAAGCGAATTTCTTTAATCAACATTTTAGTACCATAGCTGCAGTCACTAATTTTATGGATAAGTCCCTTGGTGTCGTTGCTGATGCAGGTGAAAAATATTTTAGTGAAATAGAAAAAAACTTAAATCCATTGAATTGGCTTACCAGAATCAGTACAGAGCACAAGGGACATTGATAAGCCAACAGTTTTTTGTTGAACGTCAGCGCCTCTTTTCTGAGTTGGATAGTTTATTAAACAAATTGTCCCGACTGACCTTAAAGATGAAGCCCTATAACGAATTGAAGCATGCATTAGGCTTGTCAAGCAGATCCATTGTACATGAATGGAGTACAGCCGGGGTCGCCTCTATTCGTGGTTATTCAACTTATATCGATAACGCCTCTAAGGCCGCTCGTTTTCTTAAAGCGGGAGGGTGGCTTGCAATAGGTTTTGCAGGTGCAAATACCACTAATGAAGTTTACAATGCCTGCACCGTAGGACGAGAGCAGAGTTGTTCTAAAGTCGCTGTAAAAAAATACAGCAGCTTTGGTGCAAGCCTGGCAGGGGGTATTTACGGTGGTAAATACGGAGCAATGACAGGTGCTGGTGTATGCGTTGCGCTTGGTGTTGCGACGGGGGGCGTAGGACTGCTCGCCTGCTCTATTGTTGGGGCTGCTGCAGGTGGATACGTTGGTGGCGAGATAGCGGGCGGAGCGACTGAGTATATGATGGATAAAATATGGTGAATATAGAGAATTTATCATTATTTCTTATCGTGGTTTTATTGCTGGTTGTTGTAATTATGGATTTGTTCAGTTCTCGTTATTTCAAAAAACACGAGGCTGATTATAATCGGTTACTTTCAGACTATCGGCGCAAGGGATATGATCTGGATCTTGTAACCAACTATGCTTCTTTTTTTGGTTCGCTGGCCAATTATCAAAAAATAATCTGGTTTGTTCGCCTTTATAAAGGCGTTGAAATGAAATTCACGCGTGAAAGGCTTGTTCAGGAAGATGCTTATAAATATGTACAGTCGTTACCTGAAGAAAAAATTGGTTGGATGCTAAAATTACATCGCCGTTATAAGTTACAGGCGTTAATATTCACTCTATGGCTCATTGTTGGATTATATTTTATCACCTTCATTAAATAGTTTTGATATTCAATTTCTCAAACGCCGCCGTTCTCGCCCCGAGAGCGGCAGCGTTTGAGCGCTAATCATACCAGCAGGAATACGCCATGCGATTCACGATTATTTCTACGAAACCCGGTCATCAGCCGCCGCAAAGCAGCTGTGATTTTTACGCCCCGGGCGGCACCATTGGGCGCGGTACGGATAACAATCTGGTGTTGCCGGATAATGACCGCACCATCTCTCGTCTGCAGGCCATTGTTCACGTTGACGCCCAGGGCGAATGCCGCGTGACCAACCGTGGCAGCGTCACCCGCGTGGTATTAAATGACATTCCGCTGGAGCGAGGGCGTCAGGTTGAGCTGCAGGATGGCGACATTCTCGGTATTGATGACTACCGTATCGAAGTGACCGAACTGATCCACGATACGCAGCCCGTAAGCCGTATGGCGGCCAGTATGCATCAGCAGGCGCGTCCGGCAGCCGCACCCGCGCCCGCTGCGCAACCGAAGCCGGCGAGTGCCGCACCGCGCGGGAAGGCCGAGCCAACCGCCGTGCCAACGGAGATCTGGGATAGCCTGATGCAGGAGTTCTCCATCTCTGACAGCATCTCCAGCAATCGTACAAAACCGCAGCCTGCTCCATCGCACGATCCGTTCTCCCAGCCTGCGGCCCCGGAGCGTAACGCGGAAGATCCGCTGGCGATGTTTAACGACAGCGATCCAAAGCTCGAGCGTAAGAATGTCGACCCGGACACGCTGTTCAGCGACGAAGCGTTGTTCAAAAAAGAGAGTATTTTTGACGACGTCACCCCGTCAACGCTGGTGCCGCCGGGCGAGAATAGCCCCGTGAAGCCAGAAGACGAGGCGACGGACGAGCTCGATCCGCTGGCCCTGTTTGGCGGTAAGGCCAGCGCGCCAGCCGCGCGTAATGACGACCCGCTCGGGCTGATGGGCGGCGCGCCATTAACCCATCCGGATGACATTATTGCCGAAAAGCCTGCGCCAGTGCCGGAACCCGAGCAGGAAGAGGACGTGCTGGCCGATTCTCCGCTGTTCGCCCCTGAGCCGCAGGAAGAACCGCGTGCTGAAGAAGAGCCCGCGCGGCCGGATTACGCAGGCTTCACTATGCCAACGCCACAGGCCGTTGCGCGCAGCAGCGCTCAGGCCCCGAAGGGCCGCCTGCGCATTGACCCGGTCAATAACGCCGCCGCCCCAAGCGCTACGGCAAACAGCGGTGAGAAGGGCGAAGTGCTGCAGGGCGAGCTGCTGGAGGCGCTGCTGGAGGGGATGGGGCTGAGCGAAATGCAGCCCGTCCCGCAGTTTGATCGTGAAAATATGCGTCAGCTCGGGCAGATCCTCGGCATGTTCTCTCAGGGGACCGTGGCGCTGCTCTCCTCGCGCTCCATCCTCAAGCGCGGCGTGAAGGCCGATATGACCATGGTGCTGGACGATGCCAACAACCCGTTCAAGCTGTTGCCGACCGGCAAAACCGTGCTGATCCAGATGTTCGGCACCCCGATGCCGGGCTTTATGCCGCCGACCAAATCCGTGCGCGACGCGCTGATCGACCTGCAGGCGCACCAGCTGGGCATGATCTCCGGTATCCGCGCCATCATTGCCGCGATGCTGCAGTCCTTTAACCCGGAACAGCTGGAAGAGCAGGCGAAGCAGAACGGGATGACCTCGCGTCTGGCGCTGCCGGGCAGCCGCAAAGCCGCCCTGTGGGACTATTTTGTGCGCAGCTATGGCGAAACGGCTGGCGAGATTGAGGATGATTTCCACACCCTGTTCGGCGAGGCCTTCCTTCATGCGTACGACATGGAGGTGAATCAGTACAAAGACTCACAGAGCGGATCGGAAGACAAATGAATATCGCAACGGCTTCTCTCTCCCGCCAGGGGACGCGCGCCAGCAACCAGGATCAGACGGGAGAAACCATAGGGGAACGTTCAGCCTGCTTTGTCGTCTGCGACGGAATCGCGGGCCTGCCGGGCGGTGAGGTGGCTGCAGAGCTGGCCCGCAACAGCATTATCTCCCGCTTCGATGGCGACAAACATCTTAATGCGCAGCATATCCGCGACTACGTGCAGACGGCGAACCGCACCATCCTCAGCGAACAGCAGGCCGTTCAGGACTATCGCCGGATGGGCACGACGCTGGTCAGCCTGTTCATTGACCGTGATTACGGCCTGGCCTACTGGGCGCACGCCGGAGACAGCCGCCTGTACCTGTTTCGCCGGGGATGGCTGTGGCATGTGACCACCGACCACAGCCTGGTGCAGCAGATGAAAGACGCCGGTCACCAGACCGACAACCTGAACAGCAACCTGCTCTATCTGGCGCTGGGAATTGAAAACGGCGGGCCGGAAGCGAGCTACAGCGACGTGGTGCAGGTTGAAGACGGCGATGCATTCTTACTCTGCACCGACGGGTTCTGGCACGGCGTTAGCGAAGAGCAAATGAAGCAGTCGCTGCATATGGTCAATACGCCGCAGGAGTGGCTGACCTTAATGAACCAAATCATTCAAAAGAATGGCGAACAGGAGGGGAATGCTCAGGATAACTATACTGCCCTGGCGGTATGGATGGGCAACCCTCAGGACACCACTTTGCTGCACACCCTCTCTGACGCAGCACAATTTCTTCCCTGCGGAACTGATTAGACACACAAGGAATGATATGAAACTTTGGCTATCGGGTTTGGCACTTCTGGCGGTCACCTCCACCGCGCAGGCTGAGAATTTCCGCATCGTGCAGTCTCCTGCGCAGAAGCTGGATATCTGGATCGACAACATTAAAGACAACACGCCGCAGAGCTGGTGTAAGCCTGAGGTGGCGCTGCGCATTGTGGCGAACGGCAAGAAGGACGTCTCCGTGCTGGAGAACTTTGTGCCGCGTCTTGGCTCCCTGCTGGAACACCAGTGCAGCAAAGTGAATAAGCTTAGCTGGACGCTAAACGATCCGGCGGGTACCACGCTGGCGCAGGGTACGGCAGGCAAAGCGCAGGACTGGGCGCTGGTGGTGAAACAGGACCAGGCCGCGCCTGCTGCGACCGTGACCGCAACCCCAACCAGCGGCGCGCTGCTG
The DNA here is from genome assembly GCF_019730495.1 of Enterobacter sp. Y17. Taxonomy (NCBI): domain Bacteria; kingdom Pseudomonadati; phylum Pseudomonadota; class Gammaproteobacteria; order Enterobacterales; family Enterobacteriaceae; genus Enterobacter; species Enterobacter sp. Y17. Next base: position 793,175 of record NZ_JAASKP010000001.1, read on the forward strand.
CCGCCGGACCAGAACGTGGCTTCCCGCACCGTCGCGGCTGACCGCACGCCGTGGCAGGAATTTACCCTGCAGGACGGCTGTCACCTGCGCACCTTCTGGGAAGGTGGCGCTTCCGCTCCGGCGCTCTTTATTCCGGATTCTGACACCACCCGCTGCGGTAACGGCAGCTGGCTGAGTGGTCACACCGTGGTTTCGCAGTCCCGCAACGGCGGACAGAAAGAGATGGCGGTGACCTACATCCACGGCTTCCCGGTGACCGGACTGAATCAAAGCGCCGATCCTGAAAACGCGCTGATCACCTCCGTCAACAAAGAGCGCATGGTGTTCAGCACCCCAAACAGCGACCAGAGCTGGATGATCCTGCCTTACGATAGCGCCCTGAACAGCTGGAAAAGCAACGGCACCGTAGCGGTGGAGATTTCCCGTGAAATCGCCAGCGACGATGCAAAACTGCAGGCGCGTATTGCGGCGGTGAAAAAAACCTGGAGCGCCTGGGTCGCACCCGGCACGCCGCTCAATATCGTCCTGATTGACACCCTGCGTCCTCAGCTGCGCGACCCGGCCGTTGGCGCATGGCGCGCGGCGAATTAAGGAATGGCTATGAATACGCTCTATCAACACCTGGCGGGCGAGTCGATCAGCGATGCGCTGGCGCGCCTTGAAGCTGAAATCAAAGCCCGTCCGGCGGATGCCGATCTCCGCGCCGCGTTCGTGCAGTTTTTAACCCTCAGCGGCAACTGGACGCGCGCGCTGACCCAGCTGAAAAGCTGGCTGGCGCTGAAGCCTCAGGCGAAACCCACCGTCACGCTGCTGGAGCAATCCATTCAGGGCGAGCTGCAGCGCGCGCAGGTGATGGCGGGACAGGCGCGTCCGGCCATGCCGGAAACCCAGTGGCCGTGGCTGACGACCCTGGCCACGGCGCTGAGCGAGGAGGGCGAGCGCGCCCGGGCGCTGCGTCTTGACGGCCTCGATCGGGCTGAAGCCATCCCCGGCCAGATTATCCTCGAAAACGAGGAGACGCAGGCGTTTGACTGGCTGATGGACGGCGATGCCCGTCTCGGCCCGGTCTGCGAAACCATCGTGAACGGCCGTTATTTCTGGCTGCCGTTCAGCGCCATCGCGGAGATCCGTTTCCAGGCGCCCGCCAGCGTGACCGATCTGGTCTGGCGTCACGCGCTGGTGCGCCTGACCGACGGTACGGAGCAGGTGTGTCAGATCCCGGCGCGTTACCCGTTTGCTGCCGATGCCACCGATGCGGTCAGGCTGGGCCGCACCACCGATTGGCAGCCGCTCGACGAAGACGGCATCCTTTACGAAGGCAGGGGCCAGAAGGCCTGGCTGAGCGAGCAAAGCGAATACCCGCTGCTGTCCTTAAGCCTCGTGACGTTTGCGACGGATGGAGCCGATGAGTAATCCCGCTGGCGAAGGCGATCTGCTGCGCAGCGGCTGGCAAGCCCGCAGCAGGCAGGAGAAGGTGGGGGCGCGTGACAAAATGCAGCCCTCGCTGCTGGATCGTCTTACCGATAATGAGCCGGAAAAAAAGCGCGAGTCGGCCAACAGCAATCTGATCACCCACGCCGCCCTGCGCCGCAACGTCCTGCGCGATCTACAGTGGCTGTTTAACACCATCAACCACGATGCCTCCGGCGATTTGAGCGCCTTGCCGCACGTGAAGCGCTCGGTGGTCAACTTCGGCGTCGCGCCGCTGGCCGGGAAAAGAATGTCGGATATCGAATGGCACGACATTCAGCGCAAGCTCACCGAGGCCATCATCAATTTTGAACCGCGCATTTTGCCGCAGGGGCTGCAGGTCCGCTGCGTGTCGGATACCTCCTCGCTGGATCTGCACAACGTGCTCTCCATCGAGATCAAAGGGCGTCTGTGGTGTGTGCCGTACCCGCTGGAGTTTCTGTTTCGTACCGATGTCGATCTGGAAAACGGCCATTTTGAACTGAAAGATGCGGGGTAATCATGGAAAGTAAACTGCTCGAATATTACAACCGCGAGCTGGCCTACCTGCGCGAAATGGGGGCCGAGTTTGCCGAACGCTATCCTAAGGTCGCCGGACGGCTGGGCATGCGCGGCATCGAAGTGGCGGACCCGTATACCGAACGTCTGATGGAGGGCTTCGCCTTCCTGACCTCCCGCGTGCAGATGAAAATGGACGCTGAGTTTCCGCGCTTCTCCCAGCGTCTGCTGGAGATGATTGCCCCTAACTATCTCGCGCCCACGCCGTCGATGGCGATTGCGGAGATTGAGCCCGACAGCAGCCGGGGCGACCTGAGCAAGGGCTTCATTGTGCCGCGCGGTACCATGATGGACAGCCTGGCGCTGAAAAAAACCGGCGTGACCTGCAGCTATACCACGGCGCACGAGGTCAACCTGCTGCCGCTGAAAATCGACAAGGTCGAGCTGGGCGGCGTGCCCGCCGATCTGCCGCTCGCGCAGCTGGGGCTGAGCCAGCGGGGGATCGGCAGCGCCTTACGGATCCGCATCGCCTGCGACGGCCCGCAAAACCTCGGGCACCTGGATTTCGACCGTCTGGAATTTTTCCTCGGCGGTCCGGATATTGAAGCGCTGAAGCTGCTGGAGCTGGTGATGGAGCATCACGCCGGGATCGTCTGCCAGACGGTCAGCCCGCAGCCGCAGCGGCAGCTGCTGGCGTCTGACGCGCTGCGCCAGGAAGGCTTTGAGCCTGACCAGGCCCTGCTTCCGGACGATCTGCGCAACTTTGACGGCTATCGCCTGCTGCAGGAGTATTTCGCGTTTCCGGCCCGCTTCCGCTTCATTAGCCTGAGCGGTCTGGGCAAGCTTATCGAGCGTTGTGAAGGCGAAAAAGCCTTCGACATCTTCATTCTGCTGGATAAGTCGGATGAACAGCTGGAGCGCGTGGTTGATGCCAGCCATCTGGCGCTGCACTGTACGCCGGTCATCAACCTGTTCCCAAAGGTCGCGGCGCGTCAGAAGCTGAATGAAGGCCAGCATGAATACCATCTGGTGGTCGATAATATCCGTCCGCTGGATTATGAAATTTACGCGGTCAAAAAAATCTATGGTAGCGCGGACGGCCAGCGCGATGACCAGACGTTTCGTCCATTCTGGAGCACCTGGAGCGGCGATGCGGGCAACTACGGGGCCTATTTTTCCCTGCGCCGCGAACAGCGCGTGCTGTCCGAGCACGCCCTGCGCTACGGCACGCGAACCGGCTATATCGGCTCGGAGGTGTTTGTTTCGCTGGTGGATGAACAGCACGCCCCGTGGCAGGACAACCTGCGCTATATCTCTGCCGAGGTGCTCTGCACCAGCCGCGATCTGCCGCTGATGCTGCAGCAGGAGCTCGGGCAGTTCATTATGGCCGACTCCATGCCGGTGAAATCCCTCACCCTGCGCAAAGGCCCGACGCCGCCGCGTCCGGCGCTGGCAGAAGGGTTCAGCACCTGGCGGCTCATCAGCCAGCTGCAGATGAACTACCTCAGCCTGATGGACAGCGAAAACGAAGACGGCGCGGCCGCGCTGCGCCAGCTGTTAGGGCTGTACGCCAACCTGGCAGAAACGCCCGTTGCGCGTCAGGTGGAAGGGGTACGCCACTGCGTGCTGGAGCCGGTTCACCGCCGCGTGCCTGAACCCGGCCCGGTCGTTTTCGCCCGCGGGATCGGCATTACCCTGACGGTGGACGAGCGTGCCTTTTCCGGCGCCAGTCCGTGGCTTTTTGGCAGCGTGATGGAACGTCTCTTTGCCCGCCTGGTGTCCATCAACAGCTTTACGGAGTTCACCCTGAAAAGTCAGCAGCGCGGCGAGATTGGCTACTGGGCGCCGCGCATGGGTAAAAGGGCGCTGATATGAGTGACGCTGCCACTGCACCGCTGCGCGTGCATCGCCTGACCCGGCTGCCGGACGCGTTCTGGCAAGGGGTTCGCGAGACGCCCTGGCGCTACGACCTGTTTCAGCTGTTAAGGCGCATTGATGCCCAGGGCGGCGAACGCTACCCGCTGGGACGCGCGCCGCTGCCGAAATTTGAGCCGCTGCGCATCGGCCAGCAGCCGTCGATGAGTTTTGCGCCGTCGACGCTGGCTCAGGTCCGCCAGCGGGAGGAAAGCGGGCTGCACGAGGTGTCTATCCTCAGTTTCGGCCTGTTTGGCCCGAACGGCCCGCTGCCGGTCCATATGACCGAATACGCCCGCGAGCGAATTTATCATCATCAGGACACCAGCCTCAGCGCGTTTGCCGACCTGTTCCATCATCGCCTGGCGCTGCTGTTTTACCGCGCCTGGGCGGATGCGCAGCCCACCGTCTCCCTCGATCGCGCTGATAACAGGCGCTTTGAGGGCTACCTGGCGTCGCTGATTGGCATGGGCCAGCCGGGACAGATGAACAAAGGCAGCCTGAGCTCGCATGCCCGCTTTACCCACGCCGGGCACCTGACCCGTCACGGGCGGGATCCGGAGGGGCTGGAGAAGATCCTGCGCAGCTATTTTAACGCGCCGGTTAAGCTGGTGAGCAACGTGCCGCAGTGGATGCCGCTCTCCACGCGCGAGCAGGCGCAGCTGGGAGCAGGACGCCGCATGCCGCGCATGGGGGAATCCGCCTTTCTCGGCGTTGCCGTCCGCGACGTGCAGCATAAGTTTCGCATCGAAATTGGCCCGCTGAGCGCGGAGGAGTACAACCGTTTTCTGCCGGGTGAAGCGTGGGTCACCGAGCTGCGCGACTGGGTGCGTCAGTACGCCGGGGTGGAGTTTGAATGGGAAACGCGGGTGATCCTGCGTGAAGACGCGGTGCAGGGCACCACGCTCGGCAGCAATGGGCGATTAGGCTATAACACCTGGCTGGGCCTTCAGCCGCAGCCTGTCCCGCGTGGCGATCTGGTGTATTGCGCAGAGCGATAATTTTTCTAACGCATTGTTATCAATGGAACCGAACATGTCAGAAATTAGCCGTGCCGTGCTTTTCGGCAAACTGGATACGCTGTTATTTACCTCTCTGGAAAGCGCCACTGCGTTCTGCAAGCTGCGCGGCAACCCCTATGTTGAGCTGGTGCACTGGCTGCATCAGCTGATGCAGCAGCAGGATGGCGATCTGCAGCAGCTCATCCGCCACTTTGCCCTTGATGAACAGCAGCTGACGCGCGATATCGTGGCGGCGCTGGATGTCCTTCCGCGCGGGGCGAGTTCCGTTTCCGATCTCTCCGAGCACATCGACAGCGCCGTGGAGCGCGCCTGGGTCTTCGGCTCGCTGAAGTTTGGCGTCAGCCGTATTCGCGGCGGCCATTTGCTGATCGGCATGCTTAAAACCTGGAACCTGGCCAACGTGCTGAAAAGCATCTCGTCGCAGTTTACCCGCCTGAACGTCGAGGTGCTGATTGAGCAGTTCGACGCCATCTGCGCCAACAGCAAAGAGACGCAGCAGGCCGCTGCCGCCGTCGACTCACCGGCGGGTGCGGTACCGGCTGCGCAGGGGACGCTGGCCCAGTACGGCCAGGATCTGACCGCCCGCGCCCGCGAAGGGAAGATTGACCCGGTTGTCGGGCGCGACGAGGAGATCCGCCAGATGGTGGATATCCTGATGCGCCGCCGCCAGAACAATCCGCTGCTGACCGGGGAAGCCGGGGTCGGCAAAACGGCGGTGGTGGAAGGGCTGGCGCTGCGTATCGCCGACGGCGACGTTCCGGAGCCGCTGCAAAACATTCAGCTATGGCTGCTGGATATCGGCATGCTGCAGGCTGGGGCAGGCATGAAAGGCGAGTTCGAGGCCCGGCTGCAGGCGCTCATTAATGAAGTCCAGTCCAGCGCCACGCCGATCATTCTGTTTATCGATGAGATCCACACCCTGATTGGCGCAGGCGGCCAGCAGGGGACCGGCGATGCGGCGAACCTGCTGAAGCCTGCCCTGGCGCGCGGACAGCTGCGCACCATCGGGGCCACCACCTGGGCGGAATACAAAAAATACATCGAGAAAGACCCGGCGCTGACCCGTCGTTTCCAGACGGTGCAGGTTCACGAGCCGGACGAAGCGAAAGCCATTCTGATGCTGCGCAGCACCGTGTCGCCGCTGGAGACGCACCATCAGGTGCTGCTGCTCGACGAAGCGGTCAGCGCGGCGGTGAAGCTGTCGCATCGCTACATCCCGGCGCGTCAGCTGCCGGATAAAGCCGTTGCGCTGCTCGACACCGCCTGCGCCCGCGTCGCGGTCAGCCAGAGCGCGCCCCCTGCGCAGCTCGAAGACTGCCTGCGCCACCTTGCCGCGCTGGACGTGGAAATTGAGATCGCTGAGCGTGAAGCGCGCGTGGGAGCCGGTGACGCCGAGCGCGTAACCGCTTTACTCGCCGAACGCGACGCGTATGAGACAAAACGCGAAGCCCTGTCCCGGCGCTGGGAAGAAGAGCGCAGCCTGGTGCAGGAGATTATTCGCCTGCGCGCCGCGCTGTTCGCGGCGGGTGATGAAGATAGCGCCGAGCTGCGCGGCCAGCTGGCGGAACAGCAGCTGGCGCTGAACGCCCTGCAGGGTGATGAACCGCTGCTGTTTGCGGCGGTGGATGAAAACGTGGTTGCCGCGGTGGTCTCTGACTGGACCGGGATCCCGCTGGGCCGGATGGTGAAAAACGAGATCGACGCGGTGCTCAACCTCGCCGACACGCTTAACCAGCGCGTTATCGGCCAGCGTCACGGCCTGGATCTTATTGCCCGCCGCGTGAAAACCTCGCGGGCGAAGCTGGACGATCCCAACAAACCGGTGGGCGTCTTTATGCTGTGCGGCCCGTCCGGGGTCGGTAAAACCGAAACCGCGCTGGCGCTCGCGGAATCCCTCTACGGCGGCGAGCAGAACGTTATCACCATCAACATGAGTGAGTTCCAGGAAGCGCACACCGTTTCCACCTTAAAAGGTGCGCCTCCGGGGTACGTAGGGTATGGTGAAGGCGGCGTGTTGACCGAGGCCGTGCGCCGCCGCCCGTACAGCGTGGTGCTGCTGGACGAAATTGAAAAAGCGCACCCGGACGTCCACGAGATCTTCTTCCAGGTCTTTGATAAAGGCTGGATGGAAGACGGCGAGGGGCGCCACATCGATTTCCGGAACACCATCATTATTCTGACCTCCAACGTCGGCACCGACCTGATTAGCGCCATGTGCGCCGATCCGGAGCTGATGCCGGAGCCTGATGCGTTAAGCGGCGCCCTGCGCCAGCCGCTGCTGGAGGTCTTCCCACCGGCGCTGCTGGGCCGCCTGCTGGTGGTGCCGTACTACCCGCTCAGCGACGAGATGCTGGGGCAGATTGTTCGCCTGCAGCTCAAGCGCATTCAGCGTCGTCTGGAAGAGAATCACAGCATTATTTCTGAGTTTGACGACAGCGTGGTGGAACAGATTGTTCAGCGCTGTACCGAGGTGGAGTCCGGGGGCCGCATGGTGGATGCTATTCTGACCAACACCTTGCTGCCTCAGATGAGCCAGATCTTACTTACCGCCAGCCGCAGCGACGAGCAGTACCGACGTCTGCACGTCACCTGCGAGCAGGGCGAGTTTCACTGTCAGTTTGCCGCGTAATAATCATCAAGAGAACTGTAAAAGATGACGGATAATGATAACAATCGGACTGTCCCAAACGCGCTCCCGGTCGGGTACCGCTTCAACGAGTTTGAAATCAAAGAGGTGATCGGCGGCGGCGGTTTTGGCATCGTCTATCGCGCGTGGGATCACCAGCTCGAACGCACTATCGCTATCAAAGAATTTATGCCTTCCTCGCTCGCCGTGCGCGGCGACGACATGACCCTTGTGCTGCGCAGCGAGCGCTTTGGCAAAGCGTTTTCCGCAGGCCTGAACAGCTTTATTCAGGAGGCGCGTCTGCTGGCGCGCTTTAACCACCCGAACCTGCTGCACGTCCTGCGTTTCTGGGTGCAAAACGACACGGCCTACATGGGGACGCTGTTTTACAGCGGGACCACGCTTTCGCGCCTGCGCGAGGAAAAGCCGGAGCTGATCAACGAGGCCTGGATCCGCCGCACGCTGCCGATGCTGTTCGGTGCGATCAAGACCATCCACAACGAAGGCTATCTGCACCGCGACATCTCGCTGGATAACATTCAGATCCAGGATAACGGCCTGCCGGTGCTGCTTGATTTCGGCTCCGCGCGCCGCACCATCGGTAACCTTTCCGATGAAACGGAAACCATGCTGCGCCCGGGCTTTGCGCCGATCGAGCAGTACACCGACGACAACGAAAGCGAGCAGGGCCCGTGGACGGATATTTACGCCCTCGGCGCGGTGCTGCGTACCCTGATTGTGGGTTCTCCGCCGCCGGTCAGCGTGGTGCGCTCGATTCAGGATACCTGCAAACCGCTGGTGGAAATTATGCCGCAGGGCTATTCCATTCCGCTGCTGCAGGCCATCGACCGCGCGCTGGCGCTGCACATGGAGGACCGTCCGCAGTCAATCGACGAGTTCGCCGCGCTGATAGAGATGCCGGTCGCAGGGATCAACGACGTGCTGACGGCGAAAAAGCCCGGCACGATGCTGGTTCCGGTCGAAGACGAAAAACCGGCTTCGCTGCTCGACTGGCGCCGCTACAAGATCCCTGGCATGGTTGCCGCAGGCGTGCTGGTGGGTATTGTCGCCGGGGCGATGCTGTTCAGCGGCGGTAACGATGCTCCCGAGCAGGCTGCACAGGCACCGGCAGAGACGCGTTCGACTGAAACCGCCGCACACGCGCCGGACATGAAGCCGGAAACGGCGAAGGTTAACGAGCAGGCGACGGCCCAGCAGACTCCGCCGCCTGTGGAGAGCCCGGTTGCGCTGGTCTATATCCGCATCCTCGACGGCGAAACGCTGAAAGTGAACGGCGAGCCAAAAGCGCTGCGTCCGGCGACCAACGGCTATGCATCGCTCAAGCTGCCGGCCGGTGAGGTGAAGATTGAACTCCAGGGCAACGGAAGAACGCGTGGCCAGACGCTGGATATCACCAAGCCGGGCACCTGGCTGGTGAACCCTTAGAATTACGCTCAGTCACAGATGCGAACCTCTTTTCTGAATCGCATAAGCTAGATGGAATAAAGATTATGCTCAACCGAATTACCGTTCAGCTCCCGGTGGAGGGGCTTCTGTTCTGGAAACTGACGGGCCGCGAGGCGATGTCCGAGTCGTTCGCGCTGACGCTGACCGTGCTCGGCACGGACGCGCGCATTGACCGCAGCAAGCTGCTGGGCCAGCCGGTCACGGTGACCATCCCGACGCAGAACCTGCTGACGTCCCGCTATGTTAACGGCAAAATTACCCGCGTGGCGGTCAGCGCCGTCGAGCTGACGGGCACCCGCTATGCGGTGTACCAGCTGACGGTTGAGCCGGACCTGTGGACGATGAAGCGCGACCGTAACCTGCGTATCTTCCAGGGGCAGACGGTGCCGCAGATTGTGAAAACCCTGCTGGGCGAGCATCAGGTTAACGTTGAGGATAAACTCACCGGCAGCTACCGGGTGTGGGACTACTGCGTGCAGTATCAGGAGTCGAGCCTGGACTTCATCAGCCGCCTGATGGAGCTGGAGGGGATTGCCTATCACTTCAGCCACGAGGCGGACAAACACACCCTGGTGCTCACCGACGCCGCCACGCAGCATCAGCCGTTCAGCGGCTATGAGGTCATTCCTTACCACCAGACGCCGTCAGGCGGCAGTACGGACGAAGAGGGCATCAGCCAGTGGGCGCTGGAGGACAGCGTGACGCCGGGGATTTACAGCCTCGACGACTATGACTTCCGCAAGCCGAACGCGTGGCTGTTCCAGGCCCAGCAGAACCCGGCGTCGCCGAAGCCGGGCAGCATCGACGTGTACGACTGGCCGGGTCGCTTTGTGGACAAAGGCCACGGGGAGTTTTATGCCCGTATTCGTCAGGAACGCTGGCAGGTTGAACATCAGCAGATTCAGGCCACCGCCACGGCGGCGGGGATTGCGCCAGGGCACACCTTCACCTTAACCAACGCGCCGTTCTTCAGCGACAACGGCGAGTATCTGGTGACGGCGGCGGGTTATCACTTCGAAGAGAACCGCTACGCCAGCGGCGAGGGTGAAACCATTCACCGCACCGATTTTACGGTCATCCCGTCGGCGGTGGTCTACCGTCCGGCGCAGACCACGGCGTGGCCGCGCACCTACGGCCCGCAGACCGCGAAAGTAGTGGGGCCGAAGGGCGAGAGTATCTGGACGGACAAATACGGCCGCGTGAAGGTGAAGTTCCACTGGGACCGCCTGGCGAAGGGCGATGACACCAGCTCCTGCTGGGTGCGCGTGTCGAGCGCGTGGGCGGGCCAGGGCTACGGCGGGGTGCAAATTCCGCGCGTCGGCGACGAGGTGGTGGTGGACTTTATCAACGGCGACCCGGACCGTCCGATTATTACCGGTCGCGTGTACAACGACGCGAGCATGCCGCCGTGGGCGCTGCCTGCCGCCGCGACGCAGATGGGCTTTATGAGCCGCACGAAAGACGGTTCCGTCGACAATGCCAACGCCCTGCGGTTTGAGGATAAAGCGGGCGCAGAGCAGGTGTGGATCCAGGCCGAGCGCAACATGGACACCAGCGTTAAGAACGATGAAACGCACAGCGTCGGCGGGGCGCGCAGCCATTACGTGAAGAAAAATGAACTGCATCGCGTGGAAGCGAACCAAACCCAGGCCGTGAAAGGTGGAACCGAGATCCTGACGGGGAAAGGCAAGCTGGATGCGGCGGTGGAGCAGTACGTCATTGCTTCCGGGACGAAGCTGCGGCTGGTCTCCGGTGAGAGCGCCATTGAGCTGAACGCTAACGGCAAGATTAACCTGATCGGCAAAGAGTTTAACTTCTTCGTGGAAGGGGATGGGTATATCACCACGGGCGGTAAGCTGCATCTGAATACCTCTGGCACCAAGCCGGGCACAACGGCACCGGGATCGGGGCATAAAGGGGATATTGATGCGTCGGTGCAGGCGTATTTCTCTCCGGATCAGGCTAAAAAATCTGCCGGTGCGGGAGTTGCCGGAGGATCGGGTAAAGCGGCGCCTGCGCAAAACAATTCTGCTGCTACAACGGGCACAGACAAAACCAGTGAATATAATTATTCGTTGCAGGACATGGTGGATAAGCAAAAGAATTTAAAGGCTAAACCTCAAAAGTGGACGCGACGCGGTTTTGTCAACGCCTCTGAAGATGATATTAAGAAATATGCAAACCCGGATAACTACAATACTGGAACTGATAAATATCAGTTCCTTGATCTCTCATCTTCATCAGGTGTTTCTGAAACTGATATGGCTTCCTTCCTGAAAGGTAAAGGCGTACTTGAAGGTCAAGAAAAAACATATCTTGATGCAGCAAAGAAATACAATGTCAGTGAAGTTTACCTGGCCTCACATTCTGCTCTCGAAACAGGTAACGGAGCGAGTGAACTGGCGAAAGGTGTCGAGGTCAATGGTGTAAAAGTTTATAATATGTACGGTATTGGCGCTTTAGATGGCAATGCTGTTAAAACAGGATCCAATTACGCATATAAAATGGGATGGACTTCGCCAGAGAAAGCGATAGATGGTGGTGCGAAATGGATTTCCGAAAAATACATCAATAATGCGGATTATGCCCAAAACAATCTTTATAAGATGCGATGGAACCCAGCTTCGCCAGGAACACATCAGTATGCAACTGATGTTAACTGGGCTGTAGCCCAAACATCAAACATGAAGAAAATGTTTGATAATTTCCCTGGGGCAAACCTATCATATGATATTCCAAAGTTTAAGTAATGGATCAACTTATGAGTAAGAAAATTCTGAGTGTTTTATGTTCGGTTCTGGTGCTCTGCAGCTTGAACAGTAATGCCACGACTGCTCAAATCAATAAAAAAGTTGAAAATTCATCCCATAATCTTTTAGCAAATCCCGACTTTTCTGTACAAATAAACAAACAGTCTGTCGCATTGGGCGACAGGTGGACTAATGACGTTGCACGTAAATTTGAGTTGCCGATTGACGGCCATTTTGTCGGGGAAGTTCCTTTTGACGGAATAAATTATAAATTCTTCCAGCATCAAAAGTCTGGGTTAGAAATATTCACTTCCAATCTTTGGTGGGATAAAGCCGAGAGAAGTGTTGATGATTATATTGTGTCGCAGATTACGCTAACTGCTGCGGATGGCAAAACAGCCCGAGGGATCCATATTGGTTCAACAATAAATGAACTGAATAACGCTTATGGTAGTGGCCAGGTTGAAAATGATTCCGGGGAACAGTGGATTTCCTATGAATTGGGTAAGAAATTGCTCTCATTTGAGGTTAAAGACAGTAAGGTTGTGAAAATAACCATGAATTACGAAAATGGTTCTTCAGAGTGATTTATGACCAAAAAATATCTGGCAGCCGTATTGTGCGCGGCTTTATTGGCTGGCGTCGTTGAAGCATCATCGGCGCTTGAATTATCGCGATACAATAAGCTCGAAACGGTTAGCCGCATCGTTAACGACAGAGAAGTAACAGACAGTCTCAGGACGTTGCTGGGAAATCATTACCAGACCTTTATTGATAACTTTGATGTCTTCGGTGAACCGCATACCACCGCAGGTGGCGGATTGTTTGTTGAAGGCTGGCTAAAAGATCTCTATCTGGAGAACGCGTCAGCGCTGGTTATCGATCCTGACGGCAAAATCTTTGCGGCCTGGGTGGTTCCGGAGTCGGACGTTATACAATATCGGTCATCTGATAATAACCCGGTTATAAATGCCGATATTCAGCAGTGGGCCGCCAGATTCAATGCGATGCATTTTGCAACGAACAACTAATCAAGATTATGCACCCGCGAAATTGGTTGTCAGCAAAGGCGGCCATGTTTTAGTCGAACAGTCAGGTCAATGGCGTAAATAATAAAACAGCCAGCCAGAGGGCCAGCATGGATTGGCCTTTTTGTTTTTCACAATATTAATCATCCCGAGTTCACTTATGAAATACACCCTCCAGGAAGGTTCGTTTTCCCTTTTTCCTGCTGCCTGGCAGGATAACAGCATGAACATTATTCGCGATGACGAAAGCGGGCTGTCCGTGGTGGTCAGCCGCGGCGTTATCCCCGATGGCAGCGACTATGAACAAGAGTTCCATCGCCAGTGGGATGTGCTGCGTCCGCAGATGGGCGAAATTGCCCAGAGCGAATTCCGGAAGGTAAAAGCCGGGCCTGACGGAAAAATTAACGGGCTGGAAGTTGAAACCACCTTTGACCGTAACGGGCAGCGCCTGTGGCAAAAACAGCTGGCCGTGCAGACGCCGGGCAAACCGGTATTGATGATTTTTACCCTCTCGGCACTCAGGGCATTCACCGAAGAGGACGAGGTGCGCTGGAGCGCGCTTAAGCAGAGTCTGACGCTAAACGACAACCGGAATGTGTAAGGCATGAGCGATAACAACGCGGCCCGTAAGGGCGACGAGATTATTCACTCCAGCATTTTTGCTGACATCACCAGCATTGTGGCGGAAGGTGCCGCCTATGCGGTGATCGGCGCGGCGGTAGGCGCAGCTGCAACCGTAGCGGCGCCATTGCTGGGCGCAGGGGCTGCCGCAGCGGGCGTGGCGGCAATTGGATCCAGCTGTCTGTTAAGCGGCATCATTGGCGGCGTGCTGGCGAACGTGGCGGGGATCACCGACGATATCAGCAACGCCGCGGAAGGATTAGGCAATGCGCTTTTCCCGCCTTCGCCTGCGGGTAAAATCACTACCGGTTCCAGTAACGTTCTCACCAACGCAATCCCCGCCGCGCGCGCGGCAGGCACGCTGACGCCCGCCGATACACCGTCCCCCGAGCCGCAGTCGCCGGGCAGCTTTGCCGATTACGCGGGCATGCTGCTATCCGCTGCCGGTCAGTTTGGCAGCGAAATGTGGCAGCCGAGCGTGGCCTCTGCCGCCGCGGGAACCTCGCCGCTGGAAGAGGACAAGGTGGCGTGCGAAAAGCACTCCGGGCCGCAGTATCTGGCGGAAGGCTCTAAAAGCGTCTTCATCAACGGGCAGCCCGCGGTGCGTGCGAAAGATCGCACCACCTGCGAAGGCACCGTTTCCGACGACGTCTCCCCGAACGTGATCATCGGCGGCGACACGCTCACGGTCCGCGATATCAAAAGCGGTAAAACGCCGGGTCTGGCGCTGGGGATGATTGCACTCTCCCTGCTGCGCGGGCGTCCGGGTAAGATCCTGAAAAACATGCCCTGCGCGCTGGCGGCGGCCGGCGGCGGGATGCTGGCCGATATGGCGGTGAATGCCGTGTTTGGCTCCTCGCACCCGGTTCACGCCGCCACCGGCGTGAAGGTGCTGAATGACGACGACGAACTCGATTTCTCGCTGCCGGGGCGCTTTCCGCTTCGCTGGCAGCGCAGCTACAACAGCCTGACCACCCGGGAAGGGCTGTTCGGTCTGGGCTGGGCAACGACCTTTGATAGCTATCTCACGCTGGAAGACAACAACGCCACCTGGTTCGACGAAACCGGGCGCGAGCTGAGCTTCGAGCTGCCGCCGGTCGACCGCGCGTTTTACAGCATCAGCGAAGGCATTATCATCCGCCGCAATGAGAACGGCGACGTGGCGATTGCCGACGATGACGGCGCGGTGTGGCGTCTGTATAAACCGACCCGGGCGAATCCATCTATCCTGCGTCTGGCCTCCCTCAGCGACGAATACGGCAACGCGCTGCTGACGGAGTGGGACGAGCACGGCAGGCTGGTCGGCCTTCACGACGAGCCGCGGGCGATAGACGTCACCCTGCGCTATGACGATGAACGTTTCCCGCAGCGTGTTACCGCTGCCAGCCATTTTGACGGCAGCCAGACATGGCCGCTGATGCAGTGGGGCTACGACGCGCGCGGCCAGCTGGCGAGCGCGACGGATGCCTCCGGCGTGGTGACGCGTGAGTACCGCTATAACGAGCACGGGCTGATGGTCTGGCACCGGATGCCGGGCGGTCTGGAGAGCGAATACCGCTGGAAAAAATTCGATCACTGGCGCGTGGTGGAAAACCGCACCAGCACCGGCGACGGCTGCCGCTTTAGCTACGATTTAGCCGTCGGGCTGACGACCGTCGAGCACTACGACGGCCAGACGCGCCGCCACTACTGGAACGCGCAGAATCTGATTGTCCGCTACGTTGACGAGCGCGGTGAAAACTGGCGCTACGAGTGGAACGAGAACGAGCTTCTGACGCGACGCATCGATCCGCTCGGCAATGCCGTTACCTTCGTCTACGACGAAATGGGCAACCGGGTTCAGGAGATCGACGCCGACGGTAATACCCGCACCACCGCCTGGCTGGAGCACCGCGCGCTTCCTGCGGCCATTATCGAAGCCGACGGCAGCGCCACCCGGTTCTGGTACGACGAACATCACGGGCTTAAGCGCGTGGTGGACCCGATGGGGCAGACCACGCAGCTACGCCGGGACGAGTTCGGCCAGGTCGTTGAAGAGGTCGATGCCGCCGGAAACAGCCGCTACCAGGAGTACAACGAGGCCGGGCAGATCGTTCGTTCGACGGACTGTTCCGGGCGTATTACCCGCTACCGCTATCACCCGCTGGGCTGGTTGGTGGCCGAGACTGGCGCCGACGGGGAAGAGACGCGATATCGCTACGACGCCGCAGGGCGTCCGGTGCAGCTCGATCGCCCGGAAGGCTGGACGGAATCGCTCAAATGGAACGAACGTGGCCTGCCGGTGAAGCATGCGGGCGCCGACGGTAAGGAAAGTGAGTTCAGATACGATGAGGCAGGACGCTTAACCGCAACGCGTAATACCCAGGGTGAAGAGGTCTGTCGCCGCTGGGACAGCCGCGGGCGTCTGATTGCCCTGGAAAACGAAAACGGCGAAGCGTATCAGTTCCGCTGGGGCGCGGACTCGCTGCTGCTGGAAGAGGTGGGGCTCGATGGCGTAGCCTCGCAGTATCGCTATGACGCGTGCGGACGCACGATAGCACGCACGTTTGCCGCCGGTCATCCTGAGGCCATCACCCATGCCTTCGCCTGGAGCGCGAGCGGCCAGCTGGTCGCCCGCATCACGCCGGAGGGGCAGACACGCTATCACTACACGTCGTCCGGGCTGTTAAGCCGGATTGGGCTGCATCCTGCGCTTGCAGCCGACGCGTGGACCACCGCGGCAGAGCAGGAGCTGGCCTTTGAGTATGACGCGCTCGGTCGCGTGACGCGCGAGGAGGGCGAGCACGGCGAGCTGGCGTGGGAGTATGACGCGCTGGGCAACCGCACCTCCGTCACGCTGCCCGATGGCCGCGAGCTGAAGCAGTTATACTACGGCAGCGGGCATCTGCTCAGCATTGCTCTTGATAAGCTGTCGGTCTCCGACTTTACCCGCGACGAACTCCACCGGGAGACCAGCCGCACTCAGGGGCTGCTGACCACCCGTAGCGAATACGATCGTCTTGGGCGACTGCATCGCCGGGACGTCTTTACCGGCAACGCCCAGCGCCCGTCGCCGCGCCGCTGGTCCCGCCGCTGGGATTACGACTACCGCAATAACCTGGTGCGGGAAGAGCGGGACGATAACCCGTTCAGCTGGTACCGCTGGCAGTACGACAGCGCCGGGCGTCTGCTCGTTCAGGACGGCACGCTGCCCGGACAGGAGCAGTGGCGCTGGGACGCTGCCGGCAACCCGCTGGAAGGGGCTGCTGAGAAGGTCACGCACAACCGCCTGACGCAGCTGAACGGCATTCGCTGGCGCTATGACATCCACGGCCGCACCGTGGAGAAAGATAACGGTCAGACCCGCTGGCACTACCGCTACGACGGTGAGCATCGCCTGACGGAAGTCATCAGCCAGCCGCGGGACCGCAACAAACCGCAGACGCAGGTCAGCTTCCGCTACGATCCGCTCGGGCGACGTATCAGCAAAACGCGACGCCAGATGCTGGGCGGACAGCCAACCGGTAAGCCAGTGACCACCCGGTTTGTCTGGGAAGGGTTCCGCCTGCTGCAGGAGGTACACGGGGATGTGCCGCTCACCTACGTCTACAGCGATCAGGACAGCTACGACCCGCTGGCGCGTATTGACGGCGTGGATGCACCGGAGATTTTCTGGTTCCACTGCCAGCCCAACGGCACGCCGGAGCGGATGACGGATATCGAAGGGCAGGTGCGTTGGGAAGGGGTGAACAGCGCCTGGGGCAAGCTGCTGCGGGAAAGCGAGACGCAGGTATCAGGATATTCTCAGAACCTGCGCATGCAGGGGCAATACCTGGACCGTGAGACAGGGCTGCACTACAATCTGTTCCGGTATTATGACCCGGACTGCGGGCGGTTTACGCAGCAGGACCCGATAGGGCTGGCGGGGGGGATAAACCTTTACCAGTATGCGCCGAATGCGCTGGGGTGGGTGGATCCGTGGGGGTTGACTCCTGAAGATCTGATTCGCTACCGCCCACACGATTCTCTTTCTGCTCAAAACGGAGCTAGAAGCTCTGCTATCTCTAGGGCATGGGTGCAAGAAAAAGCCTTATTGCAGGATGGCGGGGCTGGCACCAGGAATTGGACTGCGCAAGAGAGAGATTTAATATTGAAGACTCCGAACAAAAGTCTTACCTCCGTGATGTCACGGGCAGGCTATACTGGGCATCATATCAACTCGGTAGAAGGTAATGGTACACTTGGTTCTAAATGGCAAGGTGATCCGAGGAATATTGTTTTCTTGAAAAATCATAACCATCCCGACAAGTTCAATGAGCATGTCCATGGTGATCAAGGACATAGAGGGAATACTAAAAACTCGACGCGCGGGCGCTTAATCGATAGAGAAAGAACACTAAAATCCAGACAACGATGTAAGCAATTATAGGGGGAAAGATGAACATACAAAATGCAGTCCAAGACTTTGTTAGCAAATTCAAAATGAATGATTTAAATATGGGAGAGATAGACTATACAGACGATGAAAATGAAACTTCTTTTCCAGTGAATTTAAATGGCGAAATTCGTTTTTTTTATAGCCATTTGATTTTAAATGACCACCCAACATTTGATGGTACTTTCTTTATACAGATTGTTGAGTCCCAAGAGCTTAATGAAATGTTATCAGGCTGGCGAGTTCAAAATGACACGACCTGGCGCGATGAATATATAATCTTTGCTGAAAGAAATGGAGATGTTCTTTTTTGTGATACCCAAAATATTACATCTCCTGTTTATGGTAGTATTCAAAAAAGAAATTTCATTATCTCCAATTCGTTAGCCGACTTTTTGGATGCTTTTTGTTCTGCCATTGAGATAGAACAAAGTAAATATGATGGTGATGCTACAGATGATGATTTTAATTTCAGAGAGGACTTTCTGGAAGATATCGATTTAATGCTAAAAAGCAAGCTTAAGGATGTTGAGGCAGAAGCTTTTAAATATTTCTTTTTTGGTTAGTTTCTTTTAGAGACCTCCCTGCTTCTGAAGGCATTTATCGCTTATATCCCTTTTATATAGGCAAGGAGATCTCTTTTCGAATGATAATGAATAAATATATGAAAAACGTATGCTATAAATTCGATGAAAAAAGAGTTACATCTCTTGTAGAAAAAGGAAACGAGTTTCACGACAACCAAAAATACGCCGAAGCTTTAGAACAATACCAAAAAGCCTGGCAAGCTCTTGCTGAGCCAAAGTTTGAATCGGAATTTGCTAACTGGATCGCTGCGTGCATGTACAGCGCTTACTTTGATCTTGAGGATTACGATGAGGCGAAGAAATGGGGAGAGACGACGTTGCGCACACGTGGATCGAATATAGACACTGCACCATCAATCGACCTCGGCATGGTCTGTTACGAGTTGAATCAATTCGATGAAGCGTATAAATATTTCAACGATGCTTATAACTACGGCAAAGAGCGTGCGTTTCAGGATAGACCTAAAAAATACCTTGAGTTCTATCTGCGAAAGAGGGCGGAAATCGGTAATTTATGAAAAAAAATCCACGCCAAAGCGTGGATTTTTTTCATTCAAAACAACTCAAACGTTAAACAAGAAGTTCATCACATCGCCATCTTTAACGATGTAGTCTTTCCCTTCCGCACGCATCTTGCCTGCTTCTTTCGCGCCTTGCTCACCCTTGTAGGTGATAAAGTCTTCAAACGCGATAGTCTGCGCACGAATAAAGCCTTTCTCGAAGTCGGTGTGGATTTTACCGGCCGCCTGAGGTGCAGTCGCACCTACAGGAATGGTCCACGCACGCACTTCTTTCACGCCAGCGGTGAAGTAGGTCTGCAGGTTCAGCAGCTCATAGCCTGCGCGAATTACGCGGTTCAGGCCCGGCTCTTCCAGACCCAGCTCGGCCATGAACTCTTCACGGTCGGCGTCGTCCAGCTCAGCGATGTCGGATTCAACGGCAGCGCAAACCGCCACAACCACAGAACCTTCAGCCGCCGCGATTTCACGCACTTTGTCGAGGTACGGGTTGTTCTCAAAACCGTCTTCGTTAACGTTGGCGATGTACATGGTTGGCTTCAGGGTCAGGAAGCTCAGGTATTTGATCGCCGCTTTGTCTTCTTCAGTCAGGTTTTTCAGCGCGCGCAGCATGCCCGCATTTTCAAGCTGTGGCAGACATTTTTCCAGCGCAGCCAGTTCCGCTTTCGCGTCCTTGTCGCCGCCTTTGGCTTTCTTCTGCACGCGGTGAATAGCGCGTTCGCAGGTGTCGAGGTCAGAGAGCGCCAGCTCGGTGTTGATGACGTCGATGTCGTCAGCCGGATCCACTTTGTTGTTAACGTGGATGATGTTGTCGTTCTCGAAGCAGCGCACAACGTGGCCGATCGCTTCGGTTTCACGAATGTTGGTCAGGAACTGGTTACCCAGGCCTTCACCTTTGGATGCGCCTTTTACCAGGCCCGCGATGTCCACGAATTCCATGGTGGTTGGCAGAATGCGCTGCGGCTTAACGATTTCCGCGAGCTGGTCCAGACGCGGGTCCGGCATTGGCACAACGCCGGTGTTAGGTTCGATGGTACAGAACGGGAAGTTCGCCGCTTCGATACCCGCTTTGGTAAGCGCGTTAAACAGGGTGGATTTGCCCACGTTTGGCAGACCGACGATACCGCATTTGAATCCCATTTCTAAATCACCTTAATATCTTGATAATCAATCCGTTAACGATAACCGATTGATGAAAAGTAAATAACTACGCCTATTATACACGTAACCCGCATGACGCGCGGTAAAAAAGCCGAATCGGGCGGATTATTGCGCTTTGAAAGCGTGTAAGCGGTTTGTCGCTTTGGTTAACCCATCTTTCAGCCAGATTTCAGTGCAGCGCGCCGCTTCGTCTACCGCCTCGTCAATCAGTTTCTGCTCAGAAACCGGGGGCTTACCGAGTACGAAACCGACAACTTTGTTTTTATCGCCCGGATGGCCGATTCCAACGCGCAAACGGTGGAAATTCGGGTTATTGCCCAGCTTGCTGATGATGTCTTTGAGGCCGTTGTGGCCGCCGTGCCCGCCGCCCAGCTTGAATTTTGCCACGCCGGGCGGGAGATCCAGCTCATCGTGTGCGACCAGAATTTCATCCGGATTGATGCGATAAAACGTTGCCATTGCCGCCACCGCTTTACCACTCAGGTTCATAAAGGTGGTGGGCACCAGTAAACGAACATCCGCGCCAGCAAGGTTGATACGTGAGGTATACCCGAAGAATTTAGGTTCTTCACGCAGGGGAGCACGTAACCGCTCGGCCAGCAGATCGACGTACCATGCCCCAGCGTTGTGGCGGGTGGCCGCATACTCTGCGCCGGGGTTGGCGAGGCCGACAATCAGTTTAATCGTCACGATTCAATTCCTAATGGGTTCCAGATCTGGCGCGTAGTTTACTGTCTGTCGCGCCGCTTGACAAAATTCTGCGATCTTCCCAGCGAAATACGAATAATTTCTGATTTGAACCATTAGAATTTCAAGCTGTTCAAAGTGTTATTTGTAAACTTTTGTTTGGGACTTATCTGTAATTGTGATCATTCACGCAACTCATAAAAGGGGCGTTGTCTATACTTTACACACAAGGATTAGGGGCTTTTCCCCTGACAACCCAAAGTTCCGGAGGTGACACATGAAACGCAAAAACGCTTCGTTACTCGGTAACGTACTGATGGGATTGGGGCTGTTCGTGATGGTAGCCGGCGTGGGTTATTCCATTTTAAACCAGTTACCTCAGATTGACCTCCCGCAATACTTCGCGCACGGCGCGATATTGAGCATCTTCGTTGGTGCGGTATTGTGGCTTGCAGGGGCGCGCGTGAGCGGCCATGAGGAAGTCTGCGATAAATACTGGTGGGTGCGCCACTACGACAAACGCTGTCGTCGCGATCAGCATAAGCACAGCTAGTGCTACGATAAAGAACGCCGAAACGGCTCCCGAGGGAGTCGTTTTTTTTTGCATCAAGGGTTGACCCTCACGTAACGTAAGGCTCCAGAGTGGCGCCACTGGCAAAGAAAAAGGAGCAGTTATGTTGATTCAGGTGGGTGAACTGGCGAAACGCGCCGGGATCACCGTGCGGACATTGCACCACTATGAGCAAACAGGGTTGTTGCTGCCTTCTGCCAGAAGCGCGGCAGGTTACCGGCTTTACAACCTGGCGGATGTCCAGCGTCTGCATATGATCCAGGCGCTGGCAAAAGCGGGGCTGGAACTTGCTGAAATCAGGGATTTCCTGGAACAGGAGTCGCTGTCGTTAACCGAGTTACTCGATGCGCAAATCACGCTGCTGGATAAACAGCTGCGCAGCATACATACGCTGCGCGACCGGCTGGTGGAGCTGCGAACCGGGCTTCTCGACGATGCGACGCCGGATCTGGAATCCTGGCTACAGACTCTGGAGTTAATGAATATGTACGATCGCTGGTTTAGCAAAGAAGAGTTACAGCAGCTGCCGTTTGCGGTGCAGAAGGATGCGCTGGCGGCTATCTGGTCAGGGCTGGTTGCAGAGGCCAACACGCTGCTGGAGCACCATTTACCCGCTACTGACGCCCGGGCGATGGATCTGGCGACGCGCTGGATGGAGCGCCTTGAGCAGGACACGGCGGGCAAGCCGGAGTTTCTCACCCGGCTGAACGAGATGCACAGCGTTGAACCGCAGATGCAGGCGCAGACCGGCATCACGCCGGAGATGACGGATTACATCACGCGCGCGTTTGCTGAGTCTAAGCTCTGCATATGGGAGAAGTATCTCACTGCCGAAGAGATGGCCTTTACCCGGGCACACTACTTTGACCGCATGATGGAGTGGCCGCCGCTGGTGGCAAAACTGCATCAGGCGCAGCGGGAAAATATCGATCCTGCCTGTGAGGAGGCGCAAAAGCTGGCTGAAAACTGGCTGGCATTGTTCCAGTCTTACGCGGGCAAGAACCCGGAAACTCAGCAAAAGTTTCGTACTGCCATGCAGCAGGAGCCGCACCTGATGAAAGGAACCTGGATGACGCCTGCCGTGCTTGCATGGCTCCAGCAGGCGATCGGGGTGATGATACAGAGACGTTTCTCTGCATCATGAGACTCACAGATCCGCTAACGCGGCTTCACGGTTAGGGTAGAAGGAGAGTCGGCCAGGGATCGGCTGTACGCCCGCGCGCGCCATGGTGCGCAGCGGCTGAAACTCCAGGTTACTCACCCGCAGCTCGCAGCCTTCCGGCAGACGTTTCACAAAGCGCTGGAAGGCATCCAGGCCGCCTGCATCGAGCACCGGTACGGCATCCCATTTCAGCACCACAACCCGTTTGCCCGCGATGCGGGACTCCAGATCGCTGAACAGACCTTCCGCCGCGGCGAAGAACAGCGGGCCAATCACGCGCAGCACCAGCACATCGTCAGGCACCTCGACGTTAACCGGGGAAAGGCGCGTCATCTGCGCGATGCGGCGCATAAACAGCAGGGAAGCCAGCACGATCCCGACGCTGATGGCGATAACCATATCGAACAGCACGGTCAGCGACATGCAGATCAGCATCACGATGATGTCGTCTTTCGGCGCGCGACGAAGCAGGTTCACCACCTTGTGCGCCTCGCTCATGTTCCAGGCCACCATCAGCAGCAGGGCGGCCATGGCGGAAAGCGGTAGCCAGGATAGCAGCGGGGCGAGGATCAGCAGGGCGAGGATCACCAGCACGGAGTGGATAACCGCCGAAACCGGTGAGGTTGCACCCGCGCGCACGTTGGCCGCAGAACGGGCGATGGCTGCCGTTGCGGTAATACCGCCGAAGAACGGCGCGACGAGGTTGCCTAATCCCTGACCGACCAGTTCGCTGTTGGCTTTGTGCTTAGTGCCGGTCATGCCGTCCAGAACGACGGCGCAGAGCAGGGATTCAATTGCCCCCAGCATTGCCATAGAGAACGCGGCGGGAAGCAGGGCGCGTAGGGAATCCCAGCTTAGGGTAAAGCTAGAGCCGGGCATGTCCCACGGTAGCACCAGCTGCGGTAGCAGTTGCGGAATGCCGCTCCCCTGTGAACCGTCCGCCAGAACATAGTGGAACTGCGAGCCGATAGTCGCGACGTGACCACCGAGCATATTGACGATCGCCATCACCGCGCAGCCCAACAGCAGCGCGGGCAGATGGCCCGGCAGACGAATACCGAGGCGAGGCCAGACGATCAGCGTGCCCAGCGTCACAATCCCGATGGCGGCGTCGCCCAGGTTGGCCGTCGGCAGCGCCATAAACAGCGCCCCCACTTTTTGCAGGTAGTGCTCCGGTACGTGGGGCATCTGCAGGCCGAGGAAATCCTTGATCTGCATGGTTCCGATGGTGATACCAATCCCCGATGTGAATCCCAGCGTCACGGAAAGGGGAATATATTCAATCAGGCGACCAAAGCGGGCCAGACCAAACAGAATCAAAAAGACGCCGGACATCAGAGTGGCGACCAGCAGGCCTGCCAGACCAAACTGCTGTGAAACCGGGTAGAGGATCACCACGAAGGCGGCGGTCGGGCCGGAGACGCTGAAGCGCGAGCCGCCCGTCAGGGCAATGACTATCCCGGCAACGGCCGAGGTGTACAGACCGTACTGCGGCGCAACGCCGCTGCCAATCGCCAGCGCCATCGCCAGCGGGATGGCGATAATGCCGACGGTGATCCCTGCAATCAGGTCACGGACAAAGCGTGACGAGGTGTACTTCTCTTTCCAGCAGGCGTCGATGAGGGCGCGAAAGGGCAGAACATGTGAGGAGGCTACGTTTTTCACAATTATCTATCATCCGTATGCGCATCATCTGTCATGTGAATGGCAGGTGAAGGAGGCATTAATCATACAAATAAAACCCGGAGACAAAAAAACCCGCCGCAGCGGGTTTTTCGGCCGTGTTCGATTAGTGTTCGAACATTGCTGAGATGGATTCTTCGTTGCTGATACGACGAATCGCTTCGGCCAGCATCCCGGACAGGGTCAACGTACGCACGTTTGGCAGTGCTTTGATCTCGTCGCTCAGTGGGATGGTATCGCATACCACAACTTCGTCAATGACGGAGTTGCGCAGGTTGTTTACCGCGTTACCGGAGAAGATCGGGTGAGTCGCGTAAGCGAACACGCGCTTGGCACCACGCTCTTTCAGCGCTTCAGCTGCTTTACACAGCGTACCGCCGGTATCGATCATGTCGTCAACCAGCACGCAGTCACGGCCAGCAACGTCACCGATGATGTGCATGACCTGAGAAACGTTAGCGCGCGGACGGCGTTTGTCGATGATCGCCATGTCGGTATCGTTCAGCAGCTTAGCGATAGCACGGGCACGTACCACGCCGCCGATGTCCGGAGAAACCACGATTGGGTTATCCAGGTTCAGCTGCAGCATGTCTTCCAGCAGAATTGGGCTGCCGAATACGTTATCAACCGGAACGTCGAAGAAGCCCTGGATCTGCTCTGCGTGCAGGTCAACGGTCAGTACGCGGTCAACGCCGACGCTGGACAGGAAATCAGCGACAACTTTAGCGGTGATTGGCACACGTGCGGAACGGACGCGACGGTCCTGACGGGCATAGCCGAAGTAAGGGATTACAGCAGTGATACGGCCTGCCGAAGCGCGACGCAGGGCGTCGACCATAACAACCAGTTCCATCAGGTTGTCGTTCGTTGGAGCACAGGTGGACTGGATGATGAAAATATCACCACCGCGTACATTTTCGTTAATTTGTACGCTGACTTCGCCGTCGCTAAAGCGACCTACGGCGGCGTCGCCGAGGGAAGTGTACAGGCGGTTGGCAATACGTTGTGCTAGTTCCGGGGTGGCGTTACCAGCAAAAAGCTTCATATCAGGCACGAGAAGAACCTCAGGCATGCGTCCAGTGGTGGATAGCGTTCGCCGCAAACTGTGCGGGCCAGGCGAAGGCTATCCAGGCGGTGTATTAAAGAGCGCGATGCAACGTCTGGAACAGGGTGACGTTGTCACCGAAACTCAGTCTGCGCCAGAATGGTCTGCTGTAGGGGGGAGGTGTTCATCCCGCGTGCTACAAAACCATGCAGCCAAACCGGCGCTTGCTCAAGCACCTGACGAGCGGCGGATTCGGTGTCAAATTCAGCAAAGACACAGGCTCCTGTACCAGTCAGGCGCGACGGCGCGTATTCTAACAGCCAGGAAAGCACCGCATCAACCTCGCGAAAACGTTTTCTTGCGATATCCTCGCAATCGTTGCTGAATTCACAATTTAATAACGTTTCTATTGACCGAACCGGGGTATTCCTTTTCAGGTCAGGATCTTTAAAGATGACCGGGGTCGGAATGCTCACGCCAGGATGGGCAACCAGATACCACTTCTCCGGCGGTTCAGCCGGGGAGAGGATCTCACCCACACCTTCAGCAAAGGCCGCATGACCGCGCACAAACACCGGGACATCCGCCCCCAGCGTCAGGCCCAGGGCTGCCAGTTCGTCCTTCGACAGCCCGCAGCCCCAGAGGTGGTTCAGCGCAACCAGCACGGTGGCGGCGTTGGATGATCCACCGCCCAGACCGCCGCCCATCGGCAGGCGTTTCTCGATACGGATATCCGCACCGCTTCCCGCGGTCAGACGGCCCGATTCCGCCGCGGCTTTCATCAGCAGACGCGCGGCGCGCACGATCAGGTTGTCCTCATGCGCCACGCCTTCGACCGGCGTTAGCAGGCAAATCTGCCCGTCCTGGCGCAGTTCAATAGAGATCGTGTCGCCATAGTCAATAAACTGAAACAGCGTCTGCAGGGTGTGATAACCGTCAGCACGCTGGCCGGTAATGTATAAAAACAGGTTCAGCTTTGCCGGAGAGGGCCAGTGGGTCATCATTTAACGATCCAGTTGTCCATTTTCAGCTTGATACGCTGGCTGCCCTGCGTCAGCTCCATGTTTGATGGCAGCGACGGTTTACTCTTGCTGTCATAGGCGCTGTACACCACTTTCCAGGTTTTGCCGTTCTGCGTGTAGTTCACCTGGCTCAGACGGTACTGGTCGTCAAGGGTGTAGTCAGTTGCCTCGCCCGGCAGGCCAAGGATCCACTGGCGCAGGCTGTTGAGCGGGATAGGCATCCCGGTCAGCTTGCCAATCATCTCTTCGGCATCGGTCGCGGTATAGTGCTGGCCTTTGTTATCGGTGATCTGCGCTTCGCCCGGTTTGGCGATAAGCTCCAGCTCGGTGCTGCCCAGCGGGTTCAGCAGCAGCAGGCGGTAGTTGTCCTGCCCCGTCTGCTGCCAGAAGAAGCGGGCATAAACCTTTTGTTCGTCAGAGAGATAAGCGAAAGCGCCGCGTGTCTGGTACTGGTTCAAATTACGGACGTCCTGCTGGTGCTGACGCCACTGCGGTGAATCAGGGCTTTTGCCCGGGCCTTTTGGTTGGGTGACGGTACACGCGGTCAGAACCAGTGCTGCCAGCGGCAGCAGGCGAATCAGTCGGGTCATAATGAGGACAAATCCTTGAGATACGTTGCAGTTATAACTGTTAATGCTAGCGTCGAAGGGGGCTACCGTCTACGTTCAAATTATCTCAAAGGGTTGTGTAACCTATTACTCCGAAAGGGGGCAGTCCCTTTTATTGATCTCGCGCATCCTGTATGATGCGTTCTGCTAACCTTATTAACGCTGGTACTACTCCCGCTCAACATGACCCTATTAGCACTCGGCATCAACCACAAAACGGCTCCGGTTTCGCTGCGAGAACGCGTGACGTTTTCGCCGGATACGCTTGACCTGGCGCTGGACAGCCTGCTTGCACAGCCTATGGTGCAGGGTGGCGTGGTGCTCTCGACGTGCAACCGTACCGAGCTGTATTTAAGCGTGGAAGAGCAGGACAACCTGCACGAAGCGCTGATCCGCTGGCTATGCGACTACCACAACCTCAATGAAGACGAGCTGCGCAACAGCCTGTACTGGCATCAGGACAACGATGCCGTCAGCCATCTGATGCGCGTCGCCAGCGGGCTGGATTCGCTGGTGCTGGGCGAGCCGCAAATTCTGGGTCAGGTGAAAAAAGCCTTTGCGGATTCGCAAAAAGGGCATCTGAAGGCCAGCGAGCTGGAGCGCATGTTCCAGAAGTCGTTCTCCGTGGCGAAGCGTGTGCGAACAGAAACCGACATTGGTGCCAGTGCGGTTTCTGTTGCTTTCGCGGCCTGCACCCTTGCACGCCAAATCTTTGAATCCCTTTCTACCGTCACCGTGATGCTGGTGGGGGCGGGCGAAACCATCGAACTTGTGGCGCGCCATCTGCGCGAGCATAAAGTGAAAAAGATGATTATCGCTAACCGCACCCGCGAACGCGCGCAGGTGCTGGCGGATGAAGTGGGTGCAGAGGTGGTTGCCCTGAGCGACATCGATGAACGCCTGAAAGAGGCGGACATTATTATCAGCTCTACCGCCAGCCCGCTGCCGATTATCGGAAAAGGGATGGTGGAGCGTGCGCTGAAGTCCCGCCGTAATCAGCCGATGCTGCTGGTGGATATCGCCGTCCCGCGCGATGTTGAGCCGGAAGTGGGAAAGCTGCCTAACGCCTATCTTTACAGCGTGGATGACCTGCAAAGCATCATTTCGCACAACCTTGCCCAGCGTAAAGCGGCGGCGGTTCAGGCGGAAACCATCGTTGAGCAGGAAACCAGTGAGTTTATGGCCTGGCTGCGCGCGCAAAGCGTCAGCGAGACCATCCGCGAGTACCGCGGGCAGGCGGAGCAGGTGCGTGATGACCTGACTGCCAAAGCGTTAGCAGCCCTTGAACAGGGCGGCGACGCAAATGCGATTATGCAGGATCTGGCGTGGAAACTGACCAACCGCCTGATCCATGCACCAACCAAATCTCTTCAGCAGGCTGCCCGTGACGGGGATGATGAACGCCTGACTATTCTGCGCAACAGCCTCGGGCTGGAATAGCGCCCTATACCCATTTTCTAAGACAAGGTGCACTTACGCCTATGAAGCCTTCTATCGTCGCTAAACTGGAAGCTCTGCACGAGCGCCATGAAGAAGTACAGGCGCTGCTCGGGGATGCCGGGACCATTGCGGACCAGGAACGTTTTCGCGCGCTCTCGCGTGAATACGCGCAGTTAAGTGATGTTTCTAAATGCTTTACCGACTGGCGACAGGTTCAGGAAGATATCGAAACCGCGCAGATGATGCTCGACGATCCTGAAATGCGCGAGATGGCGCAGGAAGAGTTGCAGGATGCGAAAGCGCGTTCTGAAGAGATGGAGCAGCAGCTTCAGGTGCTTCTGCTGCCGAAAGATCCGGACGACGAGCGTAACGCGTTTGTGGAAGTGCGTGCCGGTACCGGCGGTGACGAAGCGGCGCTGTTTGCCGGGGATCTGTTCCGCATGTACAGCCGCTATGCCGAATCGCGTCGCTGGCGCGTGGAGATCATGAGCGCCAACGAAGGCGAACATGGTGGCTACAAAGAGGTTATCGCCAAGATCAGCGGCGACGGCGTGTACGGTCGTCTCAAGTTTGAATCCGGCGGTCACCGCGTGCAGCGCGTGCCGGCCACCGAATCTCAGGGCCGCATTCACACCTCCGCCTGTACGGTTGCGGTGATGCCGGAGCTGCCGGAAGCTGAACTGCCCGACATCAATCCGGCGGACCTGCGTATTGATACGTTCCGCTCCTCTGGCGCGGGCGGTCAGCACGTTAACACCACCGATTCCGCTATCCGTATTACCCACCTGCCGACCGGCATCGTCGTCGAATGTCAGGACGAGCGTTCGCAGCACAAAAACAAAGCCAAAGCGTTGTCCGTGCTGGGCGCGCGTATCCACGCAGCCGAAATGGCGAAGCGCCAGCAGGCGGAAGCGTCTACGCGGCGTAACCTGCTGGGCAGCGGCGATCGCAGCGACCGTAACCGCACCTACAACTTCCCGCAGGGGCGCGTAACCGATCACCGCATCAACCTGACGCTGTACCGTCTGGACGAGGTGATGGAAGGGAAGCTGGATATGCTGATCGAGCCTATCGTGCAGGAATACCAGGCCGACCAGCTGGCGGCGCTGTCAGAGCAGGACTAATGGATTTTCAGCGCTGGTTACGTGAGGCGGCCGGTGAGCTTTCAGAAAGCGAAAGCCCGAAACGCGACGCCGAAATTTTGCTTGAGCATGTGACGGGTAAAGCCCGCACCTATCTGCTGGCTTTTGGCGAAACCGAACTGACCGCGGAACAGGAAGCGCAGCTCGCCGCGCTGCTTGCCCGCCGTAAAACCGGCGAGCCGGTG
This sequence comes from Enterobacter sp. Y17, assembly GCF_019730495.1. Taxonomy (NCBI): domain Bacteria; kingdom Pseudomonadati; phylum Pseudomonadota; class Gammaproteobacteria; order Enterobacterales; family Enterobacteriaceae; genus Enterobacter; species Enterobacter sp. Y17. Next base: position 822,796 of record NZ_JAASKP010000001.1, read on the forward strand.
GCGCATCTGGTCGGTGAACGTGAGTTCTGGTCGTTACCGTTGTACGTCTCGGCGGCGACGCTGATCCCGCGTCCGGACACCGAGTGTCTGGTGGAGCAGGGGCTGGCGCGTTTACCGGCGGCGGCCTGCAGCATTCTCGATCTCGGTACCGGCACCGGGGCTATCGCGCTGGCGCTCGCTACCGAGCGGCCCGACTGCACGGTGACGGCGGTGGATGTAATGCCCGATGCGGTGGCGCTGGCGCAGCGTAACGTGGAACGTCTCGGGCTTAGCAACGTGACGGTGCTGCAAAGCAGCTGGTTTGCCGCGCTGGAGAATCGCTCATTTGCGATGGTTGTCAGCAATCCTCCCTACATCGACGAACATGACCCGCACCTTTCGCAGGGAGACGTGCGCTTCGAACCGCTGACGGCGCTCGTGGCTAGCAACGCGGGATTAGCCGATCTCGATCACATTGTGACAACGTCACGGAAACATTTGCTTTCCGGCGGCTGGCTGCTCGTGGAACATGGCTGGACGCAGGCAGAGGCCGTTCGGGCACTGTTTACGCAAGCTGGCTACGCCGCTGTTGAAACCTGCCGCGACTACGGCGGCAACGAACGCCTGACGCTGGGGCAGTGGCTATGAGCCTGTTTACCGTGCTCATTACCGTCCACCTCATTTCCGTTGCGCTGACCGTCAGCTTTTTCATCGTCCGTTACTGGTGGCGCTACAGCAACAATCCACTGACGGATGCCCGCTGGGTGCGTATCGCGCCGCACTGCATCGACACGCTATTGCTCCTTTCCGGTGCCGGGCTCATGTGGAAGACCGGCTATCTGCCATTTACTGATAAAGGTGCATGGCTGACTGAAAAGCTGTTTGGCGTTATCATCTACATCGTTTTGGGTTTTATCGCGCTTGGGCGTCGTCGTCCGCGCAGCCAGCAGGTCGGGTTTATCGCCTTTCTGCTGGGTCTGGTGGTGCTGTACATCATCATTAAACTCGCCACCACAAGAATACCGTTACTGGGGTAAGTCATGAGGTCCTTAGCCGATTTCGAATTTAATAAAGTGCCGCTTTGCGATGGCATGATCCTGATTTCTGAGATGATTCGCGACGATTTTACGTCGCAGTTTGTCTACGATGAGCTGGAGAATCTGGTCAGCCTGGCGCGTGAAGAGATTAATCAGGCTCGCCCGCAAGACTGGCAATTAGAGAAGCTGCTGGAGCTTTTCTACGGCGAATGGGGTTTCTGCGACACGCGGGGCGTGTATCGCCTGTCTGACGCGTTATGGCTGGACCAGGTCTTAAAAAATCGTCAGGGCAGCGCCGTGGCGCTGGGCTCTATTTTGCTGTGGGTCGCGCACCGTCTGGATATTCCGCTGGTCCCGGTCATTTTCCCGACGCAGATGATCCTGCGCGCGGAGTGGCTGGACGGCGAAATGTGGCTCATTAATCCCTTCAACGGCGACACGCTGGATGAACATACGCTGGACGTGTGGCTGAAAGGCAATATCAGCCCGGTGGCTGAGCTCTTCAACGAAGATCTCGACGAGGCGGATAACGCCGAGGTCATTCGCAAGCTGCTGGATACGCTGAAGTCCGCGTTGATGGAAGAGCGTCAGATGGAGCTGGCGTTGCGCGCCAGCGAAGTGCTGCTGCAGTTCAACCCGGAAGACCCGTACGAAATTCGCGATCGTGGGCTGATCTACGCGCAGCTCGACTGTGAACACGTGGCGCTGAATGATTTGAATTATTTCGTTGAGCAGTGTCCGGAAGATCCCATTAGCGAAATGATTCGTGCGCAGATCAACGCGATCTCGCACAAACAAATTACACTGCATTAATCTTAATTCCGATTCACACCTGAATAAGGCGATCCTATGAAACAAAAAGTGGTTAGCATTGGTGATATCAAGGTAGCAAACGACCTGCCGTTCGTACTGTTTGGCGGCATGAACGTGCTGGAATCCCGCGATCTCGCCATGCGTATCTGCGAACACTACGTGACCGTGACCCAGAAGCTGGGCATCCCGTACGTGTTTAAGGCCTCTTTTGACAAAGCCAACCGCTCCTCCATCAACTCTTACCGTGGCCCGGGCCTGGAAGAGGGAATGAAAATTTTCCAGGAGCTGAAGCAGACCTTTGGCGTGAAAGTGATCACCGACGTGCATGAAGCCTCACAGGCGCAGCCGGTGGCAGACGTGGTGGACGTGATTCAGCTTCCGGCGTTCCTGGCGCGCCAGACTGACCTGGTTGCGGCGATGGCGAAAACCGGTGCCGTGATTAATGTGAAAAAACCACAGTTCGTCAGCCCTGGTCAGATGGGTAACATCGTCGATAAGTTTATCGAAGGCGGAAACGACAAGGTGATCCTGTGTGACCGTGGCGCAAACTTCGGTTACGACAACCTGGTTGTCGACATGCTGGGCTTCAGCGTAATGAAAAATGTCTCCGGCCAGTCTCCGGTGATTTTCGACGTGACCCACGCCCTGCAGTGCCGCGACCCGTTTGGCGCCGCGTCCGGCGGCCGTCGCGCTCAGGTGACCGAGCTGGCGCGCGCCGGCATGGCGACCGGCCTGGCCGGCCTGTTCATTGAAGCGCACCCGGATCCGGCTAACGCTAAATGCGACGGCCCATCCGCGCTGCCGCTGGACAAGCTGGAGCCGTTCCTGAAGCAGATCAAAGCGATTGACGATCTGGTGAAGAGCTTCGACGAGCTGGATACCAGCAACTAATAAAAAAACCCGCTTCGGCGGGTTTTTTGTTCTCCCTCTCCCTGTGGGAGAGGGTTGGGATGAGGGCATCAGCCGCGCCGCATAAAATTATGCAAATATCGTCATCAGATACGCAATAAATAAGGCCATATGCGCCGCGCCGTTCAGCACGTTGGTACGCCCGGTTGAGAACGAAATCTGGCACAGCAGTAACGAGGCGACCATCACAATCATCTCAGGCGCGCCCAGCGCAAACTGCAGCTCGTTGCCCGTCATAAAGGCAATCAGCGTCACCACCGGTACGGTAAGTGAAATCGTCGCCAGTACGGAGCCGAAGAACAGGTTCATTGCGCGCTGCACCTGATTATTCAACACCGCTTTCAGCGCGCCCAGCCCTTCCGGCGACAGGATCAGCAGCGCCACCAGGAAGCCGGTAAACGCCACCGGCGCGTTCAGCTCGGTTAACAGCGTCTCCAGCGGGTTAGCGTTCATCTTGGTGACGGCAATCACCGCAATCAGATGCACGATCAGCCAAACCGTATGCCACGCGCTGCTGTGGGCCGACGGCTTGCCGTGGTGCGGGTCATCATCGTCACCGTCGTCTTCATGCTCGTATACAAACAGACTCTGGTGCGTTTTGGTCTGAATCAACAGGAACACGCCGTACATGGCGGCGGAAATCAGTGCAACCAGCAGCGCCTGCCCGGTGGAAAAGTTTGCACCCGGCAGCGCCATCGGGAAGACCAGCACGATAATCGCCAGCGGGAAGAGGGCGATAAGATACTGTTTAATGCCGAACAGGTTCATATACTGGGTCGCAAATTTGCGCCCGCCCAGCAGCAGAGAGAAGCCTACCAGGCCGCCCGTCACAATCATAATGATCGAATAGAGCGTGTCGCGCATCAGCGTCGGCGCGGCATCGCCGGTCGCCATAAGCGCGGAAATCAGGCTGACTTCGAGAATAACAACGGAAAGGCTGAGAATTAACGATCCGTACGGCTCGCCCAGACGGTGGGCCAGGACGTCCGCATGGCGAACAACGCTAAATGCGCTGGTTAAGATGCCGACCAGGGCAAGAATATTGATACCAACCACCACTGGCAGTGACTGACTGCTTCCCCAGAAGAGCAGCACAGCCAGTGCCAGAACCGGGAAAATGAGCGACGTCTCCTTGTGGCGGGTCTTTACCGCCTCGTGTGTTGCTGTCATGTGCTTCTCCATCAATGCAGGTGCTTGTAATTATAGATAGATTTTTGAGGTCATTAAACTAACAGATCTCTGTTAAATACCCTTTATTTTTTACTTAATTTTACCCTTTGTCATTATTTTCATTGATGATGGGTATAATGCAGATTCTTTGTTGATTACTCATTAAATAACAATAAATTAAAAATGTAATGTACTCATAATTTATTGCCGGGTGGCACCATGGCGTATCGTCGTCCACACTTAACTCTTTAACCAAACGAGAGGTTACTGATGCCCTATAAAGCGAAACGCGAATTACCGGATAACGTGCAAAACGTGCTGCCCGCCCACGCGCAGGATATCTACAAAGAGGCGTTTAACAGCGCCTGGGATCAGTACAAAGACAAGGACGATCGCCGGGATGATGCCAGCCGTGAAGAGACGGCCCACAAAGTCGCCTGGGCCGCAGTAAAACATGAATATGAGAAAGGAGACGACGATAAATGGCATAAAAAGAAATAGCCGTGAAATGATTCGCTGCCTTCATTTTGACTTTTCAGGCGGTTGAACTTCCGTTGTATTGCAACTGGTCCGCTAATTGCTTATCGTTATTCGACTGCTGGCAAAATGACCAGCACATATACCCGTCATACTTCAAGTTGCAGATGCGTTGGCTGCGCTCGTTCACCCCAGTCACTTACTTATGTAAGCTCCTGGGGATTCGCTCTCTTGCCGCCTTCCTGCAACTCGAATTATTTAGGGTAAAATGCCGGGAAGGCGAATTACAGATGTCGCAAGGAAGCATGCAGTGGCGGAGGTGGAAAGTGTTAACGCGTGATTTCTTAATGAAGGCAGATTGTAAGACGGCATTTGGTGCTATTGAGGAATCGCTTCTCTGGTCAGCTGAACAACGTGCGGCGTCACTCGCTGCCACGCTTGCCTGCCGCCCGGATGATGGCCCGGTATGGATTTTTGGCTACGGCTCCCTGATGTGGAACCCGGCTCTGGAATTTGTCGAATCGGCAACGGGAACGCTGCCTGGCTGGCATCGCGCATTTTGTCTGCGCCTGACGGCCGGACGCGGCAGCGCGTGCCAGCCCGGGCGCATGCTTGCACTGAAAGAGGGCGGACGCACCACGGGCGTGGCGTATCGCCTGCCGGATGCCACGCTGGAAGAGGAGCTCACGCTGCTCTGGAAGCGCGAGATGATCACCGGCTGCTATATGCCGAGCTGGTGCAAGCTGGAACTGGACGACGGACGCACCGTCAACGCGCTGGTGTTTATTATGGACCCGCGCCATCCGCTGTATGAAGCGGATACCCGCACGCAGGTGATTGCCCCGTTGATTGCCGCCGCCAGCGGGCCTCTGGGCACCAACGCGCAGTATCTGTTCTCTCTCGATCAGGAGCTGACCCGCCTCGGCATGAAGGACGATTGTCTGAATGAGCTGGTGGTGAAGTTGAAGGCGCTGCTGGAAGGGAACCCGCTCAACAGCGCGCTGCGACCGGGTTTTGCCTGACAATACGCCCGGCTTGCCGGGCATTTAAACTTATGCTGCCACGTAGCTGACGGAATGCTCCAGCGACTGGCTGTGGCTATCGATCAGCACATCCCACGTGCCGGTATACGGCACGGTAAGCCAGGCCTTATCGTCCTGTACGGTGAGAATATCCGCCTGGGACTGTTTTTGTGCTTTCGAACTCATCAGATGAATACGACAGCGTTCTGAGCAACGCACCACTACCGTATCCCCGCCAAACAGTTTCAAACTTGTTTTTACCAGTGCCATTTTTTACCCCGTAGTCTTAAACAACGCTCTCCCTGCTGCCATATCCGAGCATGATGTTGTTCACAATTCACTCATGGCATAACACCAAAGGGGAGGGGGCGGGATGCTGATTTTGATCAAAAAATGGCATAACGATTAAACAAAAATGACAAAATTCCTCAAAATTTACGCTGGCGCGCGTTTTACCCGCTAAACGCGCGCCGGAAGAAGATTAAATGCGGAAATGCCCGGCTGTTTCAGCAAGGTCGCCCGCCTGGCTCTGCAGGGCACCCGCGGCAGCGGCGGATTCCACCACCAGTTCGGCGTTCTGCTGAACCATTCTGTCGAGATGGGTCACCGCGTGGTTGATCTCATGAATCCCTTTCATCTGCTCGCTGGTGGCGATGGAGATTTCGCGCATGATGCCAGAGACGCTGCCGATGCTGGAGCGGATCTCATCCATGCTTTCCCCCGCCAGATGCACGTAGCGGGAGCCGGTTGCCACGCTGTCGGTGGTGGAATCAATCAGCGATTTGATCTCTTTCGCCGCCTGAGCGCTACGGCTCGCCAGGTTACGCACTTCACCTGCTACGACGGCAAACCCGCGCCCCTGCTCACCCGCACGCGCCGCCTCGACGGAGGCGTTCAGCGCCAGAATGTTGGTCTGGAAAGCAATGCCGTCAATCACGCTGGTGATATCGCCAATTTTTGCCGACGCGACTTCAATGGACTGCATGGTGCTGATCGCCTGCGATACCACCTCGCCGCCGCGCGCCGCGGCCGCTGAGGCCTTGCTCGCCTGGTCGTTCGCTTCTGCCGCCGATTCATTCGACTGCGTCACGGAGGCGGTGATCTGCTCCACGGCGCTGGCCGTCTCGCGCAGGCTGGATGCCGCCTGCTCGGTACGTCCGGAAAGATCCTGGTTACCTGCGGCAATCTCCTGCGCGGCGTTTTTCACCGATTCGCTGGCGTCACGGAGCTGCACCATCACCACCGACAGCTTATCGCTGAAGGCGTTAAAGGCCTGGGCAATCTGCGCGACCTCATCCTCGCCGTTATCCGGCAGGCGCTGGGACAGATCGTTAGTGCCGTTAGCAATGTTGTGCATCGCGTCGCGAATGTCGGACAAACGCTTGAGCAGGCGGGCAATCAGGAAATGCACAATCGCCGCGCTCAGGAGTGCGAGGATCACCAGCGAAATCCCCGAGGCTTTAAGCAGGGAACGCATGCCGGAGGTGGCGTCACCGCTGTCGAGCGCGATGACTAACAGCCAGTTTGTGCCCGGCACGGCTGTCGCCACGAAGGTTTTTTCCGCGTCGTTCAGCGTTCCGTCGACGAGATTACCGCTTTTCAGCGCAGCAAAATCAATGCCCTTGATCGTCTCACCAAACGGTTTCAGCGTCAGAGCCGGATCGTTAGCGGCAATCACGCTGCCGTCGCTGTTCAGAAGCAACCCGCTGCTGGCCGGGGTGGGATGGATCCCGCGCACGTTTGCCACCACGCTATCCATGGCCACATCGCCCGCCACGACCGCTTTGAGCGTGCCATTTTCTTTCACCGGCACCGCAAAGGTTACCACCAGTTTACCGGTCCCCGCGTCAACGTAGGGCGCGGTGACAACCGGACCGTCCGTGCTGACCACCTGCTGATACCACGGGCGAATAGTGGGGTCATAGTCCGCCGGAACGCCCGCCGGTTCAGAGAATTTCGCCGTTTTGCTGGCGTAGCCAACATAGACGTTGGTGAATCCACCCGCCTGCGCAAGCTGTTTAAACACCGGAACCGGGTCGTCATTCAGCGCAACGGTCTGCGCGGAGGCGATCACCGTCATCTTGCTTTTTACCCAGTCGGCAATCGCCATGTTATGGCTGGCGCTGGTGCTGGTCAGGATATCGCGCTGGGACTGCTGGTTATCCTGGCGCGTGACCTGGAAGTTAATGACGGTATTAAGGAGAAGGGCGACGACCAGACAGCCTGCCGTCGCCACGATGATGCGTGCACGAATCGATCTGAACATAAGTGAAATACCTGCTGTGTTGTTTCCATGCCTATCGGCAACCCCGCAGGTAAACTTGATGCTGAAACCGCGTCCATAAGAAAATAATATTTTTACGGGTTTATTATTAAAAAGTTAATACTTTATCGGCGGACAGCGTCCACTCGGCCAGCTCAACCAGCGTACCAATCTCTACGCCATCAATCAGCGGCAGACCGGTAATGCCGCGGCCGTCGGTGCAGGTCTTGCACAGCTTCACCGGCACGTTTTGCGCGGTGAGGATCTCCAGCATCTGCTGAATGTTATAGCCCTCTGCCGGTTTTTGACCTTTCAGCCCCGCGGTGACCGCGTCCGACATTAAAAAGAGTCGTAACGCCAGGTCACTCTCTTTTTCACGCAGCGCAATCGCCAGGCGCAGGCTGTTGAAAAGGGATTCGCTGCCGTAAGCCGCACCGTTGGCGACGATCACAATCTTTTGCATGTTGACTCCTGTTCTTATAAAGGCACGAATATTGCTTAGCTTTCCCGAGTTTCGCTGTTCTGGAGAGTAAGCATGACATTAATGGCTGGCATTTCGCCAGGCGCTGCCGAATGGCTCGAGCGCGCAAGGATGATGCGTCGGGAACAGTTCAGCAAGCTGGCACAGCTTGGCGTGCTTGTGCACGGCATTAGCCAACTGGTGCACATGTTACAGTGCGAGCGTGGGGCGTCCAACGTCTGGCTCTGTTCACAGGGCAAACTTTACGCCCTCGAATGCAAAGCCAGCCGGGCGATGGTGGATGAAAACCTCGCTGCACTTTATGACATTCTTGAAAAACAGTCGCCGATCCCGGGAAGTACGGTCTGTGAACGCATCGGCGGCGCGCTTCAGAGCCTTGATATGCTTCCCGCGCTGCGCGACGGTGTTATTCAGCAAACGGTAACGGCGCCGCAGGCGATGGAACACTACTCCCGCATGCTTCGCCATCTGCTCAGTATCGTGCCGCAGCTCAATGACAGCATTGACGATCCGCAAATCGCCGGGCGTTTTGTTGCCCTTTATAGCCTGATGCAGGGGAAAGAGCTGGCGGGACAGGAACGGGCCCTGGGGGCGATTGGCTTCACGCAGGGTTTTTTCGATGATGTGACTCGCCAGAGGCTGGTTGACCGCATCGACGGTCAGCAGGCCTGCTTTGAGATCTTTCTCTCGCACAGCTCCGCTGACGTCCAGACCACCTTTTCCCTGCACTGCCAGCCCGATCGTGAAACGGAGCAACTCCGGCGCGTGGCCTGTACCCGCCAGCCTGCCGCAGATGATGGCCTTACCGCTCTGGCCTGGTTTGCTCTGCAAACCGCGCGCCTTGAGCATCTGCGCACGCTGGAGGAGACGCTCATCGCCGATCTGATGACGGCGGTGGACGAGCGTATTTACCGTAACGATGAGTACGTGCCTCCCGCCGATGAGCAGGACGACCCGCTGATACAGTATCCGGAAAAACCGTTGCTCACCCTGGTGCGCCAGCAGGCACGCGAGATAGAACAGCTCTCGCGCCAGCTTGCATCGCTGCGCGATACGCTTGAAGAGCGCAAAGTCATTGATAAAGCGAAAAGCGTGCTGATGACCCACCAGAATATGAGTGAGGAACAGGCCTGGACGGCGCTGCGCAAAATGGCGATGGACAAGAACCAAAGGATGGTGGATATCGCCCGCGCGCTGCTGATGGTGAAGAATTTATGGCAGGTAACACCAAAGGAGTAGCTGCACGGTCAGCGGGCATTTTGTGCCTGATTAAGGTGCGTGCAGGCGAGGGGAGTTCGGTTAGCGCCCCGGAAATTGCGGGTTAAAACCTGGCATTCACTTTGCATTATCGGATTAACCATTTTTGACGATGCGCCAACGGCGGCGCATGCGTCTTCGGGATAAAGGCGTCCACTGGTGCTTCGGCATCGTGGGCGCTTTTTTTTGGTTTTTTTTCAGGAGTGGTTGGTCATGGCGGATTTGTCGAGACGGCGTTTTTTGCAGGCCAGCGTGCTGGCGAGTGGCGCAATGCTGTTACCGGGTATCATGCAGGCCGCATGGGCGGCAGGCTCGGATAAACCGGAGCAGGAAACGGTGCGCATCGGGTTTATCCCGCTGACCGACTGCGCTCCGGTGGTTATCGCGGCGCTGAAAGGCTTTGATAAAAAATACGGTATTACCATCGTGCCCACCAAAGAGGCGAGCTGGGCGGCGGTGCGCGACAAGCTGGTGGCGGGCGAACTCGATGCCGCGCACATTCTCTACGGCCTGCTGTACGGCCTGGAGCTGGGCATCGCCGGCAAGCCGCAGCAGATGGCGAACCTGATGACGCTCAATCAGAACGGCCAGGCGATTACGCTTTCCAGCGATCTGGCGGAGAAGGGCGTACGAGACCTTGACGGGCTGAAAAAGCTCATTGGGCAGCAGGCGCCCGGCACCTACACCTTCGCGCACACCTTCCCGACCGGGACGCACGCCATGTGGCTCTACTACTGGCTGGCCAGCGCGGGCATTAACCCCTTTGACGACGTGCGCACGGTGGTGGTGCCGCCGCCGCAGATGGTGATGAACATGCGCATTGGCAACATGGTTGGCTTTTGCGTCGGCGAGCCGTGGAACGCCCGGGCCATCAACGACCGCATCGGTTTTACCGCCGCCACGTCGCAGTCTATCTGGGCCGATCATCCGGAAAAAATCCTCGGTACGCGCCGCGACTGGGTGGAGAAAAACCCGCACACCGCGCGGGCGCTGGTGAGCGCGGTACTGGAGGCGGCGCGCTGGATCGAAGCCTCCCCGGAAAACAAACGCGAGACCGCGCAGATCCTCTCGCGCCGGGCGTGGCTCAACTGCAAGGAACAGTATCTCACCGGACGCATGCTCGGCGATTACGACAACGGCCTGGGCCAGCGCTGGCAGGACGCGCACCCGATCCGCTTCTTCAACGAGGGGGCCGTCAGCTACCCGTATCTCTCCGACGGCATGTGGTTCTTAACCCAGTTCCGCCGCTGGGGCTTGCTCAAATCCGCGCCGGACTACGCGGGCATCGCGCAGCGCATTAACCAGACCGCGGTCTGGCAGGATGCCGCCACGGCGGTGGGGGGCATCAGCACACCGACTTCACCATTACGCAGCAGCACATTGATGGACGGCACCGTCTGGAACGGTACCGATCCGGAAGGATACGCCAGCCGTTTCGCCATTCACCGTAAAGGGGCCTGATTATGCAGCATCTGCAAAAAACGAATTCACACGAGACGCCGGAGAGTGGGGAGGTGATTGTCCTGCCTCCGGTGCAGGTTCGCCGCCGTACGCCGACGTTTGCGCGTCGGATTAACGCGATCCTCCAGCGCATCATCCCGGCGTTTCTCGGTCTGGGACTGCTGGTGGTGCTCTGGCAGCTGGCGGCGATTAACAGCAAAGGTTTCCCGACGCCGCTCAGCACGCTCGATTCCGCCATCACCCTGTTTGCCGATCCGTTTTATCGTGACGGGCCTAACGATATGGGCATCGGCTGGAACGTGCTCGCCTCATTACAGCGCGTGGCGGTGGGCTTTGGCCTGGCCGCGCTCGCCGGGATCCCGCTCGGCTTCCTGATTGGTCGCTTCACCTTTTTCTCTCGCATGTTCGGCCCGCTGATCGCGCTGTTACGCCCGGTTAGCCCGCTGGCCTGGCTGCCCATCGGCCTGCTGCTGTTCCAGAAAGCGGAGCCCGCGTCGAGCTGGACCATTTTCATCTGCTCCATCTGGCCGATGGTGATCAACACCGCCGAAGGCGTACGCCGCATTCCGCAGGACTACCTCAACGTGGCCCGGGTGCTGCAGCTTTCCGAGTGGACCATCATGCGCCGCATTCTCTTCCCGGCGGTGCTGCCCGCGGTGCTGACCGGGGTACGTCTCTCCATCGGCATCGCCTGGCTGGTGATCGTCGCCGCCGAGATGCTCACCGGAGGTTTAGGGATCGGCTTCTGGATCTGGAACGAGTGGAACAACCTCAACGTCGAAAACATTCTCATCGCCATCGTCATCATTGGCGTGGTCGGGCTGCTGCTGGAGCAGGGGCTGATGCTGATCGCCCGTCGCTTTAGCTGGCAGGAAAAATAAGGAGCGAACATGAAACCATTAATTCAGGTCCAGGCCGTGAGCCAGCGTTTTTCCACCGCCAGCGGCGAGTTTGTGGCGCTGCAAAACGTCTCGTTTGATATCCACGAGGGCGAAACCGTCAGCCTGATCGGGCACTCCGGCTGCGGCAAATCGACGCTGCTGAACCTCATCGCCGGTATTACCCTGCCGACGGAAGGCGGGCTGATCTGCGACAACCGTGAAATCGCCGGGCCGGGTCCGGAGCGCGCCGTGGTCTTTCAGAATCATTCGCTGCTGCCGTGGCTCACCTGCTTCGACAACGTGGCCCTGGCGGTCGATCACGTGTTTCGCCACAGCATGAGCAAGGCGGAGCGCAGGGAGTGGATCGAGCACAACCTCGACCGCGTGCAGATGGGGCACGCCCTGCACAAGCGCCCGGGGGAGATCTCCGGCGGCATGAAGCAGCGCGTCGGCATTGCCCGCGCGCTGGCGATGAAGCCGAAAGTCCTGCTGATGGATGAACCCTTTGGCGCGCTCGACGCCCTGACGCGCGCGCATCTGCAGGACTCGGTGATGCAGATCCAGCAGGCGCTGAACACCACCATCGTGCTCATTACCCACGACGTGGACGAGGCGGTGCTGCTCTCCGATCGCGTGCTGATGATGACCAACGGCCCGGCGGCCACCGTCGGGGAGATCCTGCACGTGGACCTGCCGCGCCCGCGCAACCGGGTGCAGCTGGCCGACGACAGCCGCTATCACCACATGCGCCAGCAGATCCTCCATTTCCTCTATGAAAAGCAGTCGAAAGCGGCGTAACGAGGGGGCTTTAATGCGACTGGTCATTATCGGAAATGGCATGGCGGCCACGCGGCTGATTGCCTCGCTCACCGGGCGTGCTGCCGGTCGTTTCGCTATCACCGTCATCGGTGACGAGCCGGAGCATGCCTATAACCGCATCCAGCTTTCGCCGGTGCTGGGCGGTGAAAAGCAGGCTGCAGACATCTGTCTGCAGGATGACGACTGGTACCAGTCGCGCTGCGTGACGGTGCTGCGGGGCGAAAAGGCGATCGCCGTGAACGTGGACGCGCGGGAAGTGCAAACCACCGCCCGCACGCTGGGCTGGGATGCGCTGGTGTTTGCCACCGGATCAACGCCCTTTATTCCGCCAATCCCCGGCTGCGATGCGCCGCATGTGTTCACGTTCCGCACCCTGGAGGATACCCGGGCCATTCGGACGATCGCCGGTCCGGCGGTGGTGCTGGGCGGCGGCGTGCTCGGGGTTGAGACGGCGGCAGCGCTGGCGCGCTCAGGTGACAACGTCACGTTGGTTCATCGCGGTCCGTGGCTGATGGAGCAGCAGCTGGATCGGCAGGCGGGAATGCTGCTGGAAGAGGCGCTGGCGGCGCGGGGCGTGCGCTGTGAGCTCGCCTCGGGCATCGCAGCGGTGAGCGGGAATAGCGTGACGCTGCTCAACGGGCGCCGCGTCGTCGCCGCTCGCGTGGTGCTGGCGACCGGCGTGCAGCCCAGCGTCGCGCTGGCGCAGGCCAGCGGCATTCGCTGCGCGCGCGGCATCGTGGTGGATCACCAGATGCAAACCTCCGAACCGAACGTCTACGCCATTGGCGAGTGCTGCGAAATTGACGGGCAGACGTTTGGCCTGGTCGCCCCCTGCCTGGCGCAGGCGGAAATCCTGGCCGCGCGGCTGGCCGGGGACGCTACCGCGCCGTTTACCCTGACCGACAGCGGGATGCGCCTCAAGGTGACGGGCGTGGAGCTGTTCAGCCTCGGCCGTGCGGCGGAGCAGGAGGGCGACGTGGTCTGGAGCGCATGGGATCCGCTGACCCGTCACTATCGTCGTTTATTGATCCATCAGGGGGCGCTGGCTGGCGCGCTGCTGATGGGCGACTGCCGCAGCGCGGCAACGTTTACCGATTTACTGGCAACGGCTGCGCCCGCCCACGCGGACTGGCTGTTCGATCGTTTCACTACGCAACCGCAGGTTGCAGGACAGAATGCTATGACAAAACCTACTCTGGTGGTGGTTGGGCACGGTATGGTCGGCCATCATTTCCTCGAAGACTGCGTTAAGCGCAATCTGCATCAGCAGTATCAGATCGTTGTCTTTGGCGAGGAGCGCTATGCCGCCTACGACCGTGTGCATTTGTCGGAATATTTTGGCGGCCGCAGCGCGGCGTCGCTCTCGCTGGTGGAGGGGGATTTCTTTGCTGACAGCGGCATTGAGCTGCGCCTGTCGCAGCAGATCGTCGCTATCGATCGCGACGCGCGCGTGGTGCGTACCGCCAGCGGGCATGAGACCCACTGGGACAAGCTGGTGCTGGCGACCGGCTCATACCCGTTCGTTCCGCCCGTGCCGGGCAACGATTTGCCGGGCTGTTTTGTCTACCGCACCCTTGACGACCTGGACAACATTGCTGCACATGCGGCGGGCTCGCGCCGCGGCGTGGTGATTGGCGGCGGCCTGCTCGGACTGGAGGCGGCGAATGCCCTGAAGCAGCTCGGGCTGGAAACCCACGTGGTGGAGTTTGCGCCCAACCTGATGGCGGTCCAGCTCGACAACGACGGCGCGGCGATGCTGCGCAAGAAAATCGAGGCGCTGGGCGTCGGCGTTCACACCAGTAAAGCCACGACGGAGATCGCCACCGCGGACGGCGGGCTGGTGCTGCGCTTTGCCGATGGCGAACAGCTGGAAACGGACATGGTGGTCTTTTCGGCGGGCATCCGTCCGCAGGACGCGCTGGCGCGCAGCAGCGGGCTGGCTATCGGCGAACGCGGCGGGATCTGCATTGACGACGGCTGCCAGACCTCCGATCCGGACGTGCTGGCCATCGGCGAATGCGCCCTGTGGGAGGGGAAAATCTTCGGACTGGTCGCGCCCGGCTATCAGATGGCGCGGGTGGCCGCCGCCGCGCTGGCGGGAGAGGATAAAACCTTCACCGGCGCGGATATGAGCACTAAGCTCAAGCTGCTCGGCGTGGACGTGGCCTCGTTCGGCGACGCCCACGGGCGCACCCCGGGGGCGCTGAGCTACCAGTGGACGCACGGCCCGCAGCAAATCTACAAGAAAATCGTGGTCAGCCACGACGGCAAAACGCTGCTCGGCGGCGTGCTGGTGGGCGATGCCAGCGAATACGCCACGCTGGTGCAGATGATGCTTAACGGCATCAGCCTGCCGAAAGAGCCGGAAACGCTCATTTTACCCGCGTCGTCAGGCAGCGCGCCAAAAGCGCTCGGCGTGGCGGCGCTGCCGGAAAGCGCGCAGATCTGTTCGTGTCATAACGTCAGTAAAGGCGATATTTGCCGGGCGGTGAGCGCGGGCGCGGCGGATATCGGCGCCGTTAAGCAGTGCACCAAAGCGGCGACCGGCTGCGGCGGATGTAGCGCGCTGGTGAAGCAGGTGATGGAGTTCCAGCTGGCGGAGCAGGGCGTGGAGGTGAAAAAGGACATCTGCGAGCACTTCCCGTACTCGCGCCAGGAGATTTACCACCTCGTGCGCGTCAACCATATCCGCACCTTTGACCAGCTTATCAGCCGCTACGGACAGGGGCACGGATGCGAGATCTGCAAGCCGCTGGTGGGATCGGTGCTCGCCTCCTGCTGGAACGAGTATCTGCTGAAACCGGCGCACCTGCCGCTGCAGGATACCAACGACCGCTACTTCGCCAACATCCAGAAGGACGGCACATACTCCATCGTGCCGCGCATGCCCGCAGGGGAAGTGACTGCCGACGGGCTGATTGCCATCGGGCAGATTGCGAAACGCTACAGCCTGTACAGCAAAATTACCGGCGGTCAGCGTATCGACCTGTTTGGGGCCACCCTCGAACAGCTGCCGGCGATCTGGCAGGCGCTGGTGGAGGCCGGGTTTGAAACCGGACACGCCTACGGTAAATCCCTGCGCACGGTGAAATCCTGCGTCGGCTCGACCTGGTGCCGCTACGGCGTGCAGGACTCCACCGGCCTCGCGGTCCGGCTGGAGCACCGCTACAAGGGCCTGCGCGCGCCGCACAAAATCAAAATGGCGGTCTCAGGCTGCACCCGCGAGTGCGCGGAGGCGCAGAGCAAAGACGTGGGGGTGATTGCCACCGATAAGGGCTGGAACCTCTATCTGTGCGGCAACGGCGGGATGAAGCCGCGCCACGCGGATCTCTTCGCCAGCGATCTGGACGACGAAACGTTAATTCGCACCATCGACCGTTTCCTGATGTTTTACATCCGCACGGCGGATCGCCTGCAGCGCACCAGCACCTGGATGGACAACCTGGAAGGCGGCCTCGACTATCTGCGCGAGGTGATCCTCAACGACAGCCTCGGCATCGCCCACGAGCTGGAGCAGGAGATGGCCCGGGTGGTGGAAACCTACCAGTGCGAATGGCAAACCACGCTCAGCGATCCCAGCCGCCTGGCGCTGTTCCGCACGACGGTGAACGAGACCGCGCCGGATGAAAGCAAGCGCTGGCAGGAAATTTGCGGCATCGACGATATCCCCGAGCAGGCGGGCATCGGCGCGCGGCTTGGACGTAAGCCGATTGCGCTCTTCCGCTTTGGTAAAACCGTTTACGCCCTCGACGATCGGGAGCCGGGCGGCGATGCGAACGTGCTTTCACGCGGCATTCTTGGCGATGCGGCGGGCGAGCCGGTGGTGATATCACCGCTCTACAAGCAGCGCATTCGCCTGCGCGACGGCTGTCAGGTAGAGAACGGCGAACCCGCGGTGCGCGCCTGGCCGGTGAAAATTGAAAACGGCAAGGTGTGGGTTGGCAGCGACGCCCTGGTAATGCGTGCGGAGGCCTCATGACGGAAACCCGGACAACGTGCCCCTACTGCGGGGTGGGCTGCGGCGTGGTCGCCCGCGTGGAAGGTGAAGCGGTAAGCGTTCATGGGGATGAAACCCATCCTGCGAACCTGGGCCGCCTGTGCGTGAAAGGATCGGCCCTGGGGGAAACGACGGGCTTACAGGGGCGGCTTTTGCGCCCGGTCGTTGACGGCCTTGAGGTGGACTGGGCGCAGGCGCTGAGCGCGGCAGGAGAGCGCCTGCGGGAGATTATCGATAAATGGGGGCCGCAGGCGGTGGCGTTTTACGCCTCCGGCCAGCTGTTGACCGAGGATTACTATGCCGCCAACAAGCTGATGAAAGGGTTTATCGGCGCGGCAAACATCGATACCAACTCCCGGCTCTGTATGTCCTCGGCGGTGGTGGGCTACAAGCGCGCCTTTGGCGAAGACGTGGTGCCGTGCGGCTACGAGGATATGGAAAACAGCGATCTGGTGGTGCTGGCTGGCTCGAACGCGGCCTGGACGCATCCGGTGCTCTATCAGCGGCTGGTGCAGGCGAAGCACGACAACCCGCGGATCAAGGTGGTGGTAATCGATCCCCGCAGAACCGCCACCTGTGATATTGCTGACCTGCATCTGGCGCTCGCCCCCGGCAGCGACGCCGGGCTGTTTGTCGGTCTGCTTAATGTGATTCAGGGAACGGATGAGTGGCCCGTTGAGCGCGTGGCGGCGTTTTGCGGCCTCTCGCCGCAGGATATAGGCACCTTTTATGACTGGTTTATGACGGCGCCCCGGGCCATCACGCTCTACACCATGGGGATCAACCAGTCCGCCAGCGGCAGCGACAAGTGTAACGCCATCATTAACGTTCATCTTGCCAGCGGGAAGTTCAACCGTCCGGGCTGCGGCCCGTTTTCGCTGACCGGACAGCCAAACGCGATGGGGGGAAGGGAAGTGGGCGGGCTGGCGAACCAGCTGGCGGCGCACATGAACTTTGAGCCGGACGATCTCTCGCGGGTGGCGCGTTTCTGGGGAACGGAACGGCTGGCGCAGACGCCGGGCCTGATGGCGGTGGAGCTGTTTGACGCCATTGCCCGCGGCGAGGTGAAGGCGGTGTGGATCATGGGCACTAACCCCGCCGTGTCGCTTCCGGACAGCCACGCGGTGTGTCAGGCGCTGGCGAACTGCCCGCTGGTGATGATCTCTGAGGTGATGAAGGATACCGATACCAGCCGGTTCGCCCATATCCGTTTTCCGGCGCTGGGCTGGGGGGAGAAGGACGGGACGGTGACAAACTCGGAACGCCGCATTTCGCGCCAGCGCGCGTTTCTGCCCGCGCCGGGCGAGGCGAAGCCGGACTGGTGGATCGTCGCGCAGATGGCGAAACGGCTGGGCTACGGCGAGGCCTTTGCCTGGCAACATCCGCACGAGATTTTTTGCGAACATGCGGCGCTGACGGCCTTTGAAAATGACGGCGCGCGGGCATTGAGTCTTCATGAACTGGCTGCGCTAACCCGCGAGGAGTGGGATCAGCTTGAGCCTTATCAGTGGCCGACGGGGAGTTTTCCGCGCCGAAACATCGTTCCCGTTAACCCTCTGTCGCACGGCGCGACGGTCAGCGCGTTATACCCGCTGATTCTCAACTCGGGGCGCATCCGCGATCAGTGGCATACCATGACCCGAACGGGATACGTGGCGAGGCTGATGCAGCATATCGCCGAACCGTTTGTTGAGGTTAGCCCGGCAGACGCCGTTCGGTTTTCCCTGTGCGACGGCCAGCTGGCGCGCATCAGCTCGCCGCGCGGCGTGATGGTGGCAAGAGTGCGAATCAGCGACGGGATACGGGAAGGCGAGGCGTTTGCCCCGATGCACTGGAACGCCGGGTTTGCCCGCCAGGGAAAGGTGAATGCGCTGGTGGAAGGGCGCTGCGATCCGGTTTCGGGCCAGCCGGAGAGTAAACAAACCGCCGTCAGGATCCTGCCCTGGCAGCCCGCCTGGCAGGGTGAGCTCTATGTCCGGGAATGGCCGGAAGTGCCCTCTTCGGCTTACTGGTGGCGCAAAGCCTCACGCCTGACGGTGGCGGGCGATCAACCGCTGCTGCCGTGGGTAATGGAATACGCCAGCGACCGGGGCTGGCAGCTGCAGGTTGCGCAAACCGGCGAACGCAGCAGCGTGCTGGCCTGGCATGAAGGCCAGCTGATGCTGGGCTTCTGGGAGGGCTCCGCGTTACCGGCGCTGGCGCATGCGGTGATTGAAGCCGCTTTTCAATCCCCACCCGTGCTTCTTGCAGAACGCCACGCCTTGTTGAACGGGCAGAGCGTCGGGAAGGCGGCGGATCCGGGACGCATCATCTGCAGCTGTTTCAGCGTCGGGGAGAATGCGATACGGGAGGCGATCGTCGGCGGGTGTGATTCCGTCACCGCGCTGGGGGCGACGCTGCGCTGCGGTACGAACTGTGGCTCCTGCGTGCCGGAGCTGAAAGGGCTGTTTCAGGATAATCCTGAAATGTCCGTCAGGACTGCATTTCAAGGCTTATCGCGTTAACATAATAGGAGTTTGTTCATTAACACAGGTTCTTATTTACGACGTTGATGGCTGTATCGTCCCGCATTCGTTTGCTGTTTTTACTCTCCCTTGTTACGGCCGGAGCCGTTCACGGTGCGCCGAATTCCTTTATCCATCAGGCGCAAAATCCCTTTGATAATAACGGGGATAGTTTGCCCGACCTCGGCATGGCGGCGCCAACGGGCGAGGGGGAGAAGCACCTGGCCGAAATGGCGAAAGCCTTCGGTGAAGCCAGCATGACCGACAACGGTCTGACGACGGGCGAGCAGGCGCGTCAGTTTGCGTTTGGCCAGGTGCGCGACGCGGTGAGCGGCGAAGTGAACCAGCAGATTGAATCCTGGCTTTCGCCCTGGGGGAACGCCAGCGTGAACCTACTGGTGGATAACGACGGCAAATTTAACGGCAGCAGCGGGAGCTGGTTTATCCCCTGGAACGATAACAACCGTTACCTGAGCTGGAGCCAGCTTGGCCTGACCCAGCAGGCGGATGGTCTGGTCAGTAACGCCGGAATAGGCCAGCGCTGGGTCGCCGGGAAATGGCTGCTGGGTTACAACACGTTTTACGATAACCTGCTGGACGAAAACCTGCAGCGTGCCGGGCTGGGCGCGGAAGCGTGGGGGGAAAATCTGCGCCTGTCAGCCAACTATTATCAGCCCTTTGCCGGCTGGCGCGATCGCTCCGACGTCCAGGAGCAGCGCATGGCGCGCGGCTATGACGTCACCGCTAAAGCCTGGCTGCCGTGGTTCCATCATCTCAATACCAGCGTGAGCTTCGAGCAATACTTCGGCGATAACGTCGACCTCTTCAACAGCGGAACCGGCTATCACAATCCCGTAGCGGTGAATCTGGGGCTTAACTATACCCCCGTTCCGCTGGTCACCCTGACCGCCGCGCACAAGCAGGGCGAAAGTGGCGCGAGCCAGAATAACCTCGGGCTGAAGCTCAACTATCGCTTTGGCGTGCCGCTGGTGAAGCAGCTTTCCGCCGGTGAAGTCGCCGCCACGCGCTCCCTGCGCGGAAGCCGCTACGACTCGCCGGAGCGCAATAGCCTGCCGGTGATGGAGTTCCGCCAGCGTAAAACGCTGTCCGTCTGGCTGGCGACGCCGCCGTGGGATCTGAAAGGGGGCGAGACCGTTATGCTGAAGCTTCAGGTTCGCAGCGCGCACGGCATTCGTGAGATCCACTGGCAGGGGGATACGCAGGCGCTGAGCCTGACGTCGCCGGCCAAAAGCAACAGCAGCGACGGCTGGAGTGTAATTATGCCTGCCTGGGATGACAGTGAAGGGGCGACAAACCGCTGGCACCTGTCGGCGGTGGTAGAAGATGAGAAAGGCCAGCGCGTCTCGTCCAATGAGATCGTGCTGACCGTCGTGCAGCCGCTGGTCGCATTGCCCGACAACGACCCGCGCTGGAAGCTTCTGCCGGAGGAGTAATCCTTAAAAAATGCGTTCCTGATGCACCCACACCGCGGCTTCAACGCGGGATTTTAGCTTCATTTTCTTCAGCATATGCTTCACGTGCACTTTGACCGTGCTTTCGGTGATGTCCAGGCGGCGGGCGATCATTTTGTTCGGCAGCCCCTGGGCAATGAGTTTGAGAATATCGCGCTCGCGCGGGGTTAACTGGCTGACGTCGCGGTCAGAGGTGGCGCGATTGGCGCGCAGGCTGGCGGCCAGCACCGGCGTTAAGGCTTCGCTGAGAACCATCTCGCCCGCCGCGGCCTGCTGCAGCGCCTTAAGCAAGTCTTCCGGCTCCATATCCTTGAGCAGATAACCATCCGCCCCGCGCTTCAGCGCCGTGACCACATCCTCTTCATGGTTCGACACGCTAAAGACGACGATGCGCCCGGAAAGCGATTTTTCCCGCAGCTTGTCGAGGGTTTCCAGACCGTTCATGCCGGGCATATTCAGATCCAGCAGGATCAGATCGGGATCGAGGGATTCGGCAAGCTCAATGCCCTGTTCACCGTTGCTGGCTTCGCCAACCACGGTGATATCGGGCGCCATGCTGACCAGCTGTTTCACGCCAGTACGCAGCATCGGATGGTCGTCGATCAACAGGATGGATGCCGGTTCCTGATTAGTCATGGGTTTCTCCTTGAGCAGTTGTAAGCGGTTTCTCGGGAATAAAGGTGACCACAACTTCCGTGCCACCCGTCTCTCTCCGGCGAACCTGGCAATCACCGCGCAGGCTTTGGGCGCGGTCTCGCATAATAATTAAACCATAGTGGTTAGTGCGTTCGGCATTTTCCGGCACGCCGCGGCCGTTGTCGTGAACCGTGAGCTTCACCTGATTGCTGTGCTGGCTGACGGTGACCGTTACCGCCGTCGCGCCGGAATGCTTGAGCACGTTGCTCAGCGCTTCACGGGCGATCTGCAGTACATGTATGGCCTGGTGGGAGGGGACAAACCGCGGCGGCAGCTGGTAGTCCAGCTTCACCGGGAACCCCAGCCGGGCGCTAAATTCGTGACAGCTGGACTCCAGCGCCGGACGCAGGCCCGGCTCGGTCAGCTGCAGACGGAAGGTGGTCAGCAGCTCGCGAAGCTGTATCCAGGAGGTGTTCAGCTCGTTGCGGATCTGGCTGAGCAGCTGCTTGTTGCTTTCGGGCATCTCCGCATCCTGCATCTGCAGGCAGCTCACCTGCATTTTCATACAGGAAAGCGACTGGGCGATAGAGTCGTGAAGCTCGCGGGCGATGGTCGCGCGCTCTTCCATGACGATCAGCTGCTGCTGCTTTTCCTGATGCCTGTCGAGCGCCAGCGTGGCCGTTAGCTGTTCGACCAGAGTATCGACCAGCTGCTGCTGGTCGTGGCTCAGGTGACGCCCGGCTGGCAGCGTTGCCAGCAGAATACCGTACTGGGTGTGGCTGTCGGTCAGGCGCCACTTCAGGGTGGTGCCGCCGGACGTCAGCGGCGGCAGGCCGCGAGGGCAAAGATGGCAGCCTTTGTCATCGCAGGACATATCCGACTGACAGGTAAATTCCTGATGGTTATCTTCGTCTTCCACGTCGTAGACGCGCAGCTCAAGGTCGTGAAGGAGGGTTAGATTTTGCAGGCCGTTCAGCACCGGAGAGAGGCGTTCGCATAGCGGCACCTGCATGTGCAGACGACGGTTGGCCTGCCACAGGAAGGAGAGGATCTCGTTTTTCTGCTCCAGTCCGGCCGTTTTTTCCTGAACGCGCTGTTCCAGCACCGCGTAGCTCTCGGAGAGCTCTGCAGACATGGTGTTGAGCGCCTGGCCGAGCATCGCCATCTCGTTGCGCCCGCTGATGTGCGTGCGCTGGGTAAAATCGCGTGCGGTGACCGCGCGGGCCATTGCCAGCAGCTGTTTCCACGGGTTTAGCAGTCGCGCGCGGAGCCAGACGATAGTGAAGATCAGCAGCAGCCCCATAAACAGCGCCATGGCGCGGTGCACCATCACCACCCGGTCGATGCGTAATTCGGTGGTTTGGTCGAAAGAGGAGACCAGCGCATCAATGCGTGAGACGAACCCCGCCACGTCCTGCGCAACGGTTTTCGTGCTGCGCGCCTGTTTCAGCCCGGGCTCCAGCTGGGTGTGCCAGTAGCCCTGAAGGGCTTTAAGCTGATATTGCTGACCGGCGCGGATGGCGGCGTTTTCCAGTTCGGGGCTGAAGACCGTGCGCTCCATTTCATCAATCAGAGGCCGATCGTCCTGCGTCAGGGGAACCGACGCCAGCAGGCGATAACTCTGCATGCGTAGCGAGCCTGCCTCGTTGATGGCATGCGCATTACCCTGTACGCCCTGTACCAGCCAGCCGGAGATCGCCATGCCGGTCACGCCGATGGCGGTGGACAGCAAAACAATCAGAGCGAGCTGATTCACGAGCGTCAGCGGAGATAAACATCTTTTTAACATAGAGGTGGCGTGCTCCTGACGTGGCCTGCTTGCAGGAATGGCGCTATTCTGGTGCATACCCTGGAGTATACCCATACCAATAAAGGATTACCCCTAAATTGCCAACGGAGTAGGGGGAAGGAGGTGGGGGTAGTCTGGAACCGTCAGTGCCGTGAAAAACCACGTCTTTTTTACCGAATTAGCCTACTCACTAAGGGTGAGGCCTTATTTTACGCCGCAAATTCTCCCACTTTTCCTTTGATTTATATCAACTTACCGCCGCCCTAAAGCCCTAATGTTTGCAGCATCATTCGAGAATCAGAGGTGTCTATGAGTCACTCATCCGCTCCCGAAAGGGAAAATGGTGCCGTTATTACAGATTGGCGTCCAGAGGATCCGGCGTTCTGGCAACAGCGCGGCCATCGTGTAGCCAGCCGGAATCTGTGGATTTCCGTGCCGTGTTTGTTATTAGCGTTTTGCGTATGGATGTTGTTTAGCGCGGTGGCGGTAAATCTGCCGAAAGTGGGTTTTACGTTTACGACTGATCAGCTGTTCATGCTGACCGCGCTGCCGTCGCTGTCAGGCGCGCTGCTGCGTGTGCCTTACGCGTTTATGGTGCCGGTGTTTGGCGGTCGTCGCTGGACGGCGTTCAGTACGGGCATCATGATCGTCCCCTGCGTCTGGCTCGGCTTCGCGGTGCAGGATACCTCTACGCCGTTCAGCGTGTTCGTGATTATTTCCCTGCTGTGCGGTTTTGCGGGTGCGAACTTCGCCTCCAGCATGGCGAACATCAGCTTCTTCTTCCCGAAAGCGAAGCAGGGCGGTGCGCTGGGCATTAACGGCGGCCTGGGGAATATGGGCGTCAGCGTGATGCAGCTGATTGCCCCGCTGGCGATCTCTGTTTCTATTTTCGCGGCCTTTGGCGGCGGTGGCGTTGAGCAGGCGGATGGTTCCTCCCTCTATCTGCAGAACGCCGCCTGGATCTGGGTGCCTTTCCTGGTGGTCTTCACCCTCGCAGCCTGGTTCTTTATGAATGACCTGTCCGCGTCGAAGGCGTCGCTGAGCGAACAGCTGCCGGTGCTGAAGCGTGGACACCTTTGGGTGATGGCGCTGCTGTATCTGGCCACCTTCGGTTCGTTTATCGGCTTCTCTGCGGGCTTCGCGATGCTGTCGAAAACGCAGTTCCCGGAGATTCAGATCCTGCACTTTGCCTTCTTCGGACCGTTTATCGGTGCCCTGGCGCGTTCGCTGGGCGGCATGGTCTCTGACCGTCTCGGCGGTACCCGCGTGACGCTGGTTAACTTCGTCGTGATGGCGGTATTCTGCGCGCTGCTGTTCCTGACGCTGCCCGTCGACGGGCAGGGCGGTAACTTCATCGCCTTCTTCGGCGTGTTTATGGTGCTGTTCCTGACGGCCGGGCTGGGGAGCGCGTCTACCTTCCAGATGATCTCCGTGATCTTCCGTAAGCTGACGATGGATCGCGTTAAGGCGCAGGGCGGGAGCGAAGAGCAGGCCATGCGCGAAGCGGCGACGGATACGGCCGCGGCGCTGGGCTTTATCTCTGCCATCGGCGCGATTGGCGGCTTCTTTATCCCGAAAGCGTTCGGTATCTCTCTGGACCTGACCGGCTCTCCGGCTGGCGCCATGAAAGTCTTCCTCGTCTTCTATATCGCCTGCGTTGTGATTACGTGGCTGGTATATGGCCGAAATACCAAGAAAAATAAGTAAGTGTGATTATCCGTTTACGCGGCCTTCGGGCCGCGATTTTTTTGCCAGCATAATAGTTACAACATACTTACGGCTTTTACGGCAGACGCCTGCGGTGACACTGTGATCGCCATCGCTTTGCAGGTGGCTCTACCCCTTAATACCTGAGATGTTAAATGTTGACTGGCTTTTTGTACGATAAAATAAAAATAACTCTATATTTCATGATGATATGAAATTTTTGAAGATACCGCTTTGGTGGTATTTGGTGTAACCCCTCGCCTGAAAGTCCCTCCTCGTCTTGATCGTTATCAATTCTCCCCCTCTTTCAGGGCGTTACCTTCGCTGCAAATCAGCAATGTCGATTTAGAGAGCCACAGGCTCCACACAGGAGATACCCGATGAGCAAATTTTTGGACCGGTTTCGCTACTTCAAACAGAAGGGTGAAACTTTTGCCGATGGGCACGGCCAGGTTCTGGATACCAACCGGGACTGGGAAGACGGTTACCGCCAGCGCTGGCAGCATGACAAAGTCGTCCGTTCGACCCACGGCGTGAACTGTACCGGCTCATGCAGCTGGAAGATTTTCGTTAAAAACGGTCTGGTGACCTGGGAAATGCAGCAGACCGACTATCCGCGCACCCGCCCGGATATGCCAAACCACGAACCGCGCGGCTGCCCGCGCGGTGCCAGCTACTCCTGGTATCTCTACAGCGCCAACCGTCTGAAATATCCGCTGATGCGCAAGCGCCTGATGAAAATGTGGCGTGAGGCGAAAGTACAGCACAGCGATCCGGTGGATGCCTGGGCGTCCATCATCGAAGACGCTGACAAAGCAAAAAGCTTCAAGCAGGCTCGCGGTCGCGGTGGTTTCGTTCGCTCCTCATGGAAAGAGGTAAACGAGCTGATTGCCGCCTCCAACGTCTACACCGTCAAAACCTACGGTCCTGACCGCGTGGCGGGCTTCTCGCCAATTCCGGCGATGTCGATGGTCTCTTACGCCTCCGGCGCGCGCTATCTGTCGCTGATCGGCGGTACCTGCCTGAGCTTCTACGACTGGTACTGCGACCTGCCGCCTGCGTCTCCGCAGACCTGGGGCGAGCAGACCGACGTGCCGGAGTCCGCGGACTGGTACAACTCCAGCTACATCATCGCCTGGGGCTCTAACGTTCCTCAGACCCGTACGCCGGACGCGCACTTCTTTACCGAAGTCCGTTACAAGGGCACCAAAACCGTGGCGGTCACCCCTGACTACGCGGAAATCGCCAAGCTTTGCGATCTGTGGCTGGCGCCGAAACAGGGTACCGACGCCGCGATGGCGATGGCGATGGGCCACGTCATGCTGCGTGAATTCCATCTTGATAAGCCAAGCCAGTACTTCACAGACTACGTTCGCCGCTACACCGACATGCCGATGCTGGTCATGCTGGAAGAGCGGGAGGGCTACTATGCCGCTGGCCGCACGCTGCGCGCCGCCGATCTGGTGGATTCGCTGGGCCAGGAAAACAACCCTGAGTGGAAAACCGTTGCGTATAACAGCAACGGCGAGCTGGTGGCGCCAAACGGCTCAATCGGCTTCCGCTGGGGCGAGAAGGGCAAGTGGAACCTTGAGCAACGCAACGGCACCAACGGCGAAGAGACGGAGCTGCGCCTGAGCATGCTGGGTAGCCAGGACGAGATCGCTGAAGTCGGGTTCCCGTACTTCGGCGGTGAAGGTTCAGAGCACTTCAACAAGGTTGAACTGAACAACGTTCTGATGCACAAACTGCCGGTTAAGCGCCTGCAGCTGGCCGACGGTTCTACCGCGCTGGTCACCACCGTTTATGACCTGACCATGGCGAACTACGGTCTGGAGCGCGGTCTGGGCGATGAAAACTGCGCAACCGGCTATGACGACGTGAAGGCCTACACCCCGGCCTGGGCGGAACAGATCACCGGCGTGCCTCGCGCGCACATTACCCGTATCGCACGTGAGTTTGCAGAAAACGCGGACAAAACGCACGGTCGTTCGATGATCATCGTCGGCGCGGGTCTGAACCACTGGTATCACCTCGATATGAACTATCGCGGTCTGATCAACATGCTGATCTTCTGCGGCTGCGTCGGTCAGAGCGGCGGCGGCTGGGCACACTACGTCGGCCAGGAAAAACTGCGTCCGCAGACCGGCTGGCAGCCGCTGGCGTTTGCCCTCGACTGGCAGCGTCCGGCACGCCATATGAACAGCACCTCCTACTTCTATAACCACTCCAGCCAGTGGCGCTACGAGACGGTCACCGCGCAGGAGCTGCTGTCGCCGATGGCGGATAAATCCCGCTACAGCGGCCACCTGATTGACTTCAACGTGCGCGCAGAGCGCATGGGCTGGCTGCCGTCGGCGCCGCAGCTGGGCACTAACCCGCTGCGCATTGCGGAAGCGGCGAAGCAGGCGGGCATGTCACCAGTGGATTACACCGTGAAATCCCTGAAGGATGGCTCAATCCGCTTCGCGGCTGAACAGCCGGAGAACGGTAAAAACCATCCGCGTAACCTGTTCATCTGGCGCTCCAACCTGCTGGGCTCGTCCGGTAAAGGCCACGAGTACATGCTGAAATACCTGCTCGGTACCGAAAACGGTATCCAGGGGAAAGATCTCGGCAAGCAGGGCGGCGTGAAGCCGGAAGAGGTGGAGTGGAAAGATAACGGCCTCGACGGCAAGCTGGATCTGGTGGTGACGCTCGACTTCCGTCTGTCCAGCACCTGCCTGTACTCCGACATCGTGCTGCCAACCGCGACCTGGTACGAAAAAGACGACATGAATACCTCGGATATGCATCCGTTTATTCATCCGCTGTCTGCGGCCGTTGACCCGGCGTGGGAATCGAAAAGCGACTGGGATATCTACAAAGACATTGCGAAGAAATTCTCCGAAGTCTGCGTTGGGCACCTCGGCAAAGAGACCGATGTGGTGACGCTGCCAATCCAGCACGACTCGGCCGCCGAACTGGCGCAGCCGCTGGACGTGAAGGACTGGAAAAAAGGCGAATGCGACCTGATCCCGGGCGTAACCGCGCCGCACATTATTCCGGTTGAACGCGACTATCCGGCAACCTACGAGCGCTTTACCTCTATCGGCCCGCTGATGGAGAAAATCGGTAACGGTGGGAAGGGGATCGCCTGGAACACCCAGAGCGAAATGGATCTGCTGCGCAAGCTCAACTACACCAAAGCGGACGGCCCGGCGAAAGGCCAGCCGATGCTAAACACGGCGATTGATGCGGCAGAGATGATCCTGACCCTGGCCCCGGAAACCAACGGCCACGTTGCCGTCAAAGCCTGGGCGGCACTGAGCGAGTTCACCGGTCGCGACCATACGCACCTGGCGACGAATAAAGAGGAAGAGAAAATCCGCTTCCGCGATATTCAGGCGCAGCCGCGCAAGATTATCTCCAGCCCGACCTGGTCTGGTCTGGAAGATGAGCACGTGTCCTATAACGCGGGCTACACCAACGTTCACGAGCTGATCCCATGGCGCACCCTGTCAGGCCGTCAGTCGCTGTATCAGGATCACCAGTGGATGCGCGACTTCGGTGAAAGCCTGCTGGTCTACCGTCCGCCAATCGACACCCGCTCCGTGAAAGCGGTGATGGGCGCGAAATCGAACGGTAACCCAGAGAAGGCGCTGAACTTCCTGACGCCGCACCAGAAGTGGGGTATCCACTCCACCTACAGCGACAACCTGCTGATGCTGACCCTGTCGCGCGGCGGTCCGATTGTCTGGATGAGCGAAACGGACGCCAAAGATCTGGGTATCGAAGATAACGACTGGATCGAAGTGTTCAACAGCAACGGTGCCCTGACGGCGCGTGCGGTCGTGAGCCAGCGCGTACCGGCCGGGATGACCATGATGTACCACGCGCAGGAACGTATCGTTAACCTGCCGGGGTCAGAAATTACCGAGCAGCGCGGCGGGATCCACAACTCCGTGACTCGTATTACGCCGAAGCCGACCCACATGATCGGTGGCTATGCGCAGCTGGCCTACGGCTTTAACTACTACGGCACCGTAGGATCGAACCGCGATGAGTTCGTGGTGGTACGTAAGATGAAGAATATTAACTGGTTAGACGGCGAAGGTAATGACCAGGTACAGGAGAGCGTAAAATGAAAATTCGTTCACAAGTCGGCATGGTGCTGAATCTGGATAAATGCATCGGCTGTCATACCTGCTCGGTCACCTGTAAAAACGTCTGGACCAGCCGCGAAGGTATGGAGTACGCCTGGTTCAACAACGTGGAAAGCAAGCCGGGCACCGGCTTCCCGACCGACTGGGAAAACCAGGAGAAATGGAAGGGCGGCTGGATCCGTAAAATCAACGGCAAGCTGCAGCCGCGCATGGGTAACCGCGCGATGCTGCTGGGTAAAATCTTCGCTAACCCGCACCTGCCGGGCATCGACGATTACTACGAGCCGTTTGACTACGACTACCAGAACCTGCACAACGCGCCGGAAAGCAAGCACCAGCCGATCGCCCGTCCGCGCTCGCTGATCACCGGTCAGCGCATGGACAAGATCACCAGCGGTCCAAACTGGGAGGAGATTCTGGGCGGCGAGTTCGAGAAACGCGCCAAAGACCAGAACTTCGAGAACATGCAGAAGGCGATGTACGGCCAGTTCGAAAATACCTTCATGATGTATCTGCCGCGCCTGTGCGAGCACTGCCTCAACCCGGCGTGCGTGGCGACCTGCCCAAGCGGCGCCATCTACAAGCGTGAAGAAGATGGCATCGTGCTGATCGACCAGGACAAGTGCCGCGGCTGGCGTATGTGCATCACCGGCTGCCCGTACAAAAAAATTTACTTCAACTGGAAGAGTGGTAAATCTGAGAAGTGCATCTTCTGCTACCCGCGTATCGAAGCCGGAATGCCGACCGTCTGCTCAGAAAGCTGCGTAGGCCGTATTCGCTACCTCGGCGTGCTGCTGTATGACGCGGACGCGATTGAAAATGCCGCCAGCACCGAGCACGAGAAAGATCTGTATCAGCGTCAGCTGGACGTGTTCCTCGATCCGAACGATCCGAAGGTGATTGAGCAGGCGCTGAAAGACGGCGTGCCGCAGAGCGTGATTGACGCGGCGCAGCAGTCACCGGTGTACAAAATGGCGATGGACTGGAAGCTGGCCCTGCCGCTGCACCCGGAATACCGCACCCTGCCGATGGTCTGGTACGTGCCGCCGCTGTCGCCGATTCAGTCCGCGGCTGACGCGGGCGAACTGGGCAGCAACGGCATCCTGCCGGACGTGGAAAGCCTGCGTATTCCGGTTCAGTACCTGGCGAACCTGTTGACCGCCGGGGACACCCAGCCGGTACTGCTCGCGCTGAAGCGTATGCTGGCGATGCGTCACTTCAAACGTGCGGAAACCGTAGACGGTGTGACCGATACCCGCGCGCTGGAAGAGGTCGGTCTGACCGAAGCGCAGGCGCAGGAGATGTACCGCTATCTGGCGATTGCCAACTACGAAGACCGTTTCGTGGTGCCGAGCAGCCACCGCGAGCTGGCCCGTGAAGCCTTCCCGGAAAAAAATGGCTGTGGCTTTACCTTTGGCGACGGTTGCCACGGGTCAGACAGCAAATTCAACCTGTTCAACAGCCGCCGCATCGATGCCATGGATGTGACCAGCAAAACGGAGCCGCACCAATGATTGAACTCGTCATTGTTTCGCGTCTGCTCGAGTACCCGGATGCTGCGCTTGCGCAGCATCAGCAGGAACTCTTTGATGCACTCGCGTCATCTGAAAACCTGGATAAAGACGATGCCCAGACGCTGGGTGTTTTCCTCCGCGATCTGCTGGCGCGCGACCTTCTGGATGCCCAGTCGGACTACAGCCAGCTGTTTGACCGTGGTCGTGCGACCTCGCTGCTGCTGTTTGAACACGTTCACGGTGAGTCCCGTGACCGCGGTCAGGCGATGGTGGACCTGATGGCCCAGTATGAACAGCACGGCCTGCAGCTCGACAGCCGCGAGCTGCCGGATCATCTGCCGCTGTATCTGGAGTACCTGGCGCAGCTGCCGAAAGAAGAGGCGCTGGGCGGTCTGCAGGACATCGCGCCGATCCTGGCGCTGCTCGGCGCGCGTCTTCAGCAGCGCGAGAGCCGCTATGCTGTTCTGTTCGATCTGCTGGTGAAGCTGGCCAACGCCGCGGTCGACAGTGAAAAAGTGGCGGAGAAAATTGCGGATGAAGCCCGCGACGATACCCCACAGGCGCTGGATGCGGTCTGGGAAGAAGAGCAGGTGAAATTCTTTGCTGACCAGAACTGCGGCGAGTCTGAAATCTCCGCTCACCAGCGTCGCTTTGCCGGCGCGGTTGCCCCACAATATTTGAATATCTCTAACGGAGGACGGCACTAATGCACTTCCTGAATATGTTCTTCTTTGACATTTACCCGTATATCGCGGGTACCGTGTTCCTGGTGGGAAGCTGGCTGCGTTACGACTACGGCCAGTACACCTGGCGTGCGGCCTCCAGCCAGATGCTGGATCGTAAAGGGATGCATGTGGGCTCTAACCTGTTCCACATCGGTATTCTGGGGATTTTTGCCGGTCACTTCCTGGGGATGCTGACGCCGCACTGGATGTATGAAGCGTGGCTACCGATCGAGGTGAAGCAGAAGATGGCGATGATCGCCGGCGGTGCCTGCGGCGTGATGACTCTGGTGGGGGGCCTGCTGCTGCTGAAACGTCGTCTGTTCAGCCCGCGCGTGCGTGCGACCACGACCGCAGCGGATATTCTGATCCTCTCCCTGCTGATGGTGCAGTGCGCGCTGGGCCTGCTGACCATTCCGTTCTCGGCGCAGCATATGGACGGGAGCGAAATGATGAAGCTCGTCGGCTGGGCGCAGTCCGTGGTGACCTTCCACGGCGGAGCCTCCGCGCACCTGGACGGCGTGGCGTTTATCTTCCGCGTTCACCTGGTGCTGGGGATGACGCTGTTTGTGCTGTTCCCGTTCTCACGTCTGGTGCATATCTGGAGCGCGCCGGTGGAGTACCTGACGCGCAAATACCAGATTGTGCGCGCCCGTCGCTAATTCGCCGTTTTGATACCAACCCCGCACTCGCGGGGTTTTTTTTCGCCCCAGCCCAGGTTATTGCCCGCGGCAGCAAACAGGATCAGCGCGCCGCCCGCCAGCTGCGTCAGGTTCAGCGAGTGTCCGAACACCAGATTATCGACAACGATCGCCACCACCGGATAGATAAACGACAGGGAGCCGGTAATGGGCGTAGGCAGCTTCTGGATCGCGCTGTAGAGCAGCTGGTACATAATGCCGGTATGGACGATGCCCAGCGTCAGCAGGATCGGCCAGGGAAAATCACCGGAAAATGACGGCATGCTGGCAAAGGGCAAAAGCATCACGACGCCCGTCAGCACCTGGATAAAGGCAATATGCTGCGGCGCAACGGATCTGAGCTTGCGGGCAATAATGGCCGTGACCGCATAGAAGAAAGCCGCGGCCATCGCAAGGCCGATTCCGGCGAGCCATTCACCGCCGTGCGCGCCGGTCAGCTCGCTGGAGAGCAAGATCACCACGCCGCCGAAGGCGAGGAACAGCCAGCCCCATTTCACCAGGCTAACGCGTTCACCTAAAAACATCCCCATCAGGACCAGCATAAACGGCTGGGTGTTATAGACCACGGTCGAAAGACCAATCGAGATCCGCTCATAGGCCGCGAAGAGCAGCAGCCAGTTCACCACGAGCGCTACGCCGCCGAGAATGGCCAGCAGCAGCGTGGTGCGGGTGAGGGGGCTGAAGGGCTTTTGACTTGCCCGGATAAAAATAAAAAGCGCTATTGCCCCGATAAGACAGCGCCAGAACACCACTTCCGTCACCGGCAGACCGCTGAGTAAAACAAACGCACCGATAGAGCCGGAAATTAACATCGCCAGGCTCATTTGCCAGACGCCTTTATGGAAATCACGCATCATCCACCTCCTGATTGTATGTCACTATTGTCGAAAATCGCTGTCGGGTTTTACAGGGATGAGATAAGGTGAAATGCAGTGATGACTTTTTAAAATTAGGTGAAAACGATGGAATACCTTCTCGATGATATCGACCGTCAAATTTTAGCCTGTCTGGTCGAAGATGCGCGCATGTCTTTGAAGGTGCTCAGCGGACGCATCGGTCTGACTTCCCCCAGCACGGCAGAACGCCTGAAGAGGCTGGAAGAGCGCGGTGTGATTCAGGGGTATGGCGCACGGGTGAATCTGGCGGCGCTGGGGTATACGCTGCAGGCGCTGGTGCGCGTGCGTCCTTTGCCGGGGTTGTTGCATAAGGTGGATAAATACATTCAGGCGATGCCGGAGTGTATAGAGAGCGACAAAGTCACCGGGGAAGATTGCTTTGTGATTAGGCTGGTGGTGCGATCGATAGAGCAGCTGGATGTGCTGCTGGACGGCCTGGCGGAGCATGCCCAGTGCAATACGTCGATTGTGAAGAGTTCGCCGGTGACGCGTCGTTTGCCGCCGATGTAGGCTTCTGGCTTCTGTCGCCAGGTGGCGGCTGCGCCTGCGAAGGTTTCCCCGTTACGGAAATACATGATGCCTGGTGCAAAAAGGAGGTTTGGAGTTATTTGAAAGTGATGGTGGTGGGGGA